>DASXDY010000083.1:0-16311 GCA_036490405.1 Candidatus Sulfotelmatobacter sp. | reverse complement strand
TGCGCTCGAAAGCGGGCTGACCGCCATCTGCTGCGTCGGCGAGGTCCTCGAAGAGCGCGAAGCGGGACTGACTGACGACGTGCTTCGCCGCCAGTGCGTACGCGCATTTCATGCAATCTCGGCGAAGAAAGCCGAGAAGCTCATCGTCGCGTACGAGCCAGTCTGGGCAATCGGCACCGGTAAGACAGCTACTCCCGAGCTGGCAGCCGAAGCTCATGCGGTCATCCGGCGCGAGGCGACCGAGATTTTCGGCGAAGATTTCGCCGCCAGGTTGCGGATTCTCTACGGCGGATCGGTCAAGCCAGACAACGTTTCCTCGCTCATGGCGCAGGAAGAAATTGACGGCGCGCTGGTCGGGGGAGCGTCCCTCGATCCGAAATCGTTCGCAGCGATCGTTAAATACTGATGACGGAGGCGCACCGAGCTAGGTCTCTATGCGCGCGGAAGTTTTTCCCGCCCACACGAAATATACCGGAATTCCTGCCAGAGTCAGGGCCAGGCCAATCAGTGAGGGCACAGGCCTGGTCATCAGCATGTTTCCCAGAAACCAGACTGTGATCGCCAGAAACAACACCGGCGTCACGGGATATCCCCACATGCGATAAGGCCTCGGCAACTCCGGCCTTCTGATTCTCAGCACGATCAATCCCGCAACCATTGCGCCGTAGGAGAGCCACAGCCCGAACATTGCATAGTCGATGAGAGATTCGTAGGAACCGCTCAGCAACAACGCCGCGGCCCAGACTCCCTGCGCCACGATGGAAAAGCCGGGAGTCTCATGGCGGGGATCAACCTTTGCGAAACTGCCAAAGAAAAGTCCATCGCGAGCTTGTGCAAAATAAATTCTGGGGCTGGTGAGAAAACATCCGTTCAGGGTCCCGATGATTGACATCAGGATGATGAGCGAGACGAGCCGTCCTCCCGCGCTTCCCAAGACACGTCCGGCGGCATCGGCGCCCACATGGCTGCTGGCCGCGATCTCAGGAATAGACATCACTCGCAAATATGCAATGTTGGCCAGCAGGTAAATCGCAATGCAGATCGCCGTTCCCATCGCCAGTGCCAGCAAAATGTTTCGGCGAGGATCCCGGATTTCTCCTGCAACAAAAGTCAACTGCACCCATCCGTCGTAGGCCAGCACGCAGGAGATCAGCGCGATGCCGAAGCCGCTCATGGTGAATCCGCCCTTGACCGGCATGACGCTTTGCGCTTGACCGCCACCCAGGAACAACGCGCTGCCGATGATAAGCAGCAGGCCAGCTACCTTGGCCGCGGTGAAAATGTTTTGCACCCACGCGCCGGCCTTGGCGCCCCAGTAGTTGACAGCGGTGAATATCGCGATGGCAGACAGGCCAAGGATTTTCGCAGCCAGCCCCGATAGAGGGACCAGGTACGAAACGTACAGCGCCAGCGTGACCGCCAGCCAGGCCACCTGCGCCGTCCGGGAGACGAGAAATGTAGACCATCCGTACAAGAAACCAACGAGCGGGCCATACGATTCACGCAGGAACACATACTGCCCTCCCGTAGAAGGAAGCATGGTTCCGAGTTCAGCGCAGGCCAAAGCCCCAAAAAATGAAATGATGCCAGCGAAAATCCACACCGCAAGAATCGTCGGGACACTCTTCAATTCCTGCGCCACCAGATTGGGGACGAGAAAAATTCCGCCTCCGATCACAATTCCCACAACAATGGAGAGCGAATCGAGAAGGCCAAGCTTGCGGGGCAGATCCGAGGCCGTGGAAACCGGGTCCGGCATGGGCATGGGGCGAAAGGCTATCTGGATCAGGCTGTCGCGGTCAAATCCGAGGCTCGGGACGAAAGCATCCCTGTTGCGTTGATCGTATCGGGCGGACGCGGATTGGGCGCCACCGTATTCATGCTGCCTGATGAACACTATTCGGCTTGCGAAGGGATGATCTCTGGTACGCGGGCAAAGCCTCGCGAATCACTTTTTCCAGGGCGCGCAGCGCCTGCGGCCGCGGAAAACTCACGCGGCTCGCCAGCCGGATGGTCCGAGAAACGCGATCACTCAAAGGACGCAACGAGATGTTCCGCCCACGAAAGGGATCGGCCGCTAGTCCGGGTATCAAGGTCGTGCCATATCCTGCGGCAACCAGATTCACCAGCGTATCGAGGCTTGAGGCCTGAAAGCGGCTCAAACGCGACCGCTGCTTGCCGCAGACGGTCAGCGCCTGGTCAGCCAGGCAGTGCCCCTCCGCAAGAACGATCAGGTCATCGGCGAGATCATTCGCGCTCACTTTCTTCCGGTTTGCATAGCGATGCTTCTCCGGCAATGCCGCCAGGAACGGCTCAACATAAAGAGGGACCGACGTCAATTCCGTCCCTTGGCGAAGCGGTGTGGCGATGATGGCGGCATCCAGCCGCTGGGTGGAGAGTAATCTCAGCAGCGGCCCGGTCAGATCTTCCCAAAGCTCAATCACCATTCCGGGATAGGTCTCACGCAGCGGCCCGAGGATCAGCGGCATCAGATAGGGCGCCACGGTTGGAATGACTCCCAGCTTCAAAGGTCCGACAAGAGGATCTCCCGCCGCTTTGGCCGTGGACTCGATCAGTTCCACCTGGCGCAGCGATTCCCGCGCATGGCCCAGCAGCTTTTTTCCGATCGGGGTGAGCGCTACTTTCTTGTTCGTGCGTTCAAAAAGCACAACGCCCAGCATGTCTTCCAGCTTTCGCAGCTGGCCGCTCAGAGTCGGCTGGCTCACATGGCACGCGGAGGCTGCCCGTCCGAAATGTTTGTGCTCGGCGACGGCCACGAAATATCTCAACTCTTGCAGGTTCACAATCGGTCCTCGGCATCAATCGGCAGTGCCGATGGCCTTGGTCGTAACAATCGATTGTACAAAAGATGGCATTTCGCGCTAAGTTGATAGTAACCGAACAATATCTTTGGAGAGAACAATGGCAACTGAGAGCAAGTGTCCGTTTAACCACCAGGCTTCCGCGCCGATGAATCGCGACTGGTGGCCGAGTCAGCTGAACATTCAGGTCCTGCATCAGAACTCTGATCTTTCCGATCCGATGGGCAATGAGTTCGACTATGCCAGGGAATTCAAAAAGCTCGATCTGAAGGGCGTCATCAAAGATCTTTATAAGCTCATGACGAACTCGCAGGAGTGGTGGCCGGCAGATTTCGGCCATTATGGACCGCTGTTCATTCGCATGGCGTGGCACAGCGCCGGGACGTATCGCATCGGCGATGGCCGCGGCGGCGCCGGGGCCGGCCAGCAACGCTTCGCCCCGCTCAATAGCTGGCCCGACAATGTGAACCTCGACAAGGCCCGCCGGCTGCTCTGGCCGATCAAACAGAAATACGGCTGCAAGATTTCCTGGGCCGATCTGATGATTCTCGCGGGCAACGTCGCGCTTGAATCGATGGGCTTCAAGACTTTCGGATTCGGAGGCGGCCGCGCCGACGTTTGGGAACCCGAGCAGGAAGTCTACTGGGGTCCCGAAGGAAAATGGCTTGCCGACGAGCGCTACAGCGGCGACCGTGACCTTTCCAATCCGCTCGCTGCCGTGCAGATGGGTTTGATCTACGTGAATCCCGAGGGACCGAACGGCAACCCCGATCCAGTCAAGGCGGCGCGTGACATCCGCGAAACCTTCCGGCGCATGGCCATGAACGACGAGGAGACAGTCGCGCTGATCGCTGGCGGCCACACCTTCGGCAAGACCCACGGCGCAGGCCCGGCGACCAATGTCGGCGCGGAACCGGAAGCCGCGAACATCGAGGAGCAGGGTCTCGGCTGGAAGAGCAAATACAAGACCGGCATCGCGGGCGACTCCATCGGCAGCGGGCTGGAAGTGACCTGGACCACCACGCCGACAAAATGGAGCAACAACTTTTTCGAAAACCTCTTCAAGTACGAATGGGAGTTGACCAAGAGCCCGGCCGGCGCGCATCAATGGATTCCAAAGAACGGCGCCGGAGCGGACTCGATTCCCGATGCGCATGATCCGTCGAAGCGGCATGCTCCGACCATGCTGACCACCGATCTTTCCCTGCGCCTCGACCCGGCGTACGAAAAGATTTCGCGGCGCTTCTATGAGCATCCCGATCAGTTTGCCGACGCTTTCGCGCGTGCCTGGTTCAAGCTGACGCACCGCGATATGGGGCCGATCGTCCGTTATCTTGGGCCGATGGTTCCCAAGGAGCATCTGCCCTGGCAGGATCCGATCCCCGCGGTGAATCACAAGCTGATTGGCGACAGGGAGATCACGGCGCTGAAAGCAAAGATTCTGAATTCCGGACTTTCGATCGCGCAACTGGTCTCGACCGCATGGGCGTCGGCGTCAACCTTCCGCGGCTCTGACAAGCGCGGCGGCGCCAATGGCGCGCGCGTTCGTCTCGAACCGCAAAAGAATTGGGAAGTGAACCAGCCGGCTGAATTGGCCAAGGTGCTGAAGAAGCTGGAAGCGATCCAAAAAGACTTCAACGCCAAGTCAGGCAAGGTGAAGGTTTCGCTGGCTGACTTGATTGTGCTTGGTGGGGATGCGGCCGTCGAGGAAGCGGCGAAGAAGGCCGGCATTAAGGTCAAGGTTCCCTTTACGCCCGGGCGCATGGACGCTTCTCAGGAGCAGACGGACGTCGAGTCCTTCGAACCGCTCGAGCCGATGGCCGACGGATTCCGCAACTATCGTCGCGGAAATGGACAACTCTCGGCGGAGGAGCAATTGATCGACAAAGCACAACTGCTCCGGCTCACTGCGCCAGAGATGACGGCTCTTGTAGGCGGCCTGCGGGTCTTGGGTGCGAACACCGCCAAATCGAAGCATGGCGTCTTCACCAGGAAGCCGGGGGCGTTGACGAACGACTTCTTCGTCAACCTGCTCGACATGAACACGCAATGGCAGCCCAACGGCTCCGATGGCGTGTACGAAGGCCGCGACCGCAAGACGAACCAGGTCAAGTGGACCGGAACGCGCATCGACCTGATCTTCGGTTCACACTCCCAGTTGCGCGCGCTCGCCGAAGTCTACGGATGCTCCGACTCGAAGGAGAAATTCGCTAAAGATTTTGTGGCAGCGTGGACCAAGGTGATGAACCACGATCGTTTCGACCTAGTGTGATCATGTGGTGAAGCGGCAGTATTCCTGAAGTCGCGGGCGAATGCTTAGTCTGAAAAGCGTTCGCCCGCGGCGTCAGAACACCTCGTTTTCTGCAAGTGAAATTCTCTTCTATTTCCACCAGCCATTCTCTCCACCAATCGTCAATCGAAGGCCCGTGCGAATGGTGAAAGGCGCCGCCGGATATCCAAAGGCGGCGGCATAATGCTGGCTGAACAGGTTTTCAATGCTCGTATACACAGACAGGTAAGGCTTCAGCGCATACGCGCCGCTGAGATCAAACTTCTGATACGCGGCCGCAAGGTTTCGGTTCGGCAGCAGCAGCGTGTTCCCGAAGAATCCGTCGAAAAGAAAAGTGCTGTCATCGCGACGCCCGACCAGATATCCACTAAACGCGCCATTGAACTTCTTGTGGTTGTAGAAGAGAGCCACGCTCCCGCTATGCGGGGCGATGTGAAACGGCCTGGCGCCTTCCAGCGGCGAGAAGGCCCCAATCGGAATATCCGGGAACATCGGATTGATGGAAGGATCACCGAAAGCCTTGGTCACGATCGCGTCGGTATAGGTGTACTCGCCCTGAAAGAGCAACCCGTGGCCGAGGTCCATTTTGTAGTCCACTTCAGCGCCCTTCGCGCGCTGAGAGGTCGCATTTACATACGCTCCGCCCAGCGGCGTGCTGTTGGCGACGTCTGGCGGTACGCCAATCGAAATCAGGTCTCCGCTGCCGAGAAACGAAATCAGATCGTAGAAATTGTTGTAGTAGAACGTCACGCCCAACAGCGCTCTCCCGTTCCACAATCTCTGATCGACGCCGAAATCGAATGTCCGGCTGCGTTCGGGGCTAATTGGCTGGACGTTGAACTGCGCGACCTGCGCCGGAGTCAGCAGGTTGATCAGCGCCGACGCCTGCTGCGACGTGCTGGCCTCCTTGATTCCCTGCCCGAAGTTGAACTTCAACTTCGTCTCGCCCAGCAGCCCCGCGTTGGACGGTTTGTGCAGGTAATAGGCCAGAGACGCCCGCGGAGTCGCCGCGAAGCCGAAGAACGAGTTGTGTTCGAAGCCGCCCCCGAACGTCGCAAACAGACGATGCCCGATGCTGCCGTGGCCTTCGACCGATGTGCTGTAGTTGTCGCGGGTAAATCCCTCGCCATCCTCGTGCTCATAGCGAAATCCGAAGATTCCAGTCCAGTCTCCGAAAAAGTTGTAATCCGACTGCGCATAAAGCGAACGCCGCGCCTCATAATCCGGAAAGACCATGGGATATGTACCGGAGAAATCCAGAATCGCCTGCCCGGTTACGCGGTAGCCATTCGCGCCGCGGATCGTGACCAGATTTCCCAGATAATTCGCGCCGAAGCCAAATGGATCGAACGGTTCCCCGGTCGGAGAGGGATTGTCGAAGACCTGACCGAACTGGGCGAAGGAAAACTGCACGGAATTGTGCCAGCGCTCCGTCGTTTGGTCCTGTGCGCTCACGCCCGCGTAGGTATTGCGGTTCGTCTGCCAGGAGTCGTCCGCGATCCCGTATAAATCCAGGGCGTTCGGCGACCCGAGGCCGGTTGCGGTGTGCCGCACGGTTGCGCGGATGCCGGTGGTCGCATTCCACTGGTATCCCGCATTGGCATTCACCGTCGCATTGTGAAAATAGTCGTTGGGAAAACTTCCGCTGGTATCGAATCGAGAGAACTCCGAAAAATAATCGAATCCGTGAATGGCTCCGCCCAGCGATGCCGCTTCCCGGTGGGTGCCGAAATTTCCGCCGTCGATGGAAAGCCGGAGTTCCGGGACCGTGGTTGTCCCGCGTTCAGAGGTGACGTTTACCACACCGGCGAGCGCGTCGCTGCCATACAACACACTGTTCGACCCGCGCAGCACTTCAAGATTTCCCACCCCGTTGTTCGAGAGTTGCGCGAAATCGAACACTCCGCCGATCGCGTTCACCGGAATGCCATCCACGAGCACTTTGTTAAAGTCGGAGTTTCCGCCACGGATGTAAAGAGATGTGATCGCGCCGCGCTCGCCGGTTTGCACGATCTGCGCCCCTGGGGTCAGGCGAAGATTTTCGAGAACATCCAGCTTGTTGAGTGTTCGTATCTGCTCCTGGTCGATGACGGAAATTGACGCGCCGACCTGGGTCTCAGGAATCGCAGTTCCCGTCGCCGAGACCACGACCTGCTGCGTGATCGGCCCGATCGAGAGCGTAATCTCGGGCAACTCAGTGGTTTTCCCAGCACCAACGAAAACGGAAGCGACAACCTGCGCGGCGAATCCCGAAGCCTCGACTCGAACGTCATAGCGTCCGGCCGACGGGACCGTGATCTCGAACACACCTTGCGCATCCGACTTCCCCCGCGCGACTTCTTTGTCGTTCTGCGTCAGAGAAATCTTCGCGTCAGCGATAACACGGCCGACGGGATCGGCGATCTTCCCCCGCAGGTTTTGTGATTGAGCAAAACAGAGAGGAGTGCCGAGGAAAATCGAAAGTGCCGCGAAAACAACCCACGAAACTGCTTTTCCAAAATCCGTGCGCATGTGTCCTCCTTAGCCCTAGTAAAGAGCGGACAATGGGCCTGGGGAACCGGTCTCCTGACTTGCGGGGTACCGCTACCGGTTGCGCCTTCCCACCCCGTGCTGGAGCAGTGGCATCGTGCAACCGGCAAATCCCCGCTTACAGTTGCTGGACAGTGGCGGATTCTCACCGCTCTTCCCGTGCATTCCACAAGCGTTGGTGATACAGCGTGCGACCGTATGGAGACGAATCTTCCCTCGATAAGCTCCCGAGGAAATACGCCACTCCTGCGGCCAAAATTATTTCGATAGAAATCGCACCCCGGAACGTCAACGCAATCCCTTGCTGGAACTACACGGAATGCCGCCCTGGATCGCTGACGCCGGAAATCGTCACCGGCCTTCCTTCGAGGCCGATTCGAATTGGGGTGGACCCTGTCGGTCTCCTGGCTTGCGGTTCAACGGATCGAAGCTGCCTTCCCAGCGTTCACACGCCAGTGGCATTCCCTGCTTCTCTCCTCACCGCTTACAGTGGCGGGGCCGCGCCGGATTTTCACCGGCTTCCCAAACAATACAGAGTCTTGATTCTTATACGGCAGCTTTCAGAAATCAGTCAAGGACAAGCGAGCCCGGACCCGGCTGGTCTTCAGTTAAGAACAATCTAATCCCATGGGGAATCCAAAGGTCATAGCGTGTCGATGGATTTGCCTGCTCTGCCGATTTACCTCATGCGGAGCTTTTTCTTGAAGAACGCCGACATCAAATTCAACGCGCTTCTGGAAAATGCGCCGGATGCCATGCTCGTCGTGGACCATGAGGGCCGGATCGTCATGGTCAATGCTCAACTGGAGAGACTCTTTGGCGTCTGGCGCGAGAACCTTGTCGGGTCCAGGGTTGAGGTCCTGATCCCGGAACGATATCGCCACCATCACACTCTGAACGTCGCGCGCTTCTTTGTGTCCCCCAAACTCCGGCCTATGGGAAGCGGCCTGGATCTTTATGGTCTGCGTTCCGACGGCACCGAATTCCCCATCGAAATCAGCCTTGGGCCACTGGAGACGGAAGACGGACACTATGTGACCGCCGCCATTCGAGACATCACCGAACACCGCAATATCGAAGCCCGCCTGCGCAAGCAATCGCTGATGCTGAAAGAACAAGCCTCTCTGCTGGATATTGCTCATGAGGCGATCCTGGTGCGGGACACGGCGGGCACGATCTCTTTCTGGAACCATGGCGCGGAATTGATGTATGGCTGGACGAAAGAAGAGGCCCTCGGTCTCCTCAGTCACGATCTGCTCAAGACGCGTTTCCCCGTAAGCCTCGACCAGATTCTGGATACGCTCAAGGTCCACAGAAACTGGGAAGGCGAACTCGAGCACACCACGCGAGATGGCACGGAAGTGATCGTGGCCAGCCGTTGGGTGCTGAACGATGCCGCGCCCGGCCAGGAGATCATCTTGGAAATCAATAACAACATTACCCGCCGCAAGCGCGCCGAAGCCGACCAGCAGAAGGCCGTTCAGGAACTGGAGTCGTTTACCTACATCGCCGCCCACGACCTGCGCGCTCCGCTTCGCCACATCCACGGCTTTGCCAACCTTCTGCGCGAGTCCTGCTATGAAAGCCTTGACGTCGAGGGAAAACGGCTGCTGGATAAGATCCTCGGTTCATCGGTGGAAATGGGGCGCTTGCTCGACGACCTGCTGGCCTTCACCCACTTGGGCCGCGCTGAGTTGAACCTGGCCCCCGTCCGGCTGAACGAAGTGGTGCGGCGGGCGCAGGAGTCCGTAATGTGCGACCAGCAGCGCACCATCATCTGGGAGATTGGCGAGCTGCCCGAGGTTCTGGCCGACGCGAACCTCTTGCACCAGGTTTTCGTCAACCTGCTTTCGAATGCGGTCAAGTATTCGCGAAACCAGCCGGATCCACGCATCGTCGTGGGCAGCCGCCGCGAGGGAAACTCCCTCACCGTTTTCGTTCGCGACAACGGTACGGGGTTCGACATGGCGTACGCACCCAAACTTTTCCGTGTATTTCAGCGCCTCCACCGCTCGCAGGACTTTGAAGGCACCGGCATCGGGCTTGCCATCGTGCGGCAGGTAGTGGAGCGCCACGGCGGGCGCACCTGGGCTGAGTCCGTTCTCGGAAATGGGGCCTCTTTCTATTTCTCTTTGCCATTGAAGGCTAAAACCAATGAATAATTTAGGGCACATTCTGCTGGTTGACGATGACGACAACGACCTGGAACTTACCAGGAGGACGCTGGTGCAGAACAAGCTGGCCAACGAGATCGTGGTGCTGCACGACGGCGAGGAGGCGCTGAATTACCTGTTCCGCCGCGGCCAGTTCAACGGCCGTCCCAGCCCCGATCCGATGCTCGTGTTGCTCGACATCAAAATGCCGAAAGTGGACGGCATCGAAGTTCTTGTTGCCGTGAAGAAAGACCCTCTCCTGCGGGAGATTCCGGTGGTCATGCTGACCTCATCCCGCGAAGGGCCGGATGTGGAACAATGCTACCGGCATCGCGCCAACGCCTATGTGGTCAAGCCCGTCGACTTTGCCCAGTTCGCCGACGCCGTGCGCACTATCGGAAAGTTTTGGGGAGTGCTGAATGAGAGGCCCGGAAAGAAAGCACAGGCGTCAACCGCGGGGCACTGAAGAAGTCAACGCGCCTCGGAAAATGTCAGTGTTTTGGAATCCAGGCAGTGGAGCGCCAATATCGCGCCCAAACTCCGAAAACGATTTTGAGAATCTGTTGGCGTCCCCGACGGGATTCGAACCCGTGTTATCGCCGTGAAAGGGCGGTGTCCTAGGCCGGGCTAGACGACGGGGACGATTGCGGCAGAAATCCCAGCGAAGGATCGATGTTAACAGCGCTATTCGGCAGTGTCAAAAGTGCCTGCGCCGCGCCGACGCTCCGCGTCGCGTCCGCAGCGGAAGTCAAAGTGCAGAAAACACGGAATCATTCTGAGCACGAGTTGTGATGAGCAGATATCCCTCCGGCGTTTTTTCAGCGCTTCGCATCTTCGCATCTTCTTCGCAAGCGCCATCCAGTAAAATGATTCCAGGCCCGCTATGCCCGATCCTCTTTACGCCAGTTTTTGGTTCTCCGATTTCGCCGGTCCGGCGATGCTGCCTCACATCCTCGCCGTATTGCAGCAGTTCCCTTTTTCCGAACTGCGGCCCGGAGTCACTTACGTGGCCGTTCAACCAGTTTCATGGAATGAGGCCAGCGTACTGGAACGCCGCTTTTCGCCGGGCATCACTCCGGAAGAGACCGTTGTGGTCGCCGCCGACCTCATTCACGATGACTTTGCCTATACCTTCGACGCCTACTGGGACCTGTGGACGCCCGACGATTCCCGCCAGTGGAAGTTGATTCCGAGTCCGGTCAAGTTCATCGCGCAGGGAGAAGAGTTCGACGAGGGAGCGCACCAGGAAGCAGGCCACATCGAGGTAGACTTCGGCCTCGATTCGCTCTTCGTTCAGGAAAATGTCGAACTCACCGATGAAACCCAGGCCAAGATCCGAGACAACGTGGCCAAACTGGTGGAGTTCATCCGCAAAGTGGAATTGAATACCCGGGCAATTTCGCGGCGCTTGTGGTCCGACTCAGATGAAAATCTAGCCCAAAAGCTGATCGCGCGCCTGCAGAAAGTCCAGTAAAGCTTCAGATCAAATTACAACCGCAGAGGACGCCGAGGATTGATAGTGATTCACTAGTCTTCTAATTCCATCTCGTAGATGGACAACGTTGAAGTTAATCAACAAACCGACCTGCTTGTTCGATAATCTTAAGTACGACAAGAGCTGAGCCTTGTGTAGCTCGATCAATTGCTCGACAACTTCAACTCCACGATTACATTTCCCTCGACAAGCAAGTCGATTTTGTAACCGCCCTCGAGTTCGATTTCGTCGTAGATGACGGGAAACCCAAATCTGCGACTCGACCCGCAGCCCCCGCTTGACGAGTTCGTGTTTCAAGCACTTTTCATAAACGCTCTCTAACAACCCCGGGCCCAGCGCCGTATGTACTTCATCGCGGCGTCGACAATGGCCCCGGTGATGTCGTTAGTCTCCACGAACTACCCTCAATCCTCTGCGCCCTCTGCGGTTTTCATTTGGTTCTCCCGCCCTCCACGTTCAGTTTTTCAGCCGCGGCAGCCTGCGCCGCAGCCAGCCGCGCCGTGAGAACGCGGAACGGCGAGCACGAAACGTAGTTGAGTCCAGTCCGATAGCAGAACTCAACCGACGACGGCTCCCCGCCGTGTTCGCCGCAGATTCCAACCTTCAGGTTCGAGCGCGTCTTCCGCCCGCGTTCAGTAGCCATTTTCACAAGCTGTCCGACCCCATCCTGATCAAGCGCAGCAAACGGATCCTGCTTCAGAATGCCTTCAGCAAGATACGTCGGCAGAACCTTGTTGACGTCGTCACGCGAGAAGCCAAACGTGGTCTGCGTCAAGTCGTTGGTGCCGAAGGAGAAGAATTCGGCTTCCTTCGCGATCTCGTCCGCGACCAGCGCGGCGCGCGGCAACTCGATCATGGTGCCGACCATGTATTCGACTTTCTTGCCCTTTTCTTTGAACACTTCCTCGGCCACGCGCCGCACGATGGCCCCCTGGTTCGCCATTTCCTTCACCGTGGCGACCAGCGGAATCATGACCTCCGGGAATACTTTGATTCCCTTCTTGGTGCAGTCAACGGCCGCCTCGAAGATCGCCCGCGCCTGCATCTCAGTGATTTCGGGATAGGTAATGCCCAGGCGGCATCCGCGATGCCCGAGCATCGGGTTGAACTCGTGCAACTGCTCGACACGCGCGAGAAGCGGCGGCAATGCCTTTTTCAGATCGCCGATGCCCTTGATACCGTAGTCCTTGTATTTTGCAACCAGTTCTTTCTTCTGCTTTGCGCTGTAGGTCGACAGCAATGCAATGTCGACCATCAGGTCTTCGCGGCGCGGCAGGAATTCGTGCAACGGTGGATCCAGCGTGCGGATCGTCACCGGCAGCCCATCCATCGCTTTGAACACGCCGGCAAAATCTTGACGCTGCAACGGCAGCAGTTTTTTCAGCGCCGCGCGACGACCTTTCTCGCTGTTCGCAAGAATCATCTCGCGCATCGGCCCGATCTTCTTCTCGCCGAAGAACATGTGCTCGGTGCGGCAGAGTCCAATGCCTTCTGCGCCAAAAGTCCGCGCCTGGATCGCATCGCGCGGAATGTCAGCATTGGCGCGCACCTTCATCGTGCGGTGCGGATCGGCCCACTCCATAAACTTCTGCAACTCCGGGTCATCCGGCGACGGATCGAGCGTATTCAACTTGCCCTTGATCACCCGGCCCGTAGTCCCGTCGAGCGAAATCCAGTCCCCTGCTTTGAAGGTCTGGCCCTTCACCCGCATCTCGCGTGATTTTTCGTTGACGTCGATGTCGCCCGCGCCTGCCACGCAGCACTTGCCCATACCGCGCGTCACGACCGCGGCGTGGCTCGTCATGCCGCCCCGGGAAGTCAAAATACCCTTCGCGACTTCCATGCCGTGAATGTCTTCCGGCGTGGTTTCCGCGCGAACCAGAATGACCGGATTCTTCCCGCCGCCCGCCTTTTCGACCGCCTCATCGGCGGTGAAAACGATCTGTCCCACGGCCGCTCCAGGCGATGCCGGCAATCCCGTTGCGAGCACCTCAACCTTCGTGCTCTTCTCGTCGAGCCGCGGCACAAGAAAGTCATAAAGCTGGTTCGGCTCAACCCGGAAGATCGCTTCTTCTTTCGTGATCAAGCCTTCGTCGACCATCTGGATCGCAACCCGAACGGCCGCCAGTCCCGTCCGCTTGCCGTTGCGGGTCTGGAGCATGTAAAGCTTGCCATCCTGGATGGTGAACTCGAAGTCCTGCATGTCTTTGTAGTGGTTTTCAAGCCGCGTAGTCGTTTCGCGCAACTGGTTGTAAACATCGGGCATGATCTTGTGCAGTTCGGCGATCGGCACCGGAGTGCGCACGCCCGAGACCACATCCTCACCCTGCGCATTCAGCAGGAACTCACCGTAGAACTCTTTCGTGCCGATCGCAGGATTGCGCGTGAAACCCACGCCCGTTCCGCTGGTATCGCCGAGGTTTCCATAGACCATCGCCTGCACGTTGACTGCTGTACCGAGCATGTCGTCGATGTTATTAATGCGGCGATAGTGCTTTGCACGATCGTTCTGCCAGGAACGGAACACGGCATCGCGCGCCATGACCAACTGCTCGCGCGGGTCCTGAGGAAAGTCGCGCTTGGTATGCTTTTTCACCAGCTTCTTGTAGTCCGCGATCACTTCGTACAGCGCCTTGGCGTCAAGGTCGGTGTCGAGCTTGGTCTTCTTCTGCTTCTTCTTCGCGTCGAAAATCTCTTCAAACTCCGCCTTCTCGATGTCGAGCACGACGTTGCCAAACATCTGAATCAAGCGGCGATAAGAGTCTGCGGCAAACCGTGGATTGTTGCTGCGCTTGGCCAGAGCCTCCACGCTCTTGTCGTTCAGGCCGAGGTTCAGAATGGTGTCCATCATCCCGGGCATGGAAAACTTCGCGCCCGACCGCACGCTCACCAGCAGCGGATTTTCGCCCGCGCCCAGTTTCTGCCCCTGCAGCGATTCAAGTTGCGCCAGGGCGGCGTCCATCTGCCTGTCGACCTCGGGGGAGAGTGCTCCCCGCATGGATTCCCGGCAGGCTTCGGTCTGGATCGTGAATCCCGGAGGCACCGGCAATCCGGCATTCGTCATCTCGGCGAGACCGGCGCCTTTGCCGCCGAGCACGTCTTTCATCTTGCCGTTGCCGTCGGCCTTGCCGCCGCCGAACGAGTAAACGTATTTCGTTCCGGTCTGCTTGTTGTTGGACTTCTTGTCCTTCACATCATTTTCGGGGAGAGTCATCGTCGCCATTGTTATGAGTCCTCTACGCGTCTTTAAGAGTTCCAAAGATTTTGGGTGGCGCAGCGCTTCAGCGCTGCGAAAAAGCAACAAACACTATGAACCAGTCCCGGAGGGACGACGGCAACCTATCCCTTACCCTCAGTCACTATCTCTGAGAAATCGGCAATCGTGGAAAATTCCTTCAACAGCGTCCGGAGCAACGCCAGACGGTTCGCCCGCACACCCGCGTCTTCCACCATCACCATCACTTTGTCGAAGAATTTGTCGACTGGCTGGCGGGCAGTCGACAGCAGCCGCAACGCCTCGACGTATTCTTTCTTGCCGCTGAACTCCTGTACCTTCGGGCCTGCTTGCTGCAGGTACGCGAACAGCGCTTTCTCTTCCTCTGCGGCAGCAGCCGATGCTTCCGGCGTGGCTGCGACTTGTATTTGCTTTTCATCTGCCTGCCGCAGGATATTCCGCATGCGCTTGCAGGCCGCGCCGATCGCCTGAAACTCCGGCATGTGTAAAACCTGCTTGACCGCCGCCGCCCGCGCCACCGCATCCACTACATCGTCGGCGTCTGCGGCAAGAACAGCCTTCACAACATCATACGGAAACCCGCGGACATCTTTCAGGTAGAACTCCAAACGTTCGCGGAAGAACAGCGAGATTGAAGCCGCAAACGGTTCATCCTCGATAAACTTCTTCTCCGCCTCCGACTTCTGATATCCCGCGCGCGCATCCCGCATCATCTCGGCGAGTTTCATCGGAAGCTTCTTTTCCGCGATGATCTTCACGATTCCATTGGCCTGCCGCCGCAGCGCAAACGGATCTTTCGATCCACTCGGGACAAGGCCCAGCGAGAACATGCCGGCAAGCGTGTCGGCTTTGTCGCCGATCGACAGAATCGCACCCTCGATCGACCGCGGAATCGAATCATCCGCCGACTCGGGCTTGTAGTGATCGTAAACCGCCTCGGCGATGGCTAGGCGTGTTGCCTCGGGCAGCGAAGGATCGAGTTGCTGCGCGCGCGCGTACAGGCCGCCGACAATGCCTTGCAGTTCGGTGAACTCTTTCACCAGTTCGGTCGTCAGGTCGGTCTTCGACAGGCAAGTCGCCTTGTGAACTACGCCCGGCCGCACCGCGATTCCGTCCTGCTTGAGAATCTCGCTCAGCCAGCTGCACAGCCGCTGTACCCGCTGCGTCTTGTCGTAGTAGCTGCCGAGGTCTTTCTGAAAGGTCACATTCTTCAGCGAATCCAGCCGTTCGAGCAACGATTTCTTTTGGTCAGTTTCCCAGAAGAATCGCGCATCATTGAAGCGGGCGCGCAAGACGCGCTCGTTGCCGTGCCGGATCAATCCTTGCGGATCGGAGTCGGTATTGAGCACGGCCAGGAAGTGGGGCAGAAGTTTGCCATCCGCATCTTCCACGGCGAAATATTTTTGATGGTCGCGCATCACCGTGACCAGGACTTCCTCGGGCAGCGCGAGGAATACCGGATCGAATCCGCCCAGGATCGCCGATGGAAATTCGGTCAGATTCACCACCGTATCACGCAGGGCCTTGTCTTCGCGCCAGCGCGCGCCGGGGATGGTCCGTGTCGCGGCATCGAGCGCTTTGCGAATCTGAAGCTCGCGTTCGGGGCGCCCCAGCACTTTCGCGCTGCGCAGCGCCTCAACATAAGCGATTCCGGCTTTCGAAATCGTGACCGAGCCGTCCGTCAGAATCCTGTGCCCGCGCGACTGGTTCCCGGCCCGAATTCCATCGAATTCCAGCGGAATCGTTTCACCATCCAGCATCGCCACCAACCAGCGCACCGGACGCAC
>DASXDY010000021.1:0-20071 GCA_036490405.1 Candidatus Sulfotelmatobacter sp. | reverse complement strand
CATCAACCGCGTGACCAAAGTGGTCAAGGGCGGAAAGAATCTTTCGTTTGCGGCGCTCGTCGTGGTCGGCGATCCGTCGGCGGCGGTCGTGGGCTACGGCTCCGGCAAAGCGAAGGAAGTGCCGCAGGCCATCCGCAAGGGAATTGAGTCGGCGAAGAAGAACCTGATCAAGGTCAACCTGACGCAGACCAGCATTGCGCACCTCGTTCTCGGGCGCTACGGCTCGGGCAAAGTTCTGCTCAAGCCGGCTCCTGAAGGAACGGGTGTAATTGCCGGCGGTGCGGTGCGCGCGGTGATGACCTCGGCGGGTGTGCAGAACGTGCTGACCAAGTCGATTGGGACGACCAATCCGCACAACGTGATTAAAGCGACGTTCGACGCGCTCAAGCAGTTGAAGAACCGAGAGAGCGTGGCGGCCTTGCGCGGGAAATCGGCGCAGGAGTTGTAAGCAGTACCCGGTACCGAGTACTGAGTACTGAGTACCGAGTACCGAGTACCGAGTACCGAGTTAGGCACCCAATAGAGGGAAAGCAGTTCGTAGAGGGTTCGTATCAGGGCACGGCTTCAGCCGTGCCGTAGCAAGCGCAAACGAATGGGGCTTTAGCCCCTGAGGGCTGAGGCAGGCGATGACGGCGAAGAAATCAGGCAAAATCCAGTTGAAGTGGGTGCGCTCGGCGATTTGCGCGCCGGAAAAACAGAAGCTCGTGATCAAAGGGCTGGGATTCACCCGGCTGCAACAGGTGATCGAGCGTCCGGACAACGCGGCCATCCGCGGGATGGTGGCCAAGGTGCCGCATCTGGTGACGGTGGTCGACTAATAGCCGCCAGCCTCCAGCGGTCAGCCGCCAGCGAAATTTGGCGAAGCTGATAGCGGGGAGCTGATAGCTGAGAGCTAATTATGAATTTATCCAATATTCACGCACCGAAAAACGCCACTGAGAAGCGCAAGCGTGTGGGGCGCGGCATGGGCTCCGGCATGGGAAAGACCTCAACCCGTGGGCACAAGGGCCAGCGTTCGCGCACTGGCTCGCGCATGATCCGCGGATTTGAAGGCGGCCAGATGCCGCTGCACCGCCGCATGCCGAAGCGCGGATTCACTAACATCTTCCGCAAGGAATACAACATCGTGAGCTTGGAGCGGCTGGTGGAACTCGGCGAGAGCACGATCACTCCCGATGTTCTGCGCAAGGCGGGCGTGATCAAGACGAAGCATCCGGTGAAAATCCTGGGTGACGGCGAACTGAAGAGCGCGATCACGGTAAGCGCGCACAAGTTCTCGAAGTCGGCGCAGGAAAAGATTGAAAAGGCAGGCGGCAAGGTCGAGATCTTATCAGTGAAGGCGGAGAAGGCGGGGCAGTAATGCTGGAAAAGTTTGCAAACATCTTCCGGATTCCCGATCTGCGTAAGCGGATCCTGTTTACGCTGGCCATGCTTTTCGTGTATCGGTTGGGCGGCCACCTGCCGACGCCGGGCATTGACACCTCGAAGCTGGAGCAGTTCTTCATGCAGGGCAGCACCAGCGGGTCGCTTCTCGGATTTGTCGATCTGTTCTCGGGTGGCCAGCTGCGCCGCATGACGATTTTTGCGCTGGGCATTATGCCCTACATCACGGCATCGATCATTCTGCAATTGCTGACTGTGGTCTATGAGCCGCTGGCCAAATTGCAGAAGGAGGGCGAACTCGGGCGCAAGAAAATCACCCAGTGGACGCGGTACATTACCGTCATCCTCAGCGCAGTGCAATCGCTGGGTATCGCCTATGGCCTTGAAAAGGGCGGTTTCGCGCTCGATCCGGGCTGGGGATTCAAACTGATGACCATGCTGACCCTGACCACGGGCAGCGCGTTCATCATGTGGCTGGGCGAGCAGATCACCGAGCGTGGCGTGGGCAATGGTATGTCGCTGCTGATCTTCGCCGGGATTGTCGTCGGCCTGCCGCGCGGCGTGGTTGATCTGTGGGACAAAGCGAGAAATGCGTCGTGGGGGCCGATCACGTTCCCGCTCATGGTCGGCCTGGTCGTGTTCATGATCGTGGTCGTGGGCTTCATCGTATGGGTGGAGCGAAGCGAACGGCGAATACCGGTGCAATATGCCAAGCGCGTAGTCGGGCGCAAGGTGATGGGCGGGCAGTCCACTCACCTCCCGTTGCGTGTCAATGCAGGCGGCGTAATGCCGGTGATCTTTGCCTCATCGATCCTGACTTTGCCGCAAACGCTCCTGTACAGCTTCAAGGACCATCGCTATATCGGGGATCTCATCCGCAATCTGGGCTGGGGCGAACCGCTCTATACCCTGCTGTACGCGCTCGGAATTATTTTCTTCGCGTACTTCTACGTGTCGATCGTGTTCAATCCCAGCGAAGTCGCCGACAACATGCGCAAGTATGGCGGATTTATTCCTGGCATCCGGCCGGGCCGGCGCACGGCCGACTTCATCAACGAAGTCCTGACGCGCATTACGCTGGTCGGCGCGCTGTACCTGATCGTCATCTCGTTCATTCCCGAGTGGATGATCACCGGCATTCACCTCAACCATCTCCCGGGTGTGCTCGGAAGATTCTTTGAAGGGATGCCGACCTGGATGACGAACGGGTTGGGCGTGAACTTTTACTTTGGCGGCACCTCGCTGCTGATCGTGGTCGGCGTCGCGATGGATACGGTGCAGCAGATCGAAGCGCAGCTGATCATGCGGCACTACGATGGATTTACGCCGCGTAGCGGACGCATCCGCGGCCGCAGGGCGTGGTAGTGGTAAAGGACGTTGCTTTGTAAGGGATTTGGGGTTGCTGCACCTCGGCCCAGTTCGAATATCGCCGGGGGAGATGAAGGTCGGGGAGGCTTTAGCCAGGCCGATGGGGCAGGAAACCTCGTGCGTATTGGGTCCGGTGGTACTGCTTGGACCGCCGGGTGCAGGGAAAGGCACTCAGTCCAAGCGGATCATGGAGCATTACGGTATCCCCCAGGTTTCCACCGGCGACCTGCTGCGCGACAATGTCGAGCGCGGGACTGAGTTGGGGCTTGCGGCGAAGGCCGTGATGGCCAGGGGTGAACTGGTCTCTGACGACCTGGTCTGCACCATGGTGCAGGAGCGATTGCAGCAGCCCGACACCAAACGCGGCTATATCCTGGATGGTTTTCCCCGGACTGCGGCCCAGGCCGGGTGGCTCGATGCGCTGTTGGAGCAGGAGTTCTTTGACAAATCGCGTGCGACGCGGGCGTGGCCAATTGTGATCCGGCTCGAGGTCGACTATAATCAACTATTGCTCCGGATCACTGGACGACGTTCTTGTCCCACCTGTGGGCGGATCTATAACGTCCACTTTCAGCCGCCCCGCGTGGATGAGCAGTGCGATTTATCCCATGCGACAAAGCTGGTGGCCCGTAATGACGACCGGCTGGAGGTCATTCAGCCAAGAATCACGGCATTTCAGGAGCTGACCCGTCCGGTTGCGGATTATTACCTGCGCACCGGTAGGCTGGTTTCCGTGAATGGCGACCAGCCGATGGACGATGTGACAGGGCAGATTTACCGGATATTGGAAGACCATTGCTGAACGGTATGGCCATAGTCTGCAAATCGGCGAGCGAGATAGAAAAGATGCGGAACAGTGGCCGCATCGTGCGCCAGGTTTTGGACCACGTGAAGACCCTGGTTGCTCCCGGGGTCACGACGATGGATCTGGAGCGCGCCGCTGAAAATAAGATCAGGGAGCTCGGCGCCAAGCCCGCGTTCAAGGGCTACTACGATTATCCGTGCGTGCTGTGCACGTCAGTGAATGAAGAGATCGTGCACGGTATCCCCTCGGAGAAGCGGACGCTGAAAGAGGGCGACATCGTTTCCATCGATTGCGGCGTGGTGCTGGACGGATATTACGGAGATGCGGCGATCACGGTCCCGGTGGGCGGCGGACTAAAGCCGGAATTGCAGAAGTTGCTGGAAGTCACCGAAGCGTCGCTCTATCGCGGAATCGAGGCGGCCCGGATCGGCAACTCGATCGGAGACGTCGGCGCGGCAGTTCAGGAGCACGTGGAAGCTGCCGGCTTCAGCGTAGTGCGGGAGTTTGTCGGGCACGGCATTGGAACCAGGTTGCACGAAGAACCGCAGGTTCCCAACTTTGGCGCACGCGGTCACGGCGCGAAGTTGCGCGAAGGAATGGTGATCGCGATCGAGCCAATGGTGAACTACGGCAAGCCGGAGACGAGGGTTCTGGGCGACAAGTGGACCGCGGTTACCGTAGATGGAAGTTTCAGCGCGCATTTCGAGCACTGTGTGGCAGTGACGAAAGACGGGCCAGTGATTTTGACGCAGTAGAACAGCTTTCAGCCGTCAGCTCTCAGCTTTCAGAAAAGGCTGATAGCTGACAGCTGAGAGCTGATAGCTAAGGAGTCGATGAGTAAAGAAGACGCGATTGAAGTGATGGCAGTTGTGCTGGAGCCGCTGCCGAACGCCATGTTCCGGGTGGAGTTGGAGAACAAGCATCGGGTGCTGGCGCATGTTTCCGGAAAGATGCGCAAGAATTTCATCCGCATCCTGCCGGGCGACAAGGTCGCGGTTGAGCTCTCGCCGTACGACCTGAATCGTGGAAGAATCGTTTACAGATACAAATGAGTGTTTGCTGAAAGCTGAGAGCTGACAGCTGAAAGCTGGATTATGAAAGTACGGGCATCGGTAAAGAAAATCTGTGACAAGTGCAAGGTCATCCACCGCAAGGGCGTGGTGCGCGTGATCTGCGTGAATTCGAAACATAAACAGCGGCAAGGCTGAGGTCAAAGAAACATGGCACGTATTGCAGGCGTGGATCTTCCCCGCCAAAAGCACATCAACATCGCGCTGACGTATATCTATGGGATCGGGCAACCGCGCGCCGGAAGCATTCTCAACGAGGCGAACGTCGATCCCATGAAGAAGGTCCAGGACCTCAGCGAAGAAGAGGTCAACCGGATCCGTACCGTGATCGAAGAGCAGGGGCTGGTCGAGGGCGATCTGCGCAAGGAAGTTTCGATGAACATCAAGCGTCTCATCGAAATCGGTTCTTATCGCGGGTTCCGACATCGCCGCAACCTGCCGGTCCGCGGACAGCGCACGCACACCAATGCCCGCACCCGCAAGGGCCCGCGCAAGGGAACGGTCGCGCAGAAGAAGAAGGCGACCTCGAAAACGTAAAGACACAGTTCTCGGTTCTCAGTTCTCGGTTCTCAGTTAAAACCGGGGCTACTGAGAACTGGGAACTGAGAACTGAGAACTGATTTTCATGGCCAAACCAGCAGCAGCGGGCGGCGCAGCAGCCACACCCGAGAAAAAGGGCAAGAAGAAGACGTTCAAGAAGAAGGAGCGCAAGCACGTTCCGCACGGTCTGGCGTTCGTGCAGGCATCCTTCAACAACACGATCGTGACCATCACCGACATGAATGGCAACGTTCTGTCGTGGAAGAGTTCAGGATCGCTCGGCTTCCGCGGATCGCGCAAGGGCACTCCCTTTGCCGCGCAGCAGGCCGCCTCGAATGCCGCTAACATGGCGCGCGATCACGGAGTCCGCAGCGTGGATGTTCGCGTCAGCGGTCCCGGATCGGGCCGCGAGTCGGCAGTGCGAGCACTGGCATCCTCGGGGATCGAAGTGCGTTCGATCCGCGATGTTACGCCGATTCCGCACAACGGATGCCGGCCGCCAAAACGCCGCCGCGTCTAAGCTGCGCCGGCGAGTTCTCAGTTCCCGGTTCTCAGTTCTCAGCAAAACCGAGACACTGAAGAGCGTGGCTGTAACTGAGAACTGGCAACTGAGAACTGAGAACTGCACCGGGACGAAGGGTGAAGCCAAACCTGTAAACCGGTCATCTAAAGGAGAAGAAACTTGGCGCGTTATACCGATGCAGTCTGCCGTCTGTGCCGCCGCGAGGGCATGAAGCTGTTCCTCAAAGGCGCAAAGTGCTTCAGCGATAAATGTCCTATCGAGAAGCGCAACTTCGCTCCCGGACAACATGGGAAAGACCGCAAGGCCAAGATCGTTGGCTACGGTCTGCAGTTGCGCGAAAAGCAGAAAGCGAAGCGCATCTACTTCACGCAGGAAGGCCAGTTCCGCAATTATTTCGAGAAAGCGGCGAGCTCCCAGGGTGTGACCGGCGAAAAGCTGTTGCAGCAGCTCGAACGCCGTCTCGACAACGTCGTGTTCCGTCTTGGCTTCGCGCAGTCGCGCCGCCAGGCGCGGCAATTGGTGCGTCACGGCCACGTCGCGGTCAACGGAAAGAAGGTCAACATTCCTTCGTTCCAGGTAAATACAGGGCATGAGATCTCGATTCGCGAGAACAGCAAGAAGCTTCTAGTGCTGGAACTGGCAAAGGAATTTTCCAGCCACGGTACGCTGCCCAGTTGGCTGGAAGTCGATCGCGACAATTACAAGGCGAAGATCCTGAATTTGCCCAAGCGCGAAGATATTCAGTTGCCGGTGAACGAGCAACTGATCGTCGAGTTGTATAGCAAGTAAGAGAGTTTTCCCTGGAATTGAGTAATTGGGGAATTTGGTAATTGAGTAATTGAAAAGCAAGCGGGAATGCCAGGTTGGGGTTTCAAATTACCCATTACCAAATTTCCCAATTACTCAATGCATTGCGGTCCATTTTTCGTGCCAGATCAGCCTGCGTTAGCGCCTGACCTGAACCCGGACCGGTTCAGGGAGCCAACGTTGAGCCATACGGCCGAAGGAGAAACACATGCTTTGGAAGGGTTTTCAGAAACCGAAACGCCTCGCAGTCGATACTTCCACCCTCACCGATAAATACGGAATTTTTTGGGCGCAGCCCTTTGAGCGCGGATTCGGCACTACCGTAGGCAATGCCCTGCGGCGCGTGCTGCTCAGTTCGATTGAAGGCGCGGCCGTCACCGCGGTGAAGATGGAAGGCGTGCTGCACGAATTCCAGTCGATCCCCGGCGTGGTCGAAGACGCGACCGACATCATCCTCAACCTGAAGCAGATTCCGTTCAAGCTCGCGGGAGACGCTCCGAAGGCGATTTATCTTCGCGCGGACCAGCCCGGAGTTGTCACCAGCGGAATGGTCGAAGCCGATGGCGATGTCGAAGTTCTCGACAAAGACGTCTACATCGCGACGGTGAGCGAAGGCGGCAAGCTCGACATGGAAATGCGCCTGAAGCGCGGCCGCGGTTACGTCTCCGCCGACAAAAACTTCGACGAAGATCTGGGCATCGGATTCATTCCGATCGACTCCGTCCACTCGCCGGTTCGCAAGTGCAACTACACGGTCGAAGCGGCGCGTCTGGGACAGATTACCGACTACGACAAGCTGACTCTGGAAGTGTGGACCAACGGCTCCATCACCCCGGCCGATTCGATCGGCCTGGCGGCGAAGCTGCTGAAGGATCACATGAACATCTTCATCAACTTCGAGGAAGAAATCGAGACTGGCAGTTCGGCCAGCGACGACCGCAAGCCCGAAATCCACAACGAGAACCTCAACCGTTCTGTGGAAGAACTCGAGCTTTCGGTGCGCAGCTACAACTGCCTGAAGAACGCTAATATCCAGACCATCGGCGAACTCGTGCAGAAGACCGAAGCCGAAATGCTCAAGACAAAAAATTTCGGCCGCAAGTCGCTGAACGAGATCAAGGAAATTCTGTCGTCCATGGGATTGAGCCTCGGCATGAAGATTGACGAGCACGGCAACGCGGTGCCCGGACCGACTTCGAACGTGCCGTTACCGGCGTCGGCCTACGGACCGGACGATCAGCTGTAAGAGAAACAGGTTTCAAAGTGGCAAGGTTGGGAATTCCCCACTTCTCGCGCAAAAAGCGCGCGAGAAATGGGGCACTCAACCAGAATCAGATTTGATTTCGCTAGAAGCTAGAAGCTAACGGCTAGAAGCTGAGGTTCTATGCGTCACAAAGTTGCAGGCTACAAACTCGGACGTAACCCGGCGCACCGGCGCTCGCTGCTGCGTAACCTTGTCACGTCGGTGATCGTGGAAGAGCGCATCGAGACGACCGTTCCCAAGGCCAAAGCGGCGCGTCCGCTGGTCGAGAAGATGATCACGCTGGGGAAGCGCGGAGATCTTTCCGCGCGGCGTCTGGCCGCTTCCTACCTCATGACCGATGAAGCGGTCGTGAAACTGTTCGACACCGTCGGACCGCGCTTCGGCGACCGCAACGGCGGATACACGCGCATCATCCGCACGGGATGGAACAAGGGCGACGGGGCCGACAAAGCTTTTCTGGAACTGCTCGGCAGCGAGAAGATTCTCGATGAGAAGAAAGAAAAGCGCGCCGAAGTCCGCGCCAAGAAGGCTGCCGAAGCCAAGAAGGCAATGGAAGACGCCGAGGCGCAAGCGCAGCACGATGGCGGCATCGAGCCAGTGAAGGAAGAAGACAAGAAAGAATAAAGCCCTCCCCATCCAATTCAAAGGCACGGCGCAAGCCGTGCCTTTTTTCTTTGTCCTGACCAGATTGCCGGGGATTTGTGCCGGGCGGATGGAGTGTCCGCGTCTCCATTGACTTGGCTTGACCACGCCACGTAAGATTCGCGCGTCCATGATCGGCCGCACAATCTCGCATTATCACATTCTGGAAAAACTCGGTGGCGGCGGGATGGGCGTTGTCTTCAAGGCCGAGGACACCGAACTCGGCCGCTTCGTCGCTCTCAAATTCCTGCCCGACGAAGTCGCCCACGATGAGCCTGCTCTGGAGCGCTTCCGCCGCGAAGCCCGGGCCGCCTCTGCGCTCAACCATCCCAACATCTGCACGATTTACGAAATTGGAAAGCATGAAGGCCAGTCCTTCATTGCGATGGAGTATCTCGAGGGCTCGACGCTCAAGCATGTGATCGGCGTCCGCCCGCTTGAACTCGACCGTTTGCTGCCCATCGCGATCGATGTGGCCGACGCCCTCGACGCGGCGCACTCCAAGGGCATCGTTCACCGCGACATCAAGCCGGCGAACATTTTCGTCTCCAGGCGGGGACGCGCCAAGATTCTGGACTTTGGACTGGCGAAAATTGCATCGAGCAATGCTTCGGTCAGCGGCGACTCGCAAACTCTGGCCGATAACGCCAATCTTAATCTCACTAGTCCGGGAACGGCCCTGGGCACGGTCGCTTACATGTCGCCGGAGCAGGTGCGCGGCAAAGATCTCGACGGGCGCAGCGATCTTTTCTCCTTCGGTGTCGTGCTGTACGAGGCGGCGACTGGAATCCTGCCCTTCCGCGGCGAGACGCAAGGTGTGATCACGGAAGCGATTTTGAATCGCGCTCCGGCGGCTCCGATTCGTCTGAATCCAGATCTGCCGGTCGAGCTTGAGCGCATCATCAACAAGCTGCTGGAAAAAGATATCGAGCTACGCTGCCAGAGCGCTGCTGAAGTCCGTGCCGATCTCAAACGCCTGAGTCGCGAGCGAGACTCTTCGCGGATTTCGGCCACGGTCGCGACCGAAGCGCCCAGCGGCCCCGTGGAGGCAGTATCGTCTGCTTCAGGCGCCCGGCCCATCTCGTCGGCGAAGATGCAGGCGGTTCCCGAATCCCGTTCTCGCACGCTGGTGCTGGCGCTGGGAGCGGCTCTGTTTCTCGCCTTGGCGGCCGTTGCGTTCCTGCTGTTGCGGCATAAAGAAGCCCCCGTAGCGCCCGCCTACCATCTGTTGACCTACCGCCGGGGCACGATCCGTATGGCGCGCTTCGCTCCCGACGGTCAAACTGTAATTTATAGCGCGGCATGGGAAGGCGGCCCGGTCGAACTTTTCAGTACGCGCTGGGGCACGCCGGAATCGCGTTCGGTGGGAGTTCCCGGCGCAGAGATTCTCAGCGTCTCCTCGACCGGAGAGATGGCAGTCCTGCTCAAGAGCCAGCAATCCAAGTCGCAAGTATTTACGGGCACACTTGCCCGCATGCCAATCGGCGGCGGCGCACCGCGCGAGATCCTGGAGAACATCCAGTGGGCCGACTGGTCCCCCGACGGCACGCAACTCGCGATCGTCCGCGACGTAAACGGTCGCAACCAACTCGAATATCCTCCAGGCAAAGTGCTCTACGAAACCGGGGGATGGATCAGTCATCCCCGCATCTCACGCAACGGACAGATGATCGCTTTCATCGACCATTTAATTCCGGGTGACTCCATCGGCAGCGTGGCAATTATCGACCTGGCGACCGGCACGAAACGCACGCTAAGCCAGAACTACGGCGGTGGCGCGGTTGGCCTGGCCTGGTCTCCGAAGGGCGATGAGGTCTGGGTCACGGCCACCTTGATCGGCATCGATCGCTCGGTATTCGCGGTTCCGTTGTCCGGCAAAGAGCGTCTTGTGGCGAGAGTGCCGGCTGATCTCACGCTTCAGGACGTTCTGCCCAGCGGCCGCGCTCTGCTGGCCCGCGACAGTTGGCGGCGTGGGTTGATCGTCCACCGTGCGAATGAGGCGGCGGAGCACGATTTCACCTGGCTCGACTGGTCCTACCCGGTAACGCTGTCCGCAGACGGGCAAACGCTTCTGTTCCGTGAAGAGGGCGAAGCCGGCGGGCCAACCTACGCCGTCTACATCCGCAAGACCGATGGCTCTCCCGCCGTTCGTCTGGGGGATGGCCTGTCGCTGGCGTTGTCGCCGGACGGCAAGTGGGCGCTCTCCAGCCGTGGAGACAACCAGGCAGACTTGTTCCTTCTCCCCACGGGGCCGGGCGATCCGCGTCCTCTGAAGGGGCACGACATTGTTCACGGGGCTGCCACCTGGTTTGCCGACGGCAAACGGATTCTCGTCTCCGGCACCCAGGCCAGCCACGGATCACGACTTTATGTGCAGGACATTGACAGCGATAAGATCGAAGCCGTAACGCCGGAGGGGACCAATGGTCTCTCCTTCGCTCTGTCCCCCGACGGCCGGATGGTGGCGGCCATCGGTCCGGATGAGAAAGGCTATCTCTTTCCAGTTCCTGCCGGCGATCCGCAACCGATCAAAGGACTTCAGCGGGGAGAAGTTCCGATCGCATGGACCCCAGACGGTCATTCCCTATACGTCTATCGCGGTGGCGATCTGCCCTCCAAGGTCTACCGACTGGATGTCTCCAACGGCAACCGAATTCTCTGGAAGGAACTCATGCCCCCCGATCCCTCGGGTGTGGAATTTGTTGGCCCGGTTCTGCCCACGCCCGATGGCAGGGCTTATGTCTACGGCTACCGGCGGCTCCTGTCTGATCTCTATCTCGTCGAGGGTCTGCAATAAGACTCTGACCTGCCTGTCGCCAGGGATCTGGTTGTCCGCTCGTACATGTACGACCGTGTCTCCCGCTCGTAATCTTGCTGCTGGATTTGCCACGCCTAAAATTGTCCAATGGCCTTCACCAAGACACAGATCGGCATTGCCGTGGGCGCGGGAGCGCTGCTCGTGCTGGTGTTTGTGGGCTATCTGTGGTGGTTGAGCGGCCAGCCGCCGGTCCTGGCGCGCTCCGAAGATCACGATCCGCTCACAGGACTGCCAGTCAGCATTAAGATGAATCCATTGCGTGACCGCTCGACCGAGAAGGCTGCCAACAAATTCTTGCGCGAAATCCGCGACGGCCATTGCGACGACATGCTCAACAAGTGGGAGCACGACTACCACAAGAAGTACGCCCGCTTCATCTGCAAGTCGGAGGCGGAGCATCCGCTCCTCGAGTGGGAGCTGGTGGACTGGGAAGACGATCCGCCGTTGGTCGTGCTGAAATATCGCGGACGCCGCAGCAATGAAGCCGGCCAGCCCGGAACCTATCAGGATTATTTCTCTGTCACGACCGAGAACAAGGGCGGCCAGGTCGCAGTGACGAAGTATCTTCCCTTCAATTAGCGGCCAGTGCCGGCGATCGCCGGCCGATTGACCGTTCTCCTGATTCTTTTTCTGACGTGCGCGGTTGGTCTTGGGTTCGTATTGACCCGTGGCGTGGCCGCGAAGAAAAGCCCCATTCCTCGCGCAGAACACGCGAGAAACGGGGCGCCCGTTGAATCTTGAGATTACAGAGTGCCGGTACCGCCACCCGATTGCGGTTCGGGCTGCGCCGTGCCGTTCTTGATGGATTCGTCGAGCAGTGCTTTCATCTGGAGCGTGGCCTTCTCGGCCAACTTGGCTTGTTCATCTCCGAGCTTGCCCTGTTGTTCACCCAGCTCTCCTTGTTTTTCCCCGAGAGCGCCTTGTTCTTCACCCAGCTTTCCTTGTTGATCGCCGGCTTCGGATTGAATTTCGCCGATCTTACTCTGCAGATCTCCGATCTCGCTTTGCAGATCGCCGATCTGCTCCATGGTTGCCGTAGGCCCCAGCTTTTGTATTTTCGCTTTCAGCCGATCGAGCTCCGCGGTCATGTCGGGAACTTTCACGCGCACTTCCTCCTGCTTTTTCCCGAGTGCCTCCTGCTGGTTGCCAAGCTCTTCCTGCCGCTTGCCCAACTCTTCCTGCCGCTTGCCCAACTCTTCCTGCTTCTTGCCGAGTTCTTCCTGAGGAGCCCAGAAAGCGCGGGCGCGGGCGACCGTCGCCTGATCGCGAATGATGTAAGACTTCTCGTCGCGCGAGAACCAGATAAAATCTCCGGGAATTTGCTTTTTGAGTCTTTCGACGTGGCGGGCGTCTTCGCTGCTGCCCGACATCGTCATCGAATCGGAGTTGCCGGTGACGATGACGAAGCGTTGCTCGTCGTCATAGCCAAAAGCGTAGGAGAAGCCTTTTCCGGAGCTGCGGCCCGCGCCGTAACTATGGTTTTGCATGGGCCAGACCGCTGGAGGCGCGGGCGGGCGAATCGCCGCCGCTGGAGCCACCGCAGCGGGCGGAAGCGGCGCATCGACCGCCGCCATCGGTTCCCGCGGGGACACGGGCGCAACTGCGGTTTGACCGGCCCAGGGAGCGGCCGGAACCGCCGGAATCGGAGAGGCATCCGGCTCCGCTGCCGGCACGGGAAAATCATCCGCCGAACGCGGGGCCGAAGCCTGCGGCGCGGGCGGCGGCACCTGCGGTTCTTGTGGTCCCGCGGCGTGAACGGCAGCGGTGAGATATGCGGCAGGAAGCGCCAGCGCGAACAGTGCGATGATGACAGACTTCTTCAGATTCATGGTGACCATTCCTTTCCACGCAAGAATTCTTTCCAATCGTTTTTCCGCCTGGCCTGCTTTGGCCATCGAAACGCCCTGCCACCACACGCGTCCCGGAGTGGCGTGCAACGTTTCGAAGAAGCCGAGCAAGACCCGCGCATAGTCATTGCGATCGGCACCGCAGCAGAGCGCCGCTTCGTCGCTGGCCTGTTCCGCCAGGCTGGCAAGGTGCCGGTCGAGCCACCAGGCGAGCGGACTGAACCAGAAGGTCGCGCGATGCAGTAGAGATAAAAACTGGGCCAGCGGATCGCGCCGCGCGACGTGCGACAACTCATGGGCCAGAACTGCATCCAACTTGGCGTTCTCCCATTCATGCCAGTCCACCGGCAATATGATCCGCGAGCGCAGAATCCCAATGGTGACCGGTACGGAAACACGCGCGGATTCCACCACTTTGGCGAGCGGCAAGCCATTGCCGGACGATATCCTGCTGGTGACACGATGAGCGGAGACCGGTGCCGATGACCGAAGCAGACGGTGGCTGAAGATGATCCCGACCATCACGCGAACGAGCAGTCCCAGAGCAACCACGAAGTAGATGACCGTCGCCAACGCTCTCCAGGGGATAACAGGATGCTGACGGACGTCAGTCACCAAAGCCGCATTCGCTGATGGCGGCGTGATGATGATTCTTGAGTGAGCTGTGCCCGCGGTGGATTCGGTCCGCGTCTCTTCGGTCCGCATCTCTGGGGATGTTTTGTAAACCGTGGATTCATTCGCCCTGGCCGATGTCACAAATCGGGTAGCCACGATGTGCGCATTTTCCTCGGGCTGAACTGAAAGCAGATTGGCCCGTTGCCCAATCAGGGCGGGAACAGATATGGGCAACGGCGGCAGTATCCAGGCAAGAAGCGGCATGGCGAGCGCAGAGTAGAGCACGCCCTTCCATGTGACCAGGCGCAACAGCGTCGCCCGCACCCGGAAGACCGTCAGTACAATACCGGCGGCGCAACCCAACGCCAGGATGCGCAAAGCCAGATCCAGCAATTGAAAGGGAACTGCGGAAATTGTTTGCGTCATAGTTCCTTCCGTGCTTCGTTCCTACCGCGAGTTCTTTTTTGCGGGCTTGTTGTCCGCCGCTTCATTCTCCGAAACTTTGCGGGCCAGGCGCTCCAGTTGTTTGCCGTCGAGAACGGCGTTGTCCACCATGCCGAGAACGAGCTGTTCGGCGGACCCCCCGCAGAAGCGGTCAATGATATTTTTCACTGCGCGGACGGCGACATTTTCGCGCGCATCCGACGCAGAGTAAATGAACGTCCGGCCTTCGGTTTCATGCCGAAGGTAGCCCTTCTCTTCCAGGCGCCGCAGGACGGTGCGAATGGTCGAATCTTTCATTGGGCGCGATGAGGCCACGCCCTCCCGGCAATTTTCTGCCGTGGATGGCCCGTGGCTCCAGACATAGTCCATAACGGCCTGCTCGACCTCTCCCAGGTTCTTTAGACGTGCATGCTTTGTGTTAATCATTGTAGCGTTACAATATGTAACATTCGTAGGGAAATTTTGTCAAGCACCAATGCGTGACTTTTTCCCCAATGCTTTTCTGAGCTTGCAATACAGAGGACGAAGACCCTGCGAGAAGGCCATGAGGACGGAACGAGAAGTCGCTCGTCAATCAGCGTGTAGGGGGTACGAGCGGTCTCAAGAAGTAGGCCTGGATCGCTGTGCCGTCAACGGAACCGATGCACTTAGTTTCCCGACATAGCATTTTTCGTGAACGGCGCTGCCGCTCTCGTCAATCTTGCAGTGTTCCAATTCCACGGCCGCGCCGCAAATCACGCAAGCTACTAGACGCGGGCGGGGCGGGCCGGCTTCCCTTGCGGCAATCTGTTTCGCCAGCGAGACTGGAACCTGCTGAAAAAAAGTATTTGCTTTTCGCATTGACTTGCTCCTTATCGCCATTACCCTAGCTTTTACGATTCGACCCCGAAGTAGTGAACGACGACGGGGAATTGGCTGCATCGATCGCCAGCATTTCCGCTGCAAGCCAGGCGCACGCGTCTTTGGGCGATTCGCAATAGAACTCAACCAGGCCGCAACTCGCGCAGATGCTTATCCGGAATTCGGCACTGTAGCGAGAGGGCTGAGGATCATGATCGCGGGACAAATCGCCTTGAAACGCGCCCCTGACCTTACGATCATGACGACACCGGCCGGTGGCCATTTTTTCCTTGTCCTGGCTCAAAGCGGATCCTGGCTTTCTGCGTTGCAGGGGCCGATTGATCTAAAAGAACAGTAACAAGCTTCGAACGATACGGGTGAACTCTTTAACGAAGGAAAGATACCTGTGCACGCGCCACGCGCACGTCATGAATAGCGCGGCGATCCCCAGCGCTGTTTTCGAATTCACACAGCTTTGCGAGGCAACGTCGTGCGGCCGTTAATCGTTTGCAATAAGCATTTCTATGAGTGGTTTATTTATACTTGCTATCATTTCTACGGAGTGATACGATTACGTCACGTTAACGTAAGCGTTAGCGGGTCCCGGAAAAAGAGGTTCGTGAATGAGCACCCGTCGTATCAACCCACCCATGAACTTCAAGACCATGGCTGTTCCCGACGTTCCCCACGGGCGTAATGGGAAGCACAAAGACATCGTGACCCAGATTCTTTCAGACCTCGATCAAGTGGACGAAGGTCGGGCGTTGAAGGTGCCTTTGGCCGACCTGGTCGAGAGCAAAGAGAAAGTGCGGTCGGCCCTGAATCGAGCCACCAGGAAGGCAGGGCTCAACGTGATGACTGCCAGCGATGAGGACTTCCTGTATGTGTGGAGCGAACCCGCAAAGTCTTGAAGTCGCTCACTTCAGAGCCAGAGCTGATAGACAAGAAGAATGATGATCTGCCCTACGATGCCTGCGGCAGTGTCGAGTACTGCATCATGCCAGGTCCCGGTGCGGGAGGGCAGGAAACTCTGGTGCCATTCGTCGAGGCTGGCGACCAGCGCCGTGCCGAGCACCGCAACCGTGCTCCAGCGCACTGTCCATTTCGGATTGCCCGGAGAAGGCAAAGTCTCTTTCCATGCGCGAAACAGCAAGATGCTTAACGTCGCGTAGCCGATGACATGGCCGGATTTCCGGATGTAGAAGTGCCAGGTATCGAAGCGCGCATGATTCACGCCGAAGATGAAGTGAAGGAGCGGATAAAGAATCTTGCTGGTATTGCTTGCGGAAAGATAAGTCGTGGATTCAATGGCGATGACGATCAGCCAGAGAATGGCCGCAATCCAGGCCTTCAGGATGTGGTGACGGTTTTCGCTCAAGAGGTTTGGAGATCGGATCGTTCGAAGTAGAACATCAGGCCGGCGGCAAGAGTACCCCGCAACAGCCGGCGCGACCCGGGCGCCAGGCTATTCGATAGCATAGTTGGGCGCCTCGCGGGTGATCATGACATCGTGAACGTGGGACTCGCGCAGTCCCGCGCCGCTGATGCGCACGAAGCGCGTTTTCTGAAGCAACTCGGGGATGGTTGAGCAACCGCAGTACCCCATGCCCGATTTCAGCCCGCCCACCATCTGATAAATGATCATCGACACCGAGCCGCGGTAGGGAACGCGGCCTTCGATGCCTTCCGGGACCAGCTTGGCGAGCCGGTTCGATTCGCCGTCGGAAGCGGAAAGCGAAGCAGAGGAATCGCCCTCCGTGCTCTGGAAATAGCGTTCGCTCGATCCCTGCGCCATGGCGCCAAGCGATCCCATGCCGCGGTACGACTTGAAGGAGCGGCCTTGATAAAGAATCATCTCACCCGGGCTCTCATCGGTGCCCGCAAAGAGTGAGCCGATCATCACACAGCTTGCGCCTGCCGCAAGAGCCTTAGTCACATCGCCGGAATATTTAATGCCGCCGTCGGCAATGATAGGCACGCCGGAATCTTTCGTCGCGCGATAGGCTTCGGCAATCGCGGTGATCTGCGGCACGCCCGCGCCAGTGACGACACGCGTCGTGCAAATCGATCCCGGCCCGATTCCGACCTTGATGCCGTCGGCCCCGGCGCGCGCCAGTTCGCAGGCGCCATCGAAAGTTGCGACGTTCCCGGCCAGCAGTTGCACGCCGGGCAGCTTTGATTTCACCATCTTGACTGCTTCCAGAACTTTCGACGAATGCCCGTGCGCGCTGTCGATGGCGAGCACGTCCACTTTCGCTTCCGCTAATTCCTGCGCGCGCTCCAGAAAATCTCCCGTAGCGCCGATCGCTGCTCCGACCCGCAGGCGGCCGTGAGAATCCTTCGCCGCATTGGGGTACTTCAGTTTCTTCTGGATGTCCTTAACCGTGATTAACCCCTTCAGGTTGTACCTGTCGTCAACCACCAGGAGTTTTTCGACGCGATGCTCGTGAAGAATCTTTTCCGCTTCATCCAACGTCGTCCCCACCGGGACCGTGATGAGATTTTTCTTGGTCATCACCTTGTCGATGGGAATGTCGAAGCGGGTTTCGAAGCGCAGGTCGCGATTGGTAAGGATGCCGACGAGTTTTCCGTGTTCGGTGATCGGAACGCCGGAAATCTTATATTTGCGCATGACTTCCAGGGCGTCCGAAACCTTGTCGGTCGGATGCATCGTGACCGGATCGACAATCATGCCACTTTCCGAGCGCTTCACTTTATCGACTTCGTTGGCCTGCTGGTCGATGGTGAGATTGCGATGAATGATTCCCAGGCCGCCCTGTTGCGCCAGCGCGATCGCCATATGCGATTCGGTGACGGTATCCATAGCGGCGCTGACGATCGGGATGTTCAGGCTGATTTCCCGCGTGAGCTGCGTTTGCGTGCTGGCCTGCGCCGGAACAACATCCGAGCGCGCCGGCAGCAAAAGAACATCGTCAAAAGTGAGTGCCTCAGGAACGGGAAAATGAATCATAGTTTTCTCGGAAATAAGAGTTAATTCTAGAGGGGCAGGCCACTCGTGTAAACCGTTGAAAAACCCACTCACATCTCGTACACTTGCCCCGAACGTCGAATAACGCAGCAAATTCCCCCGCTGCGGTGCACAATCCTGAGGCCAAGAAAATGAAATGTCGTGTGAACACGCCGACGGCGGTGTGTTTTTGCATGTTCGCTCTTGTGCTTTGCCACCCTTCACAGATCGCTGCACAATCTGAACCAGTGACCACTCCCCTTTTCCGTGCGAGCACGCATTTGACTATGCTCGACGTGGTAGTAACGGATAAGAACGGAAATCCGGTTCCTGGCCTACGGCTGGAAGACTTTAATCTCAAAGAGGACCGGAAGGGACAGACGATCACCGGCTTGACACCTCCCAGTGCAACTCGGGCCCAGGCTGCGCCCCCGGCGTTGTCTCCGAATGTCTACTCCAATGCTCCTGCTTATCGTTTATCGGGGACGACTCCCACGGTTATCGTTCTTGACGCGGCCAATACCTCCAGCCCAGATCAGTTTTATGCTCGCCGTGAAATGCTGGCCTACGTCAAGCAACAGTACAAGCCAGGGCAGCGGATGGCAGTTCTTACGCTCACCGACAGGCTGAACGTGGTGCAGGATTTTACGGGAGATCCGAACCTGTTGCTTGCCAGCCTGGAGAAGGTCCAGCCTTCTTCGCCGACTGTGAGCCAACTGGCGAATGAACCGTCGATCGGTGGCATGCAAGTCACCAATCCTCAAGGGTATGTCAACCTGGTATCGGTCTTGAACACCTTTCAGCAGGCACAAACTCAGTACGTCGCGGACCGGCGGGCAGAGATAACGCTGGAGGCGTTGCGGCGGATCGTCTCCATGTTGGGCGGATTACCGGGCCGCAAGAATGTGATCTGGCTTACGGCTGGGTTTCCGTTTGCGCTGAATCCGGTTTATGAGGGACTGCCGGAAGATTGGCGCGACTTACCGACGCATTCACTCGGGGTGCGACCCAAACCGGGCAATGCCACCAGCCTGACGCCGGACCAACAGTTGCTCTACTCAGGGCGCATTCGAGAAATTTCGGCTCGTCTGGCTAGTACTCAAATAGCGATTTATCCGGTCGATGTAAGGGGTTTGTCCACTGGTAGAACCTCGAACATCATCGATCAGCAGCAAACCATGCAGGAAATTGCGCGGGAAACAGGAGGGCGTGCTTTCTTCAATCGCAACGACCTCGATAACAGCGTCGTTCTGGCAGAACGCGACCGCGCCGCCACTTATACGTTGGCATACTATCCTGCCAACAAGAAATGGGACGGCAAATACCGATCGATCTCGGTGAAGATTGCCCGCCAGGGCGTGGAGTCTGCGTACCGCCGCGGATATTTTGCGGTCGATGCGATGCGGACGAGCGAAGCAAGAAGGGATGAGGCTCTCGCCGAATCGTTTCAGGACGGAGCTCCGGACACGCTCGTAACCTTCCAGGCAAGAGTGCTGCCGAATGGACCCGGCACGGCGAGGGTTGAGTTTCTCGTGGACGCGAACGCACTCTCGGTCGAAGATGACGCGGTCGGCAAGAAATTCGATGCCGGGTTTTACGTGGCTGGCTGTTCTTCCGACGGAAGAGTCCTTAAAGTCGAACAAGCGGACTTCAACAAGTCTCTTTCGCCGGATGTTTACCAGAAAATGGTGCGCGAGGGAATGAGGCTTCACCTCGACGTCCCCATCGCCCCCGGCTCCGACAATTTACGCTTGGCGGTTCGAGATAACCGAACGGGATATGTAGGCACGCTGACTGCTGCGATTCCAACGAACTGATACTTTGGCGACCGGTCAGCGCCGCGGGCATTGCCGCCGGCCCTCCGCCTGAAGAAAAAAGATCTGCCCGAGTGAGCCCGGCAATTGCGCTTATCGTAACTGAAACGGATTCGGTGTAAACCGCCCGCGGGCGGCGTAGTGCGTTTGTTTTTTGTAGTCCGCGGGCGTATATTAGGAATCGAGAACTGCTGTGTACCGGCATTTGGCGAAGCACACCAGTGGGCGCAAGCCCACTTTTTAGTTTCGGCCCTCGGTTGTTGCAGCCATCGCCTGTAAGCTATTGGATTCATGGCGCTTGACGTTGAACGTGTGCGGGAAAT
>DASXDY010000002.1:0-6074 GCA_036490405.1 Candidatus Sulfotelmatobacter sp. | reverse complement strand
GCCCGAAAATCTACAGGCCCGCCGCGAATTTCAGGACATGAAATTCGGCATGTTCATCCACTGGGGCGTCTACAGCGTGCTCGGCAACGGCGAATGGATTTTCCACGACCGCAAGTTGAAGGTCGATGAATACAACCGCCTGCCCATGTTTTTCGATCCGGAAAAATTCGACGCGCACACCTGGGTCTCGCTCGCGAAATCCGCGGGCATGAAATACATCACGATCACGTCGCGCCATCACGACGGCTTCGCGATGTTCGACTCGAAAGTTTCCGACTGGAACATCGTCGCCCGCACCCCCTATAAGAAAGACCCGCTGAAGATGCTGGCCGACGAGTGCCATCGCCAGGGCATCAAACTCTTCTTCTATTATTCGCAGCTCGACTGGCACAATCCCGACTACTACCCGCGCGGCCAGACCAACTGGCCCAACGGACGACCCGACCACGGCGACTTCAACCGCTATCTCGACGAATACATGGACGGCCAACTCACCGAACTGCTCACCAACTACGGCCCCATCGCCGGCATCTGGTTCGACGGCATGTGGGACAAACCCGACGCCGACTGGCATCTCGACAAAACCTACGCGCTGATCCACAAGCTGCAACCTGCCGCGCTGATCATTCCGAATCACCATCAGACTCCGCGCCCCGGCGAAGACGTGCAGACTTTCGAGCGCGATCTGCCGGGCAGCAACACCGCAGGGTTTAATACGACTTACGTCAGCACCAAGCTGCCGCTCGAAAGCTCCGACACCCTGAACGACAACTGGGGTTTCAACATCGGCGACAGCAACTACAAAAGCGCCATGGAAGTCGAGCGCCGCCTGGTCCGCGCAGCGGGCAACAATTCAAACTTGCTGATGAATATCGGGCCGTATCCGAACGGAGAAATCGATCCGCAGTTCACCATGCGTCTTGAGGCTGTGGGGCAATGGCTATCGCGCTATGGCGATTCGATTTACGGCACCCGCGGCGGGCCGGTTCCACCCGGCGATTGGGGAGTAACCACACAGAAAGACGACAAGATTTACGTGCACGTGCTGAACTGGGGAACGCCGCTGCTGGCCATCGGCCCGATCGATAAGAAAATCGTGTCGGCGCACAATTTGCTCGACAACAGCGCCATTCATTTCACGCAAAGCGCCGACGGGGTTGTGCTGTCCGTGCCTCCCCAAGGTAAAGACCAAGTCGATCGGGTGATCGTATTGACCGTAACCACGTAACGCATCGTCAGACGCGGGTTAGGTAGGGCGCGAAGCGCCGCGTCCGACGGCCTCCGCCACGCCAGCTCATATGCAACCCAAACGCGCAGCCCATTCCAAAACTCTGTCTTCCTGAGCGAAGCGAAGGATCCCTGCAACTTGCTCGCAGCCTATACACTGCCGGCAAATACACAGATCCTGAGGTCCGCAAAGAGCGCGGACCTCAGGATGACAGGGCATTTGTGATTTTGCGGAACAGTGAGGCGTCCCGGCTCTATGATTTTTTGCACGGCGCATCTCGTTCCGCTAACGTCTGCTTTCATCCCTCGTCAAACTCCCATCGCTCCCCTTGCACTCACAGGGGAGTTATGAAACCCTTCCCTTGCAATCTCAGGGAAACATCCAATGGACCATTCCAAACTCGAATTCTTCCGCGGCACGCTCGACGTCCTCATCCTCAAAGCCCTCGTCTGGGGCCCGCTCCACGGATACGCCATCACCAGCTTCATTCGCCGCCAGAGCGACGACGCCCTGCTACTGGAAGAGGGCACCCTATATCCGGCACTGTGGCGGCTCGAGAGTAAGAAACTGTTGTCCGCCGAGTGGGGACTCTCCGAAAATAACCGCCGCGCCAAGTTCTACGAACTGACCACGGAAGGTAGAAAGCAACTGCGCCAGGAAACAAGAACTTGGCACGCATACGCTGAGGCGGTTTCAAAAGTGCTGAACGCGACGCAGCCTCTAGCGGAGAAATCTGCATGAAGCCGGTTCCTGTCTGGCGCAGATATGCCCGCTTCTTCGGGCCTGATCCGGCGGCCGATGTGAAAGACGAACTGCACTTTCACCTTGACGCCAAGACCGACGACCTGATCGCGCAAGGCTGGAAGGCCGCCGACGCCCGCCGTGAAGCCGAACGCCAGTTCGGAGACCTGCGCGCCGTGGCCCGCACCGGCAAGAAATTAGGAGAGAAAATGGAATCGCGCAAACGCCTGCAAGAGCGCCTCCACGACTATCTTCGCGACCTGCGTTACACGTTCCGCCAGCTTCGCCGCGATCCGGGATTCGCAGCCATCTCGATCCTGATTCTCGGGCTGGCCATCGGCTCCAACATCGCGGTATTCAGCGTAGTGAATAATCTGCTGCTTCGGCCACTTCCCTTTCCTGACGCGCAGCAGTTGGTGTGGATTGCTCCCCCGGCCACCGATTGCGGATTTTCCTGCTCCACATATTCCGCCGATGCTTACCACGAATTCCGCGACGGAAGCCGCGCCTACCAGGATGTCACGGGATACTTCGCATTCAGCACTCCCGACAACCTGCGCCTCACCGGCCGCGGCGACCCGCCGCCGGCGACAAGCATGAGTGTGATCGGCAATTTCTTTCGCCTCTTGCGGGTGCAGCCCGCATTGGGCCGCTTGTTCACGGTGGACGAGGAACGCGGCACGCAGCCGGTCGCGTTGTTGTCGAACGCTTACTGGCGACGCCAGTTCCAGGCCGATCCATCCATTGTCGGCCAGCCGATTGAACTCAACGGAACTCCTACAACTGTGGTCGGAATCCTGCCCGACACTTTCGATTTCGGCGCGGTATTTTCTCCCGGAGCGAAAGTGGATCTCTTTACCCCTTTCGATCTTGTGCAGTCGCACGATTGGGGAAACATCGTCACGCTCGTCGGACGTCTTAAACCCGGCATCTCTATCGAACAAGCTCTCGATGACGCAAACCGTGTGGCTCCGACCCTGTACTTCAATACGAAATATCCCGACACGCTCGGCCGCTACAAGGGCAACCTGGTTCCGGTCCCGCTGAAGGATTACGTCACCGGCAAATTGCGCCGCTCGCTGATCCTGTTGTGGACCGCAGTCGGCATGATTCTGCTGATCGCCTGCGTCAACCTTTCAAACCTCTTGCTGGCACGCGCCGTCTCACGCGGAAAAGAATTCGCCGTGCGCGGCGCCCTCGGTGCGAGCCGCGGACGCGTCATCCGCCAATTGCTCATCGAAAGCCTGGTGCTTTCGGGATCGGGCGCGATCCTCGGCCTGATTCTCGCCTTTTTCCTGATCTCATGGCTGGCGAGTCAGGGCTCGGTCGCGTTGCCTCTTCTCAGCACCCTTCGGATTGACGGGCAAGCCGTCGCCTGGAGCGTTCTGATCGCCGCTGGCGCGGCCGCTCTCTTCGGCCTCGCCCCCGGATTCCGCATGGCAATGGTCAACCTTCAGGAAGCGCTTAAAGACACCGGCCCCGGCGCGGGCCTTGGCCGCAAGAACGAGCGCATCCGCTCCACGCTTGTCGTCTCGGAAGTCGCGCTCGCTTGTATGTTGCTGGTGGGCGCGGGCCTGCTGCTGCGGAGCTTTATGAAGGTTCTCGATGTGAACCTGGGCTTCCAGCCGGAGCATGCCGCTTCCATGCGAATCGACTACGACGACGGCGCCAAGACCAATGAGGAAAGCGCGAACAAACGGGCGGCGATTTTTCAGCAAATCATCGATCGCGTCACCGCATTGCCGGGAGTGGAAGCCGCGGGCATGTCCGACTATCTGCCGCTTGGCCCCAACCGCGAGTGGGGCACGCCCTCTCCGCAAGGCAAGACCTTCGCTCCCGGAGAATTGCCCAATCCTCTCGTCTACGTGACCACGCCGGGGTTCGCGCACGCCATGGGCATTCGCCTGCACGGGCGCGACTTCACCTGGGCCGATGGACCCAAGAGTCAAGCCGTCGTGATGATCAACGCTTCGGCCGCCCGTACCTACTGGCCCGGAGAAGACGCCGTCGGCAAGGTCTTGATGGACGGCAATCCAATGGTCGTCGTCGGCGTGCTGGACGATGTTCATGAAGAAAATGTTGAAGCCGGCACCGGCGGAGAAATTTATTATCCCGCAACCCAAAAAAGCCCAGCCGGCATACAGATGGTGGTTCGAAGCACGCTCGCGCCCTCGACTCTCGCTCCAAGTGTGCTGCGCGCATTGCGCGAACTCAATCCCAAACAACCGGCCGCGGAATTCCGCCCCATCCGGACCATCGTCGATCATGCCGTCTCGCCACGCCGCTTTTTCATGCTGCTGGTCATGTCCTTCGCTGGACTCGGCCTGCTTCTCGCCGCGCTCGGCATCTACGGCGTCATCTCGTACTCAGTCACGCGCCAGCGCCAGGACATCGGCGTCCGCATGGCCCTGGGGGCGAGCGCCAGCCGTGTGCAGCGCAGCGTAATGATGGGAACGCTGCGTCTCGCGCTTGTGGGACTTCTCGTCGGAACCATCGCGTCGTTCGCCTGTGCCCGCCTGCTTTCGTCGCTGCTTTTCGGCACGTCCCCGTGGGATGCAGCCACTTATATCGGCATGGCGATGGTGTTGATCGTGGTCGCGCTGATCTCAGGATATCTGCCAGCCAGAAGAGCTTCGCGCACCAATCCCATGCAGGCCTTGCGCAGCAACGGCTGAAGATGGGAGACACCTTCTTGCCCGCTGTCATACTGAGTGGCGGCGAAGCCGGCACGAGGGACCTTACGTCAGATAGTCGTCGGAGATGCTGCTGACCAGACCATTCCGGAAGGATGAGTCACGTGCTCATGGATCCTACGGCCCGACCGTCACCTGCAACGGCCCCGGCGTCTGCATGCGCTCCCGGTAAATCAAATCTCTCTGCGCGACTTCGCCCACTGCATCGACATGGACCACATACCCTCCATGCGGCAAAGTCTCCCCAAAGGGCAATTCCTTTTCGACCGTCCCGCGCGCCAGCACAAAATGCTGATAGCCGATCGCCGTCGCGCGGCCATTTCCGGCCACAGCCATCACGACAAAGGTCAGATCCATATCATCGGGAGTTGTATTTGAAACCAGGACGCTACCCTCGATCCGGTTGCCATTCACGCGCGCCGGATTCTTCCACACCAGCGTCAGCGCCGACCGCACCCGCAGAAGGAATTCCTTCTGCACAGCCTGCTGCGGCTGGCTCCCGTCTCTCACCGATACGGTGAATAGAAATTCTCCAGTGCGCTCCGGCTGGCCGTGCAGGAAACCATCGTCTTCGAGCTTCATCCCCGGAGGCAGCGCGCCTTTCTCCAGATGCCAGTGCAGCGCAGGAACGCCCCCTCTCGCCAGAAACCGCATTTGATAGGGAGCGTGAGGAAACGTATCGGGCAGCGGCGATTCATTCAGGATCTTCAGCGTGGACGCGCTGGGAGTCTGATCCTGCGCCGCCTGTTCACCGCCGGGATCGGCGGCCATGCTCGCGCCAGTGAAAAAAAGAAAGAAAAGAAAGAAGGCGGCGATTCGCCGCATGACCGAATCTTTGATCATCAAACTCACCGGCACCCCGCTGACACTACTCTCCCACAGTTTCAGCATTCAGCATAGGAACGGAAGGTGACGGGTAATGTCTGCGTTTGAATTCTGAATCCTACAGGGCGTCATCCCGTAGTGCCCGCGTTCTTGCCAGCGGGCCGAGGGATCTCCCCTGGCACACAGCGTTCGTAGCGGGAGATCCTTCGCTCCGCCGGAAGAACGGCTACGTTCAGGATGACCCCGCGAGGACGTGCGATACTCCTTTTGAAATTCAAACTGAGCCACTATCAAGATGACATCAATCTCGCGCAGGGAACAACGCTTCCCATGGCTACATGCTCACTGCTCAGTTCACGATATCGGGGAATTTGTGCAACGGAAGGGGTTCGCTCAGGCTCGGGACTCGGAGCTAAAAATAAAGAGAGTTCCGAGGTGGTGTAGGGTCCATTCGTCTCGGCCAGTAGCTCGCGTTTGACCCTTGCTCGACCTGCTTCCAGAGCCTCCCTTGCGGGGCGCTCCGTGCGATCGTCAGCTTGGGCTCCGGGCTCACCGCCAACCGGATAAATCTACCCTACGCCTCGGAA
>DASXDY010000086.1:0-6686 GCA_036490405.1 Candidatus Sulfotelmatobacter sp. | reverse complement strand
AGGCGCAGTGTGCCTTTGGCGCGGGCGTTGGCTTCGGAGCCGGCTTCCAGCAGTTGATCCCAGCGGATGGTTTCGGCGCGGATGAAGTGCTTTTCCAGATCGGAGTGGATCGCGCCCGCGGCTTCCTGGGCGCGTGAATTTGCGGGGACCTGCCAGGCGCGGCATTCGTCTTCGCCAGCCGTAAAGAAGGAGATTACGCCAAGCAATTTGTAGGTCGTGCGGATCAGGCGGACGAGGCCGCTTTCCGTCAAGCCGTAGCTGGAAAGAAATTCGGCGGCATCGGCGTCGCTCATCTCGGAAAGCTCGGCTTCGACTTTGCCGCAGATCGCCGTGGCCCCGGCATTCGGGCGTGCGGCGATTTCCGTCAGCTTGTATTTCGCGACGGCCTCATCGAGTTCTTTGCCGAGTTGCGTGGACTCGCCAATGTTCAGCACGTAGAGAATCGGCTTCTCGCTCAGGAACATGAAACCGCGGAGGCGCTTCTTATCCTCGGGAGTCATTTCCATTTCGCGCAGCGGCTTCTCGGTTTCAACGAACGCCTTGGCCCGCTTCAGCAGTTCGAACTCTTTTTCGAGGTCCGGAGTCTTCATCTTCTTCAGATCTTTTTCCAAGCGTTCGAGGCGCTTCTCGATCTGGCCGAGGTCGCTGACCATCAGGTCGAACTCGACATTCCTGATGTCGCGCAGCGGATCGATCTCCCCGACATGCGGAATCGCCGGATCGTCAAACGCGCGGACGACGTGCGCCAAAGCGTCCACCTGCCGCAAGTGCGCGGAGTAGGCCGAGTCTTTCAGGGCTTCCTGGCCGATGGCGCCGACGTCGACGTAGTCCACGGATGTGTGCGTGAGTTTCTTCGGGTTATAGAGCGCGGCCAGCTTGTCGAGGCGGTCGTCGGGAACCTTGGCGACGCCGATGTGCGCTTCGCGCGGGTTCGAATGCGCCTGCGCGGAAAGGTGCGCCTTGGTCAGAATCTGAAACAGCGACGTCTTGCCCACCTGGGGCAATCCAATAATGCCGGTTTTCATAGGGACAGCGTCCAGTTCCTGGCTAGCTCTGGCTTCTTATTGCATGAATGAGAGCAGGATTGACAGCGCGGTGCAGCAGCAAACCGATGACGTTTCAGAATAAATGATTCACCGGGAAATTCCCAAGCAGCCATGGGCTATCATCGAGTTTGCCCGAAACAGCCCGAATGAAAAGGCTTTCCATCGCCGCCCGGATTATGCTGTGGAACCTGGCGATTTTTGCGGCACTGGAGATGATTTTCGGGGCAACGATGTGGTTCACCGTGCGCCATAATCTCTACGACCTGGTCGACGGCCGGGTTCAGGCACAGATCGAGGATCTGAATCAGTTTCTTCGCGGCTTGCCCGCCGACGCCGCGGTTGCAGAACTGCAACAGCGCGTGAGCGAAAGGTTCTCGCATGATCGCGCGGGAGATTACCTCGAGCTTTATCTTCTCAGTGGCGAAATGGTGTACCAGTCGTTTGTTCTGCGGGGAAATACGGCCGGGCTTTTGCCGCCGGATGCGGTGAAGCGTCCACTCCAGCGCCCGGTGCGCATTGGGGGCCGGCCGTTCCATTTCCTGTTGCAGCGGATGAGCGCGAACGGGCGGATGTTCGTGGTCGAGATGGGCACGCCCGCCGGCGACGCGGCGGCCGTGCTGCGCCGCTTTCAATTTCGCTTGTTTGAGGTGGGGTTACTGTTGTGGCTGGCGGCGGGATTTCTGCTTTACCCGGTCAGCCGCAGGATCGTCACGCACTCTAGCCGCAAAGAAAGCGGCCAGGATGGGGCGCCGCCCAGTTGACAAGAGGGTAAGAAAAATTACCGGAAGGGGTGGGCGACGCGCCAGGAGCTTCGCGATAAGATAACCGCTCTTGGAAGCCCTCTCGTGACATCCAAGCTCGCCGTCTACCGGGTCCCACCCGCTGGCGCTCCGCCGAAGTCGTGCGTCATCCGCGCAAGCAAAGCGTCAAAGCGCGGGTCGCCGTGCAAATGCCTCAGTCGTGGCTCCCGCGCCAAATAAACCAACCACGGCGAGCGTTCCGCAAACGCCTGCTCCAATAACGTAAAGGCTTGGTCATGGTCGCCGAGCGCTTCGTAAATCAATCCCAATTCATAAGGCGAAACGTACCTTTCCGCGGATCGCGCAGTGAGCCGCTCCAGCGTCCGAAGCGCATCCGCCCGGTTGCCGTTGACCGCCTGCGCGTGCCCAAGAAAGCTGAGGTGCACACTCACGCCCGAGAGGTCCGCCCCTTTTCGGATGACTGCTTCCGCTTCGCCGGTCGCGCCTGTGCCCAGATGAGCCCAACCCTGGAAAATTCGATTCCACGAGAAGCCTGGATCATTGGCCAACGCACGCCCTGATTCACAGAGAGCTTGATCGAAGTTGTGCGCCATCACGTGGTGCCACATGAGGTGAAGCTGTGACAGTGGATCCGCGGGATCGAGGTTCAGGTAGATTTTGCTCTCGGCCAGCGACTCCTCCATGCGTCCCGTTGCCACCAGCAGATGCGAATACCAATGGTGCGCTGGCCCGTAACGCGGATTGAGCCGGATTGCCTCCGAAAACGCCCGCTCGGCCTCCGGAATCTCCCAGCGGTAGTGGAGCAGCGCGTAAGCCAGCGCCGCATGCCCCTCGGCCAGCTCTGGTTTCAGGCGAAGCGCTTGCTCGGCATATGACATCCCCTTTGAAAAACCCTCACCTGGCGGAAGCAGACCACCCTCCCAGCTCGCCAGCGTGTTGTAAGCATCAGCCAGGCCCGCGTACGCAAGAGCATACGTCGGATCGCGCTTGACCGCCTGTTCGAAGTAGGCAATTGCCTCCATCGTCCCCGCCGGGCGTCTTCCCCAATGATGGCGGCCCTTCAAATACAGCGCGTATGCTTCCGGATCTTCCGAATGGCGCGCCGCCGAGAGGGGGCGGGCGCCCACCAACTGTGGGCGCAGCTTGTCTACGATCGCAGCCGTGATCTCATCCTGCACTTCGAACACGTCCGTCATTTCCCGGTCGTACCGCTCGGACCACAGGTGATGACCGTCGTTGACGTCGATCAACTGGACCGTGATCCGGAGCCGGTTACCGGCGCGCCGAACACTCCCGTCGAGGATCACACCCACATTCAACCGCCGCCCAATTTCGCGAATATCCAACCCGTGCCCGCGTAGGGCGGCGGCCGACGCTCGTGCGATTACTTGCAGGTCGTCATTCAGACTCAGCGCGTGGATCAGTTCCTCGGCCAGTCCGTCGCCGAATGGTTCGCTATCCCCAGTCACGCTTGCAAAGGGCAACACCGCGATCGAAGAAGCCGGACTCGTGCTGGCCCTGGCCATATCGGGGGCGGCTCCGACGCCGCCACTGCGAAGTGCTTCGAGCAGCTCGGCCATCGACTGGTAGCGATCCGCGACCTGTTTCCGCAGGCATCGCAGGATGACTTGTTCTAACCACATGGGAACGCGCGGCTGGATCCGCGACGGCGGCGGTGGATCGTGCAGCGCGATTTCGTACATCGTCGATACCAGGCTGGAGGCCCTGAAAGGCATCTGGCCCGTGACAGCCTCATAAAGGACCGAGCCTAAAGCGAAAATATCTGACCGCGCATCGAGGGGCTCACCGCGCGTCTGCTCGGGAGACATGTAGGAAACCGTCCCCACCAACATTCCAGGTATCGACTGTCCCGCATCGAGCGAATCGGCCCCCAGCGGAGTCAGCTGTTTGGCCAATCCGAAATCGAGAACCTTCACTTGGCCGTCGTTCGTGACCATAATGTTCGCGGGCTTGATGTCCCTGTGAATCAATCCCGCAGCATGTGCAACCGCCAGCGCGCCCGCGAGTTGGATCGCGTAACCGCCGGCCTCCGAAATCGGCAGGCCCTCGGAACGGATCAACTCTTTGAGCGTCTTACCCTCCACATACTCCATCACCAGATAATCCACTCCGCCATCGCTCGCCATGTCGTGCAGCGTGACGATATTCGGGTGATTCAGCTTCGAGGCCGCCCGCGCCTCCTGAAGGAAGCGTCTCTTTCGATCCGGATCGGCGACATGCGTCGAGGGCAGCACCTTAATCGCCACCGTCCGGTGAAGCCGCGTGTCGACGGCGCGAAACACCTGTCCCATGCCGCCGGAGCCGATTTCTTCAAGAATGCGGTAAGGTCCAACCGAAACCCCCGTCAGGTCACGCCTCGGCGCATCTGCCGCCGCGCCGGGCGGAGCGCTGTTGGCCGTCACCTCGTCCGCAAATGCCGGTTTCTCGATGAAGCTCGCAGAGTCGCTATGATGGGCGAGTAGCGATTCCACCTCGCGGCGCAGTTCTTCATCGTCGCCACACGATTCCTCGATTACAGCGCCCCGCTGGCTTTCGTCCGCTGCAAGGGCTTTATGAAAAATGCTTTCGACTTTTCCCCAGCGCTCAGGCTTCATCGGATTTCTTCCCGCTCAGTTCGCGCCTTAGCCACGCCTTGGCCAGCCGCCAATCCCGAGCCACGGTGTCAGGTGAAACCTTCAAAACTTCGCCAGTTTCCTCAACGCTAAGGCCGCCAAAAAAACGCAACACTACGACCTGGCTCTTGCGCTCGTCCACCTTCGCCAGTTGATCGAGAGCATCGTCCATGGCAACCAGGTCGGCTGTCGGTTGCGGAGAGATTGCCAGTACGTCGTCGAGGGAAATCGCTTTTGCGCCATCGCCGCGTTTGTGTGATCGCCGGGCACGCGCCTGGTCAGTCAGTATGCGCCGCATTTGTCGCGCACACAGCGCGAAGAAGTGCGCCCGGTTCTGCCAGTCGATCGGCTTCAGATCGGATAGACGCAGATAAAGCTCATTGATCAACGCCGTCGTCTGCAGCGTATGGCCGTCGCGTTCTCGTGCTATGCAATGGCGGGCGGCCCGATGCAGCTCGCGGTAAACCTGAGGAGTCAGCTTCTCCAGGGCACGTTCGTCGCCCTGGCGCCAGGCCTGAAGCAGTTGGGTTATCTCGTGTTCGAGGGCGTCGTCCATCCTAAATCCCTGGGCCGGAGGAGTAGCCAATGGCGTAAACAGTACCACACACCCGGCAGTTTCAGGGTCAGGGGCCCCAGGAAGTTTCTTTTCCCGCTTACAGGTTTCGGCTGCGATTTTCGCTATATGGAGTGAAGGCAAACAAACAGGGCGGTGAGAACCACAACCGCACCCAAGATCAGAGGAGAGACGGACATGAAATGGACATTCAAGAAGAGGTACACACTTTTTGTGGCTCTGCTCGCTGTCGGAATGATCCCGGCGATAGGAGTCGCCCAGGCGGGTGGCAGGCGGAACAATGACGCTCGACTGGCCCAAATCACTGAACTGGAACGGCTTCACGCAACTTTTCACGCGGCAGTGAGCGTGCGCGATCCGGTGAATGGCGATTCGCCTGCGGTAATAACTCAGCGAATCCGCGAAGCACTCTCCATCTGGACCGATGACGCCGAACTCACTACCGCGGGAGGAAATTATGTCGGCAAGGGCGATCCGGATGATCCCGCAAGTTGCCCTGCACCCTCGGGCGACACCTCTGCCACCGGTCAACAGGGCACGTTGTGTACCTTCTTCAAGTATGTTTCCGGCGGGTTGCAGGCAGCCAATAAGTTTGTGTCGCTTTCCCCGGCGTACAAAACGGAGTTTGTCCCTGTAAAGGATGAGGACGGTCGCTGGAAATCATCGGTGTATTTCGAATGCCATTACTTCGACGTGTCATTGGATTCAGCCACCGGCCAGCCGTTTTGGACAGCCGTGAGCCACGTAGGCCTTACTGGTGAAGCCAAAAAGATCAGCGGGCGCTGGCTATTGACGTACGCCAGCGCATCCACCGTTGGAATTCCGCTTCCGTGAAACAAAGCACCCGAATGCACGCGCTCGCCAGGGCAGCGCGTGCGTCCGGATTATTCGACTGCCAAGGCATCTTGGATGCCACCTTGCGGGTTTGATGAATGTGACGGCCATGTTACGTCAATGACCGTCCGCAGGGGCGCCGACATAAAGGCTGAATACCTGCGCTGCGATACTCTCTGCCCGGGAATGTTCGTAGCGTGGCCAAATCGGCCTCTTATGGTCGAAAATAGCGTTTCGCGCTATTTTCACAACCCAAGATAATCGAAAATAGCGAGATCGGCTATTTGCACGGATGAAAGCGTCCCCCAGGTGGAGATTTGCTATTGAGCCAAGGATTTTTGGTTTCGTAACGCTCGAAAAGCTACGAGGGAAAGATATGCGGACCGTTGCAATGCCCGCAATGACTCCGGAAAGGTCTCGGGGTGCGAACGTCCCCGAATAGGATCGCTTCATCATTTAGAGATGGGGCTGTGACTGCGTTGAGTGGTAAAATCTCGTACGGATGTCCTCGTTGTTGCTTGACCAGAGGGACATTGTCGCCCGCGAAGAGCCGCAAAGCACTTCACAGGCAGGTGAGAAGGATCTGTGGAAATCCATGGAATACTCCCACGTTTACTTGCAGAGTTTCACCATTGTTGTCTTGGATGAAAAAGACATCGAATGTGAAATAAGCTGTAGACCTCAAGCACTTCCACGAAGAGCCGGGATGGCGGAACTGGCAGACGCAGCGGACTCAAAATCCGCCGACCTTCGGGTCTTGGGGGTTCGACTCCCCCTCCCGGCACCAGCTTGAACCTCACAGAATCCTTTCCTGCTTGACTCCGCTTCTCCGACTCCT
>DASXDY010000005.1:0-46380 GCA_036490405.1 Candidatus Sulfotelmatobacter sp. | reverse complement strand
TGGACAGCCAGAAAGCGGGAGCGAGCGCAAGGCAAACTCCCTCAAGCCGTAGAGTTGCCCCACTCAAGCCAAAAGAAGGCTTGAATGGGCCACCGGTCAGTTTGTTTGATTACGACGAAATAACCGAAGTCCCGAGGGTGGCCCATCCAAGCCGGATTTTGGCTTGAGTGGGGTCAAAGCCGAACACTTCTGGCAAAAGCGCTACTACGATTTCAATATTCGTGATCACGAGCAGTTCGTAGAAAAGGTCTTCGAATCGATCATGAACAAAGGGCAGGCGTCTTGCTCTACCGAATCGCCAGTCCCAAAACGCGAAACAGCCCCGATAGCCAATCGGGGCTGCTTTTAATCGTGAGTACTAGACGCCGCTTGCCATTTACATCATAGCGCGAAGAGATGCCTTGTCAAGCTACTAATGACTGGTCGAGTGGAGTCGAACCCTAGTGGCTGGCTAAGCCACTCGACCGCTTGGCAAGCGGCGTCCAGTACCCACTGGAAACGCCCTCTAGACGTCCACTCGCCGCAAGAAGTCTATTCACTTTTACCTGCTGACATGAAGAGTTTTCCAAACTATTTTCGCTACCGGTTCCGAATTGGGAATTCTCTGACTCTCTGTGCCCCTGTCTCTTTGTGATGAAAATCACTTCCCCACCTGCCACCACAAAAACGAATACACATCCGTGAACTCTTCGATCTGCTTCGTGACCGGCTTTCCGGCGCCGTGGCCGGCCTTTGACTCAATTCTCAACAAGATTGGACGCGTCTTGCTCTGGCCATTTCTTGCTTGTCCCTGCATGAGCGCGGCCATCTTTTTTGCGTGCATTGGGTCGACGCGCGTGTCGGTGTCGGCCGTCATGAACAAGATTGCCGGATACTCTACGCCCGCCTTCACGTGGTGATACGGCGAGTAGGCGTAGAGCCACTTGAACTGCTCCGGATTTTCCGACGATCCGTACTCCGGAATCCACAGTTTCGCGATCTGGAAATCCTGGTAGTGCAGCATGTCGAGCAGCGGCACCTGGCACACCACCGCGCGAAACAGGTCGGGACGCTGCGTGATCATCGCGCCCATCAGCAGGCCGCCGTTCGATCCGCCCTGGATCGCCAGATGGTTTTTGTCCGTGTATTTTTCGGAGATCAAATGCTCCGCCGCCGCGATCATGTCGTCGAAGACGTTCTGCTTTTTGTCGAGCATGCCGGCGCGGTGCCAGTCTTCTCCGAACTCTGCGCCGCCGCGCAGGTTGGCCACCGCATAGACGCCGCCGCGCTCCATCCAAAGATAAGCCGTGCGGCTGAAACTGGGCGTCAGGCTGACGTTGAACCCGCCATAGGCGGTCAGCAGTGTCGGGTTCTTCCCGTTTTTCTGCAATCCTTTCTTGTGGACGACAAACATCGGCACCCGCGTGCCGTCTTTCGACTTGAACCACTCCTGCCCGACTTCATAGGCAGAGGGATCGATGGAAGGGGCGTCGACTTTCATCCATAGCGTGGGATTGGCGATGACATTCCCGGGGAAGCGGTCCGGTCCGTCGACGGTTACAACGTGTACGGTCTTCAGGTCAACCCGATAAATGCTGGGCGGCACCGTGAACGACTGAAATCCAAAGAAAGCCTCGTTCTTATTCCACCGTCCACCGGTCCCAAACACCGTCCCAATCGAAGGAAGCTCAATATCACTGATCTTTTTGCCATCGAGGTCGAACAGCTTGAGCTGCGACGAAGCGTTCTGCTCGTACTGCGCGAAAAGCTTCCCGCCAAATACCGACGCGCCCTGTAATACCGCGTCCGACTGCGGGATGATCTCCTTCCACGCCTCGCGATCGAAATTGCCCGCATCGGTCACGAACACGCGATAGTGCGGCGCATCTTCGTTCGTGGTGATGTAGACCTTGCCGTCGAACACATCGGCGCTGTAAAGAAAATCCTTGCCCGTCGTCAGTCGGCTTGGCGGCTTCTCCGATTTCAAGTCCATCAGGAACAGTTCAGACTTCGTCCATCCCTGCGAAACATTGATCAGCAGCCAGCGGTCATCATTGGACAAAGCCACGCTAGGCCAATCCTCCGGGTCGCGTCCCTCGCCAAAAATCGGATCGTCGCTATCGACGGGACTTCCCAGCAGATGAAAGTAAACGTGCCGGTTGTAAACCTCCTGCCCGTCAGGAACCTCGCCCTTCTTGGGATAGCGCGTGTAATAGAAGCCAGAGTTGTCGTGCAGCCACGCAATCGAAGCCGCCCGCGTGCGCTCGATCGTGTCGGGAAGAATCGTCCCAGTCCTGGTCTCGATAACGTGCAGTGTGGACATCTCCGAACCGCTGGCCGAAGTCCCATACGCAACATATTTTCCCGTGTCGCTTGGCTGAAACCAATCGAGCGCGATCGTGCCATCGACGGCAAGCGCGTTGGCATCAACGAGTACCCGATCCTTCGCAGAATCGTCCTCTCCCTCTGTCATCATGAGCAGTCGAAGAGCCTGCCCTGAGCTTGGCGAAGGGACCCCGCGTTCTCCGTGGTCAGCAGTGCGTTGTACAGGAGTTCTCTCAAGATCTGTAGAAGCTTGAGGAGAGGTGGCGGTCCCATTTACATCAAGCTCCTCACGGTTGGGCCGGGGATTTTCCCGCACATACAACACCGGTTGGTTCTGCATCCCCTCGCGCTTCGTATAGAAGTAGTAGCGCCCCGCTATCTGGGGAGGCGTAATGGTTCCAATCGAAAGCAACTCGGTCAGTCGCTGATGAATCTTCGCCCGCCCCGGCAACGGATCCAGCAGTGCCCGGGTATAAGCGTTCTCTTCCTCAACCCATTTCTGCGTCTTGGGATCGTCCGATTTCTCCAGCCAGCGATAGCTGTCAATGACGCGCGTGCCATGAAAAAACTCGGCAATGGGTTTGGACTCCGCCACAGGCGGCGCATCCGGAACCTTCGCCGACGGTGCAATGGGAGAAGCATTCGTTTTGTTTCCAGATTGCACCGTGGCCGCAATCAGTCCCAGCCAAGCGATCGCCAACAGAGCAGAAATCAAACGCACTCCTCCCGCCATACCCACCTCGAAACCGCACGCCGACCCACGGAAAGCGTAGCAGAAACGCTCGCACATCCGTGTTTTCAGGACACATCGTCAGATGCTATGATGATGGAGATTCGATGCAAGGGCCGCCAGGCCCTTCAAACAACACTCCTCAGTAGCTCAATGGCAGAGCATTCGGCTGTTAACCGAAGGGTTGTAGGTTCGAGTCCTACCTGAGGAGCCAATTTTTTGGTTGTCCGTTCCGGAGACATAGGTAACAGAACGTTCCGGAGACATGGGTTACACTTTTGGTCCGACGGGCAGCGGTCGTGTGCGTCTACCGAAGGTTGTCAGCGTGTACTCGCTTGTCGCCGCCGCTGTTCACTTGCCGCCGTCATTTCCTTCATTTCGGCCGCTGGGCGAATCTCGAAAATGCTGCCATACTTCAAGGCCGGATGCTGTGCCATCAGCTGTAGCGCTTGATTCATGTCCCGCGCCTCCAGGATGAGAATGCCGCCGAGTTGTTCCTTGGTCTCCGCATAGGGACCATCCGTGGTTGCGACCTTGTTGTTCTTCCAACGCAATGTCAAGGCGGTTTCCGCAGGTTGAAGCGCTTCTCCGCCAACGAAACGCCCGTTGGCCCGCAGATGGTCGTCGTAGGCAAAGCAGGCGTCGAGCATCGCCTGCTGCTCGCTCTCGCTCATGGTTTCGTAGTTGCTTTTGTCGTAGTAGCCCAAACAGATGTATTTCATGGTCGTCCTCCTGATTCTCCTCGTCACTTTTCGGCAATCTTCTTCGGGCAGGCCGCACAGGCTTGGATCCTGGGTCGCCCACTTTCGATCGTCCATCCTATAGTCGTCGAACAGGTAGAAAATCGACAGCCGGGGCAGACTTTTTCATTTCAGTCCGACCATGCGGTCAATAGCTTGGGCGGATTGATAGTGGGAGGGGCATGAGGCAGACATTCTCCCAGGGTTTGGGGCAAAGGAGCCGCGCGGGATAGAAAGCCGGAAGCAACGGTAAGCGAAGTTCTTTATATCGATTGCCCGTCGCTCAATTCCTTTATCCGTCTCGCGAGAAACCTGCGGTCCGGTTCCGTGGGCGCGAGCGCGAGCGCCTTCTCGTACGAGGCACGGGCGTCTGGAATGCGGTCTAATCTACGGCACAGATCGGCACGAGCCGAGTGCGCGAGGTAATAGTTGGAGAGTTCGTCGCGGGCGAGCAAGCCGTCGATGAGAAGAAGACCTTTTTCCAGCCCTTCGCACATGGCAATAGCCACGGCGCGGTTCAATTCGACCACAGGAGATGGCTGAATCCGAAGCAACTGGTCGTAGAGAAGGATGATCTGGCGCCAGTCCGTCGATGCGGTGGAGGAACTCTCGGCGTGAACGGCCGCAATCGCAGCCTGTAAAGTGTAGGCACCAAAGCGGCGGGATTGAAGTGCGCGTTCGGTGAGCGAGATGCCTTCGGCGATCTGGGCCCTGTTCCACAGAGTCCGATCCTGCTGCTCCAGCAGGATCAGGTCTCCTTCCGAGGAGGTTCGGGCGGCGCGGCGCGACTCGTGCAGCAGCATGAGTCCCAACAGGCCCATCACCTCGGGTTCCTGAATTGAGTGAAGCTGTAGCAGGTCGAGCAGCAGCCTGCCCAGACGGATCGCCTCATTGCTGAGTCCGACGCCGAGTTCGGCGGCCCTCGTTACAGCCGAGTAGCCCTCGTTGAAGATCAAATATACGACGAGGAGGACGGTTCCCAACCGTTCCCATAATTCCTGCGACACTGGCACCTGATAGGGAATTGACTTATCGCGGATGACAGCCTTTGCGCGCACGATGCGTTGCGCGAGTGTTGCCGGGGTAACGAGAAATGCCCGGGCAATCTCCTCCGTGGTAAGCCCACAGATTTCGCGCAAGGTCAGCGCGACCTGTCCTTCCGGAGGCAGAGCGGGATGGCAACAGGTAAAAATCAGGCGGAGGCGATCGTCTTCGATCTCCTCGTCATGGGTATTGAGACCGAGGAAATCCTGGTGGATGCGGGCTTGGTCGAACGGAACATCGTTGGGCTGTGTTTCGCTGACCTGCGTTTCTCCAAACTGTGCTTCGTTAATCTGCGCTCCGGTGATGTCCCCTTCGTTGATCTGCGCTTCGGTGTAGAGCACAAAATCTTTTTGTCTTGCGTCAAAGCGCGCACGCCGGCGTATGCCATCGATGGCTTTGAAGCGTGCGGTTGAGATCAGCCAGGGGCGGGGCTTGTGGGGAATACCAGTCTGAGGCCAGGACTCCAGAGCGGCGGCGAATGCCTCGTGCATGGCTTCTTCGGCGAGATCCAGATCTCCGAGGAGTCGCACGAGCGTCGCCAGAACCCGCCCCGATTCCGAGCGGTAAAGATTCTCAATCGTCCTGCTGAGTGGTTCGGGCACCGGCGGCATCTACGGCCAAACTAGCAAACGGAAGCGCTCGACACAAGCGCACTGCCGTCTCTTGGCCAAGGCGATCCGTGGCACTCCTCAAGGGCTCGTCTGCCCCCGATCGCCGGCCGGAGGGCTGGGGATTCGGCTGTTCGGCGTCATGCGAGCGTTCCGCGCGAAGATCAATCCAGATGGATGCGGCCTCCAATTTGCAATTGGGGGATCACAAACTCGGTGAATGCATCGTGCTTGATTGGCGCGAGTGACTGGCAACACCCGTGCTCAGGGGTTTCATAACGAATGCTGGTGAACGATCCCTTGACTTGTAGCTGCACGCGGATCGGATCGATTGCGTAGTTGACCAGTTCAATCTGCCTCAAAGCCCGGTTTCGATCGTTGTAGGGAACGGCGACCGTTGTGAGGCCGTTCCACAGGGTCAATAGGGAGTCGCGCTTGCCCAGGAGACGACGAATGTCCTGGGCGAAAATTTCCGGGTCGGATACCGGTTCCGACAGTTCGAGGATTTTTCCGCCGCCCTCCGCATAGGAAAGGGTGTGTTCGTTCAGTTGGATGGACTCATGTTTCTGCCAGGGATAAGTGCCGTGGGCGTCCACCAGAACGACAGTTTTGCCGCGAGAGGCCAGACCGGCAAGCAGTTCGGCGGCCGCCTGGTTGGGCTTCGCGAAGACGACGACGAGATCGAAATCTTCCAGGGCATTTGCTTTTAAGTCCCCATCAAGGAAAACCTGGAAGGGAATGTTGTGGCGGCCCAACAGATTGAGGGCTTCATCGTGGGGATCGAGGTCGTCAAATACAGCCGCAACGTTCGCCGCGGGCTGCAAACCTCCTTCCGTTTCGAGGGAACCGAATTTCGCCATCGACCGAACTTCACTCCAGAGAGCCCAGGCAGCGGCATCATTCTGGCCGAGGGTTTTCTGCAAGCCGTCATCCAGGGGCAAGAGCAGATCGGCGTGCAACGCACTCGCCTCGGCGATTGCCAACGAATAGTCGGACGCCGTTAGAGTTGGCGGCGCATCCTCGGGACCGGCCCATGCAAACGTGTAGAGCGGGACACTGCCGGGCTGCGCCCGTTGCGCAACCTTGATGGCAGCGATGTTCGTCTCGATCCAGGGCTGCATGGTTGGGCTCGATACTTCAAGGATTGAGTGGCGTTTGACGATCAGGCTGCCCTTCATTTGAGGGCGCTTACCGGTGAAACCGAGCATCAGGAATGTGAGCCTGGGGTGAACCGTCCGCAAGCCATCGATCAACGTTTGAGCCTTCGTTCGCTCGTCTTCAGAAAACCTGAGGATAATTCCGGCACAACCGGCGCTTGTGGCCACCTGTGACGCAGCCGCGGCCTCTTGCAGCGGAGCCTCCAGATAGACGCTGTATCCTTGTTTTCGCGCCCGGGTGAGCATCTGCAGAGGAGTGGTGGAGTTCCAGAGAAAAACTACTTTGCTCATTCCGAGCGAATTTGCCGACGGCAACGGAGACTGACCCCAGCGGATGAAGACATCGGCCCAGCCCAAGGTGGAGAGAAAGAGGAGCGCCGAGAACAAAGCGGTTTTGGCGTGACGCGTGCGTTTTGGCAGCATGAGTCTAGTGGTCAGGGCTGAAAAGAATTTGTGGTCCATTGATCGCGGTCTCGACTTGAGTGGTGCTCGAAATCCATGCGGCGGAAATGCCCTTTGTTCGGTTGACGAAATGCTTGCCCGCTGTCGGTCCCAGCAGCAACAGCGTGGTTGAAAGCCCGTCGGATATCGTCCCCGTCGGAGCTACAACGTTTACCGCGAAATCGGTCTCAAGCGGCTTGCCCGTGGAAGGGTCGATAATGTGTCCGGGGGAATCATGGCCGAGGATCGACGGCTGCGATTGTTCGGAAGTGGAGAGGCTTTGGTTTGTCAGGGTTACCGTGGGGTCGATCTTGCGGGAAGGATCGCGCAAGTGCACGAGCCAGCCGGTTTGTCCCGGCGGCGAACCGATGGCCAAAATCGTGCTGCCGCCCGCGTTGATGAATGCGTTCCGAATGCCGAAGGAACGCAGCACCTCCGCGGCGCGGTCGACTGCATAACCTTTGCCGATGGCGCCCAGATCCAGCTCGAGGCAGGAGGAGTGGAATGTGATTTGATGGGGCGGAGTCAGTTCGATTTTGTCGTATCCGACGCAGGCTTGTGCCTGCTGTTGCGCGGACTCAGATGGAATCGAATCTCCCGACAAGGCCGCTTTCCACAGATTCACCAGGGGCGCGACGGTAATGTCGAATTTTCCATCCGACATTCGCGAGAAGTTTATGGTTTCCTGAATTACACGATATAAGTCCGGTGGGACCTTTTCTGAGTGAAAATGAGCCGTGCGATTCAGCCGGCTTAGCGGGCTCTCCGGCTTGTAGTTGCTCATCAAATCGTCCATATCGATGATCTTCTGAAATGCTCTGTCAATCGCCAAAGCAGTCTGGTTTGAAGATCGGCCATAGGCAGCGATCTCGAAGACCGTGCCCATGATGAATTTCTTTTTGTAAACGAGAATCTGGCGGTGCGAGCGCTGTGCGCCGGCGACAGAAGAGAGGATTAAAATCCCCATCAAGGCCAGCTTTCGCCTATCGAAGCGCATAAATCTCACCGCTTAAGCTTGCCAGATAGATGGAGTCGCCGGCCAGGACCGGAACAGATTGGATCGCGCCGGCCAGGGCCGCCTGCCACAGAACTTTTCCATTGCTCTGGTTCAACGCGACGGTGCCGCTCGACTGAATGCAGACGGCTTCGTCTGCAATTACCGGCGGAGCAGTGACGACTTCTCCCACCAGAGTTTTCCAGCGCAGTTTGCCGGTTTGAAGTTCGAAAGCGTAAAGAAAGCCGTCTTTGCTGCCGATTGCAGCAAAATCCTCCGTGATGGCCGGCGAAGACGAGATGCCGAGACCGGTTTCATGCTTCCAGCGCACTTCACCGCTGTCGGCATCAAGCGCATAAACGAAGAAATCTTCCGAGCCGATAAGGACAACGTTATCCGCCACGGCGGGAGATGAATCGATGCCATTGCCGGTCTGCGTCCCCCAGAGGATTTTTCCGGAAGCTGCATCGAGGCTGTAGACCTTGCCGTCCCCGCTGCCGACGTAGAGCTGGTGAATGCCGGCAAAGATCGTCGAATATATCCGGCCGCCGGGTTCCTGTGACCATTTTGGAGAACCGGTTTCGGCATCGACTGCGTAGATTTTGCCGTCCGCGCTTCCGAAGAAAACAGTTCCGTTGCGAATGACGGGAGACGACCAGACTTCAGCGGAACTCTTCGCTTCCCACAACTTTTTGCGCGAGTTACAGTCCAGGGCATATACGCTGCCATTATCGCAGCCAAACAGAACCATGTTTCCGTAGAGTGAGGGAGTGGAATGGATTTGCCCTCCCGCCTCAAATTTCCATGTCTCGGTGCCGGATGCTGTGTCGATGGCGTGCAATACCCCGTTTACAGCGGTGACGTAAAGCAGGCCAGCATCGAGTACGGGTGCGGAGCGCACAGCGCTGCCCGCGCGGAATTGCCAGATTGCTTTTTCCGGCCAGCGTAGCTGGCGGGGATTCTGGCGCCCGGCCCGGGCATTGCCAGCGAGCAATGCGGGCCAGTCGCGCGGGCCGTCGTGGCTATTTGTCTCGGTCAGGATCATTGGCTCAGAGGATGCGGCGATCGATCAGCTTCAGGTCGGAGACGCCAAGGCCGAGCTTTCCGGCGGCCGCGATGTGACCGGGCTGACGAAAAAACAGGTTCCTGGAGGCATCGTGGAAAAACAGATTATTGTCTGACGTGATGCTGGCGGGATCATGCTGCCAAACGGATGGAGCGCCGTGTTCACGGCGTGTTTGCTCGATGGCCTCGAGTTCAACCGTGTCCATCGCCACGGGATCGGTGGAAACGAGGAGGAGACCCGGTTGCTCGATGAAGTCCTGCACCTGGGTGAGCGGACCACCATGCCAGACCTGACGCATGCCGTCCATAATATGGAGTACCGCTTTCGAGCGCAGCGGTTCGACCGTGCACATCAATCCCACCAGCGGATTCGTGAAAGAGTGCGGTGCGCGATGCGTGCGCCCGACATTATTAAACGTTCCGTAGGCCAGGTTTTTGAGGGCCCCCGTCACGCCAGAGGCCGAGTGGTCTTTCATGGTCGGCACGTTGATGATTTTCGTGACGTCGTTGGCCACGATCGAGGCCATAAAGGAGCGGGTTTCCCATTCGCCGAAGAAAGCGGCGTCGCAGTACACCGTTGGCTCGTATCCGGTGCCTACGTTTGAGAATGCATCCTGGATTCCGACAATCCGGACGCCGACCGGCAAGAGGGCCTGATAGCTGCCGACATCGATCTCGTAGGCGTAACGGTCATAGACAAAGATGTTTTGCCGGGGAACGCCTACGGCCTGAAGCGAGGAAATAATTTCTCGAACGACCTCCGGAGAAGAGCAGCAGGCGGGCGCTCCTGAGGGATTGATCTTGATTCCTACAACATCTTTGGGATCAATGAACATCGCCCAGGCATCTTTTGGAGACTTTTGTCCGGTGAGTTCCGCCATGGTCTGATTGAGCAGTCGCCGGACGATCGGCTGCGAGATACGGTTGCGAACGATGGCATTAGGGTCGCGAACCTCGACGACGCGCCCGGGAAACAATCCCGGAATTCCAAGCGGGGAGGGTCGGTAGCCCGGCAGCCCATGCAATTCGATTGCGGGCAGGGCGGGAGGGACGGCGTCTGCCCGCATCATGGGATCCAGGCCCTCGACGAGCAACGAGGCGCTGCCGATGCAGCCAATTTTTACGAAAGTGCGGCGGTCCATCAGCGCTTCCAGAATATCGGCGTTACGAGTACGGATCAGCTTACGACAGCGAGCGCGGTGCCCACAATGGTTGGCATCGCGACCTGGCTGGAAAACTTTGCACGAGGGTACACGAAGGAAGAGACGGTCGTTCGTTGCTTGCGATGGAATGTATCGCCAAAGTTGGAGCCGTCCGGCGATCGGGGCGAAGGGTGACAACTTCGGCGCATCTGGATACACTTTCGCTTCAGACTAAAACCAGAAAAGGTGCCATGAAGAACAGAAGATTGCTCGTCCTCCTTGCGGTACTCGCCCTTACGCTGATGTTTTCGTCGGCTGCGGTTTCCCAAACAACGCCTCGCTACGACTTGCTGTTGAAGGGCGGGCACGTCATCGATCCGGCGAATCAGATTGACGACGTCCGCGATGTCGCGGTGTTCCAGGGGAAAATTGCGGCGGTCGAAAAGAATATTCCTGCGGAGGAGGCAGGGAAGGTGGTGGATGTTTCGAAGTTTTACGTGACGCCCGGACTGATTGACATTCATTATCACGTGGGGCACGGCGGAGCGCCTCTGAATTGGTTCACGGCCGAGGGGCGGGCGCACGCGATTCCACTGGGTATTCCGGCAGATATGGCGTTGCAGTCGGGAGTGACCACGATCGTCGACGCCGGAACCGCGGGCGCCGAGACCTTCCTTCAGGAGAAAGAGGAAGTGATCGATCGGGCGAGAGTGCGGGTGCTGGCGTTTTTGAATATCGTCGCGAACGGCATGGGGGGCGGCCTGGAAGGAAGCCTGGACGAGATGGATCCGAAGTTGTGCGCGGCGACCATTAAGAGGTTTCCAGATCTCATTGTGGGAGTGAAAACCGCGCATTATTGGACAAAGGAGCCGTGGGATGCCGAGCACGTGCCGTGGGCGGCAGTGGACCGCGCGATTGAATGCGCGGCGCTGGCGAACGTTCCGGTGATGTACGACTTCTGGCCGCGTCCGGACAGAACGTACGAGGACCTGCTGAAGAAAATGCGGCCCGGGGACATCCACACGCATGTCTTCGCGCAGCAATTTCCGATTCTGCTGGCCGACGGGAAGTTGAACCCGGCGCTGGCGGAGGCGCACGCGCGCGGCGTGATCTTTGACGTTGGGCACGGCGCCGGCAGTTTCTGGTTTCGCAATGCGGTTCCCGCCCAGAAACAGGGGTTCATCCCGGACTCCATGTCTACGGACCTGCACGCCGGCGATTACAACGTGGTGAGCATGAACAACGTGATGTCGAAGTTTCTGGCGATGGGGGTGCCGCTCGAGGATGTCATTCGCCGGTCGACGGTGAATCCCGCGTCTGAAATTCACCGGCCCGAGCTGGGAACATTGTCGGTAGGGAAAGACGCGGATATAGCGGTGCTCGAATTAATGAAAGGCCATTTCAGCTACATTGATTGCGGGGTGGCGAAGATGGATGGGAATGTCCAGCTGACGGCGCGGATGACGGTGCGCGCGGGACGGATTCTGTACGATCCGTCGGGCATCAGCATGGTGCCGTGGGAGAAGGCGCGTCCGCAATATTTCTCCAGCCCGCAACTGGGCGATTCGTTACCCTCTCGTGCCGATGACTTTCCGCGAGACTGATAGTCGAACCGATTTCTTTCAACGGGAGTTTCGATTGCTATGACATCGTGGAAGCCGGGAAATGCGGTTGTCGCTTTGGCGGGGCTTCTTTGCTTTGCACTTGCGTCGCCCACGCTCGCACTTGCGCAACTGGATCTCTTTTCCAGAGAGCAGCGGATCGAATTCACGCCGGAGTGGCATGGCGAGAGATTTCCGGATGGCCGGCCAAATGTGGCGGATTCGGTCCTGTCGCGGTACACCGACGTCACCGCCGAGCAAGCCTGGGACCTGCTCCAGAGCGCACATTACCGGAATCAGTTTGAAGGCGGCTGGAAAGTTATCAATCCGGGCAAGAGGTTGGTCGGCCGGGTGGTAACGGCTGTATTCATGCCGTTCCGGCCGGATGTGGATTCGGTGATTCGCGCCAATGGGAAGAAGGAGAACCGTATCGGCGACGAGAACTCGTGGATCATCGACATTCTTCAACCGGGCGATGTTCTGGTGGTCGATCTTTTTGGGAAAATCCGCTACGGCACCATCATCGGAGATAATCTGGCGACCGCTATTTATTCGAAGAGCCACAACGGGCTGATTGTGAATGGAGCGGTTCGGGACGTGAGTGGAATCCAGGAGATCCCGGGATTCCAGGTTTACACCCGGAGCACCGATCCCTCCGCGCTTGAGAATGTCATGCTGACCGGAATCAATGTGCCGGTCCGGATCGGCGAGGTCACCGTGATGCCTGGGGATATCGCGATCGGCGATCCTGAGGGAGTCACGTTCGTGCCGCCGCAGATGGCTGAAAAACTCGCCGACGACGCGGAAATGGACCATGCGATTGACGAATGGGGGCATATGATGCTTCGCCAGGGGAAATACACTCCCGGTCAGATCGACGCGAAGTGGACGCCGGAGATGATTGAGCAGTTCAACGCCTGGCTGGGAGAAAAAGGGTCCAAGCTTCGCATGCCACAGGACTGAGGAGTCAAGATCCAGGCAAGTTCGGACAAGCCTCGCCGCGATCGGTGAACACACAGAAGTTTCCTCGCATTACCCTCGTAATCTAGTGTCCAGTACCAAAACGACGCATCCTGATCATAATTTCCGATTTCGGGAGACTACCTGGCGCACTGGCTTGTGTCTTGACAGCGCAAGACAGATGAACTTTCAGAACGAAACGCGCCAGGGTCATAATGCGGAAGCAGATGAGGTACCGTGAAGGGACTCGTTTGCTGGTCTCCAGGAGGAGCGACCATGGAACGGGTTGTAAAACAGGGCATACTCCTTATCTTTCTCCTCATGGCTGGTGTTCTGGCCTTTGGTCAAGATGCTTACCAAGTCATCAGCGTTTCCGACGGCGGAACGATTTCCGGCGCAGTCCAGTGGTCTGGGGCCGTACCGCATTCTCTGGAATTCCCGATCACCAAGGACCCGTCGATCTGCGATCCCGATTCGCACAAGACCACGGATCTGGAACGATTGATTGTTGGGCCCAAAGGCGGGGTCGCCAACACGGTTGTTTTCCTGAAGAACGTGAAGAGTGGCAAGGCATTCGATCTGCCGGACCAACGCCGGCACCTCGATCAGCAGCACTGCCGGTACGTTCCGCATATTCTTCTGGTTCCTCAGAATCAGGCGCTGAGCATGGTGAGTTCCGATGCGACCCTCCATACCATCCACATGGACGGAGCGGCGAGCTACAATCTGCCTTTTCCGTTTCCCAACCGGGTCAGCACTCGCACCATGCCGACGCCGGGAGTGGTGAATCTTCGCTGTAACGGCGGACACGTATGGATGAACGCAGAGATGTTCGTGGTCACGCATCCTTACTATGCGGTCACTGACGAGAGCGGAAGGTTTGAATTCACGCAGGTCCCGCCGGGAACTTACCAGATCGTGGCATGGCACGAAGGATGGAACCTGGTCGGCAAAGAGCAGTCGTACGACGTGCTCACCGAGCGGAGTGTGGCGCGTCCGGTATTCAGCGAGCCCAAAACGTGGGAGCGGTCTGTGACCGTGAGCCCGAACAGAGTAAGCACGGTTGAGTTTGTGCTTACGAAATAGCTCGAAAGCGGCGGCGGAAAGCGACGCCGCGGATGCGCAGGGAACTCGTCTGTAGCCTGCCGCCGGGCCGATGGCGGCCCTTCAGCCGCGGTAAACCATCATTGTTGCCAACACAATCGGGAGATAAAGAACCGAGGCGTGAATGACGCCTCCTGCACGCTTCGCGGCCGGCGACTGAATCAGCATCGCAACGTGATAGAGCAAGTACGAACCCGAGAGAAGCATGGCTGCAAAGTAAATCACTCCGCTCCGGGCGGCCAGGGGCAGCATGGTGACGGCCACCAACAGCACTGTGAATCCTAGAATCTCAAGGCGAGTAAAGCGGGAATCGCGATCGAAATCAGGCAGCATGCGGTAGCCCGCTCGCGCATAGTCATCGCGATATAGCAGTGCGATGGCCAGGAAATGCGGGAACTGCCACAGAAAAAGAATCCCGAAAAGGATCCACGCCTGGGAGTCAATCCGATTCGCCGCGCCCGCCCAACCAATCAGAGTCGGCATCGCACCAGGAAACGCGCCCAGCAGGGTGCACAACGCGGTGGCGCGTTTGAGCGGCGTGTAGATGAATAGATAAGAGAACAGAGTGGTGATGGCAAGCGCCCCGGAAAGCGCATTCACCGCCAACGCGAGATAAAGACCGCCCGCCACGCTGAGCAGTACGCCAAACACGAGAGCCGCGCGAGCGCCGATTCGCCCCGACGGCAGGGGCCGGTTCGCCGTGCGGCGCATTTTTCCGTCCCACACTCGCTCGATGTACTGGTTCAGTGTGGCGGTGCCGCTGGCGACCAGGAGCGTCCCAATCAGCGTGTGGATGAGCCCGGGAATATTCAGAGAGTGGCCACGCGAAGCCAGATAGTAGCCCGCCGAGGTCGTCATCAGGATCAGCAGGTTCACTTCGGGCTTGGTGAGGCTGTAGAAGTCGCGAAGCTTCTGTTTCGAGAGCGGATGTGATGGCGGTTTCACGAGGGGGTCAGGGGTTGCCATATTACCAGTCCTGGCCGGCTTCGCGATTGCCTTCCGGACGCCTGGTCTGATGACGCTTTTTGTGTACTACGAAAAAGAGACAGACAGTTGCCAGGGTGGGAGGGACGACCAGGATGAGGATTCCATTGCGCAGGGCGTGGATCATCTTCGAACCGGAAGAGGCGGCCTGCGTGTAGCACAGCGCACAGCTTTGCGAGAAAAGAGGAAGAGGAGCGGCCAAGAACAAGATGAGGAGCAGACCGAAGACAAAAGGCCGAAAGCGGGCCGCGTCAATGGCGTAGCCATTTTTCACTGGGGCAGGACTCCTGGCTTCGGCTGAGCGTAAGGGGCGCCCGTTTCCATGCGATTGCTGTCGGTCCAGCCATATTGCATGGCGAGCAGCACAAACCCTGTGAAGACGATGACGAACAGGAAGAAGCCCCGCTTCTCCGCCCACAAGTGCATGAAGAACATCAGGGCCAAGCCGGCTTCGGCGATGGCGATAAGAAGCATTCGAGCGAACATGGCGGATGTGTCGAGATGCGCGTAGGCGACCACGAACTGTAATGCCGCCAGCACGAGCAGGCAGACATAGATCACAATATAGCGGACCGGGCTATCGGTATATCGAGCTGCGGGTTCGTGTGGTTGTACGTCAGGGGCATCCATAGGATTTTCCTGCTCCAGTTATTTTCAGCAAGCTTCTTTTGCAGTGGGCCTTCTTCTAGTGGCCCAGGTTCAACAGATAAACGAATGGCACCACGAACATCCAAACCAGGTCTACGAAATGCCAGTAGAGCCCTGTGATCTCCAAATCACTCGCGTTGAAGCGTCCACCTTTGTATCGCAAGCCGACGACAACGAGGGCGATGACGCCGCCGGCCACGTGCGTGAGATGCAGTCCGGTGATGGCGAAGAAGGAACTGCCGAACAGCGCGTTTCCCCAGGGGTTATGAAACAGGGTCATGCCCTCGCCGATCAGGCCCAGCCATTCACGAATATGAAGGAGAGCGAACAAGACGCCGCCGAGCGCCGTGATCATGGTCCAGCGGAAAGCGAGGGCCTTATCTCCGGCTTTGGCGGCGCGCACGCCAAACAGCATGGTGAGGCTGCTGGTGAGGAGAATAAGCGTCATCAGCGCGACGTTGGTGATGCTGTGGAAGGGCCGTGGCCAATCCGCGGAGCCATTGCGCAGAAACCCGTAAACCACCAGGCAGGCGGCAAAAGTCGCGGCATCGGCGATGATGAACAGCCACATCGCCATTTTCTTGGCCGGGACGGTGAACGGAGGCAATCCGACCACCATGCCCGGCGGGTGTCCATGGGCTTCCATCGTCAATCCAGCGTCACTCACGTCGCCTCCTGTCGAAATCCTAGAGTTTCATCCAAAGCAGCACGAGCAGGTACACCCACAGAGCATCCATGAAGTGCCAGTAGCGTGAGGTTGCATCCAGCGTGCTGCGACGCAGGGTGGAGTTGTGCAACTTGTGAATGACGCGCAGCAGGCCACCCAAGCCGCCAGTGAGATGCAATGCGTGGCCAACCGTGAACACATAAAAGAAAGAACTAGTCGGGTTAGTGGCCAGGTAGAGGCCGCGGACGCGCAGTTCCGTCCACGCGATCCATTGACCGATGACGAAGATCAGACCCAGCGCCAACGTGGCATAGAGCCAGCTGTCGCGATCGACAGTGGTTGAGCCTGGATTGCGCATGTAAGCGGCGATGCGCCGGCGGGAGATCTCCAAAGTGACACTGCTGAGGAGCAATACGAAAGTGTTGAAATAGAGAACGGCAGGCAGGCTAATGTGGCGCCAGTCGGCAGCCCCGCCTCTGCGCACGACAAGGGCGCTGGTGAGCGCGGCGAAGGACATGCCAATCGCCGCCAGGACTACCCACATGCCCGTTGAGGAGGGAGGCGGAGCATATTCCACCGAGCGCAAGGCGCGCGCATTCGGCGGAAGATCAACAGGGCCGCCCGCTCCCGAACTGCTTCCGATCCTCTTGCCGGCCGGCGAAATTGCCGGTGGTGGCTGAATTGTGGTCGCCATCGCTTCTACCTGGTTCTCTCCCGAAAGCTACGCTTCATCGCGGACAGACTGAATTTGTTCCGGAGAATCCTGCATTACGTAATCCCCGCTGGAACCTTCCACGCCGTACTGATACGGGTCGTGATAAACCGTGGGCAACTTCCCGCCGAAGTTATCGAACGGCGGCGGCGAAGATGGAGTACTCCATTCGAGCGACGTTGCCTGCCACGGATTTGCCGGCGCAACCGCGCCCCGATAGCGGCTGTAAAACAGGTTGTAGAGGAAGATGAGTTGAGCGGCGCCCGTCGCCAACGCCGCCACTGTGATGAATTTGTGGACGGGAATCAAGGGCTGCATGTAGTCGGCGACGAAGGCCTGATAACGGCGCACATTGCCGGCCAATCCGAGATAGTGGAAGGGCATGAAGATGCAGTAAGCGCCGACGAAGGTGAGCCAGAAATGAATTTTGCCCAGAGTTTCGTTCATCATGCGCCCATACATCTTGGGAAACCAGAAGTAAGTTCCCGCAAAGATTCCGAACATGGCGGCGACGCCCATCACCATGTGGAAGTGTCCGACGACGAAATAGGTGGCGTGCAGCATGATGTCGATCGAGGGTTGCGCCAGGAAGAATCCGCTGATCCCGCCGGTGATGAACATCGAAATGAAACCGAGAGAGAAGAGACAAGCGGTGTTGGTGCGGAGTTTTGAGCCATAGAGGCTTCCAATCCAGATCAGCACCACGATCGTAGACGGAATCGTGATGATCAGCGTGGGGAACGAAAAGACGATGGACGAAACCGGGTTCATCCCGCTGACAAACATGTGATGGCCGTACACCATATAGCTGAGGACGGCCAGCGCGCCGAAGGAGTAGATCAAAGTACGATGCGACAACATCGGACGACGCATGTTGGTGATAAGCACGTGGGAGACGATACCCATGCCCGGAACGATCGCAATGTAGACCTCGGGATGGCCGAAGAACCAGAAAAGGTGCTGCCAGAGAAGGGTAGAACCGCCGGCGTGAGGCTGAAGCTGATCGTTGAGGACAAGGTTCGAAGGAACGAAGAAGCTGGTGCCCGCGACATGATCGAGAATCAATAAAATGCAGGCCGGCATGAGCACGGCGAAAGCCGTGAGGCCCATGAGCGAGGTGACGAACCAACCCCAGGTGGTGATTGGCAAGCGCCAGAGGCTCATGCCTTTGGTGCGCATGTCGAGGGTGGTGGTAATAAAGTTCAGTGAGCCAAGCAACTGTCCGATGCAAAAGATGGCGATCGAACTGGCCCAGAGCACGACGCCCATTCCTTCGCCGGGGCCGGCGACCGATCCCACAGCGCTGAGCGGCGCATACTGAGTCCAACCGCCGAGAGTGGGCCCATCCCCGACGAAGAATGATGCAACCAGAACCACGAACGCCGTGCAGGTGACCCAAAACGACATCATGTTGAAGCGGGGGAAGGGCATGTCTTCCGCGCCGACCTGGATGGGCAAAAAATAGTTGCCGAATGCCGCGAACGGGGCGGTGGTGAGCACGAAGAAGACCATGATGGTGGCGTGCATGGTCATCAATTGCAGGTAGTACTCAGGCGTCATGACGTCGCCGGGAGCACCGGTCTTGGAAAGCAGGTGCAGGCCGGGAATCGCCAGGCTGGTCCAGCCCAGATGCAGCCGCATGAGCCAGGACAAGACCATTCCAACCAGGACCGCTACCAGAGCCAATGCGTAGTACTGCTTCCCGATGACCTTGTGGTCCAGGCTGAACACATGCTTCCGGAGGAAGCTGGAGGGAGGCGCGTGATGAACCTCATGTGCCGTGCTGTCGTGCATTCCACTCACCTCGAATCGTTCGTTACCCGAGACAAACGCATTACTGCAATGCTGCTTCCTTCTTCATCCAGGCGTCGAAATCTTCGGGCGACAGGACGGAAAGATAAGCTTTCATGTTGTAGTGTCCCAGACCGCAAAGCTGGGTGCAGACGATTTCGTAGCGCCCGATCTTGGTCGCCGTGAAGTGCATGGAAAGATCGAGGCCGGGAACGAAGTCCTGCTGGATGCGCAATTCAGGCACGAAAAAAGAATGGCCGACGTCTTTCGAGTGCATCAACAATTGAATTTCGCGGTTCACGGGGATGGCCATTTCCGCAGTAACAATGTCGTCTTTGGAGTCGGCGTCGTGGGTCTGATCGATCCCGTAGAAATTCTCGTTGGTTTCGCTGATGAGGTTGGGGTGGATGGGGCCGAATTTCCCATCCGGCCCGGGATAGCGGAAATAAAACGCGAACTGTCCCGCCTGCACTTGAACGGGCAGGGCATTGGGGGCGGGGGGCGTGAAATAGATGCTGGCCCAGGCTTTTGCGCCGAATGCTCCCAGAGCCAGGACCTCGGTTCCGACCAGCAGAAATGCGCCGATCACCAAGCCCATTGCGCCGCCGGGGAAGTTCTTGATCTTGCCGCCCGGCCTGGGCTGAGAGAACCTCCAGATGAAAATGGCGAGCAGAATCTGGGAGACGAGAAAAGAGACGCCGGCTTCGGCCATAGTCTCGGACATCTGCTCGTCTATGGGCGCGCCGTGGGTGGAAATGTCAGGCGCAAGCCACCACGTGTGCCGCACAATCGGAATTGCGGACGCGATAGCAATCACAATGATCGTAATCGCAAAAAATTTCGCCATGTCTTCCTCGCGTGGTGCCGGGCGGGGGGCTGCCAAGACAAAAGAGGGCCCCCGCACGAATTGACTGCTGGACAGACACTTCTTTATTTCGCCTTAAACGTGAAGTCGGCTTTGGCCGATTGTCCGCTCGCGACGGTTATCTTCTGCGTCTGCGTTCCGTAGGTTTCCTGCCAGGCGGTGAGGGTGTAATTGCCCGGCGGGACATTGTTGATGGTGTAATTTCCGTTATCGTCGGTGGTGGCGTAGGGACCTTTGACGACGGCGAAATATCCGTGCATCCAGGGATGAATATTGCACTTCACCTCGATCATCTCCGGGGCTTTCCAGCTTTTTTCAATGGGCGGCGCACCCGGCGGCTGCGACTGGTTCCACGGAATGTTGCCGGTCATCGGGTTGGGATTGGGATGGATATTGTGCGCGGTCTGATCGCTAGTGATTACCTTGTAGGTTTCGCCAACGTCCATCGCCAGAACGTGCGGCGAATATTCGCAATTCTTCTGGTCTAAGACAGGAATATTGGTGGCGGGTGCGCTGCTGCTCAAACCTTCGGAGATGTAGAGCACCACGTTGGCCAATCCGCCGCCAGAACCGACCACTACGTTCTGCATATGCGGCGAATTGTTGGCGTTGGCCTTGACACAGTAGGGATCTTTCGACATGTCGATGCCCTTCATGTGCGGAGGGGTGCCGTCGAGTTTTACCGTGCCGGCGATCTTGCCCTCGCCGGCTGCGTTCACTTTTGGATTGAGCAGCAAAGCTCCACAGCCAAGCAACACGAGCGTCATACCTACAGCAACCTTCGATGAGTTCCTCATAAATGTCTTTTCCCCTTCACAGAAATCGGCTATGCAGTTCGGAATGCGGCTGGCCAGGATGCCGCTCTACTGCTGGCCGGCCGGCGCATTCGGGTCCACTGGCTTGAGGCCAATCTGTTTTGCGATATCCCGTTCCTTACTGGCCTCGGGCATCAGCGCCCGCAGATAGAAAACAAGGTCCCAAGCTTCATCGGGCTTGAGGTTGTCGGCGAACGACGGCATAGGTGTTCCGTCCAAGCCGGTCATGAAGATCCGGTAGATGTCCACATCGGAGGAACCGCACTTGGGGCGGGAACCTTCGGTGAAGTTAAACGGTGCGATCGGGCGGCCAAGATCGTCTTGCAGCGTGGAAGCCGAAGGTCCATTGGCTTCGCCGGTCACGCCGTGGCATTTCCAGCATTGCACCCGGCCAAAAACTTCGCGGCCAGCTTTGACGCGGTCCGCGGTAATCTCCGGCTCGGGAGGAATCTGGATGGGAGTTCCAGGTTTCTCGCTTACGAAGCGAGGAGAGAAATGCTTCACGTAGGCGACGAGGTCGGCGCGCTGCTGCTTGGTGAAGGTACTCCATTGCGGCATGTTGGAGCGGTCAAGACCGCGCGCGATGGTGTCGAACAGATCCTCGTCAGTGGGGAGAGTTCCTGTGGGGGTGGAACGGCACTTGAAAATTCCCAGCTGGAAATTGCGCGGCTTGGGATCGAGCCAGGGAGCATTCTCGCCATTTCCATCGCCTAACGTGCCATGACATCCCACGCAATAGCGGCGGTAGTCATATTTTGCGTCGCCGGATTTGGCGCGTCCGGTTATGTCCCCGACATGGCTCTCCATGTTCAGGTGAGCGTTGAGATCGGCTTCCGTAAGTTGAGCCCGGGACGCAAGGGGGAAAAAGACCAGCGCGAGGGCACCAAGACCAAGCGACCACGTTTGCATTCTTGTTCGCATGTCGTCCTCTCAATTACTCAGAAATCAAAGTCAAAACCCAGCATCAAACTGCTGCTGGCCAAGTCAGTGCCGGTAACAGGAGAAGTGCCGCGCTGGCGGAGCCACGAATATTCATTGTGGAAGGCGAAGCCGGCACGGCTGGTCATGAAGGGGTTATATCGGTAGCCGACGACATAGTTATCGAGATTGCCCAGGTTGGAAGGATTCGTCGCGAATGCCTGTTGCGACATTCGAACCCATTCCGAACGCTGGAAGATGGTGAACTGTGGACTGTAGACGTAGTGAGTTTCCACGAAAGCGCCATTCCAGGTTGGATTACGCGCTCCGGTGGGAAGAACGCCGGTGGTGTTGTTGTTGGCTGGGTCGCAGGTCCCGGTGATGATTTCGCCGTAGCAGGCGCCGAACCAGGCATTGTCGGAACCGTGCTGGGTGAAGACCTGGAAGTCGAGATGGCTTCCGAGATAGAACAATCCCTCGAATCCGATTCGACTGAAGCTCTGATTGCCAAGTCCGGAGCCCGGAATCGGAACCCCTCCACTGGTGAGATAGGTAGTAGGGGCCACGCCCATCATGGCGTACCCGCCAATCCTTTGGACCCCGAGCCTGCCTGCGTCAAACGCCTGACTGCCGGCGAAGAATGCAGTGTAGGAATTTTGCCCGTATGGCAAATCCACGTTGCCGTCGGTGGAACTGAATACGGCCGCGGATAGACGGGTCCGATCATTGAGCGAATGGCCCATCCATTCGACTCCGAGCTGGTTATCCCCGATCTGCCCGAAAATATTGCCATCGCCGACGGGAATGAAGTGGAACAGCTGGAAGCTTCCGCCGTTGGCCGATAACGTGAGCGTGCGCTTTTCAGAGATGAAGCTGTCGAGTTCGAACTTGCCCGCCTTGACGTTTAACCACGGGCTATTGAGCAGGTTGTCGAAGCGGACGTTGACCGACTCAAAGTGAAACGCTCCGGTCTCGTCCGCCGAGGGAACGAGGAGGAAAGAGATGTTTTTCTCCAGCGTGCCGCCCGTCAGGATATCGAGGCCGCTCAGGTTGAAGCCGGTTGTGGTAATCCGCTGTTCGCCGGTAGCCGCAGTGTCCACGGCGACTTTGTTGGTGCTTTCGCGGCTCCAGAATGGGGTGATGCGAAGAGTAATGGGCCAATACGATGCGTTTTGCCAGATCGGAGAGTCCCGATCGTTCATGAGTTGATACCCATTGTCTTTGAACTTCTGCCCGAAGTAGTTCAGCATTGGCCAGGATTCATGGCACGCTGAGCAGCGCAGTCCATATTTACGGGCAAATGCGGGCAGGGCATTCGCCGGCTGAGTGAATCCGGCGATCACCGCAAAGGCAATGAGAATGATAGTGAGTCGCGAAACAGCGTCAGAAAACTTCCGATAACGGCAGGACGGCGATTGCATATACGCATGCCTCCACTGATGTTCGTTAGCAGTGTGTCCTCAAGAAAGTGTGTCCTCAAGTGGCAAGGAGACGACCGGGGTAAATCTGCGAGCGAAGACGTTCATGGCCTAGTTCTGGCAGCTAAGTAGAACAAAACTTTACAATTGGCGCTACTACCGCTTATAGTTCAGGCGCAAAATCGTAAACGAGACGCGCCCGAATTTGCAAGACATTTTTTTTACAAATTTTTGACAAGCAAGTTTCCCTGTCCCGCACTTATTGTTGCTAGTTTTGGCCTTTAGGTTGCTTGACGCGGAGTGCTAGACTCCTTTCAAAGGTGCTACGGATCCCCTCCATGTTTGTTTTCCATCGCCGCGAGTTCGGAATTTTCGCGATTTGCCTGTTCATCTTCATCCTATCTTCGGCCCGTTACTCCGAATGCCGCGACAAGAAAGAGGCCGTACAGTATGGCGCGGGCCTGATTGTGAATGTTCCGGAACCGGAGGTGGATGTCGTCAAAGCCGTGCAGGAAGTGGTGCAGAACGGAATCATCCGGGGCAGCAAGGAGTACAGCAAAGACGAGTACATCAGCGGCGCGGCCCAGGCCAGCGATTCGAGGTTGTTTCCTGCCTGGACGGAGGGCGGAAAGGTCTTCTACAAAGTGCGGACGCACGCGCTGGATCCTCTGAACTTCAAAGACAGTGGTGATTTGGGAACTCTGGCGGTGCGCTACATCGTGATGGGCCAGGATGACAAGCACACGGTGCTGAAAATCGATGCCCTGTTCGGCGAAGAATTCCGGCATACAGTGCATTCCTCCAACGGTTCGGTCGAAGGCGCGGAGTACAAGGTCGTTCACGACCTGCTGGAATCGGCCGACCTGCTGAAGCAGGAGACGGCCCAGGCGGAGCAGAAAAAACAGCAGGCGATCCTGGAGAACGCGACTGCGGTCCGGAATGATGCGACTACGGTCCGGAATGATGCGACTGCGGAGAATGGGGCGCCAGATGCTTCGGGAGCCGCATCGGTAGTTGCGCCGCAGCCTGTTCCCGCTGCCGGGGCGAGTGTTGAAGAGCGCCTGAAGGAGTTGCGCCATCAGGTGCAACGGCGGGTGAAATCGCCGGGCGCGGCGCTGAAGGCGGCCCCATATCAGTCTGCGAGTGGGCTTCAGTCGCTGCCCTCCGGAACGGAAGTTCTGGTGGTCATCATCACGCCGTATTGGTTCGGTGTGGAAACGCATGAGGGCCAGCATGGCTGGATTCCGCGCAATCAACTGGAGGAGTTGCCGTGAGATTGCTGCGGGCGCGATTGGCGGGGACCGCCGCTTTCCTCATTGTCCTATGGTTGTGCGTGGCTCCAATCGCGCACGCCGGCGCTGCACAGTCAAAAGTGTACGAAAGAACATTTCCGCAATCGGCGAAGGCGATTCAAAGAATCGTCGACCAGATGCAGGGATCGATGGCCGGGCACCTGCCGGTTCTCGACGGCTTTGCGCTGGCCGGGGAACACTCTTTCGATAAATATCAGCGCGCGTTTTACCAGGCCACGGTGCAGGTGAAAACGACCGAAGCGGGGGCGGTGGTCCATGTCAGCGCGAAGATCACGGCATGGTATAGCGATTCCGCTTCTTCCCGTTCCGGATACCAGCTTCTTGATTCGAACGGGCGCATCGAGACCGATATTCTCGATCAGCTTTCAGACCGGCTTGCGGCGGCGGAAAAGCCGGCGGGGAACACGCTGGCGATGAAACCAGCGCCTGCGCCAGCGGTGAGCGAACTGGGGGCCGCTGCGATTTCCGCTCCCACCCCGCAGCCTTCGCCGGCATTCGCAACTCCCCCGCGCAGCGTAAGTAATCCCGAGGCCTTGCGAGCGGCGGAAAACGAGCATAAGACAGGCGATCCTGAGCAGGACCGGCTCAGGACCGAACTGGATCAATTGCAGGAAGTGTTCAAGAACCAGGGCCATCCCAGGAACCTGGTTGCGGTAAAAAAAGCAGGCGTGGCGGTCGTTGCGATGCCGAGTCTGACGGGCAAAGTCCTGTTCAAGGCGAGCATGCACGACGAATTCGAGTTGCTGAATTTCAATCAGGATTGGGTCCATGTACGGATCTCGGGCCTTTCGCGCGGTTGGCTGTGGCGCAACGATGTTGAGATGCCAGAGGGGATTTCCGATACCCAAGACACTCCAAAGAAGCCGGTCGTCGCAGACCTGTTTCGCGTTGTGCGCGAGGAGACCGCGCCCTTTCCGGGAGATTGGGAACCGCTCCGCGGCAGCACGGTGAAAGTGATTTCTGTACAAAAAACGGATGAGAGCGCGAAGGATGCCGGCCCGGCGATGAAGCTGGAGTTTGCGAGATCGTTATTCAAGAAGAATTACGCGGAATTGACGCAAAAGCCAGCGAAGTTCGCAGGCATTGTTCTGATCTTTGATTCCGCCGACGGGGGAATGATTGCAGCCCCGCAATCCGTACTGGAGAAGTGGAAGTCCGGGGCGCTGACGGATGCGGCCTTATGGCACAGTTGTTTCTTCGATCCTCCGGAAACTTTTCTTGCCCCGGAGCCAGCAGGCAGCAAGTAATGCGCGATTGCGCGAAACCAGTTTTTTTCATGCGGCGCTGTAAAGTCTGCGGTTTGATTTGGCAAGGCTGCCGGCCGGCAAGCAATCGAGCAATACGTCGCTGCTTGCGCCTTATAGGTGGGGAAAAAAATATTCAAAGTGCCAACCGTTCAGTGGAAATCGTGCGAGTGGATGTCTAAAGCTTTGTCGGCGAGTACGGTCAGATGCGTGGCTTTGACGTGAATGACGCCGTCGACGTTTTGCAGGGCACCTTCTACCATAAGGAACTTGCTGGTGGTCACCTGAAGGCGCTCTCGCTCGTAAAGATCGGGAGTGACGATTACGTTGGCGATGCCGGTTTCATCTTCCATCGAAAGAAAGATAAAACCCTTGGCCGTTCCGGGACGCTGCCGCGCGATGACGCAACCGGCAGTTTTTACGAACTCGCCATTCCTGCACTGGCGCAAATCCGTGGCGGAGAGCACGCCCAGATGCTGCAATTGTGCGCGACGATAATACATTGGATGCTTGCCGATCGTAAGCCCAGTGCCGCTGTAGTCTGCGACCAGGCGATCTTCGATATTCATCGGGCGAAGTGGCCGTGCATCATCATCCTCCCGCAGCGATTCTGAATTTTCCCGCAACAAAGGTCCTTCGAACTTGGCGGCGCGTTCGACCTGCCAGAGCGCGTCGCGGCGGTCGCGGATTCCATCGAGGCGGTTCAATGCTCCAATCTGCGCCAGCAGCGTGAATTCTCTGCGATTGAGCGTGGGAACACGCAGCGCGATGTCTTCGGCGGAACGAAATGGTCCTACTTGGCTGCGCGCGCCGATCAACGCTTCGGCGGATTCTTTTCGCAGGCCTTTGGCATAATTCAATCCCAAACGCAGCGATAAACTGCCGCTTTCTTCATGCTCGACCGTGCAGGGCCAAGCGGAAATCTGGGCGTCGATCGGCTTCACGCGCAGGCCGTGGCGTTGCGCATCTTTTACGAGAACGGCGGGCGAATAAAATCCCATCGGCTGATTGTTCAGGATGGCGCAGGTAAAAGCGGCCAGATATTTCACCTTGAAGTAAGCGGAAAAGTAAGCGATGCGCGCGAAACTGGCGGCATGCGATTCCGGGAAGCCATATAACGCAAAGGAGCTGATGTTCTGCACAATCGTGTCCTGCGTTTTCTGATCGAGTCCGTTCGCGGTCATACCGGCGCGCAGTTTACCTTCAAGATTCTTCATGCGCTCCCAGGAACGCCGCATGCCGACCGCGCGCCGTAGTTCTTCCGCCTCGGCGCCAGTGAAGTTGGCAACGATCATTGCCATGCGAAGCAGTTGTTCCTGAAAAAGCGGTACGCCCAGCGTTCGTTCGAGCACCGGCACGAGCGAAGGATGGGGATAAGTCACGGCTTCTTTCTTTTGCCGCCGCCGCATGTACGGATGCATCATCTGTCCTACGATCGGCCCCGGACGAATGATCGCCACCTGTACCACGAGATCGTAAAACCGTTCTGGATGGTTCCGCGGCAACGACGCCATTTGTGCGCGGCTCTCCACCTGGAACATCCCAACGGTATCGGCACGCTGCAACGTTCGATAAACTTCGTCATCTTCCGGCAACTGCGCGAGATCTGCCGGCACTCCGTAATGCCGGGGGATGAGTTCGAGGCAGTCTTTGATCACCGCCATCATGCCCAGGCCAAGCAAATCCACTTTGATGATGTGCAGATCGGCACAATCTTCTTTGTCCCACTGCACGACCGTGCGTCCGGGCATGGAGGCCCGTTCCAGCGGGACAACGTGATTCAACTGTCCCTGGCAAATGACCATGCCGCCGGAGTGCTGGCCCAGATGGCGCGGCAGGTCCTGAATGCGCATGCAGAGGTCGAGATATTTGGCGATGCGCGAGTGCGCGAGATCGAAGCCGGCATTTTGAAATGAGTGCGCCATGGTATCGTTCTCACCCCGCCACTCCCAGTTGCCGACGAGGCTGGTGAGCCGGCCAAGAGTTTCCTGATCGAATCCCAATGCCTTGCCGACTTCGCGCGCCGCGGACTTTCCCCGATACGTGATGACATTGGCGGTCATGGCAGCGCCGAGTTCGCCATAGCGCTGATAAACGTATTGAATCGCCTGCTCGCGTTTTTCTTCGGAGGGCAGATCGAGATCGATGTCGGGCCACTCTCCGCGGTTTTCGCTGAGAAAGCGCTCGAACAATAACTTCATGCCCACCGGATCGATGGCCGTGATTTCCAGCGCATAACAAACTGCCGAGTTGGCCGCGCTGCCGCGGCCCTGGATCAGGATGTGGTTTCGCTTGCAGAACTGAATGATGTCCCAGACGATGAGGAAATATCCGGCAAAGCCGAGTTTGGCGATCAGCGCGAGTTCGTGGTCCACCTGCTTTTTCGCACGCTCCAGCAAAGCCGGATCATTCTTAGGGCCATAGCGGCGCAATACGCCTTCGTCCACGCGCTTGCGGAGAAAACTGTCCATAGTTTCGCCGTCGGGGACCGGATAGCGCGGGAACTCATAGCCAAGATCGTTCAACTCGAATGTCAGCCGTGAAGAAAGTTCGCATGTGTTCTCGATGGCGTGAGGGATGTCGCGAAAAAGCTCGATCATCTCCTGCGCCGAACGCAGATAGCGCTGGCTATTGAATGCCAGCAGACGGCCGGCTTGATCGAGTTCGACATGACGACGAATCGCGGAAAACAGGTCGAGAATTTCGCGGTCGCATGCGGAAGCGTAGCGCACGCCATTTGTCGCCAGGACCGGAAGCTGCAAAGAATTCGCAATACGGATGGCCGCCTGGTTTCTCCATTCTTCTTCCCGCTCCTGATGGCGCTGCAACTCGATGTATACATTTCCACGGCCAAATATTTCGATCAACTGCTGCACAGCTTCCCGGCCGGATTCTTCTCCGCCCTCGACTAAGGCAGCCGCCAGTGGGCCTTCGTCGCCGCCGGTCAAACAGATAAGACCAGAGGCATATTGCCGCAGGTCGTCTTTCGTAGCTGCGCCTTCCGCCTTCGTCTTCTCTCGCATTTTGAACTGGGTGATGAGTTGGCAGAGATTTTGATAGCCGGCCCGGGATTCGCATAAAAGAGAGACGCGCGCAGGTTCGGGAGTGAACTGATGCGGAAGCCATGCCGGCGGCATCAGGCGATCGCCGAAATCAGCGACGGCAACCTCGGCTCCAACGTGTGCGCGCATGTCGTTCCTCTGCGCGCTGGTGTGGAATCTGGCCGAGCCGTAGACGCCGTTGCGGTCGAGTAATGCCATCGCCGGCATTTGCAGTTCAACCGCGCGCTGGATAAGCCCCTCCGGCTGCGAGCCGCCCTCGAGAAAACTGAAAGCGCTTGCGGCATGCAGTTCGACGTATCGATCAGTCATAAAGCCCCGCCAACTGCCAGCAGTTTTGCCTCAGGTCGCGCACCAGGCAGCCGTACAAAAGTTCGCCGGCGCGCGAGCGCGCGATCAGGTCCCATTGCTCGAACCCCCACAATTGCGGATTCCACCAATCCCCGCTCGAGAGCCACGGGCCATAAGCCTGCTCGGCGAAGTAATGCTTCCCGCGAAAAAAGATTGAAGCTGGCTTGTGATCGCGCAATGTAACCAGGATTTGCTCGGGCGGACGCAACTGGCGCATAACCGTGCGCGAAGGATGGGCCATATTGTGTTGGCCAACCGCCGGTTGAACGGAGAACGGGGCAAGATGATAGGCGTCCGGCCGATGCGTGTCTTTCAACTCAGGACGTCCAACATTCTTCTCTCCAACAATGGCGCGAACGCGGGCCAGAGTTACATCCAGCCGTGCGGGTTCAGGCAGAGGCGGAGAAAATAATCCCAGCTGCACCTTGCCGGTTTTCCCCGGCTCAGCCGAAACCGTCAGCGCGATAATCGCGGCTTGCGGCGGGTGCGCTTCCATGTCGAGGTGCAAAAGCTTGATCCATAGCTGGCGGTCGTTCGAGGGCAGCGCCGGATGAACCGCACGCGTGTGTTGCGCTCCGCCTTCCAAAGACAGAGTGACCGTCACGGTAGCCAATGCCAGCGCATGCGCGGATGCGCGGATGGTAAGTTGCTCCAGCATCGCGTCGATAACAAAAAGCAGCGACGTCAACAGCTCTACGGGAACTTCAAGCTCCATGCGCTCTTCGAGCCGGAACTCATTTTCAACGGGCAGAAAATGGTGCGAAAATTCTCCGCGCGCCATCTGGAAAATGCGCCGGCCTTCCTGCCCCACCCGGGCGATCAAAGATTTTTCCGGTAGGGCCGCCAGCATGCCCAGCGTGCGAATTCCCCAGAGCGAGAAAGTCCCTGCCAATTCTTCGGACAGCCCCAGCACCGAAAGCGGCAGCGGAGCCAGCGTCGAAGCTTCTGCCCCAGCCGGGATAACGGTAATGGGATTCTTCGGGGCTCCCCGGACCAGGCAAATCGCGGCATGAAAATTGCCGCTGACCGCGATTCTTGCCGCGATTCCGAGCGCATGCGCGCGCTTCAGCAAAGTTTCCGCCAACTCGCCCGGGCTGCCAAAGAGCTTTTCTGTTCCCACAATGTCGATAACGCAAAGAAATTCGCCATCACTGCTCGCATCCTCGACTCGCGGAGAAAACGTGCCGGCGCATTCGAGCAGTGCAGCTTTCGCCGAGGCTTCTTCAACTTTCGAGCGCGTCAGAATCGTCGCCTGGGGAAACGTATCGATCTCGGCCTGCGTCGTTCCACGAACGATTCCAATCTCATAGGCGTGCCGGTTGAGCGAGCATACGAAGCCCAGAGGCGGTTCTCCATCCATCACCGCGCAGGCGCGATTGCGAAGCCCCACCCGGACGCGCAGTAATGCCTGCGCCGGGAATTCTTCCGCGTAGAGACAGGCGTAAAGCTCGCGGTCAATGCTCATCGGCCTGCCCACGCGGTGCGGCTTTGCCACTGCGCCCATCGCTGTTTTTGCGGAGGCTTTCGCAGCGCCGCAACGTCTTCCGGTTCAGAAGGGAAGCGTTGCCGCTCTACTTCGGCGCAGAAATCGATCCGGGAGAGAATCGTGGACTCGCTTTGCGGACTTCCTGTATGCAATCGCAAGGTCAGCGCCGCGCTGCTTTTGGCGCAAGGATGGGGCAGAAGCAAAACAATGCTGGTGTGTTTTTGCGCAGCAACGGCACGATAGCGAAACCATGTGGCCAGCGGCACCCGCAATGCGTGGGCCGGCGCGATGCCGCCCATGTCGAGCACAATCCCCGCGAACCCGCCGTTTTGCAGAAGAAGGTCCGTCGCGCGCAGCGCCTGGTCCAGCCTCGACCACGGCTTTTGAGGTGTACTCGGATTTCTATTCTGAGAAGGCATGGACGCTTGGCCGCAATCCCGATGTTTACCTTCAATCCGGGCTTTTCGCCACGAATGGCCAACTGGCATGCCACTTTCTTCTTTAAGCAAATTGGCGATAGCATTCGACAGGCCTTTCACCTCGTCACGCGGATGTGGCCCGAATCCTCCGCCGTGCAAACCTTTTTTCGGCGGGGGAGGAATGAAATATTTTTCCGGAACTGTGGCGGTACATATGGAACCAGATTCACTTTGGATGGAGGCTCGATAAACTGGAGGTGAAACTGCCGCCGGCGGCGCAACTCCGCAGCGCACCCAGAGCAGTCTTTGCAAATCGACACCGGCGGCGGCTGCCGACTCCGGATGGAGCGCATCGGAGGCGTCGATCCAGGCGCAGACTTTCCCCGAACTTGTAAGGCTGGCAAGGAAAGAAAGCGCCAGGGAAGTACGCCCTGAACATTCCGTTCCTACAATTTCAGTGATGGCGCTGGCGGGGAAACCACCGTGCAGGAGTTTGTCTACACTGCGAATTCCGGTGGGAACGAATTCCCAGGTAATTCGCGGCTTGGGCGAAAGCGCACCGGGAATTCTGAGGGCCAGGGTGGCTTCCAACTGATCGCGTAAAAGGGCGGCGGCTGGCATAGCGACTTTCGCCTTATATTCGCCCTAGCGCGATAAATTTTCAAATTAAATTGCACTATTTTATGTGCAATTTCTTTGCAACCAACTAAAAAGGCACCACATATAAATTTTGGAGAAGCCAGAAATTCACGCCTTATTGCAGATAGGGAACAATATTCCGTAAATCCTGGATGAAATGTTCCATTTCCGCCTCGCGGTCCGCTCCTTCCGGCAGGCGCAGCAATGCCGACGGGTGGATGGTCGCCATCACGTGAGGAGCCAATGGTGAGTCGACAAGCTTTCCGCGGTTTCGAGTCACACGGAAAGTTTTCCCGAGAAGCGTTTGGGCAGCGGTCGCGCCGAGGCACACAAGAACAGGCGGCTTCACCAATGAGATTTCGACATCGAGCCACGGGCGGCAGGCCTTGATCTCGGAGGCTCGCGGTTTCTTGTGAAGACGCCGTTTGCCTCGCGGTTCCCATTTGAAATGCTTCACCACGTTGGTGACGTAGGCATCCTTACGATCGATTCCTGCCTCTTCCAGCGCCTGATCCAGAAGTTTCCCTGCGGGGCCGACGAATGGATGTCCTGTTAAATCTTCTTTATCGCCGGGAATTTCGCCGACGAACATCACTCTGGAGTTTTTCTTTCCCTCGCCAAACACGGTTTGTGTCGCTGTCTTCCAAAGCTCGCAGGCTCGGCATCCCAATGCTGCTTTGCGAACTTTTTCCAGGGTAGGGGCCGGCGGGATTAACCTCGCCGCGCTATCGGCGTTCTTAGTTCTCTTCGCCAAGTCCTGAAATTCTCGTGAGACTTCCACGTAGCTGAGATGAAGGTGATCCCAGGCGAAGTTGCGAAAAATCGCCCGGCTTTCTCTGCCATAATTACTTTTATGTGCGGGCGCTATCGATTAGCGAAGCGAAAGCAAATCGTCGAAGAACACTTCGACGTTGCGTCTGGGGAAAGTGAAGACGATTGGATCCCCCGGTACAACGTGGCTCCGACGCAGCCTGTGGCTGTGATCCGCCAGCATCCGAAAGAGCCGGTGAGGGACTTATCGATGTTGCGCTGGGGGCTGATTCCGCCGTGGGCGAAAGACGCCTCGAGTTCGGCGCGGATGATCAATGCCCGATCGGAAACCGCCACTACCCAACCGGCATTTCGCGATGCCATGAAATTTCGCCGGTGCCTCATTCCCGCCGACGGATTTTATGAATGGAAGAAGGCAGGGAAGACCCGGCAGCCGTACTGTTTCGAAATCAAAGAGGGAAATCTGTTCGCGTTCGCCGGACTTTGGGAGCGCTGGAAGAGTCCGGCGGGCGAATGGATCCGGTCGTGTTCCATCCTGACAACCGGCCCGAATGCCGTGACCGCTCCGGTTCATGACCGGATGCCGGTAATTCTTAATCCAGCCGACTACGACCTGTGGCTGGATCCGGGAATGAATGAGTCGGCAGCAGTGACTGATCTCTTGAAACCTTTTGATGCGCGGCTGATGCGGGCCTACCCGGTGTCATCTCGAATCAACGATGCGAACAATGACGATGAGGAATCGGCCGGTGCCATTGAAAATGCGGAAGAGCAGGCTCCCTTGTTTTAGGAGGAAAAAAGAACTGGCAACCATCGCCCTGAGAGGGCAATGATTGCCAATCGGAAGTCAGATTGTGAAGGCGGCTAGTGTAGTTGTGTCGGGGCCAGGAACCACGGTGCGGCCGTGACGTCGGTTTTGAGGAAGTTCAAGAGTCTTCCTGACGCTTTGATTCTTCCAACTGGATCCGCCGGGTGAGTGCCGTCCGACATCAGGTCGGTGCAGGCCCACACCATGCTGTCGCTGTTTGGATTCAATCCATTTGCCCAGTAGTAGGGGCCCCACTTCATCCAGGGTGCTACCACGGGTCCCTGGCTGGGGTCGAAGTTGAGATTGTTTACTCCGTTGAGTTGGTCCTGAACCGCCAGTTTTACCCCAAAGCCAGCCTCGTAGGCATAGGGCTCAACATATTCCTGCACGACCCCATTGGAGTATCCCGTGTAATTTACGCTGGACAGGTAAACGATTTTCAGATTGGGGAACAATACGAGCATGTTTCGCATCATGCTCCCCAGTTCGGATTGCAGGCTCGTGATCTTGGGTGGATTGCCCTGTGCGTCGACGTCATTGACCCAGGCAGCAACCACCTGGTTCGCGGTCACTCCCGCATTTGGCAAGTAGTTATTCGTGATGACCGTCCAATAGAAGCTAGTGGGGTCGGCCAGTTGTGCTCCACCTGCGCTTCCTGTGCCACCGTCTACGGTAACGATACTGGGATTTATGGACGGATCAACGTGTGAGATGGCGACAAACTGGTCGGAAATGCCCAAGGTGTTCGATTGTCCAACCGTGAGGAGCACCTCCTTACCGGTCGGGCTGGGATTGCCGTTGGCATCCAGCGGTTGGATGTCGGTTGCCAGGCTCTGCCCGAAGGCGTCATGAACTGGATCGTCCGTGTTCACGCCATTGGCATAGAGTCCGCCCTGGTACAGGTTCTTATAAAAGCCTGTGCCCAGATCCATGAGCGATACCAGGGGGCTGTTGTTGGAGTTGGTGACGATGTTGTTGCAATTGGAACCGGTGGGTGCGGCGACCGGAAGTGTTAAGACAGCGCTGTACGAGGATGGAGGGACCTTCGAATCTGTCACGCGCATGCCAAAGGAATAGTTGGCTACGGCAACGGTGGAAGAGACAGTTCCACTGATCACACCCGAACTTGAGAGGTTGAGCCCGGCAGGCAATTTCGCGCCGACAACCAGGTTCCACTTGTATGGTGGCACCCCACCAGCAGCGGAAAGGGGAGCTTGGTACGCAGCGCTTTGAACGGAGCTGGGCAGAGTCCGAAAGGAGTTGATTCCAAGCGATACCGCAGAACTGGCCGAGCCAGACAAACTAATGCCGGAGCTTGGAACCGAGTCGTAGTTAACCACGAGAGTTCCATAGGTAACCTCCGCAGCCTGGAAGGGGACATAGGTGATCTGAAGATTCAGGCTGCCCCCGGGTTTCAGCGCGGTGGTCGTCGTGAACCCGGTCTCAGCGAATGGATTGGTGACAGTGACCGAGGTGATTTTGAATGAGGTCTTGCCCGTGTTGGTAATGGTGACGGTTTGGGGCGCACTCGCAGTGCCGACGGCCTGGGTTGAGAAAGTCAACGATTTGGTGCTTACAGTGCTTGCGGCGAGCGAGCTGATCCCCGTGCCGGTCAGTGTCTCGACAAGACTCGGCGAGCCAGTCATGCTGAACGTCATGGTGCCGGTGTAGACCTTGGCTGTGGCTGGAGTGAACGACACAACAAAGTTTGCATAGCCCTGAGGCGCAATGGTTACGGGAGTCGTACCGGAAACCAGCGCAAATTGCGGGATGCTGAACGTTACGCTGTTGACGGTTACCGTATTCGTGCTTTGATTGTAGACACTGATGGTTTGGGGCACAGCGCCGCTCGTATTGACCGTTACCATTCCGAAATTTAAGAAGTTTTGCGGATAAACGGCGGCAGTGGTAACGGTGGCTTCACTACTCGCGAGAAAAAGCGCGCACAGCGCAAGGGGAAGGAAAACGGAGCGCATCAGACTGTTCCGGCTGGATGTGCGGAAGCGTGGGGTCAGCAATTGAGCGAAGATGTGATCCTTCTTGATCACACGAGACAGAGTGTTGCGCGCCATGAATTTCTCTCCTAAAAGTAAAAGACTGCTGCCACGCCCCGTGAAGCGGGAATAGCCTAACCCGAACTATCATGCAAAACAATGTGCATGTGATTGCACACTTTGAGAACCCAGAACGCGACTTCGGGGGATGAGGTCGAGCACATCGTTAAGGCGGATCATAGAGCTCACAACCTTGCTACAGCCAGTTGCGTCAGGGCACATTGTTCGCGTCCGTCAGGGTGAAAATGTCCGCCGACGGGGACTGCGGCGATAGTGCTGACGCGCCGCCGAATGTGACCATCTGACTCGATGCGGGATCGAACTGCGAGCTATGAAAGCGCCTGGACTGTCCCGCGGGCAGTTGCGTCCACACGGCTGAACCAGCCTGGCCGTTCGCTCCAGCAAGAACCCAGACATCACTCAGCACGCTGGTTCCATCGAAGCCGCCGTAAATCGTCATGATGTTGTTCTGGCCGTCATAGGTTGCGGAGTGGCCGGATCGCGCTACAGGGCCGTTATTCGACGGGCTGAGTTTCGTCCAGGCCGGAGTTCCGCCGGATCCGTTCGCGTTGGAGAGAATCCAGATATCTCCGAAAGGGGCAGCGCCCGCATCGCCGCCGTAGACGATCAGCGAATTCGTGGATGAATCATAGATGGCGCTGGCGCTTTCCCGAGCCGAGGGTGGCGTGCCCGTCGGCGAGAGCTTCGTCCAGGCCGGTGTGCCGCCGATGTCGTTCGCGTTGCTGAGAATCCAGACATCGTTGAAATATGTGCTGCTGCAGTCGTAGCCGCCGAAGAGCATCATCGTGTTGGTCGCGCCGTCGTAGGCTGCGACATGACGGGTGCGGGCTGAAGGTCCGGGGCCGGTCGGCGAGATCAAGGTAAAGCCCGGCGTTGCTCCGTGAGCATTGGCGTTCTGAACGACGTAATAGTCACTCACACAGGGCGCGGGGAAGCCGGTGGCGCCGCCGAAGATCATCAGGCGATTGTTAGTGCTGTCGTAAAGGCCGCTCATGCCCCAGCGCGGTGTGGGCCTGCTTCCGGTGATGCTTTGCAGATTCCATTGAAGATTGGCGGAGCCAAGCACGGTGGATTCTTTCCAATAGTCATTGAAATTCACCGAACTGATCGCGTGCTGGCCTCCGAAGACGATCAGGGAATTGTTGGCGGAGTCATAGAAAGAGACGTGCGAATAACGGACGGGCGGGCCGCCCAGCGTCCACTTTGGCCCGGTGCCGATTCCATTGGCGGCGCTCAGCGCAAAGGCATGGTCGTTGGCCTGGAGCTTGTCCTGCGTGCTGATGCCGGCGAAAACGTACATATCGTTTCGCGCCGCATCGTAAACGGCGCTGTGGTAGGCGACGCTGGGAGCGGTCGTCGTTACCGTGATCATCGACCAGGCAGGGGTTCCTCCGATTCCATTGGCGGTGGTCAGAATCCATGTGTCGGAGAAGGTGGTAGTAGCGGTAGTGCCGCCAAAAACGATCATGCGATTGTTGACGCTGTCGAGGAGAGCGGATTGCCCAGTACGCGCCGCGGGTGCCGCGCCAGTAGGCGATTGTGGCGACCAGGTCGGAGTTCCGCCAGACCCGTTCGCGTTGCTCAGAGTCCAGACATCGCTGAACGGCGCGCCGCCGGCATCGCCGGCGTAAACGATGAGAACGTTATGCGTGGGATCGTAGACGGCGCTGCCGCTTTCGCGCGCCTGAGGCAACGTGCCAGACGGAGTGAGTTCCGTCCAGGTTGGCGTGCCGCCGATCCCATTTGCATTTGAGAGCACCCAGACATCGTTGAAGAATTGCCCGGCGCAGTTGCTGCCGCCGAAGACGAGCAGCGAATTGGTGTTGGGATCGTAGGCGCCGCCTGCGTAGACGCGTGCGTTGGGCTTCGTGCCGGCGGTCGTCAGGCCTTGCCAGGCTGGCGTGCCGCTTTGTCCGTTTGCCCCAGTTAGGACCCAGACGTCGTTGGCGCAGGAGCCTGTGTTTCCGCCGAAGACGGTCATGCGGTTGTTGACGGAGTCGTAGGTGGCGACGTGTCCGAATCTGGCGGCGGGAGGCTGGCCAGACGGCGATTCGGCGGTGTAGCTGTCGTTTTGAGTCGTAGAAGTAGTGCCGAGCCAGACGTCGTTCAGGTTCGTGCTGTTGCTACTCTGCTGGCCGCCGAAGATGATCATCTGCTGGCTGACAGGATCCCAGACGGCGGTGTGTGACTTGCGTCCCGGAGGCCCGTGCAGAGACCACGCCTGTTGCACCGATGATCCGACGGTAAGTTCGATGGATGAAGAAATCGAGTTTTCGGATGCCGAGATGGTTGCACTGCCCGCTGCGATGGCCGTTGCGAGTCCCTGACTGCCGGTCGTGTTGCTGATGGTCGCGACGGATTGGGTGTCGGAGTTCCAGGTAACCGATGTCGTGATGTCCTGGGTGGAATTGTCGGAGAACTTACCCGTGGCCGTGAATTGCTGAGTCGAACCGACAGTGATCGTCGGAGACTGCGGTGAAATTGAAATCGATACGAGAACCGCAGGCGTGACCGTCAGCGCGCCGGACCCACTGACGCTTCCCGATGTAGCCGTGATCGTCGCCGATCCTACCGCGACCGCTGTGGCGAGGCCTTGTGATCCGGAGGTGTTGCTGACTGTAGCGGCGGCTGTATTGGAAGAGGTCCAGGTCGAAGTGGTCGTGATGTTCTGACTGCTGCCGTCGCTGAAGTGGCCGGTGGCAGTGAATTGCTGCGTGGTGCCTGCTGCAATGCTGATGGTAGAAGGCGTGACCGTGATGGATTGCAGAGTAGCAGTTGTGCCTACGGTGAGAGTCGTCGAGCCATGAACGGTGCCGAGATTCGCGCTGATCGAACTTGATCCGGTGGCGATTGCGGTTGCGAGGCCGGTGTGCAGGCCGATTGTGGCAACCGTCTTGGTGGCCGAGATCCAACTCACCGTGGTCGTGATGTTCTGGGTGCTACCGTCGCTGTAAGTTCCCGTCGCGGTGAATTGTTGCGTGCTTTTCGGCGCGATCGTCGGGGAAGCGGGAGTGACTGCGATCGACTTCAGCGTCGGAGCTAGTCCCGTGCCCGTGAGTGTCACAGTTTGCGGGCTGGAGAGGCCGCTGTCTACGACGGTCAGAGTGGCATTGCGCGCGCCCGGCACGCTGGGAGTGAAGGTCACCGAAATGCCGCAAGTGGCGCCCGCTTTGAGGCTGGCGGGGCAGGTATTGGTCTCAACATAGTCCGATAGATTGGTGCTGATGCTGGTGATGGAAATCGCCGACGTCTGCCCGTTTTTCAGCGTGACTTTGTGTACGGCGCTGGTCGAGCCGATGGCTTGATTCCCAAAAGCAATGCTCGTGGGACTCACCGTGACCGTTTGGGAGAACGCGGAAAGAATGACGAACGGCGCGAGGCAGAAGAACAGCAAGGACCGGCGGAACATACGGGAGATCACCTTGGCACCCCAACTCGTGGACAAATTCGACAACAGTACCCGGGCAGCGCGCAAACTAACAGGAGAAGTTCGGCCTCTATTGCAAATTTATCGAAGAACAGAGGCCCGGGAGATTTGAGATCGCTACGTCTTGATCTCCTAACAGTCGGAATATTCTAGACCAGTCATTGCACGCCTTCCACAGAAAAGGGGCGATCCGCGCGACTTTTTGAAGATTGGTATGCAAGAAGTTGCGAATATGACTGGCCTTGCGAAGAGTAACGTGAAAGAAATTGCAACAATTACGGGTCACCGCGTGCCGTAAGCGCAAAAAGCCCTCTAAGCTTTGCCAGAAGCCGCCTGGCATTGTAGGTTTTCGCGTGATGTCACTGGTCGCTTCTAGCAACCAGGGCACGTTATTTTCCGGCGGGTTTCAGATCGTCAAAAGCTTTTTGCACCGCATCCACCGATGATGCCTGCACATGATAAAGAGACGTGTCGTTGTCGCGCTTCGCGATGTAGCCGTCTGAAGTCTTCGCGAACGAAACCGTTTCTGGATTCTTGCCGCCGCCCGGCGAGACAGTCGCTTCGATCGTCGGATTTCCGAATCCGGAGTCCACGAATTTGTCGCATGCGATGAAGTTCAGGTTCGAGACCAGCGACTGAACGCTGTCGGAATCCATCTTCTTGCCGTTTTCGAACCAGTCGTTTCCATTCTTTGTCAGAACGCCGGTCCTTGCTCCCGAATGGATTTCAATCTTGTCGGGGTCGGCGAATCCGAGATCGAAGAGCTTCTTGTTCCGAAAGTCGTCGACATCTTTATCGACGGCCTGCGCGAGATCGGCATTTACCTTATAGACGCCGTCCACTGCGCTGGATTTCGCGTAGTAGCTGTCTTTGTCTTTCCTGATCTGGAGCGTTTGGGTTCCGGATGAGTCAGTCAGTTTTGCGGTTGCGACCGGCGCGCCGGAACTGAAGGCTTTCGCGGCCTCTTTATCGTCCGTCGACCCGGTGACGTCCATCTTGGCATTGGTCAACTTCTGCATGAGTTGGTTGACCTGGAAGCCGTCGGCGCGCATCGGCTTGGGTTGCAGAATCTGCCAGGCATCTTTGGTGCGTCCGAATTCAACAGTCTGATTCTTGCGCAGCAACTCGATGCGGCTGACCTGGTCCACGTTTACCTGCAACAGCCGTTTGTCGCGGAATTCATTCAGCGTCTTAGCGATTGAGCTTTTGTTAAAGCTGGCAATGGTGAAGAGGCGCGGATCGCCGGCAAGCTTGGCATACACGCCGCTGCCGGCTGGAGTGTCGTCACCGAGCAGGAGCTTTTGCGATTTGTTGTCCTTTTCGGTGACGTCGACTTCGACGGCGGGCGGATCGAGCCCGTACGGCTTCAGGTCGGTGGCCTTGTCGTCAATCACCCGCTCGGAGTTTAGGGACGAGAGGGAAGAGAGCGTGCTCGACACGTTGGCGCTATCTGCCGAATATTGCTTCGGCGCCGTGATCTGCCACGAACCCGAGTTGTTCTTCGCGAGAACGATGGGCTCCGTGTTCTTGTTCTTTAGCTCAACTTTCGTAATCGAAGCTTCGTCGAGCTTCAGAATTGCCGGAGATGTTTCAGCGGCTTTGGCCGTGTCTGCCGCCGGCTTGTGATGTTGGGACCAATAGAGAGTGCCGGCGAGAGCAGCGAAGACGATCGTGGAGAGGATTAGGCTGCGAAGTTTCATTTTGTTTCTTGAGAGAGGTCAAATTCCCACTCTAAAATCGCAAACTGCGCGATTTTAGAATGGGGCACCCAGTCTTGGTTTTCTACCTGCGCTTCAGCCAGACGAAAACGCCGGCGATGACTACGATCGCGGGCAGAAGGAACTGGCTGGTGGCGCGCACCCACATCATCTGCGACGTGGTCATGGTGATGCGGCGATCGTCCTGCGGCTTGGGCCGGATTGAGATCAGGTCTTCATCCGATGAAAGCCAGTTGATCGTGTTCAGGGCGAGATCGCCATTGCCATTGAATTTGATGAAAAGGTTCGCCAACCAGGAAGAGCTGCCCACTACAACGAAGCGTCCCTGCGAGTTTTCTTTTCCGGTGTTGTAAGTGCCGGCGGCGGCAAGGGCGAACGGCCCCTTCTTGTTTTTCGGATCGTCCCGGTTTATTCGCGGGGAGCTGAGATCGCTGGTGGCAAGGCTATTGTCGGAGGAGTCGAACATTTTCTGCACGCTGCTCTTTTCCGTATTCTTGACTTCGAGCGAACGCGACAGCGGGAAGCCGGTCGCCATGCCTTTCATCTCGCTCACGATCGGCTGATTCTCATAACTGGTAACCAGCGCGACCTGGGGCCCGGTTCCGGCAATCTGGCCGAGTGGATTGAAGTCCAGCACCAGGTCTTTCTGCGGCGTCACGCCCCAGCTTTCGAGCAGCTGCGTAAGCGCGTCATTGTCGGCGACGGTGTCATGTCCGAGTTTCAGTGGAGGATCGAGCGTAAACAGCGCGCGGCCGCCGCCCTCTACGTAGCTCTTGATCGCATCCACTTCCGGTTGCAGATAGTCGCGGGTAGGCCCGGCGACGACCAAGGCTGTGCAATCGGCGGGCACTTCCGCTTTCTGGAGCAGGTTCAAGGTCCTGGTTTCATAGTCGTCTTTGCCCAGCAGATCTTTGAATCCGGAAAGTCCCTCGCGGTCGCTGTTATCGAGCTGGTGCTCACCGCTTCCGGAGGTGAAGCAGATAGTGCGGGTCGTGTTCTTCAGATCGCGAATGAAGGCGCCGGTGACGCCTTCTTCGTTCATGCTCTTGGCTTCTTCTTTTCTGTCGCCGATTTGCACCACCGCCGTGCCGAGATTGCGAATATTCGCCGCCCGGGCCAGTTGGGGATTCTTGTCAGGATCGACGTACTCGACGTGGACCTTGGGCGAAAGATTCTTGTACTGGTCCAGAAGATCCTTGCCGTCGCGAAAGCTGGTGCTCTGGTTGAAATAGGTGATGGTGGCGTCCTGCTTCAAGCCCTTGACGATTTTGGCCGTCTGCTCCGAAAGGCTGTAGCGCTTATTGGAAGTAGTGTCGTATGTCTTGTTATAGCGGTCGGCAAGAACGTTGGCGATGACCACAGCCGCGATGATGACAAGAATGTAGACCGACGCGTAGGCCGCGTATTTTGTCTGTCTCGCTTTGAGCCATTGACTGGCCATTTATGACCTCCAGCGCAGCGATTCCATGGAACGCGCGGTGAAGAAGAGTCCCAGGAAAATGACGGTTAAATAGAAGACTGCATCTTTGGTTTCGATCACGCCCTTGGCGAACGATTCCGCATGAGTGGCGACCGAAATATAAGAGAGAACCTTGGCCCAGGGCGCCATTTCAAATCCAGAGACCCATCCGCAGATGTAGAGCAACAGACAGACGGCGAAGGTCACTGTGCCGGCGATAATCTGATTTTTGGTCAGGGTGGAAATGAAAGTGCCCAGCGCCAGCAGCGCGCCCGCCTGAAGGATGAGTCCGAGGTAACCGATCAGCATCGGCTTCCAGTCAGGCTTGCCATACGCGAATAGAAATATGAAGTTAAGGCCGGTGAAGAGCAGCAGGGATGCATAGAGCATCAGCGCCGCGAGCCACTTGCCGATGATGATTTCAAGATCGCGGATCGGAGAGGTGACGAGCAGTTCTATGGTTCCGGTGCGCTTCTCTTCCGCGAAGAGCCTCATGCTGATCAGCGGGATGATCACCAGCAAAGCGATCACGCTTACATTGGAAAATAACGGGCGCACGATCTGCTCGTTGATATTCATGGGGAATGACTGGCCGCGCATCTGCATCTCGATACCTTCGAAGACGAAGTAACCGAGGAGCGTCCAGAAGAAATAGCCAAAGATCAGTGCGAACATGGCGAGCAGAAGATAAGCGATCCACGAAACGAAGTAGCTGTGCAGTTCCTTGCGGCAAATCACCCAGACGTTTCTCATTGGTGGACCTCTTCTTTCTCGGTGTCGGCAGACGCTTCTGAGTTCTTGTCGGCGGTGTCACTGCCGGTGAGCTGAAGGAAGACTTCTTCGAGACTCATGGCCGCGGGGCGAAGTTCATTGAGGTCCCATCCGCATTCGACGACGGTGCGGGCGAGGTCGCCGCGGACCAGTTGTCCCTTTTCGCCTTCCACCTCAAAGAGCGCGCGGCCGTCGGAATGTTGCTTGCAGTTAACGCGTGCGACGCCTGCAATTTGTTCCAGCTTGTGCTGCACGATGGGAACCTCGATCGTGCCGGTACGTCCGGCGATTTCCAGCACGACGGATTCTGCACCACGGGCACGCGCCTGGAGATTACGGACGGAATCGGTAGCGACCAGCTTTCCTTTGTTGATAATGATGACCTGTTCGCAAGTCTGCTCGACTTCGGGCAAAATGTGCGTGCTCAGGATGATCGTGTGCTCCCCGGCGAGGTCTTTGATCAGCTCGCGGGTTTCGTTGATCTGCTTGGGATCCAGACCGGAAGTCGGCTCGTCGAGAATGAGGACGTCCGGGTTGTGGATGATGGCCTGGGCCAGCCCAACGCGCTGGCGATAACCTTTGGAAAGTTTTCCGAGCAGCTTTTTCTTGACGTCAGAGACGGCACAGCGCTCGCAGACATAGTCCACGCGCTTTTGCAGTTTCTCTCCCGAAAGGCCTTTCAGCCGGCCGACGAATTTCAGATATTCGGCGGTCTCCATCTCGGGATAGATGGGCGGGGTTTCGGGCAGATAGCCGATGCGCTTCTTTACTTCAAGCGGCTGTTCGAGGACGTCGAAACCGGCAACCTGCGCCGTGCCGGCCGAAGGCGGCATGAAGCAGGTCAGAATGCGCATCGTCGTGGTTTTTCCTGCGCCGTTGGGACCAAGAAATCCTACGATCTGGCCTTTGGCGACTTCGAAGGAAATGTGATCAACGGCTGTGGTGCGCGCGTATCGCTTGGTCAGTTCTTTGACAGAAATCATAAGAGTAATGGTCAACAGTGAGAAGACTCAACTGCCGGGCCGAACCACGCTGGAACAGCGCGGGGCGAAAAATTATTCTAAAAGCTGATGCAAAGGGTGTCAATTTTAAGCAGGGGCGGCCCAATAAGAATTGCGCCGGCCCGATCGATTGTAATGAGCCCAACTAAACTAGGATTCGGGGAAGACGATCTTCGTTGTATGGGCTTCTCGTGTGGGCCCGGAAATCCGGCGCTCACATTTGCGTAGACGGCGCAGTAATTCCAGTCCAGGCTTTCGCGGACGACGCGCGCCACATTACTTCCCCGGGCCCTGGGCCTGCTGCTTGGCGGTGATCTGCTCCACGATCTGGCGTTGTTTCGCTCCGTCTTCAGGGCGATGCAGGCGGTAGTAGAGCGCGGCGAGTTCGACGTGGGGTTCGAGCCAGTCGGGATCGTCTTTCGCAAGCTGCTCCAGTTCGTGGGCGGCGGTTTCGTAATCTCCCGAAGTGCTCTTCAGCATGGCCGATTCGTAGCGGGCCATCGAATCCTTCGGCTTCAGCAAGATCGCCTGATCGAGATATTTCTTCGCTTCCGCAGTTTCGCGGCGTTTGTAGAGAATTGCTCCGAGATACAGATTGGCCTGAAAATCGTTGGGATTCGATTTGAGCGCTTCGCGGAATGCGGCTTCGGCGTTCGCGGTATCTCCGGTCTTGTCGCGGGCGATTCCAACCTGCGTGTAGACCCCCGGCATGGTGGGAGCGAGACGGAGGGCTTGTTCCAGGTCCCTGCGGGCGCGCTCGTATTCATTCAGATCGAGCAGGGTTGCGCCCGCGAACAGATAGGCATCGGAACTGGGGCCGGCTTGCGCCACTTTTTCGATGCGCTCAATTCCCTCGCGGCGCCGGCCCGAAGTGATGAGCGCGCGTCCCAGAACGTATTCGAAATCCATATTTGAGGTGAAGCGGCTTTCCAGCGGACCGAGGAGGGAGATGGCATCGTCGGCTTTGTCCAAATGAAGATCGCTGTCGCCAAGAAGGATGATGGGGCGAACGTCGTTCGGCTGGGCGTCGTGCAATACGGCGAATTGCTCGCGGGCGTGCTCGAAATCTCCTTCCTTGTAATAGGCGAGCGCGAGGTTCAAGAGGACCGCATTCTTGTTCTTCAGGGAGGGAAGGGCAGAGCGATACATCTCGATGGCTTCGTCGAATTTGCCTTCATGAGACAGGGCCGCGCCGAGATTTACCCGCGCTTCTACATCATTTGGCCGCAGTTCGATTACTTTGCGATATCCGGCGATGGCGGCGGTATAGTCGCCGTGCTGTTGCGAGTCAATCGCACGGCGCAGGAGAGCGTCGGGACCGGCGTCCTGGGCCGAAATGAACGTAGGCAGCAATGCGATAAATAAGACTGCGAAGCGCATTGGTAACAGGATAGCGCAGCCGTTTCAAGCGAGGGAGTATAAGAGCGCCAGAGAACCGGATCCCCACTTCTCGCGCAGAAAACGCGCGAGAAATGGGGCACCCGGGCGGGCGAGAGGCCCACTGGACATCCGGCGAGACAGGGGCGCTACTTTGCTGGTTCCGTTACTTTCAGGACTTGATCGGCGGGGACGTCTTTCAACGTCTGCACCATTCCCGATGGCCAGTGAATTTCGATGACATCGACGCGAGTGTCGCCGCCCACCCCGAAATGGACGGGGCCGTCGCTGGAGGAGGCGTAACAAACGCTGGTCGTCATGTGGTTATACTGCGTCCCGCTCTTGCTCGTCAGCTTGATGCGGGCGCCGATACCGTCGCGGTTGCTCTTCGTGCCCTTCAACGCGATGTCGAGCCAGTGGCCGGATTTCTGGCTGCGGTTCATCCAGATTTCAGCGTCTGCGCCGAGTGCGCTGACCACGGCATCGACCCGACCATCGCCGTCAAAATCTCCGAAGGCGCAACCGCGGTGGCGGGCGGAGATGGTGAAGCCGGCTTCGCCGGTCAAGGACTGCCATTTTCCGTTTGCGCCAGGATTGTGAAAGACGGTGTTCGGCTGATCGACCGGTTGGCCAGGCTGGGAAATCGATTCCACGTGTCCGCGGCTGACGAACAAATCTTTCCATCCATCGTTGTCGAAATCGTAAAGGGCCGCCCCGAAGCCGGACATTTGCCGGCTGGGATCGCGCATGCCGCTGGGAGTTGTCACCTCGCGAAAATCTCCCTTGCCGGTATTTTGGAAGAGCGGGAAGGTCTGGTTGTTTAACGCGACGAAGGCGATGTCGGGATAGCCGTCGTTGTTGAAGTCGCGGAAGTCGAGTCCCATGCCGGAGATGAAAGCCCCGTCTTCGGTCAGAGCGACTCCGGTCTCGAACGCGACCTCTTCAAACTTGTTTCCCACATTGTGAAAAAGCGAGTTATAGGACGCGTCATTGGTCACGAAGATATCGGGCTTGCCGTCGAGGTCATAATCGGCCATGCCTCCTCCCATGCCTTTGCCGACGTGGGCGCGAAGGCCCCATTCCGTTGAGACATCTTTGAAAGTGCCGTCGCCGTTGTTCAAAAAAAGTTGATTGGGCTGTCCCTTGTAAAACTTGGGGCTGCAATAGTCGGCGATGCCGCCGATCGCGCAGAGCGGTTTGTCGGAGTAATCCCACCGCATGTAATTCACGACGAACAGGTCAAGCAGGCCGTCGTTATTGACGTCAACCCAGACGCCGGTGATCGCCCAGTACGGGCCGAATTCGGGATCGGGGGAATTCAGGGCTTTGTCGAGGCCGGCTTTTACCGTGACATCGGTGAAAGTTCCGTCGCCGTTGTTGTGGTAGAGCGTGCTGTGGTGCAGTCCCGCGACGAAGAGATCGGGATGTCCATCGTTGTCATAGTCGCCTACGGCGACACCCATGTCGTAGCCGGAACCGGCAAGGCCTGCGGCGTCGGTGACGTCGGTGAATGCGCCATTGCCGTCGTTGCGGAAGAGACGGTTGCGGTATTTCGGAGCGTCTTTCTTCAGCGTTGCGATGTTTGCGCCATTGGTGAAGAAAATGTCGGGGCGTCCGTCGCCGTTGTAGTCGAAGACGGCGATGCCTCCCGGCATGGTTTCGGGAGCGTTTCGGGCTGGGGTTTCGGAGTTCTCGAGGCGGAAGGGGATTTTCTTCAATTCGAAGAAAATTGGGCTCGGGGCGGGAGAGGCGTG
>DASXDY010000033.1:0-65544 GCA_036490405.1 Candidatus Sulfotelmatobacter sp. | reverse complement strand
GTGAACTCCTGGTGCGGATGCTTGCGTCCGCCCTGCGGAGGCACATTGGCAATCGTACCTTCAAGAATCTTCAGCAGCGCCTGCTGCACGCCCTCGCCCGAAACGTCGCGGGTGATTGACGGGTTCTCATCTTTACGGCCGATCTTGTCGACTTCGTCAATGTAGATGATGCCGGTTTGCGCCCGGCTTACATCGCCATCGGCAGCCTGCAACAGCTTCAGGATGATGTTCTCGACATCTTCCCCGACGTATCCAGCTTCGGTCAGTGTGGTCGCATCCACGATCGCGAAGGGAACATCCAGCATGCGGGCCAGCGTCTGCGCCAGCAAAGTTTTGCCGGTGCCAGTCGGGCCGATCAGCATGATGTTCGACTTCGACAGTTCAATGCCGTCGCCCGTCTTCTGGCGATTCATGAAGATGCGCTTGTAGTGGTTGTAAACCGCGACCGCCAGCTTCTTCTTGGTCTGCTCCTGCCCGATGACGTACTCGTCGAGGAAGGCTTTCACTTCCTGGGGCTTGGGCAGCTGGTTGGGAGTGCTCGATGGTGGCGTGGCGCTGCGGTCGTCTTCCAGGATCGAATTGCAGACCGCGACGCACTCGTCGCAAATGTAAGCGCGGGGATAATCGCTGGGCGAAGAGATCAGTTTGGCTACGGCGTCCTGCGATTTATGGCAGAACGAACAGCGCAGAATCTCATCGGTTCCCGACTTATTTTTCACTCGGCTTTACTCCTTCAATCGGGTCTTGCGGCTGGGCTTCAAAATGAAGCTGGGCTCCCAATCCCACCGGCCGCTTGCTGTTTCACGCTGTCTTGTTTCAGGCGCGAAGGCCGATCATACCGCTTTCACCGTCTGGTAGATGATATCGTCTATGATTCCGTATTCCTTAGCCTGCTGCGAATTCATGATGAAGTCGCGTTCGACATCTTTCTCCACTTTGTCCAACTTCTGCCCGCTGTGTTTCGAGAGCAGTTGATTGGTGATCTCGCGCATCCTCAAAATCTCGCGCGCGTGGATGTCAATGTCTGTTGCCTGCCCGGAAAGCCCGCCCATAGACGGCTGATGTATTAATATCCTTGAATTGGGCAGGGCCAACCGTTTTTTCGGTTCGCCTGATGCCAAAAGTAACGCCGCCATCGAAGCCGCCTGCCCGACACAAAGTGTCATGACATCGTTCTTCACATATTGCATGGTGTCGTAAATCGCCATGCCGGCCGTGATCGAGCCGCCCGGAGAGTTGATGTAAAGCTGGATGTCCTTCTCCGGATCTTCCTGAGCCAGAAACAACATCTGTGCAATCACCAGGTTGGCGATGTTGTCATCAATCGGCGTGCCGATGAAGATAATGTTGTCGCGCAGCAGCCGGGAATAAATGTCGTAGGCGCGTTCGCCGCGCCCGGTCTGCTCGATGACCATCGGGACCAGCATCATGTGAGGATCTTTATTATTCACGTTCACCTTCCACACTCCGCCCCAACACCACATCGGCCAGTTGGGAGGATTCGAATGGTCCGCGGCTCTTAATAGAAGAGCCTTACGCGGACTGGTGATACAGAAAGTCGAGGGTCTTTTCGGAGCGGATTCTGTTCCGAATTCTATCGAGGCCCCCATCCTGAGTCAAACGAGTGCGGACCGCTTCCGAAGTCTGTTTGGTCTGCGCCGCGAGCGAATCCAGTTCGCGATTCACCTCGTCGTCGCCGACTTCAATTTTTTCCAGCTCCGCGATGCGTTCCAGTAACAACGAAGACTTTACATCGGACACTGCCTGGTCCCGCTGGCCTGCCCGCAAGCGCGGCAGGTCCATCTTTTTCAAGTCTTCCATCTTCATGCCCTGCGCCGCCAGCGCCCGCAAGCCACGTTCCAGGCGAAGGTCGATCTGGCGGTCAATCAGCGATTCCGGCACCTCGAAATCATTACGCTTCACAAGCTCGCTGACAAGTTTGTCTTTAGCTTCGCGCTCGGCCCCGTGCTTGCGCTCGGCCAGCATGTTCTCGCGAATCTGCTGGCGCACCGCGTCCAGATTCTCGAATTGCCCCAGTTCCTTGGCGAACGCGTCATCCAGCGCCGGAAGGTTCTTCGTCTTGATCGCCTGCACTTTCACGTTGTAGACGAAAGTCTTTCCGGCAAGCCGCTTGTCGTTGAAGTCGTCCGCGTAGCGGACATCGAACTCTTTCTCGTCGCCGGCGTTCGCTCCGCGCAGCTGCTCGCTGAACTCCGGCACCGTATTCTTGCCGCCAATCTCAATCATCACTTCGTCCATATGGACGGGCTGGGGCTTGTCGCCAGCCTCGTTGGCATTGCTCTCGCCCGGCTTCGGCTTGCTCTCGCCGTCCTTTGGTTTGCCATCTCCATCTTTTGGTCTGCCATCTAAGGACGCCTGCGCGAAATCCCCGTCCGCCAGTGCGCGGCCTTCCACCGAATCAAACGTCGCATGCTGCTCGCGGACGTTGTTCAGCGCCTCCTCAACTTCTTCATCCTTCACTTCGATATCAGGATGGTCCGCCCGCAGCTCTTTATATCCCTGCACGACGATCTCGGGCATGATTTCGAAGCTGGCCTTGAATTTCAGCGGCTCGCCGTCATGAATGTGAAGGTCGGTAACGCGCGGCTGCGACACAGGGACCAGCCCCTGCTTTTCGGCTTCCTTGTTGAAGTACTTCGGCACGAGCGCCTCAACCACATCGCTCTTCAAATCTTCCTTAAATTTCTGCCGGATGATCGACGGCGGCACATGTCCAACCCGAAACCCCGGCAGCCGCGCCACCTTCTGATACTTAGCGACCAGCGCGTCAGTCTCGCGGGCAACGTCCGCGGCGGGGATCTCCACCGAGATCTCGCGCTTGACGCCGTCTTTCTTCTCGTCTTTTTTGTCTTCCGATGTCTGCGTAGGACTCACAATGCCTTTCTTGTCATCCTGAGCAACGCGCCCTTTGCGTTGCGAAGGATCTGGGCGCGCCGCGCGAACAATCTCGCGCTCTTTGCGAGATTGCTAATTCGCGCGTCTGGCGCGCTTCCATATTTGCCGGCGCGCACGTCGAGTCGCACATTCACACGCCGTTAACATGAGTGTAAAGAGAGAAGGAGAGAAGCGTCAAACGTGACTGGCATTAGAGACTGCAAAAATAGTTTGTCATTCCGACGCGCGAGCAAAGGGCAAGGAGGAACCTGCTTTTTGGACTTCATGGAAGGGCACGGCTTCAGCCGTGCCGCTGAGAGCAAAAAACGTGAGGGCTTTTAGCCCCTGAGATCGCCGTCCCGTAGGATAACCTCTCGAAGTGAGTGCTAAACGAGCAGAAGGGTGGCCCATTCAAGCCCGCTTTTGGCTTGAGTGGGACTGAGATTACCGTCGGCCCCGCCTTGGCATTTTCGATTTCCCTTCCAGTTCCGAAATTGTGGGTGCTCCGTCGTTCGCGGTTTTGTAGCGGCGGGCCGTCAACGAGTGAAGAAAGGGAAGAATATTAAACGCTGCGTTCTTTCGTAAGTCTCATTTGGATGGCGAGACTCACGAGGTACGCTCCAACAATCAGAAACATGAGATTACTGTTGCCAATGATCATGCTGAGATATTCGCTGAATCCGCCGATCATTGCCCCGATCAGATTCGCCCCAAAGAAGGAAGATGGATTTGCTGCTTGACGGAAGGTCGTGGAAAAAATCAGGCCGGCGAAAAAGATCGGTAGAGGCACCACGAGCACTGACCATAGCAGTCGCTCGTTGAAACTTAATGCGAGAACATAATCGCGCTTCACCAAATAGAGCAGCAGCAGGGTCGCGATCAGCGGAGCATAAAACCACGAGTGGAAACGGCCCAGGCGCATGGCTATGAGGTTCGCAGCCAGCACCATCAGAAGAACACCCGCTACTACGACAAGAGTCACAAACCAGGTCGTGCCAAAGTAGAGAGAACAGTCCGAGATGCTTTTGGTCTCCAGCAACAGGAAGCCCAACCCAAGAAAGAGAAAGTGGCCGTCATGCATGCCGAATCCTCGGCCACGAAGCGTGAACACGGCGGGTATCGTGATGGCCAGCAGGATTCCGATCACGATAAGGTAATCCGCGGGGATGGTCTTGTGAGAAAGGTAGAGGAAAGGCCAGTCATCGGTTGGCGCGATCGCTCCTGATAGATCATCACCCGACGCCGACGTGGTCCGCACGAACCGGCCATATTGCGAAGGCGGGTCCGGATGCTGTCCGCGGAATGCGCATATCACCACCTGTCCATTACTTTCATACAAAACCGGCATCTGGTTGGTGGCGAGTGCAACCATCCGCACCAGCTTGCGGGCAAGCCACTCGTGCCCCGCCATGAAAGAAAGAGACAAAACGCCGTTGTCATTTAGCAATCGGAAGGCCGACTGCATGCTCTGTACGGTGTAGATATAACCATCTAACCGAATGTTACTCATCGAGCTAAACAGGGTTTGCGAATCCAGGAAACCGAAGACCACCATGTCGTATCCGCCGCTGGATCGCCGAAGAAAAGCCCGGGCATCCTCGACGTGGACGCGGACCTTCGGATTTTCGTAAATCCCGGAAGCATTGAAGCGGTTCGACAGCTTCACCAATAACGGATCGATCTCCACCGCATCGACCTGCTCAGCCCCATTCAGCACAGCAATCTGCGTGTCCGTTCCTCCTCCAGCTCCCAGCATGAGTACGCGTTTGCGCGAAGTAGCCAGCGCATAGGGAAGGTCGTATTGCAATCTCGCATCTAGAATCTTCGCTCGGTTAAGTGGAGAATATCGGTTTGGATCGAACGTCCCGTCGCTCTGAAGAAAATAGTGATTGACTCGCACATCGTAGATGGGCGGATCCTGCATCGTGCGTAGCCCTGGCTGCGGCTCTCGTACAGGGGCATTCCCGTGCTTGTCGCCTTGCAAGACCACGACGATGTAATAGTAAGGAGACCATATCGCACTCGGACTGACCGAAAAATAGACTGCAGCCAGAGCTAGCATAAGGATCGGAACCGATCGCAGCCACTGCCGGCGCCGTAGAAGCAAAATGATCGCGAACGCTACGAATGTCATCCCAAGCATCGGCGAAAAATACCTCAGGGAGAAAAGCCCGAAACACAGAGTTCCCGCAAGGCTGCCACCTAAGTCCCAGGAATAAGCAAGCAACGGAGGTAAGGCGTCGAAGAGCGATCCAATTCGCTGACCTAGGGGAACGAACACGATTGCATTACTGATGAAGATGCCCACCAGGCTCACATAGCGCACGAGTTGGGGACTAGGTGTGTAGAACCTGCTTTCTGAGGCAGTAGTTGGCAACGTGATGAAATGGGCAATCAACAGCCACGCTACGTTGATTAGCAAGAGAATTGGTAGCCACCCGAAGAGCGACTTTCTTTTCTTGCCAACAATCGCTCCCACACCCAAACCCAGGAAAGAACTGATCAAGATCAGATTGGCGTAATAAGCGATAAGCCTCACAACCGCGGGCGCCCAGCGAATCATCATCAATTCGAGAAAGAGAGCGAGGAACGATAGGCAGAACAACTCCAGCCCGCGCCGTCTTGTGGCGTCCAAGTCCGTTAATGCAGATGACGGCACGGCGCGTAATTCACTTGGAACCATGCGGGATTTCCCCGATCCAAGAGCGCAGATTATTTTTGCGCCTAAGGTCTATCATCCAACAAAAATAGGCTCTGCACTAGTGTCAGCACGGTCCCAGAAGTTGTGGGGGGAATTTTGACCACGATGGCTTATCGACAATAAGCCGGGTGCTCTTCGCGTTCTGTGCGAAGGGGGGGTACGGCGCCGCATGGAGCCTAAGGTTTAGGCTTGTCGAACCTCTCGGCACAACAGCACTCAGTCCTTCTCAACGAATCGCCTTGGCAAACGGTGAGGCGCTTTCAGTTCACTTGCATTCCACCCGGTTATCCTGCGAGGAGATGATCTGCCACATGCTGCCGCGCTTTATCCAGACATCGGTCCAAATCTGGCACACTTTGGTGCTCGGTTGGGAGGCATCTTTGCCGACGGCATGTTCGCGGCCATAGACAATGGCCAGATCGTCTCCCTGATCGTTTCCGAAGAAATGCACTTTGGCCTCATCGAGTCCGCAGTCGTGAGCCGTGCGCACGGCCTTTTCGTCCTTGAGTTCATCGCTTTTTGTGAAGCGCGTACCCTTGGTTGACGTGCCCTGGAAATCCTCGGCAAGCAGACCCGCAACGATGCCGTTGTCGACGCATACACCCTCAGCCCACTTCTGCTCCATGCCGATGATGTATTTCGCGGTCTTATCGTCCGGAGACGCCCAGTGACTCTGCTGCGCAGGAGCCACCACAGCCAAAAGCATCGTCGCCGTTGCTACCGCAGCGAAGTTTCGCAAATTCATTTGTCCCTCGTTCCACAGGTGCTTGATTGATAGCACACAAGTGCTGGCCAGTATATGAGACACGGCAAACGCAAAATCCCGAAATCCCGAACTCCGAGGACGGCCGCTCTCCAGTTGTGCGGCAAGAAGTTTTCCACATCCAAGATCCGCCCTAATGTGACATCCAACCTTGACCCTCGCCACCAAAAGCGCAGAATAGACATCGTGCGCATGCGCACCGCAACTCTTTCGGATGCGCACCCGGACATCCGATCCAAACGGTGGCCCATTCAAGCCCGGTTTTGGCTTGAGTGGGGCAGTGGGGAGTGGTGGGAGCAGGGGAGCGGGGGAGTGGTCAGCTAAGTCCTTATTCCGAAAGATTTTGCGTGTAAGTTGTTCTTTGACAAGATTTTGCAACCGCGATGCAGGTGTACCGAGGCCCTAAGTGCCTATAGATTCAGGATTCTACGGCAGATCGAATCGGAGAAAAAAATATTGCGGAAGGGGTACCCCCATCGTTCGCGAGGGCCGGAGCGGGAATAGCTCGCTCGCCCTTGCACTCATTTAAGCCTGCCGTCAATCTTCCTAAGTGGTCCGCTTCTGGCTCGAAGCGGGCTTTTTTATTTCCTCCAAATATTCCTTGACACGTATATACTCCACGAAGTATATACAAGGTATGGAAACTGCTTTCGAGATCATTGCGGAGCCGAATCGGCGGGCGATCCTCAGCCTGCTGGTTTCGTCGGAACAGTCGGTGGGAGAAATCGAGCGCCAGCTTCGCATGACGCAGCCGGCCGTGTCCAAGCATCTGCGTGTGCTGCGCGACGCCGGCTTCGTCGAATCCACGGTCGACGCGCAGCGCCGCCTGTACCGGCTCAAACCTGAACCATTTCGCGAGATCGACGAGTGGCTGGCGCAGTTCCGCCGGTTCTGGTCCGCTCACGTGGATGCTCTCGAACGCTATCTCGACCGCATGGACGAGCCAACTTCAGCAAAAGGAAAATCAACCAAAGGGAAACCATCGAAGACAAACGCGCGGCCCAAGCCGCGAACAAATAAAGGAGAATCGAAATGAAAATCAAACTGACCAGCGTATACGTAGACGATCAGGAAAAAGCGTTGCGCTTTTATACCGAAGTGTTGGGCTTTACCAAGAAGGCCGATTTCAGCCAGGGGCCGTATCGCTGGCTCACCGTGGCCTCGGCCGAAGAGCCGGAGGGCACGCAACTACAATTGGCCCTGAACAACAATCCCGCGGCCAAAGCGTATCAGCAGGCATTATTTCAGCAGAACCAGCCCGCGGCCAATTTCTTGACCGATAACGTCAACGCCGACTATGAACGCATGCAAGCGAGCGGCGCCGCATTTACCATGCCACCGAAGGACGTGACGGGATCCAGAATTGCGATGGTGAACGACACCTGCGGGAATCTCATTCAGATTACGGAGTTGAAGGGCTGGTAGGGGAAATTCCGCCGTTGGTCGCTTGTCTTTGGTCGTTAGCCGTCCGCGATGAGAGTTCGGGCCAACGACTAACGACTAACGACCAACGACCGGGACGAACTTGCAATTCCAGAGTTGAGGCAATCATGAACGATCTCGAGCGTTACACTCCGGGTCCGGCCAATCTGGCGCGCATACAAAAAGAACGGCTGCAGAACGGCCAGGAAAAATGGACGCTCGTTCTCGTCAAACAACTGCGCCATTCGCCCGAGAAAGTCTGGCAGGCGATCACCGATCCGGCGCACCTGCGGGAGTGGGCTCCATTTGATGCCGATGGAAACCTGGGCATCGTTGGGGCTACGGCAAAACTCACCACGGTCGCAGCCCCGACGACACGCGTGACCGAAACCGTGATCACGCGAGCTGAGGCGCCCGAGTTGCTCGAGTACAAATGGGGCGACTTCGAAATGCGCTGGCAACTCGAAGCTCAGGCGGAAGGCACGCGACTGACGCTCTGGACCAACATCGGCCATCGCTTCATCGCGATGGGCGCCGCGGGATGGCATATCTGCTTCGACGTGCTCGACCATCTTCTGGCCGGGCATCCGATCGGCCGCATCGCCGGGCCGAGTGCCATGCTACTCAACGGCTGGCAGAGATTGAACGCCGAATATGCGAGCCAGTTCGGGATCGAATCGCCGGACTGGCCACCTAAGGGCGCTGCGAAACAAAAAAAACCGGAGGCCAATCATGAGTAAACCTATGCCGAATGCGACTCTTTCCAAGAAGCAACGCGATGAGATTCTTAAGACCCTGCAAGCCCGCTTTGAGAAGAACATGAAACTGCATAAAGGCCTGGAATGGCCGAAGGTGCAAGCCAGGCTGGAAGCAAACGCGCAAAAGTTATGGTCGCTCAGCGAAATGGAGCGAACCGGCGGCGAACCGGATGTGGTGGGACTCGACAAGAAATCCGGCGAATACATTTTCTATGACTGCGCGGCAGAGAGCCCGAAAGAGCGCAGAAGCCTCTGCTATGACCGTGAAGCACTGGACTCGAGGAAAGAAAACAAGCCAAAAGGGTGCGCCAGTGACATGGCCACTGCCATGGGAGTTGAACTTCTGACGGAAGAGCAATACCGCGATCTTCAGAAGCTCGGCGAGTTCGATCTAAAGACTTCCAGCTGGGTGAAAACTCCGACGAATGTCCGGAAGCTGGGGGGCGCGTTGTTTTGCGACCGCCGCTTCGACACCGTTTTCGTGTATCACAACGGGGCGGAATCGTACTATGCCGGCCGCGCATTTCGCGGGTCGCTCCGGGTCTGATTTCCGGTTTGTTCCGTGCTGCTCGCTGCGGAGACCGACAGGTAGATTCAGGGTTTACTTGCCCTTTGTGTTCTCGGTGCTTTGAATAAATGCAGCGACGCTGTTGTGAAGTTCTTTCAACGAGGCCTCGTGCGCGTACACCATGTGGCCCGATTCGTAGTATTTGAATTCGATGTTCTTCTGAAGCTTCGCGGGAATCTGCATGTGCTGCATTTCGTAGATTCCTTCGAAGAACGGCGTCGCCAGATCGAAATATCCGCCGTTGACCATGACCTTCAGGTCGGGATTCTGTTTCATGGCGCTGGCCAGATCGACCATCGTGTTTACGGCCTGCGGCAATGGGATCGGAGCTCCCGGTGGCTGGTGCAGGAAGTTCCAGTTTTTCTCCACGTCAATCTCGGGCTTGTACTCGCGGTTCTCGCCAAACTTCAGTTCCTTGCGCACGTAATCATTGAAGGCTGACACATATGCCGACGCGATCGCCGACGCTTGCGGATCGTATTCCGCCTCGCGGCTGAGCGGGTCGAGCGTCGGCCCGGAGAACCGCGTGTCGAGACGTCCGGTCGTGGTGTCGGTTTCACCCAGCAGATTTTTCTCGAATTGCCCGGCGTTGATGCGCAGATTCGATTTCTCGATGTAGTCCGCGGACAGGCCGGTGTAGTTGTGGAGTCTTTCTGCGATGGCCTTGCGCCGATCGTCGGGCAGTGTGTTGCCCATGCCCAGAGCGATGGCATAGTCGGTGAGCGCGAAGTGTTCCACTTCAGTCAGGAAAGACGCCAGTTCATTTGGCTGGTTCGGCAGCTTGTGGTGATACCAGGCAGTTGCGGCCATCGTCGGCAGCGCGATTTCGTAAGGGAGATCGACGCCCGGATTAAACTGTGGAGTATCCGCGCCAAGATCATAGTTCAGGCATTGCGAGAGCAGGACCACACCGTTGAAGTCAATCGCGCGGCCGGTTTCGAGCAGGTTGATCAGCACGGCGGAGCGCGGCGTCCCATAGCTTTCGCCGAACAGATATTTAGGAGAATTCCAGCGGCCATACTTTGCCAGAAATTGCGAGATGAAATCGGCGAAGGCCTCGGCATCAGCGTCGACGCCGTAGAAATTCTTCTCGCGGTCTTTTCCGGCGATGCGGCTGAAGCCGGTGCCGGGCGCGTCGACAAAAACCATGTCTGTCGCGTCCAGCAGGCTGAAGTCGTTGTTAACGAGAGGATACGGAGCGGCCGGGGTATGGGAATTGTCGAGCGTGACCACGCGTTTGGGACCGAACGCGCCCATGTGCAACCAGACTGTCGACGAGCCCGGGCCCCCGTTGTAGAAGAAAGTTACAGGACGTTGTCCGCTCGCGTCACCGGACTTGAAGTAGGCGGCATAAAACATGCTGGCCTGCGGCGGAAGATTCTTGTCGTCTTTGTCTTCGTTCTGCGGAACGTCGTCCCAATTCTTGGGATGCACGATGATCGTGCCTGCGAAGGCGTCGTAGGGAATTATCTTCCCGGAGATCGTGACGGAACCTTTGCTGGCCTGCTGCTCGGGCGTGAGGGAAGCAGGCTTTTCGGAATCATGCTTGTCTTTGGATGCGTCGTCTTTGGATTGGGCGCGCGCTGGGCTGAGAGATAGCACCAATGCCAATATGCTCAAGGCGGCAGCTTCAACAGGGACGAGTCTTTTCACGAGGGTTGTCTCCGTATGCGGCGTCATTATATGGCAGAGGGCCCAGGCGTAGTTCGACTGAGGGATGAATGGCGGTCCTCCGGAATGTTGCACCGCCTGGGTTTCGCAGCAAACGGAACGGCGAAAGGGTGTGATGTAATGGCGACGTGTCCTGGCTCACCGTCCTCAATCATGACGTAGTCACCTGCAAGCGGTGTCCGCGGCTTGTCGAATACCGAGAAGAAATCGCCCGCGTGAAGCGCCGTGCCTATCTCGATTGGGAATATTGGGGAAAGCCGGTGCCGGGATTCGGCGATCCGAAGGCGCGGGTGCTGATCATGGGCCTCGCGCCCGGGGCGCACGGATCGAATCGCACGGGGCGTCCGTTTACTGGCGACGCATCGGGCAACTTCATGTATCCCGTGCTGTACGAAATGGGATTCGCCAACCAGCCTACGGCCACTGACCGCGGCGACGGACTGAAGCTCACCGACCTCTACATCACTGCTGCCGTGCGCTGCGCGCCACCGGACAACAAGCCGCTACCGACCGAACTTGCAGCCTGCTCAACATTTCTGGATCGCGAGCTGGCTGGGCTGGAGAAAGTAACCGTGATCGTGGCCCTGGGGAAGATTGGCTTCGATGCCTATCTCAACTATCTGAAGCGGCGCGGCCTGCTGACGACCAGAAGCGCTTACCTGTTCCGGCACGGCGCCAGTTACCGGATGCCCGATGGAAAGATTCTGCTTGCGTCGTACCACCCGTCGAACCAGAACACGCAGACCGGCAAGCTGACACGGGAGATGTTTCTGGAGATATTCAAGAGGGCCGCGAAATTTGCCGATAAGAAGTGAGCGCCGCCGGGGCCGGACCACGCGAAAATCTCTCGATGAGATCAGCGCGCGCAGATCGCGGGTCTGGGGCGGCGCCTAGCTTGAGCAATGAGGGATGAGCTATGAGCCGTGAGCGGTGAGCTGAGCCGAAACCGAAATAAGGTCAACAAAACTCGGCTCAACGAATCGCAGTTCACCGCTCACCGCTCATAGCTACCTCAGTTTGGTCACGAGCACTTCCATCTGAAACTGGCGCTTTGAATTGGGATCGTCCACGGTGGCGAGCGAGATCTGCTTGCCGACGGTCACTATGGCGTTGGCGTTTATCTTCATCTGGCGAATGAGCGGGCCTGGCATTGGGCCTGGCGCCTGTCTGGGTTGATCACCACCGGCAAAGTTGCTGACGTCGGCTTGCACATCGAGCAGCAGATCGTCACCGAGCCATGAAACATCCCGGTAGTCACGCGTGCGGCACCAGATGCTGGTTCCCACATCCAAATACTGATACTCGCCGGCATGGTTGGTTTCGACCGGAACTCGGCTGCCGATCTTGACGTCACTGTGGTCGCCGCCGTTCAGGTTGAGGGAATATTGCCGTGAGTTGATCCTCTTCCCGTCTTCAAGTTCGTTGAGGGTGAAGTCGAGCCGGTAGGCGTGGCCGACTTGCGCAGCTTCGGACTTGGCTTTGGACGCATCTTGTGCGTTGGCGCACAGGACGCCCGTTCCCAGCAGAATAGTCAATACAATGCCTGGCGTAAGAATCCGTTTCAGCATGTCGTTCTCCTTGTAGTCGATTTGTGGTCGATCCAGGTGTCACTGCGAATTTCTTTGATTTTCCATTTCAAGCCGGTGTTGTTCCTCTGCATCGTGCCGCAAAGAGTCCATCCTCGCCTCGGCAAGCAACGCCGCGTGTTGGGGATTCTGCTCGATATAGCCCAGTAACATCTTTTCTTGTTCGGTCAGCGGCCGCGGCGAAGGGAACTGATCGAGCTTTGGAGCCTTTGCCGCAGCCACCGTCATCACCGGGGCGTCCCGATGCGCAGGTCTTCGCCGAACTGGTGACCGCTTCGGCGTGCCGGGTACTTCAGGATTCGCGAGTTGCGTTTCGGAATCGCGGGCGCTTTGGGTCTCTGCGCCAGTCTGGGGACCGATGACCGGTTGAGATTTCCTCGCCGGCCTGAAGGCCACCGCAGCTGCAACCAGAACCATCGCGGTGAGGGCTGCCACTCCCCATTTCCACCACGCATGGATTGAGACCCGCGGCCGTTCTGCGCGGAGGTTAGCGAGGATGCGATCTTCCAATCCTTCGCGCGGTTCGACCTCTGCATACCTGGCCAGACCCTTATCGAGCAGCAAGTCAACGTCGTCGCTTCGACCTCGCGCCTGATCCTTGTCAGTCATGTCTTCACCTGCCTGATACCAATTTTTTGCGCCAGCTTTTCCTTCAGAACCTGGCGCGCGCGGAAGATTCGCGAGCGCGCGGCAGCTTCGTTGATGCCAAGTGTTGCCGCAATTTCCCGTGGCGTCATTTCCTCGATGGTCGAGAGCACCAGGGGCTCGCGAAGCTTTGCGGGCAAGGCTGCGATCAACTTCTCCAGGGTCACGCCGAGCCGAACTCCTCGGAGCGTCTCGTCCGCAGAGGCATGCGTGGAGGCGATCTCGATTTCCGGGCCCTCGGGATGGTCCAGCGGAATCTCTTGCGCCGCCGAATGCTTCTTGCTCCGGTCAATCGCGACGCGCCAGGCGATTCGCGCCAGCCAGGTCTTTGGATTCTCGACTTTCTCCAGCTTCGAACCGTAGCGCAGCACGCGCAGGAACGTTTCCTGAGTCGCGTCTTCGGCATCGGGATGGCGGCGCAGGACGGCATACGCGATCCGATAGACGAGCCGCGAGTGGTCGCGCACGAGGGATGCGACCGTTTCCTCGACGCGCCCGCTATTGTCGCGATCGGTTGCCGCGCCGCTCAGGATCGCCTCTCCCGCCAACACTCGTTCGCCCTCAATCATGAAGACCGCCGAGGTCTCAGTTTTGTTCAGGAATATTTCAGGAAGGGAACGATCGTAAACACGCGGCTTGCAATGTCTCTAGGAAAGTCTTGGAGGGAATCCAACCATGACTGGTTCTGGTTCCAACCGCACGCCCCAGGTTTCTTCGACGCGGTGTTGAATATTTTCTTTCAACGCCAGGATCTCCTCTGCTGTGGCTCCGCCGCGATTGACGATGGCCAGGGCATGCTTGCTGGAAATGCCGGCACGGCCAAGACTGTATCCGAGGGGGAAGCCGGAGTTTTCGACCAGCCAGGCGGCAGAAATCTTCCTGCTTTTTTCCAGCGCGGGATAGCTCGGGACCGTCAGTCCGCTTGCCTCCGCGCGCCGGCGCAAGGCATCGTGCTGGGGCTCGGACAATACGGGGTTCTTGAAAAACGATCCGGCGCTGCGGCAATCCGGATCGCCGGGCACGATCAGCATGCCTTTGAGGGCGCGAATCTCTCGTAGGGCGTGGCGGATTTCAAGGAGAGTGGGCGGGTTCCGTCCGGCGAAATAGCGCTTCAGATCGCCGTATTCCATGTTTGGAGGGCCATCGGGCGTGAGCGCATAGGTTGCGCGGAGAATGATGAATCGTCCGCGCTCCGTTGTGTTAAAGATGCTGGATCGGTAAGCGAAGCCGCAGGCCTCATTGCACAGCTCGCGAACCTGATTGTCTTTAAGATCGAGGACTTCAACCGACTCGATCGTGCTCGAAACCTCTTGCCCGTAAGCGCCGACATTCTGTACCGGAGTGCCGCCGACACTGCCGGGAATGCCGCTGAGGCACTCGACTCCAGCGTTGCGGGACGTGACAGCGCACTCGACGAAGTTGTCCCAAATTTCGCCAGCGCCGACATCGAATAGCACCTTGCCGTCCTGAGTTCCCGGCCGCCGGTCGATTCCGGAAATCGCAATCTTTAATACCAACCCTGGCCATCCAGAATCGGAGATAACCAGGTTGCTTCCGCCGCCGAGCACGAAAAGCGGCAAGTTATGCGAGGTCGCGAAGACGACCGCATCGCTCACGTCGCGGTTCGACATAGCTTCAACGAAAAAACGGGCCGGTCCTCCGACCTGAAACGTCGTCAGGGGAGCCAGCGGGATGTTTTCTCTCAGGAGCACGAGTGATGCCAATATACATCGCTGCTCCAGCCACGACGGCACGGGTTAGAATGTCAATGAGGACTGAAAAACCAATGCCGATCTATCCCGAGATTATTTGTGTGCCGATGCGTGAGGAGTTGACGAGCCTGGGAGTCAAGGAACTGACAACTGCGGATGCCGTGGACCAGGCGATCCACGTGCCCGGTACGACGATGGTGGTTGTGAATTCAATCTGCGGGTGCGCCGCCGGACGGATGCGGCCGGCCGTGCGTATGGCGTTACAGAATGCCGTAAAGCCCGACCAGTTGTACTCCGTTTTCGCCGGACAAGACACGGCAGCGACCGAACGAGCGCGCGGCTATTTCACCGGATTCCCTCCGTCGTCGCCCTCGATCGCGATTCTGCGCGACGGTCAACTCGTCTACATGATGCCGCGCCGGGACATCGAATCCCGCGAAGCGCCGGCCATTGCGGCCGACTTGAAAGCGGCCTTCGACCGCTTTTGTGCGAAACCGGCCCAGGTCTGAGTTTCAAAAGCTTTTTGTCATTCCGAGCGAAAGCGAGGAAGCTGCTTAAGTGCTCGAACTGAGGAAACAGCAGGTTCCTCGGCGCTGCGCTTCTCGGAATGACAACTTTTTGAGGCTCGTCTTTGTGAGGCTCGTCGGAAAAATGTGCGGGACTACTTCGGGTTTGCCTTGGTGGTCATGAACGCCTTCACGACGATCGCGTTTGGCTGCATGCCGACGGGAATGAGAGTCATCAGGGAATACTCGGAAGTTTCCAGCGTGCGATGTGGTGTGCGCTTCTGAATGATGGTGACGTCGCCGGACTGGGTGTCGGCTACGAGCAGATAATGCTGGTCGGGGGTGAGCGCGAGCGCGTCGGGCCGGCTGCCTACCATGACCGTCTGGATCCGGCGTCCCATGTCGATATCGTAGACCGCGACGGTATTTGACCCGAAGTTCGACACATAGAGCCGCGAATTATCGAGGGTCACCACCGCCCTCGACGGATGCTGGCCGATTTCCTGGGTGCTGCCGACTTCGTTGTTGCCGGTTTCTACGATCGAAACGCTGTCGGAATCGAAGTTGCAGACGATCATCTCGCCGCCGTCGGGCTTGAGCGCGAGGCTGACCGGCGTATGCCCCACATCGAGCAAGGCGAGAACCCGGTCGTCCTTCTTTTGAACCCCGCTCTGTGCCGTCTCTCCTTTGGCGGCGGTGAGGCCCTGCGGCGGAGTTGTCTCGGCAGCGGCCAGCTGAATCGATGCCACCTGCGACGATCCCGAGCAGGAGACGAACGCCTTGCTCGAATCGGGAAGAATGGCGATGTCCTCAGGATGCTGGCAGACGGGAAGCGTAGCGCGCACCCGCAAGGTCTGCGCATCAATCACAGAAACTGTATTGTCGCCACGGTTGGAAACCACAACCGTCGAACCATCCGCGGAGACCCGCGCCAGCCCCGGCGAAGCGCCAACCCGAATATTGCCGAGCAAAATGCGCTTTTCCAGATCAATCACGCTTACGTTTGAGGATCCGGAATTCGCGACATAGGCGCGCCGGCCGTCTTCCGAGACATCGACAAAGTACGGCCGGGCGTGAACTCCGATGGTCGCAACAACGGTATTGGTTTCGGCGTCGATCACGCTGACGTTGTCCGAGGCTGAATTGACGACATAGATTTCATTCTTCTTGCTGTTGGCAGCGACGCCCGTCGGTTCGCTGCCCACGTGAATGGTCCTGGCCAGGGCGAATGTCCGCAGGTCAATCACGCTGACAGTGTTGCTCTTGCCGTTGGTGACATAGGCGTATTCGCGGAACGCCGGGTCATAGCTGGGAAAGGGCTCTTCGCGGAAATACCACCATCCCACCGCGGCAAGGATGGGCAACAGCACAACGATGAAGAGAAGTTTTCGCACGGGCAGTGTCCGCGGAGAATGAAGAAGAAGATTATCAGAACAATGACTGATAAGGCTCTCGCTGCTCCTCAAGTGCGAACTCGTGGCCCTCATATCAGGACGAACAATTACGCTTGACGTAATGCGTATCACCTTCGTAAGCTTCACTATGTGATCGTAAGCCATCGGGGCAGCAACACCCGGAACTTCGCCGCCGGTAAGCGAGTGAAGGCTTTCTCCGGATTTGAGCGGTCCGCCCGCATGAAGCTGGACCGTTTGGAGGCCGCGACTTCGTTGGGAGATTTAGCGGCCCTGCCCGGCAACCGCTTCGAGGCGTTGGCTGGTGATCGAAAGGGGCAGTTCAGTATCCGCATCAACGATCAGTGGCGGATCTGCTTCGAGTGGCCGGCCGGAGTGCCTGGGCCTTCGAACGTCGAAATTGTGGACTATCACTAGGAGAATGGACCTTGGCGCAGATTGCAATTCATCCGGGAGAACACTTAGCTGAAGAGTTGGCAACGCTGGAAATGAGCGCAGCAGAACTAGCACGCAAGATTGCTGTGCCTACTAATCGCATCACGCAAATCCTCAATGGAACGCGCGCTGTCACTGGCGACACCGCTTTGCGCCTCGGCCACTTCTTCGGTATGAGTCCCCAGTTTTGGCTGAACCTTCAGAGCATTTATGACCTGCGGATCGCGGAAAAGAAAGCAGGAAAATCAGTGCGATCGCTTCCCCGGCTCAAAAGCCGGACCGCCGCTCACGCCGGCTGAAGAAGCTACTTGCTGGCGACCGTTTCCGTGACTTCGATTGCCGGGACAGTCCTGCCCACGACCGGGGCGATCTGCCGCACCTGCGCCATTAATTCATCGAACTGATCGGGGAAGAGCGACTGCGGGCCATCGGAGAGTGCCTGATCCGGCTCGGGATGCACTTCGACCATCAATCCGTCAGCGCCGACGGCGACTGCCGCGCGCGAAAGAGGCGTGACTTTATTGCGCTTGCCGGTGCCGTGGCTGGGATCGACGAGGATCGGCAGATGGCTTAACCGCTGCACGGCGGGAACGAGGCTCAGGTCAAGCGTGTTGCGGGTATGGTCAGCAAAGGTGCGGACGCCTCGCTCACACAACGCGACGTTATAATTTCCTTCGCTCAGGATGTATTCCGCGGCCATCAGGAATTCTTCCAGCGTGGCCGACATGCCGCGCTTGAGTAAAACCGGTTTCTTGGAACGTCCGGCGCGCTTGAGCAAGGAAAAATTCTGCATGTTGCGCGCGCCGATCTGAATCATGTCGGCGTACTCTTCCACCAGGTCGAGCGATTCGTTGTCGATCGCTTCGGTGATGATCCGCATGCCGAACCTGTCGCGGATGTCGGCCATGATGCGCAATCCTTCTTCGCCGAGTCCTTGAAATGAATAGGGTGAAGTGCGCGGCTTGTAAGCGCCTCCGCGGAAGAATTGAGCGCCTGCGCGCGCGACGCGTTCTGCTGTCGCGAAAGCCTGCTCGCGGCTCTCGATCGCGCACGGGCCGGCGACGACGGCCAATCCCCGGCCGCCGATGGTTGCCGACGATCCGGGAAAGCGAATGACGGTGTTTTCTTCCTTCACATCGCGGCTGACCAGCTTGTAGGGCTTGGAGACGCGGATGACTTCCTGCACGCCGGCCAGCTCTTCCAGCGTGCCCTGCTCGACCGCGCCTTTGTTCCCGGTGATGCCAATGGCGGTTCGGGTGGCGCCCGGCATCGGGTGCGGACGGTATCCGAGCTTTTCGATTCTTTCGCAAACGGCGCGCACCTGCTCTTCAGTGGCCTGCGCCTTCATGACAACCAGCATGAGGTCTACCTCGACCCTGCAAGTTTATTCGGTTGGAGTGACTTACAGCAATCCACGCGGGTTCGAATGTCCAGGACGCCCGATCAGTTGATGGGTGGGCCCGGGTAAAGTCTCTCGTGACCTTGCCGATAAGCGAGTAGACTCGGCGCATCCGCCAGGAGTGAGATTTGTGGCCAATCCGAAAACGATGAAAGCCGCGGTGGTCGAAAGCTTCGGCAAACCGCTTGTCATGCGCGAAGTTCCCGTACCCACCCCGGGCCCCGGACAAGCGCTGGTGGAAATTATCGCCACGGGCGTCTGTCACACCGACTTGCACGCCGCCGACGGAGATTGGCCGGTCAAGCCCTCGCCACCTTTCATCCCCGGCCACGAAGGCGCCGGCATCGTAGCCGCGCTCGGGCCGGGAGTGAAGAATCTGAATGTCGGAGACCGCGTCGGAATCGTTTGGCTGCACAGCGCCTGCGGGCACTGCGACTTCTGCCTCTCGGGCTGGGAAACGCTTTGCCACGAACAACAAAACTCCGGATATTCGGTCAACGGCAGCTTTGCGCAATATGCCGTGGCGCAAGCCGACTACCTGGGACGGATTCCCAAGGAGCTCTCTTTTGTCGACGCGGCACCGATTCTTTGTGCCGGAGTCACGACGTACAAAGGGCTGAAGGAAACCCACACGCGCCCCGGCGATTGGGTAGTGATCTCCGGGATCGGCGGCCTGGGCCATGTGGCCGTCCAGTATGCCAAGGCCATGGGTTTGAACGTCGCCGCCGTGGACCTGGGGCCGGAGAAGATGGCTCTCGCCCGTAAGCTGGGTGCTGAGATTGCCATCGACGCCAAGACGCAGGATCCGGCCCGGGAAATCCAGAAACAGATTGGCGGCGCTCACGGAGTCCTGGTCACCGCGGTTTCTACCATCGCTTTCAAGCAGGCGATCGCCATGTTGCGGCGTGGCGGCACTTGTGTGCTCAATGGCCTGCCACCGGGAGAGTTTCCGATTTCTATTTTCGATATGGTGCTGAACGGCTACACCGTCCGCGGGTCAATCGTCGGCACCCGCCTCGATCTGAAGGAGGCCCTTGCCTTCGCTGCCCAGGGCAAAGTGAAGGCGACCATCGAGACGCTTCCGCTCGAGTCGATCAACGACGTGTTCGAGCGGCTCAAGCAGGGAAAAGTCAACGGCCGCGTGGTCCTGGGGATCGGCAAAGATGCAGGCCGCGGAGCAACCGGCGGAGCCGACTAAGGTCGGTGGTCAGTTGTTCGGTGGCCAGTGGCGAACGAACTGCGGCCGGAGATTCAGTGCGGGAGCCCTGTCGGCCATGGCTGCGGTTCTCGGCGTGACGGATCCATCCGCGCTTTAGTCGGGATCGACATAAGCCCGTCCCGCCAGAGCGCACCAGCTTCGCTGGTTATACTCGTCGAATGGCCCGTTCGATCGCCCGCGAGCAAGATATTCTGCGCACGCGTCGAGCCATGCGCCCGCCGCGCCTGACGTCCCGCCGCATCGGCATTCATACTTCTTCCGCCGGAGGCGTGCACAACGCCGCCGAGCGCGCCTATCGCCTGGGCTGCAACACATTCCAGATTTTTTCTTCCAGCCCGCGGCAGTGGGCTCCGTTCGAGTTGGGCGACTTGCAATGCGCCGAGATGAACCGACTCCGCGCCCGATACGATCTGAAGCCGCTGGTGATTCACACCAACTATCTGGTCAACCTTGCCAGCTCGACGGAAACGTTTCTGAAGAAATCGATGGAAGCGTTCCGCGGCGAAGTCGAACGGGCGCTGTCACTGTGCGCGGAGTATCTGGTGCTGCATCCCGGATCGTTTCGCGGCGCGGACCGCGAGCAGGGATTAGTTCGAACGGCCGCGGCGATTGCCGCATCTACCGAAGGGCTCGATCTGGCGAAAGGCGGGCTCACAATCCTGATCGAGAACACCGCCGGTTCGGAGTTCTCGCTTGGTGGCAGCTTCGAGCAGGTTGCCGAAGTTATCGAACGGCTGGAAGGAATTGTTCCCGTCGGCGCTTGCATTGACACCTGCCACACCCACGTCTCGGGGTACGACATCGTCAGCCACGACGGTCTCTACGAAACCCTGCTGCATCTCGACGCAACCATCGGGTTCAACCGCGTGAAAGTGTGGCACTGCAACGACGCCAAAGCGACCTGCGGATCAAAACTCGATCGCCACGAGCAGATCGGGAAGGGAAGCATCGGGCTGGAGACGTTTCGGATTCTGCTCAACGATCTTCGGCTCGCGCACGCGGCCTTCATCGCCGAAACGCCAATCGAGAAACCGGGCGACGACCGAAGAAATGTGGAAGCATTGAAGAACCTCGTTGCATAGACGGAAGGCTGCCCGTCCTTAAACTTTGTCAATAAAGCTTTGTCATTCCGAAACGGCTTTAGCCGTTGAGGAACCTGCTGTTTGCCGGGGCTGCCGCGCCGCCGGCAAACAGCAGGTTCCTCGCTTTGCTCGGAATGACAAATCATTTGGGACAAGAGGACCCATGCACGCAGACTCTCTGTTGCGCGCAAACTCTCCACAGAAGATACTGCTTGCTCATGAAAATCTACCGTACGAAACCTGGAATCGTAGTTGAACACGAGCAGAAGTTCTACAACATCGAAGGTTCATCCTGGGACCAGATGGTCGCGCGTGAAGATTTGTCTGCGCACACCTCTCGATTGGTCAAAGCATCGATCCCATCGGCCGCCGTTGTCAGCGAGATTCTTCCTCCCATCGGCTCGCAGGAAGTCTGGGCCGCCGGCGTGACCTACTACCGCAGCCGCGATGCCCGCATGCACGAATCGAAAGACGCGGGCGGGGGCAGCTTCTACGATCGCGTCTATGCGGCCGAACGTCCCGAATTATTTTTCAAGGCGACGCCGCATCGCGTCGTCGGGGCGGGCGGGAAGGTCGCGATTCGCGATGACGCGAAATGGTCGGTGCCCGAGCCTGAACTCGTGCTCTACATCTCTCCCGGCGGGAAGATTGTTGGATACACCATCGGCAACGACATGAGTTCGCGCGACATCGAAGGCGAAAATCCGCTTTATCTACCGCAGGCCAAGGTCTACGATCGAAGCTGTGCGCTGGGTCCGTGCCTGCTGGTGAGCGATAAGGAGCTGCCGGCCTCGACCGAGATCAAGATTGAAATCCGCCGTGATGACAAGACTGCATTCTCAGGTGAAACGTCGCTGAAAGAACTCAAGCGCAAGCCGGAAGAACTGGCGCACTATCTTTACCGCAACAACAGCTTTCCGAAGGGATGCTTCCTGTTCACCGGAACCGGAATTGTTCCGCCCGATTCATTCACATTGCAGGACGGAGACGAAATCAGCATTACCATTCCGCCGATTGGAACGCTCGTCAACACTGTTGGATAAGAAACGGCGTCCGCGGAGGAACCCTGCGCGTTTCCGTATTGTCGCGCCTGCGTTCTCGCCCTGCGGCCATCTAACCATGTAGAATCTGAGGTTTATCCGAACGTTTTCAGTCCGACTATGGCAACACACAATAAGTCTGAAGCCAACGTGGCTACGAGTCCAGATACCAATCGTCCGAACAGCGATCCTCTCAACGACGAGCGTTACGATGCGGCGCGCGTCGAGAAGAAGTGGTTTGAGAAGTGGCAGGGCGACCCTTCGCTCTACGCCGCCGAGGCCGACTCCACCAAGAAGAAATTCTACGTGCTGGAAATGCTGCCTTATCCCTCGGGCGCGCTGCACATGGGGCACGTGCGCAATTACGCGATCGGCGACGCGCTCGCGCGCTACATGTGGATGAACGGCTACAACGTGCTTCATCCCATGGGGTGGGACTCGTTCGGCTTGCCTGCGGAGAACGCCGCGATCTCCAACAACACACCGCCGCGCGAGTGGACGCTCCGCAACATTGCCAGCATGAAGGCGCAGATGAAGCGGCTCGGATTCGCCTACGACTGGGCGCGCGAAGTCACGACATGCTTTCCGGAGTATTACCGCTGGAACCAGTGGTTCTTTCTCAAGCTCTTCGAGCAGGGGCTGGCCTATCGCAAAAACAGCAAGGTCAACTGGTGCCCGAAGTGCGCGACCGTGCTGGCCAACGAGCAGGTGGTCGATGGATGCTGCTGGCGCCACGAAGATACGCTCGTCGAACAGCGCGAACTGGAGCAGTGGTTCGTACGCACGACGAAGTATTCGGAAGAGTTGCTGCGCGATCTCGACAAACTCGCGCACTGGCCGGAAAAAGTCAAGACCATGCAGCGCAACTGGATCGGCCGCAGCGAAGGCACGCTGGTCGATTTCCAGTTGGAAGGAAATGCCGGGCCGGCAGGATCGACGATCACGGTTTTCACCACGCGCATCGACACGATTTACGGCGCGACATCGATCCAGCTTGCGCCCGAGCATCCGCTCGTTGCCGACTTCACACGCCACAACCAGCCGCTGGGCGAACAGGTGCAGCAGTTAATCGCCGAGCAGCGCAAGGCGAAAGAATCGGGAGACATTGGCGCCATCGAGAAGCACGGAGTCAACACGTATCGCTACGCGATCAATCCGTTCAATGGCGAGAAAATTCCCATCTGGATCGCGAACTACATCGTGATGGACTACGGCACCGGCGCGATCATGAGTGTGCCCGCGCACGACGAGCGCGACTACGACTTCGCCAAGAAGTACAAGATCGAGATTCGTCTGGTGATTCTTCCCATCGGCGACGATCCTGAAGCGACGATGATTGAGCCTCCTTTGCCCTTCGTCGAGCACAACGGCATGACCATCAACTCCGGTCCGTTCAGCGGAATCAGTTCTGCGGACGCGATCAAGAAAATGTCGGCGTATGCGGAAGAAAAGGGCTTCGGCAAGGCGACCGTCACTTACCGGTTGAAAGACTGGGGCATCTCGCGGCAGCGCTACTGGGGCACGCCGATCCCGATGCTTTATTGCGAGAAAGACGGCATCGTACCCGTGCCCGAAAAAGATTTGCCGGTGATCTTGCCCGACAACGTGGACATCACGCTGACCGGCGGATCTCCGCTGGGCCGCGTGCCCGAGTTCGTCAATGCGACTTGTCCAAAGTGCGGAGGTCCGGCGCGCCGCGAGACGGACACGATGGATACGTTCGTCGATTCGTCGTGGTACTTCTACCGCTATACCGACGCGCACAACGACCGCGCGCCCTTCGACGGAAAGATTGCCGACTACTGGTTTCCGATTGATCAGTACATCGGCGGCGTCGAGCACGCAATTCTGCACTTGATCTACTCGCGCTTCTGGACGAAGTTCATGCGTGATCTCGGCATGATCACCAACGACGAGCCGGTCGAGCGCCTCTTCACGCAGGGCATGGTGATCAAAGACGGCGCGAAGATGTCGAAGAGTTTGGGAAACGTCGTGTCGCCCGACGAAATGGTCGCGCGCTACGGCGCCGACGCCGCGCGCCTGTACAGCTTGTTCGCCGCGCCGCCCGATCGCGATCTCGACTGGCAGGACACTGGGATCGAAGGTATTCACCGTTTCATCGGGCGGGTCTACCGGTTCTTCATTCGCATTGCGATGAAGGCCAGCGCAGGCGCGAGCGCGTCCACGGGCTTATCGCCGGAGGCGCGCGCGATTCAGCGCAAGGTGCACCAGACCATCAAGCGCGTCACCGACGACTTCCAAGGACGCTGGCATTTCAACACCTGCATCTCCGCGATCATGGAACTGGTCAACGTGTTGTACGGTGCGGAAGAGGCAATCGCCCAGGGTAAGGTTCCAGCGGCGTTCTTGGCTGACGTCCAGCGGACGCTCATCCTGTTGCTCGCGCCGTTCGCGCCCTATCTCGCGCACGAACTCTGGGAGATGACCGGCCAGCCGGGAAGCCTGCTCAAGGCTTCATGGCCGCAGTTCGACGCCGCGCTGGTGAAAGAGGAAGAGCTCGAAATCCCCGTGCAGGTGAACGGTAAGTTGCGCAGCCGGATCGTTGTGCCCGCAGATGCCGACGAAGCCTTCGTTCTCGAACATGCCTTGGCCGACGAAAAAGTGAAGGCCGCGATCGCCGGCAAGCAGATCGTAAAGAAGATCTACGTTTCGGGCAAGATGGTCAACCTCGTAGTGAAGTGATTCCCGCAATCTCTCCTTAATTGTCATCCTGAGCGAAGGTGCCGTCCGCAAAGCGGACGGCAACGCAGTCGAAGGACCCCGCGTTCGTGTGCGGTAACACGGGCATATGAAGGCATTCTTGCGATGTGCGTGGTGAGAACGCCTTCATGTTGCGTCGACGCACGCCAAGTGCAAGGAAGTCCTTCGACTTCGCATCCGCTTCACTTCGTGAAGCGGATGTTTCGCTCAGGATGACAGCTGGTTGCGGTATTCTTACGTCAGATGTCCATCTCTCCGACCGTCGAAGGCTTTCGCGCCGCGTTCCGGCGGCCTTCGCTGACGTTCGCGGAAATCGCCTGGCGGTGGATTGTGGGCGGCACCGCGACCGCGCTTTTCTTCTTCGGACTCTTCGAATATCTCGGCACGCTGCCGGTCAGCAACACCGACCTGATGCTGCTGCGCACGCGGCATCCCTACCTGGTGGCTCAGGCCTTGACCCACATTTTGCGCGGAACCTTCGGGCGAGTTGCGATTGCGGCCGTGCTCGGGGCATTGCTGCTCGGCGTGCTCTGGATGTTTGCCGCCTCGTTCGGGCGTGTCGCCACGCTCCGCGCCATGCTCGAGTATTTCCGCGTTCGTTTTCGCAGCGTGTCTGGCATCGATAATGCCGGCGGCGAGAGAAACATTGCCAGCAGCGTAACCGCCACCGTATTTGCCGTGGTGCTGAGGCTGAATTTCTTGCGGGTAGTGGTTGCGATTGCGGCCGTGGTGGGAGTCGGCGGCGCAGGAATTGTGGCGAGCTTCGTTTCGCCCGACTCGCATCCCCGGCCGGCAATGGCGTTTCTATTGTTCGTTCCGCTGCTGGCGCTGGTTTGCGTTGCCTGGTGGCTGTTGAATTGGGCGCTCTCGCTGGCGTTGCTTTTCGCCGTGCGCGACCGCAACGACGTCGTCGAATCGATTTCGTCCACGATACGTTTCATCCGCGAGCATGCGGGCGCCGTGTCCGCCGTCACCACGTGGAGCGAGATGGGCCATCTCGTGCTTTTATCGATCGCATCGACTGCCATCGCGGTTCCGATGGGACTGGCCGGATGGCTGCCCTGGCAGGCGGCGGTCGCGGGCATGGGACTGGTTACGCTCGCTTACTTCGCCATCGTCGACTGGCTCTACATCGCACGCCTGGCGGGATACGTTTGCCTTGCGGAAGTGCCCGAAGAGTTGCTCAAGCCGGTGCCTGCCGCGCCAATTCCGCCGGCTCCAAGGCTCCGCACGACGATCGATCGCGACGAGTTGATCCTGAGCGACGTACCCAGTCCAGCCGGCGCGTAATCTGCTGCCGCTTAGGCTCTCAGCAATCTAAAATGGTGCCAATGTCTTGTCATCCTCAACCTGGCGTCAGCCGGGTGAGGGACCGTACGACCGTTAACAGCAGCGAAGCAGTCGACGAGCTCGCGACGCTGCCAGCAGCAGTCCCGTTCTTATGAACCGCATTGCCTCTGCCAGCTACGTACGCTCCCTAGCGCCGGCTTCGCCGCCGCTCAACGTGACATCGAAAACACTGCATCCCTGGATGCCGTGCTTTACACCTGATCGAAGAATTTGAGAAACTCATCGGTGGAAACCAAATCCCTGCAGAAGTCATCTTCCCGGCAATCGGCCGAGCAGTCATCTTCGGTCCAATCCATCGTCATTCTTGATTTCGGCGCGCAGTATACGCAGCTGATCGCGAGGCGCATTCGCGAGCAGAACGTTTTTTCGGTCGTGCTGCCGTGTACGGCGAAGCTGGCCGAAGTTACAGCCCACTCGCCGGCCGGAATCATTCTCTCGGGCGCTCCGTGGTCGGTCTACGACAAAGACGCGCCGCCGGCTGACGCGCGCGTCTTCGAGCTGGGCGTGCCCGTGCTTGGCATCTGCTACGGATTGCAATTCATGGTGCACACGCTCGGCGGGAAGGTGCGCCCGGCTGAGAAGCGCGAGTACGGCCACGCGGAAGTGAACGTGGTTTCGGATTCAATGTTGTTTCAGGGATTGGCCAAGAAACTCGCCGTCTGGATGTCGCACGGAGACGAAGCGCTCGAACTTCCTCCCGGCTTCGAGTTGATGGCGAAGACGCATTACGCCGTCGCCGGAATTCAGAACGTTGAGAAGAAGTGGTATGCGGTGCAGTTTCATCCTGAAGTGCACCACACGCCGCAGGGCACGCAGATCCTGAAGAACTTTGTCTTCCAGATTTGCGGAGCCAAGCCGACGTGGACGGCGCAACGCTTCATCGAGTCCACCATCGCGCAGGTGAAAAAGGAAGTTGGCACAGGACGCGCCATCTGCGCGCTTTCCGGCGGAGTAGATTCGTCGGTGGCCGCTGTCCTGGTCGATCGCGCGCTCCGCGATGCGAAAGGGAAGTCGCACCTGACCTGCGTTTTCGTTAACAACGGCGTTCTGCGTAAGAACGAATTTGAAAAAGTGCAGAAGACTTTGCGCGACAAGCTTGGCCTTAAGCTTGAAGCGGTAGATGCCACCGACCGTTTTCTGAAGAAACTCAAAGGCGTCAGCGATCCGGAGAAGAAGCGCAAGATCATCGGCAACGAATTCATCAAGGTGTTCGAGAAAGAAGCGCAACGCATTGCGAAGACCGAAGGCAACGTCAAGTGGCTGGTACAGGGGACGCTCTATCCCGACGTGATCGAGTCGCGCTCAGTGCGCGGGCCATCGCAGGTGATCAAGTCGCACCACAACGTTGGCGGGCTGCCCGCGAAGATGAAGCTCAAGCTGATCGAGCCGCTGAAAGATCTGTTCAAAGACGAAGTCCGCAAGATCGGTCGCGATCTCAGTGTGCCCGACGAAATCCTGCAGCGCCAGCCGTTTCCGGGTCCGGGGCTTGCGGTACGCGTGCTCGGAGAAGTCACACGCGAGCGGCTCGACCTGCTGCGCGAATGCGATGACATCGTGGTCAGCGAAGTGAAAGAAGCCGGACTGTACACGAAAATCTGGCAGTCGTTCGCGGTGCTGTTGCCGGTGATGTCGGTCGGCGTGATGGGCGACATGCGGACGTATGCCTACACTTGCGCCATCCGCGCCGTGAGTTCCGAAGATGGCATGACCGCGGATTGGGTGCCGCTTCCGCACAATGTGCTCAAGATTATCTCGACGCGGATCGTGAATGAAGTCAAGGGCGTGAACCGCGTGGTCTACGACATTACGTCGAAGCCGCCGGGAACGATCGAGTGGGAGTGAGAAAACAGTGGCCCGGTGGACAGTGACCAGTGCGTGAGCTTAAGACTTCGGGCGCTGACCACCCATCACTGGCCGCTGTTCTCCCATTCTTGCATCGGTAAGACTCCGCATTCCCTCCTGCTTGTTACTTAGGTGTCTGGCAGTACCTAAGTTTTATTGCCCCTACCTGCTTTTCGTCCTACAACCACAGTCGTAGCGAGTGCAACTGATGTGCGTTGCTCTGTTGCCGATAGAAGTTGCGACTGAGAAGTTTGGACGGTGCCAGCCATGTACGTTGCAAGAGCGATTGCCCTCCTGTTTTCCTCCCTCCTGTTAGCCAGCGCGTTCGCTCAGACGGCTTTGGATCAGCCTCACATCACTCTGCTGGAAAAGCCCCGCCGCGAGAACAATACGGACCTCGCCAGCGCGGAATATACCAGCGGGTTCGGGGGTGCAGCCTTGATTCGCGCGCGGTCCGACTTGGTGCTGGTTCCCGTTTCGATCACCGACGACTTGAACCGTCCGGTGGTCGGCCTCGATCAGGACAATTTCCAGCTCTTCGAAAACAAGAAGCCGCAGCAGATCCGGAATTTCTCGAGTGAAGACACTCCGGTTTCGGTCGGCATTATCGTGGATGCGAGCGGGAGCATGAGAGACAAGCTCGACCAGGTGCGTGACGCGGTACGGCAGTTCTGCGACGTCGCCAACCCGCAGGATGAATTTTTCCTGATCACATTCGCAGATGCTCCGCAGCTGGTGACCGACTTTACCGAGCGTCCGGAAAACCTCGAAAGCGACCTGGTGACCACGCGGTCGAAGGGCCAAACCGCCCTGCTCGATGCCATTTACATGGGCGTTGAAAAACTGCACAACGCGAAATACAAGCGGAGAGCGCTGCTGCTGCTCTCCGATGGCGGCGACAATCACAGCCGCTACAACGAGCGTGAGATCCGGAGCGCTGTCCGTGAAAGCAACGTGACCATCTACGCCATCGGTACTTATGACCGCTTTGTCACCACGCAGGAGGAGGCGCTGGGCCCGCAATTGCTGTCGGGGCTGGCACATGAGACCGGCGGGCAGGCTTTTGCGCTTTCCAACGTGAACGAGATGCCGCAAGTGGCGCAAACCATCGGCACGCAGCTGCGCCATCAATACGTTTTGGCGTACACCCCACAATCGGCTGCGAACGACGGGCACTGGCACAAGATCAGCGTCAAGCTGCGTCTTCCGAAGAAATTCCTGTTTTTGCACGTGGACGCGCGGGCCGGGTACTACGCCGAGGGACAGTAGATGCGCGGCTATTCGTCGCGGTGAACGGTTTCCATGGAAAAAGCAGGCAGGCAGACCGCAATGTACTCCGCGCCGCTTTCGTGGGGAGTGGAGTAACGGATCCATTCCCCGGCGTGGGCGATCACGGCCTGTCCGGCGGCGACGTCAATCACGCCGCTGCTGTGTTCGACGCGCAACGTTCCTTTCAGCACAATCGTGAATTCGTCGAACTCCGGCGTCTGGCCCGGTTCGATCCATCCTCCCGGACTGCGCATGTGCGCAACGCTCGCGGTCGAGGTCTTCGAATTGACCCGTCCGATGTATTCATCGATGAGTTTGGGCTTATTCCCCGCGGCGTGGATTCGAGTGGGCTGTGAGATCAGGGTTGGCATGATGCGAATGGGTGAGCCCTAAGGTTACAACATTCCTCGGACCGTACGGGAATGTCCCAAACAAGCGTCGATTTCTAAGATTTATTCGGCGACAACTGTCCGCAGGCAGCAGTCAGCCTGACGTGCCGCTCTGCAACTCGGCCAGCGTGGCCGGTTCGATGTTGCCGCCGGAGATGATGGCAACGGTGATCCTCGCCGCCGTCAACTGGTCGCTGTGAAAGAGAAATCCGGCGGTAGCGACGGCGCCACTCGGCTCGGCTACCGTGTCGGGATTCTGTGCCAGCAGCCGCAGCGCTTCGTGGATTTCGCCTTCACTCACCGTGATGATGTCGTCCACATAGGCGCGGATGTGCTCGAAGTTGATGTCGCCAACGCTTTGGGTTCGAAGCCCGTCGGCGATCGTGCGCGAGACTTGCTCGGCAGGGAACTGAACAATCTTTCCTGATCTCATGCTGGCCTGGGCGTCCGCGGCGAGTTCAGGTTCGACGCCAATTACTTTTACTTTGGGATTTGCCAGCTTGATGGCCGCCGCCACGCCGCTGATGAGGCCTCCGCCGCCGACGGGGCTCAGGATGGTCTCAACTTCCGGCAAGTCTTCCAGAATCTCGAGTCCGATCGTGCCTTGACCGGCAATAATCTTTTCATCGTTATAGGGTGGGACGATCACATATCCATATTGTGCCGCGAGTTCCTCGGCCCTGATTCTGCGCTCGTCGGAGCCGGGTCCGACCAGAACGATCTCTGCGCCAAGCTTGGCGGTGGCGTCGCGCTTGATCGCAGGCGCGTTGTTGGGCATCACGATGACGGACTTCACTTTGAGCGCGCGGGCGGCATAGGCCACGCCCTGCGCGTGATTGCCGCTGGAGTAGGAGATAACGCCCCGCCTGCGCTCTTGCTCAGGCAGAGAAGCGATCTTGTTGTAGGCTCCGCGCAGTTTGAAAGCGCCGATCGGTTGCTGGTTCTCGGGCTTGAGAAAGAACCGGGCGCCGTTTTGCCGAACAACCGAGGGCGGCTGTCCCCACATGGTTTGTGGCAGTTCGATCAGCTTGGTGCGTTTGGTGACTTCCTGAAGGCGCGAACTGGCGGAATGAATGTCGGAAAGAGTGACCATGTTCTTGGAGGGCCCATCTCTAAGATACCGCATGGATTGGAAAGAGCGGCCGTTGACGTTTTTCTGCGCCGCTGCGCTTACACTCTAGTGCATCGAGACCGACCCGCGCCCCGCGCGAGGATTGTTTTTCTTCAGCACAAACGAAAGCGCAAACATCACCACGGCAGCGATGCCCAGCACCCAATAGGTATCGATATATGCCATCGCAGATGCCTGCACCTGCACTTCCGCATAGAGCCGTGCCAGGGCGTGGTGGCGAGCATCCTGGGAGCCCACACCCGCGTTGGTGAGTTGCTGCGCCAGGCCTCCGACCGCGTCGCGAAAGCGGGCATTGCCCGGATTCGTGTGAGCGGCCAGCACCGATTGATGGTATTGAGACCGCCTCACAATCATCGTGGTCACGATGGATGTCCCCACACTTGCTCCGATGTTGCGCGTGAAGTTCACCAACCCTGCGACTGCATTGCTCTTGTCTTCGCGTATCCCGATGTAGGCAGCGGTCGTGGCCGGCACAAACACAAAGCCAAGAGGCAGATATTGCCCAATGCGGAGCCAGGTGGCAGCCGGGAAGCTGATCAGCAGATCGATCTTTTTCGCCGAAATGTACATGCCAACCGCCAGCGTGATCCACCCAAATGCGATCAGGTAGCGTAACTGAAATCTTCCGATGAGCTTCCCGACGATTGGCAGCTCGACTAACAGCAGAACCGCGGCCACCGAAAGCACCATTCCCGCCGCTTCCGCGGTGTACCCCATGAGCGTTTGCAGAAACAGCGGCATCAGGACCGTGGTGGCAAACGAGACTGCGCCGACCATGAACATCATCATGTTCGCAGCGGCGAAGTTGGAGTTCTTGAACAGCCGCACATCGACAATCGGATCTTTGTGAAACCATTCGTACACAATCAGGGCCGTGAGGCATACGACCGCGATGACCCCGAGGGTGAGGATGAAGTGCGATCCGAACCAGTCGTCCTCCTGGCCCTTGTCGAGCATAATCTGCAACGCGCCCACGCCGAGCGCGAGGAATGAAAATCCGACGTAGTCGAGTTTAATCTCCGACACTCGGCGGCGAACTACGTGCGGAGGGTCCTCCACCAGCCGCAATACCAGCAACAATGCCAGAAGTCCCACTGGAAGATTGATCAGAAAAATCCATCGCCATGAGGCCGTGTCGGTCAGCCAGCCGCCCAGCGTCGGTCCGATCGCCGGGGCGCACACGGCCGTGATTCCGTAGATCGAGAACGCCAAACCGCGTTTATCCGGAGGAAATGTGTCGGCCAGAATCGCCTGCGCCATCGGCTGAAGGCCTCCGCCGCCCGCGCCCTGGAACACCCGAAACAATAGAAGAAATCCCAGGCTGGGCGCGATTCCGCAAAGCAGGGAACTCACGGTGAAGATCGCCATGCAGGTCATGAAGAAGCGCTTGCGCCCGAAAATGCTGACCAGCCACCCTGTGATGGGCAGCACAATCGCATTGGCGACCAGGTATGACGTCAGCACCCATGTGCTTTGATCGTTGCTCGCGCCCAAATTGCCGGCAATGTGCGGCAGCGCGACGTTGGCGATGGAAGTGTCGAGCACCTCCATGAACGCGGCGAGCGAAACCGTTACCGCGATCAACCACGGATTCGCGGCTGGACGCCAGCGTGCCGGTTCAACAGCAATTGAGGATGCCGAACTCATTGAAGGGTTAGATGGAACAGAAGTGACGGAAGCCGCAAGAGTTCATTGAAGATGAAGTCCGGATTCGGTGTCAACGGGAAGTGCGGGCTTTGAGGATGCGCTTAGCATCGAATTTCCCATGTAGAACTGCGCCGAGTTCCACGATGTCTGTTTGCCGTTTCTTGTCAGGCGGAGAGCCGAGGAGCTGTCCCTCCGTGGAAACTCTCAGATTTCCAGGATCACCGGCATGATCAGCGGCCGCTTCTGCGTTTCCTTCGAGATATACCGCTTGAGATCGGCGCGGATTTTTTCCTTGATCACGCCATAGTCGGCTTTCTCTTCCTCGCTCGAATGTGCCAGCGTGTCTTCGACCATCCGCTTGGCGCCGTCCATGAACCCATTTTCTCCGACGTTGAAGCCGCGGGTCACGATCTCGGGTGGGGTCTCGACTTTTCCCGAGAGCTTGTTGATGGCGATGATGGGCAGCACGATGCCGTCTTCGCTCAGATGGCGGCGGTCTTTAATGATGAGGTCTTCGACCACGTCGGTTCGGTTGCCCGAATCGATGCAGACGCGGCCCACGTTGACCTTGCCGGCCTTGCGCGCGCCCAGTTCATCGAATTCGAGAACATCTCCGCTTTCGATCAGCATGACCTTGCCGACGGAGCTGCGCATGGCGGCGGCCATCTCGGCGTGCAGCTTCAGTTGGCGGTATTCCCCGTGCACGGGAATGAAGTATTTCGGCTTGACCAGATTGATGATGAGCTTGAGTTCTTCCTGGCTGGCATGGCCGCTGACGTGGACCGGAGGCGAAGTGCCATCATCGTAGATGACGTACGCATCGCGGCGGAAGAGGTGGTCGATCACCCGGTAAATCGATTTTTCGTTGCCCGGGATGATGCGGCTCGAAAGCACCACCGTGTCGCCTTTTTCGATCTTGGCGTGCTTGTGGTTGTCGACCGCGGCGCGCGATAGCGCCGACATCGGCTCTCCCTGCGTTCCACTGATGAGCACGCAGACTTTTTCCGGCGGAAAATTCTTCATCTCGCCGGGATTGATCACGAGTCCTTCCGGAACCTCGATGTAGCCCAGGTCTTCGGCTATCTCTGCCGAGTTGTTCATCGAGCGGCCGATGAAGGCCACCTTCCGCCCGTGCTCATGGGCCAGTTGTACCGCGAGATTGATGCGGTGAATCGAACTCGAGAAACAAGAGATGAAAAGCCGGCGCTTGGTGTGCGCGAAAATCTCGTCGAATTTGCGGCGGACGGCGCGTTCGCTCGGCGTGTATCCCTTGCGCTCGACGTTGGTCGAATCCTGTAACAGCGCGAGAACGCCCTGCTTGCCGTATTCGGCAAAGGTGTGCAGGTCGAACAACCGGTTGTCGGTCGGTGTGGGGTCGACTTTGAAATCGCCGGTATGGATGATCACCCCGAGCGGGCATTGAATCGCCAGCGCGACGCAATCCACCAGGCTGTGCGTCACCTGGATCGGGCGCACGGTAAATGCGCCCATCTTGATGCTGTCGTTGGCGCGCATCTCGCGCAGGTCGGCGTCGTCGAGCAGCCCGTGCTCGTCCAGCTTGTCCTCGACGTAGGCAAGCGTGAACTCGGTGCCATAGACCGGAACATTCAGCTCCGACAAAAACCACGGCAGTGCCCCGATGTGGTCCTCGTGTCCATGGGTGAGAAAGATCGCCCGAACGCGCTGGCGATTTTCGAGAAGATAAGAAATGTCGGGGACGACGATATCGACCCCAAGCAGTTCGGCCTCGGGAAACATGAGGCCGGCGTCGATGACGATAATGTCGTCTCCCCAGCGCACGGCCATGCAGTTCATGCCGAACTCGCCAAGGCCGCCCAGCGGGATTAACTGAAGTTTTCCGGTCGCCATCGATTCAAGATGATGCTAGCACACGCGAGCGGCGAACAATGCGGGATGAGCGGTGAGTGACAACAAGCGCAGGCTCGAAAGGACAACCACCAATGGCCGATCTTCGCTACATCCTTCTCCCGATAGCATTCCGCCCGCGCCTGCGATAGTTTAGAGAGATGGCAGAGGAGCGGAAATCCTGGCTGCGCCGGCGGGTGGAGCATTCACTGGTGAGCGGGCTGACCCACGCGTACTCGACCGTGCGCGTCAATCCCGGAAATTTCCTGCTCCAGCTTCGCACCGGTTATCGCTTGCCCATCAGCGGATATCATGGCGTGTTTTCCCTTGAGGTGGGCGAACTCGATATCGTCGCCGAATCGATCATACGAAGCGGAATGAAAGTGGCCGCGGTTGAGGGTGCCGGTTTCGGTTTGGGCGGGCTGCTGACCATCGTCCCCGATCTTGGCATCCTGTCGGCCATCACCATGCGCACGATCCAGAAATTGAGCCTGATCTACGGATTCGAATTCAACACCGACGATGAGGTTGCCCAACTCTGGATTGCCGCCGCCAGTGCCGCAGGCGTGGATCTGGGCCGCGATCTTCTTGAAAAAGAAGTTCTGAACAAATTTGTGCCGCGCATAATCGAGCGCATCGCCGCCAAAGCCAGCGCCGAAGTTGTCGAAAAATGGGCGGCCCGTGTGATTCCTCTCGCCAGCGCCGCGATTGGCGCGGGACTCAACTATTGGTTTGTTCGCGCCTGGGGAGATCGGGCCCGCGCTCACTTCCGCCAGCGGCATCTGATGCTGCGCCAGCGGGCCTTGGCGCTTCCGGCGTCCAATCCGGTAAGTCTTCCTGGCGTTGCCGATTGAGTTCGGAGGATGAGTGGTCTACCGAGACACGGAGCTGACCAGAAAACAGGAGTGCTGGATTGGGGTTGCTCTGTCCCTCCCTGTCGCTGTGTTTAAATATTTCTGAATGCCAAACTTCTCCTGTTCTGCAATTCTTTTTGATTTGGATGGTGTTCTCGTAGATTCAACCAAGGCGGTGGACCGCGAGTGGCGCGAATGGGCCGCTCGCAAGGGCGTCGATGGCGACGCTATCATGGCGATCGCGCACGGCGTTCGCACGGTGGAAGTGATTCGGCGTGCCGCCCCGCATCTGGATGCGGAAGCCGAAGCTGCCCTGATCGAAAATCACGAGGCGCACGATCAGCGCGGGGTCACGGTAATGCCCGGCGCGCTCGAGCTCGTGCAATCGATTCCGGATGGCCGTTGGGCCGTAGTGACTTCGGGATCCAGACTGCTCGCCAGAAACCGCCTGGAGTATTGCGGGCTTCCAATTCCAAGGGTCTTAGTCACCTCCGACGATGTGACCTGCGGAAAGCCGCATCCAGAGCCATATTTGAAGGGAGCCGCGCAATTGGGATTCGCACCGGCAGATTGCGTCGTGATAGAAGACGCTCCCGCTGGAATTGAAGCCGGCAAAGCCGGCGGCATGAAGGTGATTGGGGTCGCCAGCACCTACGCGCAGTCCGCTCTTTACCGGGCAGACGCGGTCGCGGCGAAACTTGCCCACATTCAGATTTCTTCCAATGGAACGGGGAAGCTGCTGGTCGAAGTCTGACTCATGATCCAGTTATTCCTTACTCTGCGATACACGGCCCACGCGGAAAACTCTCATACGTAGTCATCCAGGACGAGGACATCGAGATCCACGACCCTCCGGAAGATCGGATCATTGGTGACAATCGCGGTCGCCCGCCCCTGCAAGGCAGTCGCCGTCTGGATTGCATCGGGTGTTCGCAGGCGGTGAGTGGCCCGGATTTCCGCTGCAAGGTCGGCGAGAGCGAGGCCCGGAGAAATCCATGCGAGGTTCGGATAAATTGAAAGCAGTGCGCGGCACTTGTCGACAGTCGCGATAGCTGACTCGCGATAGGGTTTCACCAGCACTTCAATCATGGCGACAGTGGACGTGACGGCCGCCGAATCTGTGAATTCAAGCCAGGAAAAAACGCAGTCGGTCAGCGGGAGATATTTCGGAGTAGCTTCTAGTTGGTAGATGAAGATGTTTGTATCGATTCCAATACGACGATGACGACTCAATGCAGCGCGGAATTGCGCTACTCCCAACTTTTACGTTCCTCTCGCAGGTAGTTTTTAGGGTAGCCTTTCTTCATCAAGCCCCGAATCGCCCGGTGAAAGGACTTGGGCTTTTCCAGCACGAGAACTTTCTCGCCCTGCACGCGAACAATGAGCTTGTCGCCGGGCTTGAGTTGCAATGCTTCGCGGGCCTCTCGCGGAATCACAATTTGATTTTTGGAGGATAATGTCGCTTCAGCCATGCTTTACATTATGGCAAAATGTAAAGCGCTACCGTAGCCAGTCTTCCAGTTCAATCCCGCGATCGGTCTTCTCATCCCGGTACTTGACGATCACCGGCGTATACAGCGACAGATTCCACTCCGCCGCCTTCCCTCTGGTGACCGCGCGTGAGCCCGGAACAACCACTGCATTCTCGGGAACTTCCAGGGGAGCTTCGGCCGTTGCACGATAAACCTCGCCCTTTACCAGATCGTAGAGCGGCGTGGAGCGCGTCAGAATCGTTCCAGCGCCGAGCACGGCGCGAGCGCGCACCAGCGTCCCTTCATAGATTCCGCAGTTGCCGCCGACGAGCACGTCGTCCTCGATAATCACCGGCGCGGCGTTGATCGGCTCAAGCACGCCCCCGACCTGTGCAGCCGCGCTCAGGTGGACCCGCTTTCCGATCTGCGCGCACGAACCGACCAGCGCGTGCGAATCGATCATGGTTCCCTCGTCCACATAAGCGCCGACATTGACGAACATCGGTGGCATACAAATCACCGAGGGCGCCAGATACGCGCCCTCCCGGACGGACGACCCTCCGGGCACGACGCGGATTTTGTCAGCCACGGTGAATTGCCGGGCAGGGAAGGTGTCTTTGTCGACGAAAGAGAGGCCGGCGGGCATCTCGGCAAGTGCGCCCAGGCGAAAGCCGAGCAGGATCCCCTGCTTCACCCACGTATTAACCTTCCACTTGCCATTGATTTTTTCCGCAGCGCGGACCTCGCCTTGTGTGAGCTGATCCCGGAATTCGAGGAATATCTTGCGGGCGTCTGGATCGTTTTCAATTTCACCCAGCGCTGCCAGGCGTTCGATGGAGGATTTCAGGGAGGACATGAATGGATGATTGTTGATTGCGGATACTGATTTGTCAAAACGAAGCGACAAATATGCTAAATGGTCAGCGACAATCAACGCCAAAAAACCACGTCCATCAGTTCGCTCGCTTCGGTCGGGTGACAAAATGACGAGACATCCGCGTCTCGGGTCTCACACGCACTTGCATTCGCTGCGGATCAGCACTCCCGTCATCGCATGAGCGATGCCGCGCGCTTCCGTCAGTGAAGCGTAGGGCCCGTGCCACTTTGCATGATTGGCATCGTGGCCCGCGGGACGGCCTTTGCCGTGGCTGCACTGCCCGCAATTGCCGCGATGCAGCACGATCTTGTGGGGCCCGGCAGCCCAGTTCTCGTAGATAAAGAAGTCATGCGCCTCGGCCGCCGCGGTTGCGGGCTTTGACACCAGTCCGGCTTCCGTCGCAACTTTGTGCAGCTTCGAGCGCGTGTCTTTGCGCATGGGAACGAGCGGCAGCCGGTAAACCTCTTCCACCTTGCCCATCATCGCCAGCACCGCTTTTACCGGCAGCGGGCTCGATTCGATGAAGTTTGCCTGCATCAGCGCCAGATATTTGCGGTTCAGGCTGCGTGCCGTGGCCCAGTCGTTATTCAAGGCCGCTCGCGTCAAAGCCGACATCTCTCCGGGAATTTCATTCGACGCGACCGAGACCACTCCTACACCGCCCAGCGCAATCACTGGAAGAGTCACAGCATCGTCTCCCGACAAGACCAGAAAATGTTCCGGCACGCTGTTGATGACCTCGGCAATCTGGGTCATGTTGCCGCTCGCCTCTTTCACCGCAATGATGTTGGGAATTTCCGCCAGCCGTGCCACGGTGGCGGGCTCAATATTCGCGGCGGTGCGCCCCGGGACGTTGTACAGAACGATCGGCTTGCCGTCCACGGCTTCGGCGATCGCTTTGAAATGCCGGTACTGGCCCTCCTGCGTCGGCTTGTTGTAGTAGGGCGAGGCGGTCAGAATGGCATCGACTCCCGGCCTCGCGGCCAACTCCCGGGCTTTCACGACCGCATCGTTTGTCGCATTCGAGGTCGCTCCCGCGACGATGGGTACCCGGCCCGCGGCTACTTCGATCGTCGTATCGATGACGTACAGCCACTCATCGTGACTGAGAGTTGGCGTCTCGCCTGTCGTTCCGCAGGGGACAAGAAAATCTATACCTGACTCGACCTGCCAGGCGACAAGGTTACGCAGGGCGGCGTCGTCAATCGAGCCATCCTGATGAAAGGGCGTTACCAGCGCAGTGCCACAGCCACGAAGTTGCATACAGCTAGCATAGCGCGGATAAGAGCGGCAGGGTATCGCCCGGAGGTGTAGTGTCGGGACTTTGCACTATCTTCATATCTCGCGCTTTTTCAATAAGTTGTACGTCGTGTGTTGCGTGGCCGGACGCGCCGGTAGTGTGTACCGGTCCGCGTTACAGCTCGCGCCAGATGTCCCTGAAATCGTAAAAGCCTTTCTTCGGGGCCAGCCACTCCGCCGCCCGGACCGCGCCCTCGGCGAAGCCCCGGCGTGACTTGGCGTCGTGGCACAGATAAATCCGGTCGGCCGGCGATTCGAAGACGATCTCGTGCAGTCCCACGACGTCTCCTTCGCGAAACGAGGTGATTTCCAGAGCGTCGTCCTTTTCGCTGGCGTCGCGGATCACATTCTGGATCATGATTGCGGTGCCGCTCGGCGCATCTTTCTTATGGACATGATGCCGCTCGAAAATCTGTCCGGAATACTCGTGGCGCAGGGCCGCCGCCGCGGTGCGGGCGATGTCGAAGAACAAATTCACGCCAATGGAAAAATTCGCGGCATAGACCAATCCGGCCTTGTGCTCATCTACAAGCTTTCGGATATGGTCGAGTTCTCTGTACCAGCCGGTCGTGCCCACCACGATGTTTTTCCCCGCCTTAACACACGCTTCCATGTTTGCGATCACGCAATGTGGGGCGGTGAAATCGATAATAGTGTCCACGTCGCGCAATTGTTCGGCCCCAAGTGCGGCGCAGTTTGCGTTTTCTTCAGCGCCCGCGACGCGAATGTGATGTTTCCTCTCGGCCGCGACTTCCGCAACCAGCGATCCCGTTTTGCCTTTGCCCAGTAATAGAAGGTTCATGGCTCGAAAATAATTTAAACACATAGATGATAGACCGGCCAAAAGAGCCGCGCCCAGGAACGCCGGACGCAGTTTTAATAGAAATTTCGCCATCCTCCGACAACAGTGAACGATTCGAGGTGCATCCCATATCGGCGCTGCGGAACCAGGGAGGACAGCATGGACCAGAACCACCTCTATCTCCTCATTGTCGTGGCTATTATCGCGATCATCGTGATTGCGGCGGCTGCGTTTATTACTTCGCGCAAGCGGCGCAGCGAAAAATTGCGCCAGAAATTTGGGCCGGAATACGAACGTGTCGTGAAGCAACAGGGCGATGAGCGAAAGGCCGAGGGCGTGCTCGAATATCGGGCAAAGCGCAGGGAACATTTCAAGATTCGTCCCCTGTCGGCGGCAGACAAATCAAGTTACGCAGTGCGATGGAACGAAGTACAGGCGCGCTTTGTGGACGATCCGCGGGGAGCCGTCGCGGTTGCCGACAACCTGGTGACGGACGTGATGCAGGCGCGCGGTTATCCAATCGGGGATTTCGAACAGCGCGCCGCAGACCTTTCGGTCGACTATCCCGTTGTCGTGGACAACTATCGGGCTGCCCATGGGATTGCGCTGCGGCACAGCGCCGGGCAAGCAAGCACGGAAGACTTGCGGCAGGCCATGGTGCACTACCGCGCGTTGTTTCAGGAATTACTGGATGAGCATCAAGTGGAACGTCAAATCGAGAAAAAAGGAGCATAGCGATGGCGGCACCATTGAGAAATAGCCAGCCGGAATTTGAAGACCCGAAAGTAGAGGGGCGGGAAGAGATCACCACCGCAGACCTGGCGCAGCGCAAACCTCCGGCCATGCAGACGCGGGGTCCGCAAGAAGTAAGAAGCGAACGAGGACCTCAGCAGAACATCGATGTACAAGAGGTGCACGAAAGTGCCCCCTTGTTTCCTGGCGGCGAGTTGAATGGCCTGCGTACCCGTTGGCAGGCGATTCAGACAAGCTTTGTAGATGAGCCTAGAAAAGCGGTCGAGCAGGCGGATGGGCTCGTCGCCTCTGCCATGAAGCGGCTGGCGGAAGTGTTCGCAGAAGAGCGCTCCGAACTGGAACGGCAGTGGGACCGCGGAGAAAGTGTCTCGACCGAAGATCTGCGGGTAGCGTTGCAACGTTACCGGTCATTTTTTGACCGGCTTTTGTCGGTGTAGTTTGAGATCGCCGGCGTTTGCGGCGCGCCGGAAAGATTCGCGGCGCGCTACGCAAATACTTCGGAATCCAGTTCTGAGAAGAACGTCTTGTGCAGCCGCCCGACTACATCGGGAACTTCGTCTTCGTCGATCACAAACGTCAGATTGATCTCCGACGCGCCCTGCGAGATCATGCGGATCTTTTTGTCAGCCAGTTCGCGGAAGACCACTGCCGCAATTCCCGGAGTTTCGCGCAGATTCTCTCCCACCAGGCAGACGATGGCTTTTCGGCCTTCATATTTCACGTCGGCCAGTTTCGCCAGATCGGCGGCCAGCGCCGGAATCGCCTGGTTCGAATCCACGGTAAGCGAAACGCTGACTTCCGAAGTCGAAACCACATCCACCGCAACTTTGTGCCGGTCGAAGGCCTCGAAAATGGCGCGCAGAAATCCGTGGGCCAGCAGCATGCGCGGTGCGGCAACGTCCACAATGGTGATGCGCTTTTTCGCGGCGATCGCTTTGAAAATGTTCTTGCTCTGCGGCGCGCGGGTAGTGATGCGCGTCCCCTCGCAGCTCGGATTCCGCGAGTTCAGCACATACACAGGAATATTCTTCTGGATCGCCGGCAGCACCGTCGCCGGATGCAGGACCTTCGCCCCGAAATAGGCAAGCTCGGCAGCCTCATCGAAGCTGATGACCTTGATGCGGCGCGCCTCCGGACAGATGCGCGGATCGGTGGTGAGAATCCCGTCAACGTCGGTCCAGATTTCGATGCGCTCGGCATTCAATCCGGCGCCGAAGATTGCCGCCGAAAAATCTGATCCCCCGCGCCCAATGGTGGTCGTAATGCCGTTGCGGTTGGCGCCGATAAATCCACCCATGACGGGGACTTTGCCCGCATTCAGCAGCGGCTGGACTTTCTGCTGAAGATGGACGTTGGTCTCTTCATATTGCGGCACCGCCTGCATGTAGGCATTGTCGGTGACCAGCACCTGGCGGGAATCCACGTGCGCGCCCTTCAGCCCGCGCGCTTCAAAAGCCGCGGCGACAATCTTGCTCGACAGCATCTCGCCGAATGCCGCGACATGGTCGGTAGTGCGAGGGGTGATTTCGCCTACTGCGGAGATACCGCGTAGAAGTTCGTCTAATGATTCGAAGTCCGCGCCGAGTTCGGTATGGAAGTCCGCAAATCGCGCCGTGCCGATGAGTTGGCTGGCCGTTTCGTAGTGCCGCTCCTGCAACTGGCGGCAGAGCTTCAATGCCGTCTTGCGTTCGCCTTCTCCGGCCGCACGGGCCATGGTCAGCAGCGTGTCGGTGACCTTCGCCATGGCGCTGACCACCACCACCGGCTGTTGAGCCAGGCGGCCCTCAACGATGGCAGCCACGCGGTCGATGGCTTTGTTGTCTTCGACGGAGGTCCCGCCGAATTTCATCACGATCATCGGCGGGAGGTCCTTTTGGATATTTCAGCGGGCAGAAATCCCCACTTCTCGCGCAGAAAGCGCGCCAGAAATGGGGCACCCAAAATCTGCGGCTGCGTCATCCCAGATAGCCTTTAACTTTCAGCAGTTCTGCGTTCAGCACAGCCGCTCCGGCGGCTCCGCGAATGGTGTTGTGCGAGAGCACGGTAAACTTCCAGTCCAGAACACCGCAGGGGCGGAGGCGGCCGACGACTGTCGTCATTCCTGCGCCCATGTCAATGTCGAAGCGCGGCTGCGGACGATCATATGCTTCGAGATAGACTATCGGCCGCTCGGGAGCGCTCGGCAGCTTCAGTTCCTGTGGCTCGGCGCGATAGTTGTTCCACGCGGCAATGATCTCTTCCGCTTTCGCCTTCTTCTTCAGCCGAACCGAAATCGATTCCGTATGGCCGTCTTCCACCGCAACCCGGTTGCACTGCGCGCTCATGGCAAAGGCCGCCGGATTGACCCGCGTTCCATTGACCTGGCCCAGGAGCTTGCGCGTCTCCTCTTCCATTTTTTCTTCTTCGTTCTTGATGTAGGGGATGACGTTTCCCAGAATATCGAGCGAAGCCACGCCGGGATATCCCGCGCCGCTGACCGCCTGCATCGTGACCGCCATCACCGTCTCCAGCCCGAATTGCTGATGAAGCGGCGCCAGCGCCAGCACCAGCCCGATCGCCGAGCAATTCGGATTCGTGACTACATATCCACCGGATTTTTTTCTCCAGCTCTGGATGTCGATCAGCTTGATGTGTCCGCCATTCACCTCGGGGATCACCAGCGGCACATCTTCCTGCATTCGCAGCGCGCTGGAGTTGGAAACCACCGCGCAGCCGGCCTCGGCGAATTTCGGCTCCAGTTCGGCCGCGATCGACGAGTCAAGCGCGGCAAAAATGATCTTTGGCGCGCCCTGCGGCGTGGCCGGCGAAACCCGCATCTTCGCCACATTGGGGGGGATCTGCGTCTTCAGCCGCCAGCGCGCGGCTTCGGAATAAACTTTGCCCTCTGAGCGGTCTGACGCCGCCAGCCACGCCACTTCAAACCACGGATGGTGCTCCAGCATCTGGATAAATCGCTGTCCGACGACGCCGGTAGCGCCAAGGATACCGATAGGAATTTTCATAGGAGGAACTAATTTTATAACAGCGAATCGCCCCTTCCATTGCCCCCCATGGGTCCGAAAGTTACCAAAGGGGGATGAACACTCTGCCACGCCGGATTTTGCAGTCCCTCCGCGATCCTGCCGATAAAGCCGCTGGAGGCTCCCATGCCCGAACTGCGGCAGAATTTCTTCACCAAGGAATGGGTCATCATTGCAACCGAGCGCGCCAGGCGCCCGGAGGAACTTGCGACCCACCGCCCGGCGCAGGCGGTCCCGCCGTTTCTGAAATCCTGCCCCTTCTGTCCGGGAAACGAAGACCAGACGCCCGCGGAGGTCCTGCGTTGGCCCGCCAGGGACGAGCCCTGGCAGGTACGCGTGATTCCCAATAAGTACGCAGCCCTGTCGAGCGAGGCCCAGCCCACCCGCTGCCTGCAATATCTGCGCCGCAGAATCGATGGCTTCGGATTTCACGAAGTCATCATTGACAGCCCCGATCATGCCCGGCCCATGGCGCTGCTCGCCGATGAGCAACTCGCCGGCATTCTTAGCGCCTACAAACAGCGCTACAACATCCTGAGCATGGACCATCGGGTGAGCCATGTCACCATCTTCAAGAACCATGGCCTGGACGCCGGAGCGAGCCTTCAGCATCCCCATTCGCAGTTGATCGCTACGCCGGTCATTCCCAGCCAGGTGCGCCAGCGCCTGCACGAGGCGCTGCGCCACTACGACGATGTTGGCGAATGCATGTTCTGCCACATGGTCGAGCGCGAAATCGAGGACCAGACCCGCATCGTCGTCAAAAGCGACCGCTTCGTCGCCATGGAAGTTTTCGCCTCCCCCACGCCCTTTGCCACGCACATCTTCCCACTGCGGCATATGGCGAGCTTCGGCAATATCTCCGAAGTGGAGATCGCCGATCTGGCGCGCATCCTGCGCACGCTGCTCGGAAAGATCTATGTTGGATTGGAGAATCCCGACCTCAACTTCACGGTGCGCAGCGGCCCCGCCGAATACGCGGGCGCCAGGCATTTCCATTGGTATGTGAGCGTGATCCCGCGCCTGACGCGCGTGGCCGGCTTTGAATTGGGCTCCGGCATGTTCATCAATACCGTGTTGCCGGAAGACGCAGCGGAGTTCCTGCGGAAAGTGGCCGTGGAGAAGGTGAGCGCCGCCGCAGCGGGATAGGTCTCCGACCCAAAGCCTCGTGTTAAGTCCGGTGATGCGTCTCGGTCCCGCGGTAGGGGAACTCGGTCAGCGGGCCAAACTTTTTCTTCTCCGCATAAAGCTGCCAGCGGCGGAACACGATGCGCAGGCTGGCCATGATCGGAATCGACAGGTAAATGCCCAGAATCCCCGCGACCTCTCCGCCGGCCATCACGCCAAAAATCGCTGCCAGGGGGTGCAGTTCCATGCTCTCTCCCATAATGCGCGGAGAAGAAACATAGTCCTGGATCAACCGCCATATTCCGAGAAACACAATCAGCACGATCCAGTGTTGATAGCCCAGCAATACCGCCACGCTGAGGATCGTTACCGCTCCCACAAGCGGCCCGATCACCGGAATAAATTCCAGAACTCCGCCCAAAGCGCCGAGCGCCAGAGGATATTGGACGCCCGCAATCGCCAGGAATGCGGAATACATCACCAGCGTCAAAGCGGCCAGCGTCAACTGTGCGCGGATGAAGTGGGCCAGCATCTGGTTCAGGTCGTTGAGCACATTTTCGAGAAACTCCCGCTGCGGGCGCGACTGAATCGTGGAAAGTAAAAAGTCGCTGAAGTTGCGGCCGTCTTTCAGGAAGAAAATCGAAAGAATCGGAACGATGATGAGCAGCCAGGCCTGCTTGGCAACGTCGGCCGTGCGCAGTCCAATGCGCTGCGCGATGTTGGTGATTTCGTCCTGGTGCGAAGCCAGAAACGACTTCACAAATTCGGTAGTCGCCGGTCTCCAGCCATGTTCCGATGCGATTTGACCCGCCAGTTGGCCGGAACTGAGCTGGGTAATGAGCCCGGGCAGCGATTGTCCCAGCCGTGCTCCCTGGTGCGCGATCTTGGGGCCGACCAGCGCGAAGAATACGGCCACCAGGGCCAGCAACGATGCATAAATGAGCGCGATGGCGCGTCCGCGGCCTCGCAGCACGCGCTCCAGATGATTGACCAGCGGGCTGATCAGGTAGGCAAAGAAGACGGCAAAAACGAATGCGATCAGCGTGGCCCGCGCGACGTAGAGAAATCCCAGCCCCAGCGCGAACAGCAGCACCGTGATCAGCACCCGCGCCGTACGTGAGTCAGCCAGCAGCAATAAGTTTTCCAGGGGTGACCCGATTCCGCCGCCGGGGAGGAGTTGCTAGTCCCGGACTACTTCCGTGTTATCGGCAGGAATCGACACCCGCATCAGCTTGAACGAATTGTGATCATCTACCCACAAGGCCCAATCAAAGTTCTCTCCGCTTAGATTCAGGCGGAGCAGTTCGCGTTCAGCGCCCTTGAAGCTTATTTTCTCTTTCCCGATCAGTTCTAACTTTACGCTCATCGAGCTCTGGTCCTGTGGCACCAGGACGCCAAATGACGCCGGCCCCGACTGGCACTTCATGTTGCCTGCTTCCGGCTTGCAGTCGGCCGCCAGGTACTTCCAGATCAACACTTCCCGCTGCACAAAAAAATTGTTGTCGAGAATGGGCGAGGAACTCGGCATCAGGAAGGGTTTTTCGGCCGTTTTATTCGACCCGGCCGTTACCTTTTCCATGAGGAAGTCATTGTTGGGCAAAACGGTCAGGGACCCGCCCGAGCCCTGCGACCAGTCATAGCGAAGCAGATCGCCGCTGGCGGTCATTTCCAGTTCGGACTTCTGGCCGCTCGAATCGCCGCCGCTGAGTTCCTTGAGCTGCGACTTGACGACGCTGCCGCCGTTTTTCTGTTCAATGGTGAAAGTCTCGTTGACCACCCGCTGGCCCTTGATAAAAACGCCGAAGGTTCCCGAGTCCACCATCTCGGCCGCGGCGGGCTTCGGCTTCTCCTTCTTGTCGGCGGCAAAAACCGCCAATGCCGAGGCCAGCACCACCGCCACAGCCTTGCCCATCCCTGTTCCCAGATTCACTCGACCTCTCCTTGTTCCTCGCGAAGCGGCATTTTCTTCAGGCCCAAAGTCCGTTCAATCTCGGCGGCAATCTCTTCCATGCTGCGTTTCCCGGTCTGGATCCTGTGCGACGCCTTCGCATAACTCTCTCGCCGCTCTTGGTGCAGCTTTTTAAACTGTCCCTCGTTTTGCAGCAACGGGCGCTGCGCTCCGCTTGTACTTGCCTGCTCACAACAGCGCCGCCATAATTCGGTGACGGGAGCATCCAGATAAACCGTCGCGACCTTCGCCCCCTTCAATAGGGCCGCATTTTCTTCCCGCACGAACGCTCCGCCGCCCAACCCGACGATCCTGACCGCTCCACTCTGTAGTTCGGAGAGTACGCTTCTCAGCGCGTTGTGCTCGGCCCGGCGGAACTCGGCTTCGCCCGCTTCACGAAAGATCTCCGCGACTGTCCTGCCTTCCAGTCGTTCAATCCGCTCGTCCAGGTCTTCGAACGACCAGTTCAGCCGCGTGCCCAGCGTGCGCCCCACGCTGGTCTTACCGGCGCCCATAAATCCCACCAGAAACACCGCGGCTACAGACTTGCGTGATCCCTGAGAATTCCGCTCCGCCGCTTCCGGCCGCGTTGTCGTCGCTCTCTTGCGGGCGCGAGTTTTTCTCAACAAGGCCTGGTCCAATCAGGCATTGTCATTTCGAGCGAAGCGAGAATTCTCTGCCAGGGGCTTTGTAGGCGGGGCAGGGAATGCTCCGACGCCGCGACACATGCGCAACGTCCCATCACTTTGCTCAGCACGACAAAGCTGATTTTCTTATTTTGCGGAGCGTTTTCTGAGGTGGATTTTACCACTGAAGCTGCGCATCACTACGGTTGAAGAGACCGCCGCGCGTCCGATGGAACCCAGTAAGGCATTCCCCCCGCGGGAGACAAACGAGGAGTGCTGCGTGGGCTGAAGATGAATATCGTCATGCACTTCTCCGCGTACCGTCTGCGCATTCACGTCGGCAGAAGTCGAATCCGGCACCGTGACGTCGATGTCGCCGCTATGGCTGGTGAGGCGGTACAGGCCCTTGTCGCCGAAATCGCCGATATAGACGATCTCGCCGCTGGTGGAGATCACCTGCACGAGCGGGCCGACCACGCTGGTCAGCGTCACCGTGCCGCTTAGCGAATCAACTTCCACATGCCCATCCTGCACGTTGGTCAGCTTGACGGAGCCGTTCAGGGTCTTCACATGCACGTGGGCATCGGAAATGTCCCGCACGTCCACCGTGGCGCCCGCGCCTTCCAGCGTGACATCGCCGCGCAGCTTTTCGGCATGGAGCACGCCGCTGCTGGAATGCAGCGTGATGCTGGCATCGGCCGGTACCAGGATTTCATAATCCACTTTACCCGATTGCGCGTCCGCTCCCGCCATCAGGCGGGACTCGACTTCAACCCGATTGCCGATCAGGTTGTCCTCGATCTGGACCTTATCGGAATACACCGCATTGATGATGACGACATTGCCGGCGGCGGGCTTGACTGAAATCGAACCGTAGGGATTGTTTACCGAAACGCCGGCTTTGGGGCCGACATTGAAGCGGAATTCTTTGTGCGTATCGGCCGCCAGCGCAGTCGCGGCAGTCATGGTCCCGGCAATTACCGCGCTGATCACCGCCCGTTCGATTGTCCGCCCGCTCATATAGCTCCCCAAATCTCCCATTTCGGCCTGTATCTGAAAGCCGCCGCCCCTGGGCAAGCGGCGTCTATTATGGCAGAGAACGGTCCATTGCCAACTCGAAAAGCATCGCCTTCTGCTGATACGCATCCATCAGCGAGCGCCGCGCCTCTTCATCGTTCGGGTCGGCGGCCACGCTGTTCTTGGCGTCCTGAATGGATTCATTCACATTCCGCAGGTTGTTGGAATACTGGGCCTTCATGGCCGGAGCCTGCGCCGCGACCTCCTGCATCAGGTCATCGTCATTCAACCCGGCGAATTCCAGGTCGGAAACCGGCCGGGAGACCGCCACCTTCGCTTCGTCGCTGGTTGGGGCGGGATGCGGACGAACGTAGACTCCGATCGCGATCAGCAAAGCCGCCGCCGCTGGCACCAGCCAGCGCGCGAATCCCCATTGCCCGAAAGCAGGCAACAGGGAACGGCCCGAGTGTTGCGGACGAATCAGGCCTTCCTGGCGCAAAGCGATTTCGATGGAATTCCAGACCCGCGGGCTGGGCTCGTACGCCCCGCTCAGTTCCGCGCCCGCCGCCGCAATATGCTGGAGATCCGCCATCAGGGACGAGCACTCCCGGCAGGAGCGCAGGTGGACGCGCTGCTCGGCGGTATTGCCGTTGTTGTTTTCGGCCAGACTTTCTCGCAACTCAACGCAAGTCATACAACTCTCCCCAAGCCCCTGCAGCCTCACGGTTACTGCCTCTTCATAATGTCTTGCAGGTGTTGCACGCCAACTTGCGCCAGTCTTGCGCTGGCTCTTACTCACTTAGTTGCATTTACCCGCTCTCAGGATTTCTCGGCTTTTTCAGCTCTTTGCATCCGGAGCAGGTCCCGCAGCTTCATTCTTGCCTTATGCAATTGTGACTTGCTGTTTCCGATCGAGCAACCCACGATCGTCGCGATCTCATTATGTTCGTAACCTTCGACGTCGTGAAGCACAAAAATCGTTCGATAGCCGGGAGGCAGATCGCTTACCGCCTTCTGCAACTGGAGCCGGTCAAGGGAGCCGGCCAGCGCCAGATCCTCTGCCCCGAAATCTTTCTTCGGAGTGTCTTCCTCGGTCGGCTGCGTGGTTTCTTCCAGCGAAACCACCGGCAGACTCTTTTTCCGCAGGTGCATCAGCACTACGTTGACCGACAGCCGGTGCAGCCAGGTCGAAAACGCCGATTCTCCACGAAACGTTCCAATCTTGCGGTAAAGCTGGAGGAATGCTTCCTGGGTCAGGTCCTCCGCCTCGGCCGTATTGGATGTCATTCGCAGGCACAAGGAATAAACCCTTCGCTTGTGCTTATCGTAAAGCGCCTGGAACGCCTGGGCGTCCCCTTGCTTGGCTTTCTCGATGAGCGCCGCTTCTTCCGAATCGGGGGCCGCTCGCTGTACTGGGTCGGTCAAGTTGCCTTTTCCGGCCGCACCCCGTGAGATGCGGCTAAATATCTTTACGTTGTATGGCTTGCGGACATCTGGCTCGGCACCAAAGTAACCCTTGGATTCAAAATTCGAGAGCGGTTCTACCGTTCCTTGGATTCTCCCAGAGGCTGGCTCGTCGCCGGAAATCCTTTGCTTGCGCGCTGTTGAAAGTTTTGTCACTCAGGATACAAACACTATCCCGAAAATAGAGTCGCAGTCTTCGTAATTTGGTAAATTCCTCGTCAATTCGTTGCCGCTTTGGCGGTCGTAATCGTCTCCAGTCCGTGGCCGTGAGGCCCCAATTCGCGCTGCCGCAGCAGGAAGGCGAAAGTCAGCCCCAGGAAGCCCAGGATCGAAAAGATCCACATGCCCAAATTGTATCCGCCGGGGTTGGTCGCTCCGGCCTTGCCGTGGTCATTGGCCCAGCCGATCATCAGGTTAAAGCCGGCCAGGCCTATGTTCTGGATCATCGTCATCAGGCCGTAGGCGGTTCCCAGCTTCGACTGGTCCACCAGGTAGGCGACCGAGGGCCACATGACCGCCGGAATCAACGAAAAGGCGATCCCCATCATGGCCATGGTTAGTAGCAGGATGGGCGGCAGATGGTGGGCCACAAACGCAAAATGCCCGTCTGTGGACGATGGCAGGTAGACCGTCACATAGTTCGCGGACCGGATGTAGGCCATCATCAGATACACAGGAATCAACAGCAGGGAACCGAGCATCATCAGCAAGGCCCGCTTGCCCAGTTTGTCCACGAACAGTCCAAAGATCGGTGTCCCGAACATGGTGAACAGGGTCAACATGCCGACCAGGTCGCCGCCCGCTTCACGCGTGACATGGTGGGCGTCCATAAAGAACTTGTAGGCGAAGGTTTCGAACGGGAAGATGCCGGAATAAAACGTCACGCACAGCGCGACTATGTACCAGTAGGAAAGGCCGAAGGCCTTGACGTCGCTGAAAACGACCTTATCGGTCGAGCCTGCCGGCCCGACCTGATAGCGCGTCTCGGCATAAACTTCGAGCGCCCAGTAGATGATGGCGCCGATGATGCACAGCGAGCCGAACCCAACCGAAATCAGCAAGGGATTGCGCCAGTAGGAATAGGCAAATCCCGCCCAGGAGGGCGATTGCTGCGCCAGCAGCGATCCGGCGCGCGAGATCATCAGGTTGATGCCAAACGCGAAGCTGAGTTCTTTACCGCGGAACCACTTGGCGACGGCGGTGGTTACGGCGACGATCAGAGATTCTGCGCCGAGGCCGAACAGCAGTCGCCCGGCCGCCATTACAGGAAGCGTGCCGGACAGCGTCGTGACTGCCGATCCCACGAAGCACAAAACTCCGAACAGAAAAATTGCCTTGCGCGTGCCGATGCGATCAACAACGTATCCACCCACCAACACCATGATCACGTTGGGAATGCTGTAAATCGCCTGCAGCAGGCCGATGTTCGAATCGGAGAATCCAAGCTGCTTGGTGAGAAGGTCCGCGATGGGCGCGATGCAGTCGTAAACGTAATAATTGCCGAACATCGTCAGGCTGACGAAGATCAGCACCAGCCAGCGAAACGACCGGCTGGGTTCAGGACGCGTGTCCGCCATGCAAGTCCTTTGCGATCAGGGGTCGAGTCACGACGAGAGAGAGTAACAGAATTGAGCAATGAGCTGTGAGCAACCAGCGACGAGCGATGAGCGATGAGCCGCAAGACTTGGCTCGCCACGCGCGACTCGCGACTCGCGACTAATCAACTTCCCACATATCTCGCATACAGACTCCGCGCCACCGCCGTGTCCGTCGTGCCTTTGATAATCGCGCGGCCGTCGGGGAAGAGCGTCATTTCATACGGCTCATGCCAGAACTTCAGCACGAAATCATTGTGGCGGACCTCGCCATGCGGCCTGAGCCGCCGGTCCATCTCGGCGAAATCAATCGGCCGTTGCCGTTCATGAATTTGCACGGAATTCCTGCCGCAAAGAGTGATGTGCGGACGTCCCTCGCCTGCCAGATGAACGAAGTCCCGCTCACCACAAGCGCGGCAGCCTGCCCGGGGCCGGGCCGCTGAAATTTCCGCGTGCTCGTTCGTCCACACATCGAACGAAAGCAACGTCCTGCGCATCTTTTCAACCCCGCCCACCAGGAATTTCACCGCCTCCGTCGCGGCAATCGAAGCCACCAGGCTCACCGCCGAATTCAAAATGCCCGAGGTCTCGCAGGTCTCCACCATTCCTCGCGGAGAATCCGGGAAGATGCACGCCAGGCAGGCGGTCTCGCCGGGCAACACATTCAGGGTCACGGCATAGCTGCCGACGGCTGCCGAATAAATCCACGGGCGCGACTGCGAAACCGCAAAGTCGTTCAGCAAATATCGCGTCTCAAAATTGTCCGTCCCGTCCAGGATAAGTTCCATGCCTTCGAGCAGCGCTTCAATATTTGCCGGAACCAGGTCCTCAACTTTCGCGTCAACTTTGATTTCCGAGTTGAACCTGCCAATTTTGCGCGCCGCCGCGATCGCCTTGGGGAGCGATTCCGCCGCGTCGGCTTCATCGAACAGCGACTGCCGCTGCAAGTTGCTGGGTTCGACATAGTCGCGGTCAATCACCCGGAGGGTTCCAATTCCGGCACGCGCCAGCAAACCCGCCAGCGCCGAGCCCGTCGCCCCGCAGCCAACGACGGCGACTCGCGCCGCGCCCAACTTGCGCTGGCCCACCTCGCCGATGCCGCGAAAAAGAATCTGCCGCGAATAGCGCTCGGAGAAATCCCTGCCCGCTTCCGCTCCGATTTTCACCGTTTCCTGTGCCAAAGAGGTCACCAGTCTCAACTTGCAAAACCATTATTATAAGTGGCTGGGCGGGAAGTGTTGCCATGCCGCTTTTGCAGTCGGCTGGAAAAAACCTCTTTTGGGTGGGGCAGCGGTTCACCGCTGCATAAGTCCCGAATGATGTTGGCTTCAGCCGCCGGGGTGCATTGGCACTGCCTCATCGACTTTTTCAGCAAAACTGATTGGCCGGTTCGAAGCTCTGCCGGCTCTGTACAACGACACATCGGGCGCGTTCCATCGAAGTCAAGAGCACTCGATTTTCAAGGACACCTTTGCCGAAACGTTACGCGACATGCCTGACCGAGACGCTCCTGCTGTGGTTCGCGGCGCTGTCGCTATGCTGTTCGGTCTGGGCCGGCCAGGAACCGTCGCCATCGCCCGGCTCCGATTACCAGGGGAAAACTGTTCTCTCCATCGAACTGAGGGGGATTTCCGCCGCCAATCGCGACCATCTTCTGCAGCTGATGCCGCAGAAGGCCGGCGATCCTCTCGACCGCGATCACATCCGCGACAGCATTCGGGTTCTATATGCGACCGGGCTGTTTGCCGATATTCAGGCTGAAGTCACACCTTCCGGCGACGGCGTGCACCTGAGTTTCGTGACCTCGCCCAATTTTTTCGTGGGCGCGGTGGATGTCGACGGAGCGCCCAACCATCCCAATGCCAACCAGATCGTCAACGCCTCCAAGCTCCAGTTAGGTGAACTGTACAACCGCGACAAACTCGACCGCGCGCTCGAAAACATCCGCCAGGTCATGCAGGAGAACGGCTATTACAAGGCTAAAGTCGCCGCTGAATCCGCATCCAATGCGGAAACCCAGCAGGCCAACGTCATCTTCCATCTGGTTCCGGGATCCCAGGCGCACGTTGGTGAAGTGAGGGTGACGGGAACTTCTTCGAACTCCGCCATCGAAGTGCAGGGCATCGCCCATATGAACCACGGCGACCGCCTGACCGCGCAACGCATCAGCGATTCTCTCCGCCGTCTGCGCAAGCGCTTTCAGAAGCGCAATCATGCACTCGCCCAGGTGTCCATCGCCGAGCAGGTCTACGATCCCGAAACCAATGCGGTGAATTTTACCTATCAGATCGATTCCGGCCCGGCCGTGCTCATCACGGCGCAGGGATACCACGTCAGCCAAGGCGTTCTGAAAAAAGAAATCCCCGTCTATGAAGAAAATGCGCTCGATGACGATCTTCTGAACGAGGGCAAGCGCAATCTGCTCGATTACTTGCAGTCGCGCGGCCACTTCGACGCCAGCGTGGAAATCCGTAAGGAATACGATCCCAAGACGCTCCGGGTGATCTATCAGATCGATCCCGGCCCCCTGCACAAGCTGGCTGCCGTCGACATCGGCGGCAACAAAAACTTCCTCGATACCGCGAAGCTGAAGTCCTACTTGCAGATTCAACCGGCCCGCCGCTTCCTGAGCCATGGCCGTTACAGCGAGATCCTGCTTCAAAGCGATGTCGCAACCCTCGAGGGTCTCTACCGCAGCAACGGCTTTCGCGACGTCACGATCGAGACCAAGGTAGACGACAACTATCAGGGATCGCCCAACAAGCTGGCAGTCCACATCTCCATTCAGGAAGGCCCTCGGACGCGCGTGGGCGAAGTTCATGTTGTCGGCAATGAACAAGTGCCCACCAGCAGCCTTCCCGAGCTCAGCATCCAGGCGGGGCAGCCTTATTCCGAGCAGGACCTGGCCAGCGACCGCGAGCGCATCCTGAGTTATTACTTCGACCACGGATTCCCCAACGCATCGCTGGAGCTTTCCACCACGCCGTCAACCACCCAGGCCAATCGCATGGATGTGACCTACGCGATCAGCGAAGGCGAGCGCTTCACCGTGGACCACGTGATGGTCGCCGGGACGGAGCATACGCGGGACTACGTCGTGCAGCGCGAATTGCGCGTCCGCTCTGGAGACGCGCTCAGCCAGCAGGACCTGCTCGACACCCAGACCCGCCTTTACGATCTCGGCATCTTCAGCCAGGTGGATACGGCGGTGCAGAATCCGGAAGGCACCGATCCGCAAAAAAACGTTCTCGTCCAGGTGCAGGAGGCCAAGCGCTACACCTTCACTTACGGCATCGGGCTCGAATTCCAAACCGGCCAGCCTTCCGGAACTTCAGCGGCACAGGGCGAGACCGGAGTAAGTCCCAGAGTTGGCTTCGACGTCACCCGCCTTAACGTTTTCGGCAGAAACGAGACTCTGGACTTCCAGTCTCACGTTGGCCGCTTGCAGCAGCGCGGCTTGATCAGTTACACCGTTCCCAAGCTCTTTGATAGCGACAAGTTCAAGCTCATCTACACGGTTTTTTACGATAACAGCCTCGACGTTGCGACCTTTACGTCGCGGCGACTGGAAGGCAAGATCGATCTGCGCCAGCAGTTCGGAAATCCGGGGACCGAGCCGGGGACTCGTCCCGGGCCAAGCTCGATCACATATCGCTTCGATTTCCGGCAGGTGGAAGCTCGCGATTTCGCCAACAACTTCGGCCCCGGCGAAATCAGCGTCTTATCGCTTCCGGCGCGTGTCGGCGGGCCGGGGTTTACCTTCATCCGCGACAAGCGCGACAATCCGCTCGAAAGCACTCGCGGGAATTACTTCACCCTCGACGGCTTCCTCGCTTCAAGCTACCTCGGATCGGAAGCGGATTTCGGCCGCCTGCTAGCGCAGAATTCGACCTACCAGGCCTTTGGCGGAAAGGGGAGACCCTCGCACCAGTTCGTCTTCGCCCGCTCCACCACGATCGGGCTTCAGCAGCCATTTAACGGTACCCGGGTCCGCCCTCCGGGCGCCTGCGCCACCGACCCCAACACCAACGAATCGTTCTGCGAGGGCTTCCCACTCATTCCATTGCCCGAACAGTTCTTCGCCGGTGGCGGCAACTCTCATCGTGGATTCGGGTTAAATCAGGCAGGGCCTCGCGATCCCAGTTCCGGCTTCCCGGTGGGCGGAACGGCGGTCTTCGTCAACAACCTCGAACTCAGATTTCCGCCGACCTCATTGCCATACCTGGGCGAGGGATTCGGCTTTGCCATCTTCCACGATATGGGCAACGTTTTCACCGCGCCGCATGATGTTCTGAAGGGCCTGATGCGCTGGCACCAGCCCGATCCCCTCCAGTGCCTGCCCAGTAGTACAACGGCCACCCAGTGCATTAGCGATTTCAACAACTCCGGCTATGATTACACTTCGCATGCCGTGGGAGTTGGCGTACGATATAAAACACCGATTGGGCCCCTGCGTTTTGACTTTGGTTACAATCTGAATCCGACCCGGTACTTTCAGTCGTTTTCAACCACGGATACCACAACCGGGATTACGACGACGAACGTAGAAGCGCAGCGCCTCCGCCACTTCAACGTATTTTTCAGCATAGGTCAGCCATTCTGATGTTTAAGGTGTGTCGAAAGTCGATCACGCTGGCGCTGCTCATTTTGTTGGTGAGCGCAGGCACCTTCGCGCGCGCCGGCGAGGTAATCGACCGCATCGTGGCCACCGTCAACGGCCATATCATTTTGCAGAGCGACTGGAACGACGCTCTGCGCTACGAAGCCCTGATGAGCGGCCGCACCGTAAGCCTGTTTAGCGACGATGAGCGCCGCGCCGTCCTCGACCGGCTGATTGACCAGGAGTTGCTCGACGAGCAGATGAAGTCGGCGTCGTTCCAGCATGCTTCCAAAGCCGACGCCACCGCGCAGGTCGCCGCCGCGCGCAAGCTGTATCCCGATGCCGTCACCGACGAGGGCTGGCAGAAGATCCTCGATCGCTACGGCCTCACCGAGAATGCCCTCGCCGCCCGCGTCGAGCAGCAGATCGATCTGATGCGGCTGGTGGACGCGCATCTCCGGCCCGCCGTGCAGATTGATTCCAAGAGCGTCGAAGCCTATTACCGCGACAAATTTGTCCCGCAGTTAAAGGAATCGGGCGCCGGCGAGGTTCCGCTCTCTGACGTCTCCGCCAAGATTCGCGAGCTTCTGACCCAGGAGAAAGTCAGCGAGCTGATGGTTTCCTGGCTGCAATCGCTGCGTTCGGACAGCAAGGTCAGTATGCCTGGGATGGCTGAACCTCCAGGAGACGGGGTCCAGACGCGGTGACGGAACCTTCCGCCGCCCGACCCCGCCGCCGGTGGAAATATGTTCTGATCTTCTTCGGCGCTTGCCTCGTGGTCGCATTGATCGGCCTTTGGTACACCACCACAGACTCCTTCCAGGCATATGTCCGCCGGCGCGTGGTGCGTGAGATCGAGCGCATCACCGGAGGCCGTGCCGAGGTTGGCAGCTTCCATGTCGTCCCCTTCCACCTGCAAGTGGAAGTGCGCAACATCACGGTACATGGCAACGAAGGTCCTGACGATGTGCCTCTCGCTCACGCCGATAGTTTGCTGGCGCAGGTGAAGGTGATTTCTTTTGCGCGCACCGAATTCGGCTTCAACAACATTACCCTCGATCATCCGACCGTTCACATCGCCATCGGTCCCGACGGCGTCACGACCAACATTCCCGGACTTCGCGTCGAGACGCCGGCGCCGGTGAGCCAGCGCGTGGAGCAGCTTTTTGCCCTCTCGATCGATCATCTTTCGGTTCGCAACGGCGAGCTTCTTTGGGGCGACAGGAAAATCCCGTTGGACTTTTCGGCCCACGGGACCGATCTTCAGATGGATTATTCCTTCCTGCGGCGGCGTTACGAGAGCCGTCTCACCCTGGGCAAAGTGGATACGGTCTATGACGGCTTTCGCCCGTTCTCCTGGATGGCCTCCGCCAGCTTCAGTCTGGGAACGTCGTTCGCCGACGTTTCGTCCCTGACCTGGAACTGCGGCCGGACTTCACTGAAGGCCAATGGGCGCATCAGCGACTTGCGCGACCCACACTTCGACGGCGCCTACGACGCGCAAGTCGACATGGGAGAAGCCGCCGCTATCGCCAGGCGCGCCGATCTCCGCCAGGGGACTGCACAACTCAAAGGCTCCGGTCACTGGTCCATGGAGGACTTCAAAACCTCCGGCGTAGTCGCCATGCGCGATCTGGGCTGGCAAGACGATCAGTTCGTCATGAAAGATGCCAGCGCCAACGCTGATTATTCTCTGACCGATCAACAGTTCAAGCTAACGAAACTTCAGGGAAAAATCCTGGGCGGAAGCTTTACCGGAGATGCGGACGTCGAGAACTGGCTGCACAGCTCCCCACTTTCGATGGGCACAGTTCAGCGGGATGACGTTGCCATACTCTCCGCGGCCAGGCCGTCCCAGAAGGCCAAAGAGAAAGCCAAAGAGAAGATAAAAGTACCCGGCGTGCAGAACGGCATTGTCCATCTTCGGCTTCGCGACGTGTCCGTGCTGGATGTGGCGAATGGGCTCGACGTGAAATCGCATCCGCTTCACCACTTTCGCCCCGCGGGATTGGCAAGCGGCGGCATCGACGCACTCTGGCGCGGCACGTCCGGCAACGCGGATATTTCTTTCGCCTTATCAGTGACTCCTCCCGCCAGTCCAGCCCCGCGCGAACTTCCGGTGACCGCGCAGCTGCAGGGCCGCTACCGCGGCACGACCGATTCGCTGGAGCTTTCCCAGTTCAGCGTTTCTACTCCGGCGTCTCGAATTCAGGCCTCCGGCGTCCTGGCTTCGTCGTCCACGCTGCGCGTTTCCGTTGCCACCTCGAACCTCGACGAATGGCACCCGCTGGTCCTCGCGCTGGGAGGGCCGTCCGCATTGCCTTTCCGCGTGGATGGCAACGCCGGTTTCAATGGCGTGATCGGCGGCACGTTTTCCTCGCCCACGCTCGCCGGGACCTTGACCGCGCAGGATTTCGAATTCACCGTTCCCGCAACTTCGCGCACTGCGGAAAAAGAAGTGCAATGGGATTCTCTCAACACCAGCATCCAGCTCTCGCCGCATGAGCTCAACGTGCGCGGCGGAACTCTGCGGCGCGGCGACACCAGCGCCGACTTCGAGTTGAGCGCCATCCTGCAAAAAGGCCACTTCACCGAAGACGCCGCCTATACCGCCAAGGTGAACCTTCATCACGTGGATGTCGCCGCGACCGCGGCGCTCGCCGACTTCGACTATCCCGTCTCCGGAACCGCCGATCTTTCCCTGCAAATCGGCGGAACACGCGCCCATCCCCAGGCCCAGGGCCACATTCACGCGGTCAACGCCTCGGCCTATGACGAGAAAATCGACCAGCTCGACGCCGACTTGCAGGTCCATCCCGGCGAAACCGCTCTCACCAACATTCATCTGATGAACGGCGACGCCGAAATGAGCGGGGCCGCGGCATACGCGCCCGGGTCGCGCGTATTCCGCCTCGACCTGGCGGGAAAGAATTTCGATATCGCCCACATCCGCCAGATTCATCTGAATCGCCTTACCGTCGCCGGACGCGCCGATTTCACGCTCAAAGGGACCGGCACCCTCGACAGCCCCGAACTGGAGGCGGGCGTCCACATCCGCGACCTTACCCTCGGGCGTGAACTCGTTGGAGGTCTCGATCTGGAGGGCGCCACGAAAAACGGCCAACTCCACCTGAGCGGATACTCCGAATTCACCCACGGCACTTTCAAGCTCGATGGCAACATCGAGATGCACGGCGATTATGCTGCGAAATTGAACGTCAGCATGGAGCAACTTGATCTGGATTCTCTCTGGGGCGCATACCTGGGCCAGCAACTCACCGGGCACTCGGCCGTCTCCGGCACCATCGCGCTGGAGGGCCCGCTGCGCTATCCGCGGAAGTGGAAGGTCAATGGCACGCTTCCCGAACTTGCCATCGAAGTCGAATACGCGAAGCTGCACAATCAGGGGCCGGTGAACTTCAGCTACGCCGAACAGATGCTCGATATCGCGCCGGCCCATTTCGTCGGCGAAGGAACCGACGTTACCGGCCAGGGCTCGATCCAGTTTTCCACGCCGCAGGCCCTGGAATTGTCGGCGCAAGGGCACGCCGATCTGCGCATTCTGGGAAGTTTTGATTCGAACCTGACCACCTCTGGATTGATGTCGATCAATATGACGGTGGGGGGCACGCTGCGCGATCCGCTTCCGCAGGGGACCATCCAGCTCCAGAACGGCGCCGCCAACTACGCCGGACTGCCCAGCGGACTCAGCGACATGAACGGCAAGCTTTCGTTTTCTCGCGAGCGCATTCACATCGACCAGCTCGCCGCAAAAACCGGCGGCGGCTCGCTGGACCTCAAGGGCGATGTGACCAACTACAACGGCGTGTTCAACTTCAATGTTTCTGCGGTTGGGAGAGAGGTCAGGCTGCGCTATCCGCCCGGCGTAAGTTCCACCGCCAATGCCGACCTGAAGTGGGTGGGAAGCCGCGCCAGTTCGACCATTTCGGGCGATGTGATGGTCACCAAGCTGGCCGTGACGCCGGGCTTCGACTTCGGATCGTACCTGGAGCGCAGCCGCCAGACCGCGGCCATCACTCCGGCGAACTCGCCACTCTATAACGTCAAGCTCGAAGTCAGCGTCCGCACTGCGCCCGAGCTTCAGATGAAGACCGCGGTCGCGCGCCTTTCCGGCGATGCCGATCTCCGCCTGCGCGGTTCGGTTGCCCGGCCCAGCGTGCTGGGACGCGCCGACATCCTCGAAGGCGACGCCACCTTCAACGGCATCAAGTTCCGCCTTGAGCGTGGCGACGTGACCTTCGCCAATCCGGTCGCCATCGAGCCCCAGGTCAACTTGCAGGCCACCACGCACGTGCGCAACTACGATCTCGACGTCACGGTCACGGGCACGCCCGACCGCCTGAATGTGAACTACCGCTCCGAGCCGCCTCTGCCCAAATCGGACATCATCGCGCTGCTGGCCCTGGGCCGCACTACCGAAGAATCCGAGCAGTTGCAACAGCAGTCCGGCCAGACCATGTTCAGCGATGTAGCGACGGCCATGATCATCAATCAGGCGATCAACGCTACCGTCAGCAATCGCCTGCAAAAGCTTTTCGGGGTCAGCCGCATCAAGATCGATCCCCAGGGACTCACCACCGAGACTAACCCCACGGCGCGCGGGCCGCAGGTCACCATCGAGCAGCAATTCGCCAACAACCTTTCCCTGACCTACAGCACCAACGTATCGCAGAGCGCAGAGCAGATCATTCAGGGCGAGTACTATATCAACCGCAATCTTTCGATCGTCGGCACCCGCGACCAGAACGGCGTGGTCAGCTTCGACCTCCGCATCCGCCGCCGCAGAAAATAGAATTTCAGTGCGGGAAATTCGGATCAGCGCACGAGATTCGTACGGGGCCGGCCTCAGAGGTTCCGGAAAAAGGCTCAAATGCGTGCAGTACCGTGGAAGAGCGACGCTTCGGCGCTGCGTAAAGGAGCAGAATCAGCTCGGGCTTCAACCCCGGTGGCCGGCTGAGTTCCTCTAGCGATGGCATTTGTGGACATGGAAACGTGCGCCACCCTGCGCGCACAGATGATCGACACCCAACTGCGCGCCCGCGGTATCTCCGATCCACGCGTGCTCGATGCCATGGCGAGCGTCCCCCGCCATGAATTTGCCCCCGAGCCCTATCGAGAGCAGGCCTACGAAGACCATCCGCTGCCCATCGGCGAAGGGCAGACGATCTCTCAGCCTTACATCGTTGCCCTGATGCTTGAAGCGCTGGCGCTTTCGCCGGGCGAGCGGGTGCTTGAGATCGGAACCGGCTCAGGCTATCTGACAGCACTCTTGTCCCGACTGGCGGCGGAAGTCATCTCCATCGAACGCCACGCTTCGCTGGCAGACGCGGCGCGGGTCCTGCTCACCACGATGGGGTTTACTAATGTGAAGATCATTACTGGTGACGGCACCCAGGGATTCGCGGAAGCCGCGCCCTACGATGCGATCGTCGTTTCGGCTGCGGCTGCCGAGTTGCCTCAAGCCCTCATCGCTCAACTCGCGGAAGGCGGACGAATGATCGTTCCGGTGGGCGGCCCAGAGTCGCAGCAACTCCAGTTCATCCGTAAGGTGGACGGGACTGCAATCATTCAGCCCCGGGAGTTGTGCCGCTTCGTGCCGCTGGTCAGTGGATAGGGACCTGATTTCACCCAAAACCATTGTCATTCCGAGCAAAGCGAGGAACCTGCTTTTGCCTGTGCCCTCACACAGCACATACCGCGCGGCTCCGCTCGGATTGCAACCCCCGAACATTTACAATCAACCCGTGCCCATCCTCCGCAATCTGCGCGTGACCCTGGAGATGATCAAATGGGAGCACTCGATTTTCGCGCTGCCGTTTGCCCTCTGCGGAGCCATGCTCGCCGCCGGAGGAATTCCCTCTACCCGCCAATTGATCTGGATCATCGTCGCTATGGTCGCGGCCCGTTCCGCCGCCATGGCCTTCAATCGCTGGGCCGACGCTTCGATTGATGCGGCCAATCCCCGCACCAGCGCGCGCGCCATTCCCGCCGGGCATCTTTCCTCCGGCTTCGTCGCCGCCTTTGTCATTGCCTCCAGCGCATTGTTCGTGTTGGCGGCAAGCCAGCTCAATCGATTGACGCTGCTCCTGTCTCCCGTCGCCTTGGCGGTGGTCCTGCTGTACTCCTATACCAAGCGCGTGACGCGCTGGTCGCACCTGGTTCTCGGACTTGCCCTCGGCATCGCGCCCGCCGCTGCCTGGATTGCAGTTCGCGGATCACTCGATCCTCGCATTCTCTTGCTGACCGCTGCCGTCATGTTCTGGGTTGCAGGCTTCGACGTTCTCTATGCATGCCAGGACTACGATTTCGACCGCCGCGCGGGTCTGCACTCGATTCCGCGTTACCTCGGCATCGAGCGCGCACTCTGGATCGCACGCACCTTTCATCTCATCATGCTGGCCTGCCTGATTGGAGTGGTGTGGGCGTTCGATCTCGGAAAGCTGGCGTCGGTCGGCGTGGGCGCCGTCGCGGCGCTGCTCTCCTATGAACACTCGCTGGTCTCGGCGGATGACTTAAGCAAGCTCAACGCCGCCTTCTTTACCATGAACGGCGTCATTTCCGTCATCTTTTTTCTGTTCGTCGCCACGGACCTGTTGGTGCGTAAATAATCCGCGGTTGTGAAAATATTATCTTCGCGGCAAATCGGAGGACTTCATGCTTCCAAACTTTAAGCTTCGAAAGTTCATGCTTCGAAAGTTCACGGCCTGGGCAATCGGCTTGATGTTCGCGCTCGTCTCCTTGTCTTCGGTCTTCGCCCAGCAACCGCAGGCCAAGCCAGCCCCCGCTCCCGGTAGCGCCGCCGATCTCGTACAACAAGGCGACAAATTGAGTCACGAGGGCAAGCAGGACGATGCCCTCGCCCTCTACCGCCAGGCAATCGAGAAGTCTCCGGATTCCTATGAAGCGCATCTGGGTATGGGCGAAGCGCTCGATCTGAAAGGCGATTACGCGCAAGCGCGAGAGCATCTGGAAAAAGCGATCGATCTCGCTCCCGCCGATTCGAAATCGCAGCCCCTGCGGGCCATGGCGGTGTCTTATGCCTTCGAATCAGAGGGCGCGAAAGCGGAAGAATATGAAGTGCAGGTCTTCGACGCCCGCAGCCGGAAAGATGATTTCGTCGCCGCCGGCGAAACCTGCACCGAACTCGCCCGCATCTATCTTGAATCCGGTGATCCCGATCAGGCTTATAAGTGGTACAAGACCGGCTACGAAACTGCGCTGCGTAAGCCCGACATGTCAGAGGCTGACAAGAATCTGTGGCTGTTCCGCTGGGAAAATGCGCAGGCGCGGATCGCGGCCCGCCAGGGAAAAGCGGATGAGGCAAAACAGCACATCTCCGCCGCGAAAGCCGCGCTGGATAAGGCCAACAATCCCGATCAGGCGCGGTTCTATCCGTATCTGACCGGCTATGTGGCGTTTTATCTCAAGGACTACAAGGCGGCGATCGCCGACTTGCAGAAAGCCGACCAGCGCGATCCGCTGAACCTCGCGCTTCTCGGGGAAGCGTTCGAGAAGTCAGGCGAAGCCGCCAAAGCGAAGGAGTACTACCGCAGGGTTTTGGAATCGAATGCGCACAATCCCACGAACGCATTCGCGCGGCCGCTGGCGAAGAAGAAAATGGCCGGCAGCTAAAAGAAAACGGACAAAAAAAGAAAAGGGAAGAATCCGACCTCGCATTCTCCCCTCGCAATCTGCGTTTCGCTACTGGTTCACCCGCAGCAGCAATAGCGTTCCGCTCTCCAGTTTCACGTTGTTCTTCTCCGAGGTCAGCGTGGAGCCTTGCTGCGCGTTGGAGGTTGGCGACAGCGCCAGGTTCGAGATTCCCACGACTCCCTGGGTTTTTCCGTTGATCTGGGGCCGGCCGCCTGGGTTCGGCGTCTCTCCACCTTCGGGCGGGCCGGATGGCGGACTCTGCGTCTGCCCGCTCATCGGACTGCTGGGCGCGCGCCCACCCATCGGGGAAGACGCTCCGGTTCCGGTTGAAGAAGGTGACGGGGATGCGGCCGGGGCGGCGGCGCCGCCGTTATCGTTGGCGTTATTTTGCTCCTGCCCGACCACGGCCTGGATCGACATTGGCAGGTCCATCGGCTTGTCATGGAGCACCGCCTGATTGAAGGCGATCGACAATTGCGATTCCTTCTGTTCTTTGTGGCGGGCCTGGGCGGCGGTGACGTGACCGATCACCTTGGTGTCTTTCGGCACAAGCACGTCTCCGGTTGCGGTTTTCATGTCCATGGTCACTTTTCCTACAACTTCATCGCCCGTCTTCGCCTTCTTCGCGTCGATGGTCTTCATTAGAGCCACCGGAATTACGCTGCCGGGAGCGATTCGCGGTGAGCCTTCAGAAGGCTTCGCGGAAGCCGGAGCCGCCTGGGGCGCGCCTGGCGATGCAGGACCCGCGTCTTGTGCCATCATGGCAAAGCTGAACAGAGAAATGATTACGCCGAGCCGGAAGATGTTTTTCATGCAGCCTCTCTTTCTGAAACTGGCATTGGCTAGAAGTGACTGGCAGAACCTGTGAAGGGTAGATGCAACCCCCGCCCGAAAAGTGGGCTGAAAATGTTGTCAAAAATCCGGCCCCAACCCTCCTGTCTTCAATAGCATCGGAATAATATGTCACTCCGCTCGCTGTTCGTTGCCCTGCTCGCCGCCGCCCTGGTTTTTCTGGCCGCCTGCTCCAACCAGAATCCGGACCAGATCCGCCAGAAAACGGCTGAAGAAACCGCCACCCTCAAACGCGACACCAAAGCGGTCGCCGAAGGCATCAAGGAAGGCTTGGGCAAGAAAGGCGCTGTGGACCTGAATAAGGCCTCGAAGTCCGACCTCGCCGGCCTGCCCGGCATCACCGACGCAAAAGCGGACCGCATCATCGGCGAGCGCCCTTACGCGAACGCCCATCAGCTTGTCACACGCCACGTTCTGACCCAGGACGAGTACGCGCAGATCCAGGACAGAGTGGTGGTGACCCACTAGCGAATCGCCATTTTGATTTTCCCGGCCACGAGGCTCACTGGTTCGATCGCAATGAGTGCAAATCCCATTTCACGGCAATAGCCGACGACTTCCCGCCTGCGATATCATCAGGAGGATGGCTTTTTCGCACGCGACCGCGACGCACGCATTCCAAACGGACGACTCGCGCCTGCTGCCGATCCATGGCAAAGTCATGGCTGGCACGCGGCTCGACGCTTCCGATGCTCTGACTCTCTATCGTACCGGCGACATTCTCGCCGTGGGATGGATGGCGAACGCCGTCCGCGAGCGCATGCACGGTGACAAGACGTATTTCAACGTCAACCGCCACATCAATCCTACAAACGTCTGTGTCGCGGCCTGCCGCCTGTGTGCCTTCGGCCGCAAGAAAGACTCGCCCGGCGCTTACACCATGGCGCTCGAAGAGGCTTTTCAAACTGCCGCTTCGGGATATACCGAAGCCGTCACCGAATTTCACATTGTCGGCGGGCTGCATCCCGATTTGCCGTTCCAGTATTTCCTCGATCTGTGCTCGGGACTCAAAGAGCGCTTCCCGCAGGTGCATCTGAAAGCCTTCACCATGGTGGAGGTCGCGTATCTGGCGCGCCGCGCCAAGCTTTCCATTCGCGAAACGCTCGAACAAATGAAAGCCGCGGGCGTGGATTCGCTGCCCGGCGGCGGCGCCGAAATTTTCGCTGACCGCGTGCGTCACATCATCTGCGACCACAAAATTGACGGCGACCAATGGCTGGAAACGGCAAAGACTGCTCACCAGCTTGGACTAAAGTCGAACGCCACCATGCTCTACGGCCACGTCGAGAACGACGAAGACCGCGTCGATCATCTGCTCAAGCTGCGCGCCCTCCAGGACGAAACCGGCGGCTTCCAGACCTTCATTCCCCTCGCATTTCATCCTGAAAACACGCCTCTCGACCATCTTCCTGTCACCACCGGACTCACCGACATTCGCCAGATCGCTGTCGGCCGTTTGCTCCTCGACAACTTTCCGCACGTCAAGGCCTACTGGCAGATGATGACCCCCAAGATCGCCCAGATTGCGCTCCG
>DASXDY010000032.1:0-15313 GCA_036490405.1 Candidatus Sulfotelmatobacter sp. | reverse complement strand
CAGGGCACCCCAGCGGCTAAAGCCGATTCCTTTTTTGCTGTTTCGATTGGCACGACTGTAAGTCGTGCCCTCCCGATTTTAGCGAGATGGGAAAGGACACGAGTTCTAATTCGTAACAGGCTGGCGAACAAAACCTAGATTCGCGAAAGAAAACGACCACCGGGGCTAAAGCCCGGACCGATTGTCCAACACCTTACGCGGCCCTGAAAGGGCCGCTCTTCCACGGTGGCTTTCCAGGATGGTTCGCGGCTCGTGACTCGCGGCGCGTGACTCGCGGCTCGTGGCTCGTGACTCGTGGCTCGTGACTCCGGACCCGTGACTCAGGGCTCGCGACTCAGGACCCGTGACTCAGGGCTCGCGACTCAGGACCCGTGACTCAGGACTCGCGACTCAGGACCCGCGACTCGGGACTCGCGACTCGGGACTCGCTACTTGCTCGCTACCTTCACTCCCCGCGAAGCCACCGCGTATCTCGCGATGCCCTTATACAGAGCCTCGGCGATGCGTTCGCGGTAGCCGTCGCTGCGGAGCTTTTGTTCGTCGGTGGGACTCGACACGAATGAAACTTCCGCCAGGATTCCTGGCATGGCGCTTTCGGTCAGGACCACGAAGCTGGCTTCTTTGATGCCGCGGTCGCGCAGCCCGGGATTCTCTACTGATAACGTTCCATACAACGAGCGCTGCACGCTGGCCGCGAGGCGTCGCGACTGCTCGATGCGGTCGTGCAAGTCTGCCGGAGATAGCAGTGGCGTGGCTGCATTCTTGGTCGCGGAGCCCGCGTCTTTTGGAGCGTCTTTCGATCCGGGCGCGGAGAAGAAGTTCGTGTAATACGTTTCCACGCCCCGCGCCGATGGCAGATCGCTGTAATTGGCGTGAACGGAGACGAACAAATCCGCCTGCGACTGGTTGGCGATCTCGGCGCGCTGGTCGAGCGGAATGTAGTTATCGTCCTGCCGCGTGTAAACCACTTCGGTGCCCAGCCGCGTCTCGAGCAATTTTCCCAACCGCTGCGCAATTTCAAGGACCAGATCTTTTTCCAGCAGCCCGCGCTTGCCGACTGTGCCCAGGTCCCATCCGCCGTGGCCGGCGTCGACTACGATGCGCATCTTGGGCACGCGCGCGCGCAGTTGCAGATCTTCTTTTGTCGGCGGAGGAACGACGATTGCCAGCTTGCTTTTTTCGGTATCGAGATTCGGGAAAAGATTCACTGCGCCTTTGGGATTCGTTCCGTTCTTGCGGACTTCCACGCTGAGGCGGTAAGGATTCGCTTCCAGACTTACTGAGAAATTCGTGCTGGCCTTGGTCTCAAGCACAATGCGCGTCATGCCAGCGACCGGCTGGGCGACGCGAATCTTGCTGATGAAGGCGTCGCCCACGTCAATCGATTTGCCGATGAGGTCAGGCGTAAGTTGCGTGTCGTGCAAATCGAAATAAATTCGATCGGGATTGCTCAGCCGGTGCGCTTCATACTGCACCTGATCTTCGAGATCGAGCACGACCGTGCTCGAATCGGGCGACGACCAGTGCCGCACTCCGGTCACGCGCGGGAACTTCGACATCGCCTGGGGAGTTGCGGGCGTATCGGCGGAGTCATCCGTATCGGCAGAATCGTTTTCGCTGGCCGGAGGTTTTACTGCCGGGGCCGAAATGACCGGCTTCGCAGTTTTTGGCTCCGGTGCGGTTCGCTGTTCTGAAACCGCTTGCGTTTGCACGATGGCATTGCCGACCTGCGCCAGCTTCAGCTTCCACCACACGCCACCCGCAAAAGCGACGATAATTACGATCGCAATCAGCAACATGCCGGGGCGGTACGAGGTCTTCTCGGGCTCCGGCATCCCCAAAGAAAGTTCGGGCTCGCTGGCCCTTTCTGTCGCAATGCTCTCGTTGCTCTTGGTTGCGAGCGGTACTTCCGCGTCACCCTTGCCGGAAACGGCCGCTTTTCCCGCTGGAGCGGGCTTTTCAACTCGAACAGTCTTGTCAGCAACTACCGGCGCGGTCGCGAGAGAAACGGGCGCAGCCGAAATGGGCGGCGCTGACTTTCCCCCAATTCCCTTGATGGCGGGTTCCAGACCCGCCTTAGCGGCGTTGAAGGCGACTACCGCTTCGGCTTGTGCTATGACATCCGCTTTCGGCGTGACAGGCGGAGCGGAAACTATTGGCCCGGCAACAGGCTTGACCTCTTCCCGAGTGGCCGCGGCAAGCGAAGTTGGCGGAGCCTCAATTGGCCGAACTTCAGCCGGTGCGGGAACCGGTGGCGCCGGTTTGTTCTCCAGCTTCGATTCCGCAGCCTGCGCCGATTCGGCAAAGCGGTCTTCATCCTCCGGCTTCAGCGCGGCGAGCACCAGCTCGGCCAGCAGCGCGAGGTTCTGTATGTCGCTCTCGTTGAATCCGAAGGGCCACGCCGAAAAGGCTTCGAGGACTCCGATCACCCGCCGCCGCCCGCACAGCGGTACGGCGATCATGGAGCGGGCGCCCAGCTTGCGGCAGGCTTCCAGATTGACCCGGGGATCGGTTTCCGTGTCGTCGCAGTTCACGACCTGCGCCGTGCGGAAGCAGGCGCCGGAGAACGCCGAATCGCGATCGATGCGCGCGCCTACGTCCGGCCGAACGATGCCAACCGCGGCCCGCAGGACAATTTCATTGTTTTCCGCCAGCGCGATCGCCAGCCCGTCAGCGCCGGTGATGGCCAGCGCGCGCTCAGCGACCAGCTTCAGCACATCATCGAGAACGAACTGCTCCTGGGCATCGAATTCCGCAGCTGGAGCCTTTCCGTCGAATACGGTCTGCCGCGAAGCCAGCGCCTTGCGGCGGCGAATCTGATCATGCAGGGTGGAAAAGGCGAGCAGGGCTTGCAAGGCGTCCATGCGAGTCGGCTTCGACTCGCTGCCTTCCAAATCGGGAAGGCTGGCGTCGGCGCCCGGCCATGCGGGCACGCCGATTCCCGATCCCGAATCGTCCGCTTCCAGGTCCGGCTTGGTGGGAGTCGCCATCTAAACGCAGCTCATGCTTAAGTTATCGAGGTTTGTGTCCAGTTTCAATTACCGGGGGTGACCCTTCAGGCATGTACCTTCGTGTCCTCCGCTCCTTCCGGTTTCCGGAAGCATCCCAAAAATCGAGCGCCTTCGTCTCCCGCCAGGAGTAAAATCCGCCCATCGCCAGGCCGAGCGCAGCCCCGGTGGAACCCTACAACGACTCAAAAGGAGGCGGAATGGCCCAACCGTGCGGCCCCGAAAGTGCCAGCCCGGCGGCGGCCGCCGGAATCATCGTCGGCATGCTCGCCATGTTGGTGATCCCGGCGGCAATCGCGCTGCATTCGATCGCGCTCCCCGCCACATTCCAAGTCCAGCCCAACCCTTCGCCGCACGGCTATACCTGGAGCCTGCTGCTCTTTATCGTTCCCATCGTCGCGATCACGGTCTGGTTTCTGCCCGGCGAAGGACTGGAAGTCCCGCAGCGCGCGTTCTGGCGGACCATCGCCATTCTGGGGCCGATCGGATGCCTGCTCGACGTCATCTTCGCGCAGTGGTTTTTCGTTTACCCCAATCCAAAGGCGACACTCGGAATCCTCGCGCCCGCTCTGGGAAAGCCTGTCCCAATCGAGGAATACATTTTCTATTTCACCGGCTTCATCGCGGTCCTTCTACTGTATGTCTGGTTGAGCGAGTATTGGCTCGCGGCTTACTCCGTGAATGATTATCGCGCCGAAGCGCGTTCGCTGGGGCGATTGCTGAAATTCCATCCTGCCTCGCTCATTTTTGGAGTTGCTCTCATTTCCGCCGCCATTTTTTATAAGAAGTACTTCTCCTCCGTTCCCGAGGGTTTGCCCGGATATTTTATTGTGCTGGTCGCGGGAGGCCTGATTCCTGCGGTGAGCTTCTATCCCGCGACCCGGCGCTTCATCAACTGGCGCGCACTCAGCCTGACGATGTTCTTCATCCTGCTGATCAGCATGATGTGGGAGGCCACGCTGGCCTTGCCTTACGGATGGTGGAACTACCGGCACTCCGCGATGATGGGCGTCTTTATTGGCGCATGGTCCGACTTGCCGATTGAAGCCGTGCTGGTTTGGCTCGCCGTGACCTATGGCACGGTGATCCTGTTCGAAGCCGTGAAAATCTGGCAGGCAAGAAAGCTGGCCGCGGCGATCGCGGGCCGGGCTTAAAACCTCTGAACCAGCGCGGGTACTAAAATCCCGCGCCCACTCCCGTTACCATCTCAAAAAACCTCTGGCCGGCAACTAAATCTCGCGGTGGGCAAAATGGACGCAGGCATATCTTCCGCGCGACAAACGCGTGCCCAATATCGGCACCAGCTCCGCTCCCTGACCTATGTCACGTTTGATCAGGCCAACGGAGGCATTGTCCGCAACCTGACCCATGATGGCATTGGAGCCCAGGTCGTCGCTGCGGTCCGCCCACGCCAGCAAGTGCGGTTGCGCTTTGAGTTGCGGTATCCCCGTTTGCGCGTCGAAACTCGCGGTGAAGTAGTATGGGCCACGTTTTCCGGGCAGTGCGGCATCCGCTTTCTCGACCTTCCCCCGCGGATGAACCGGCAGATCAAAGAATGGATCTTCGGCAATCTGCTGGAAGAGATCTCGCTGCACACCCAGGACGCCGAAAATATTCTTGTCCATCCGGCCGGCCCGGAACTGGTCCAAGGTTCCGGACCGCACGCTGGGGTCGAAGAAGACGACGGGCTGCTTCTTTCCGCAACGCCCGTGAAAGTCATTCCCATCCCGGCCCGCCGCGAATATGTCAGGCCTGCCTACACTTCCTCAAAATCGCAGGAAGGCTCGGAAGAAAGCCGCGGCGAACTCGACTGGCTGTCGCAGCCGCTCTCCGGCCGTGGCCTGGCCTGGACGGTCCATACCCTGGTTGTGCTCGCCGGAATGCTGCTCTTCACGCTGATTTTCTTGTCGGTGAATGGGGAAGCCCCGCGCTGGCCGCTCACCATGACCGGCGGAGCGCTTCTTCTGGTAGTAGGGCTTTATTGGATGTTCTTCCGCGTCTTTGGAGGCTCAAGTCTCGGAGCCCGCCTCTCGCGTCTCACTGGAACCGGCAAAGAAGCCGAAGAAGAAGCCAGCGCCGCTCGCTTCCGCTGATGCGGTAAGCAACGCGCACCGAGCTGCGAGAACCCTATCTTGTTTCTCGGTACCCGGTACTCATTACTCGGTACTCACTAGTTCGCCAGAAACTGCTGCGCCAGCCAGAGTTCCAGCGTCCGCTGCTGTTTCGCCGCCATTTTCACAAACTGAATGCCGAGATCGCCGTTTTTATCCTGCCATGCGATTCTGGCCTGCGCTTTCAGGCCCGATCCTGCGCCGGGCAGCGCAAAAGAAACCTGCAACGGGGATGCTGCGTCGAACGGTTGCTGAGTGTGAATCAGCATTCCACCCTGGCTCACGTTGACAAGATTTCCCACGGCCGGCTTGTGGCCTTTCGCCTTCAGCGTAACCGGAACTTCGAGGCCTTCGCGGTGATAGCGCAGGCGTCCGTCCAGGATGATGCTGCGCGCCGCGGTCAGCGTGCGTACGGCCTGCTCCACCGAAATCGGCTTCTCAAAGGCAAATAGCGCGCCGGTTGCGTCCAGGCTGGGCGTTCCGTTTGCGCCGCCCATGATGACGAGAGGAATCTTTGCGGAACTCTTGTCGGAATGCAGTTCGCGCAGAAGTTGCGAGCTGCCGTTCAGGTCGCAGTCGATGATCAAGGCATCGATTTTTGATTTGCCCAGGCGCTCGAGCGCGCGCTGGGGTTCGTTTTCGACGGAGACTCCAATCTGAAGTCCGCCCAGAATGCATTCCAGAACGCTGACTTCCTGCCAGTCGCGCGAGACCACCATCGAGGAAAGTGTCATGCAATTACTTTAGAGACGGCGGGAGTTGCGCCGTAGATAACTAACGTAACGCCAGACCTCAGACGCTGGGCTTCGGCGAAAGAAACGGCCTGCAAAAGTATTTGTCATTCCGAAACGGCGATAGCCGTTGAGGAACCTGCTGTTCGCCGGCCCCGCCGGAGCTGCCGGCAACAAAGCAGGTTCCTCGCTTCGCTCGGAATGACAATTTATTGGCCGCGGGCAGAGGTGCGAAGTCTGAGGTCAGCTTTGCCGATACCACTCTACGGTGCGCCGCAGGCCTTCCACAAAGTCAACCAGAGGCCTGTATCCGAGCGCTGCCTCGGCCTTCGAAATATCTGCCAGGGAATGCTTGATATCGCCGCCGCGCTCGGGCGCGTACTTCGGCTGTCCGGAATAGCCGGTCAGCGATTGCAGTGCTTTGAATGTTTCATTCAGCGTGATCCGCCGGCCGGTGGCTGCGTTGAAGACTTGTCCCGCCGCTTTTTCTGCCGGAGCTTGGCACGCCAGCAGGTTTGCTTCGACCACGTTGTCGATGTAAGTGAAGTCGCGGCTCTGCTCGCCGTCGCCGAAGATCGTGGGCTGTTCTCCGCGAAGCATCAGCGTGATGAACTTCGCCAGTACGCCCGAGTAGGGAGACGACGGGTCTTGCCGCGGCCCGAAGACATTGAAATAGCGCAGACAGACGGTCTCCAGGCCATAGCAGCGGTAGAACGAAATCATGTACTGCTCGCCGGCCAGTTTGGCCACGGCATACGGAGAAATCGGGTCAGGCTTCATCGCTTCGTGCTTCGGCAACGTCGGCGTGTCGCCGTAGGCGGAAGACGAAGCTGCATAGACTACGCGCCGGACCTTTGCATCGCGCGCCGCAACCAGCAGATTCAGGGTGCCGTCCACATTGGCGCGATTGCTGCTCGCCGGATCGAGCACAGATTTGGGCACGGAAGGAATCGCGGCCTGATGGAAGACGAAATCTACGCCTGCGCAGGCGTCGCGCATCGCTTCGGCATCGAGCAAATCGGCCTCGCGGAAGTCGATGCGGTCGCGGATTTCGCCGATGTTATCGCGCTTGCCGGTGGAGAAATTATCTACGCCGCGCACGCGTTCGCCGCGCGCCAGCAGGGCCCGCGCCAGAGACGATCCGATGAATCCGGCAACGCCGGTGATCAGGTACAAAGCCATGAGTCAACATCATAGCGAATCGCCTGTGATGCAGACGCGTCGCGATGGCTTTTGAATGGTTAGGCTTTGCCCTGGCTCTTGCGCAGGATCCGCAGGAAATCTTCCCGCATCAGCATCTGCCGGCTGGCAAAAAACTCGATCAGGTCCTGCACCGCTGCGGCGGGATTGGCGATCACCGGCGCGCTTTCGGCGGAAGCGGACGGCAGTGACGACGCGACTCCCGGCCCCATGATCAGGTTGGGCCGCGATACGCTGGCCAGCAGCCGCCGCAGCTCCGCCGTATTTTGCGGCGTCAGGTCCGCGAATGCGATTCCCATGCCCAGATACGGATAGCTCACGCGCACGATGCCGTGAGTTTCTACGCGGATGCCGTTGGCATCGAGCTTCATGTGCAGGAGAGCGCCGGCGGGATATGTGGCCTGCGCCTCGACGTAGCATCCGTGCAGGCTGATATCGGAGAAGGCGGCCCAGGTTCGCACATCGGCGCCGTCGGCGCGAATTTCCACGCTGCCCTCGCACTTGTAGCGCTGGCTGCGGCGTTTCTCCGAGCCCGCATGGCGCGCGCCGGAACTCTGATCGCCGCTCTCGGCTGGGGCCGGTTCCTGGGTCGCGCGCGCCGGGGCCGCAACGCCTTTCAGCGCCATCAGGTAGGCAATGCCGAGATCGGATTCCTGCGCCATCTTCCTGACATGCACGGGTTCGCAGCAGCACGAATGCCAAATACACACATCAACCCCGTGCATTCAGTGATTGCCATCGGCAGAAATTGGGGGGGGATTAGTTGCAGAGGTTGGCGATGCAGTTGGAGACGAATGAGAGATTCCTAAAGAAACGCTTCAGCGCCGCGGTTGCTTGACCGCTGCCCCTCAACCGTGCGCCCTGGCCTCGGTGGCGGGCGCTTGTGCCAGTTGCCGGATTTGCTTCCAGAGTTCGTCTCGGCCGACGCCCGTTTTCGACGAGTACGCCAGCATTTTTGCCCCCGGATATTCGCTTCCCAGGTTCCGCAGCGCGCCGTGCAGCTGGTTGTTTGAGATACGGTCGCTCTTGGTCGCGACTACCAGAAACTCGCGACCCGAAGACGACAGGAAATCGAGCAACTGCCGGTCGCTTTCCTGCGCCGGGACATTCACGTCGATCAGCGTCACGCACAGCGCCAGCGTCGGCCGTTCCTCAATGTACGGCTCGATAAACTTTGGCCACTCCTGCGAAATCTCACGGGAAATCTTGGCATACCCGTATCCGGGAAGGTCGGCGAAAATCAATTCCGGGCGCGGCTTCCCAGGCCATCGGATCTCGAAAAAGTTGATGCTCCGCGTGCGCCCGGGGGTCGAACTGGTGCGGGCCAATTTGGTGCCCACCAGGGAATTGATCAGGCTGGACTTGCCCACGTTGGAACGTCCCAGGAAGGCGACTTCAGGAAGCGAGGGAGCAGGGAAGTGCGCGACGTCTGACGCCGCAGCTATGAACCGCGATAAGACCCTCATGCTCAAGTTTGCAACGAGGGCAAGGATATTGGCAAGCGCTGTTGTGGCGAGGGCTTGAGAATCTCTTTGCCGCTGCCGCCCAGGCCTTATTCGAGAAAAACCCCCACCCTTGCCGCCAGCGCGGCAGGGTGGGGATGACTGCGATCACGGAATTGCCGTAGCGCCGTTCGGATAGCAGACCGTGGCTGACGTTGTGCTGCAACTGCTGGTCACAAAATCGGGCGCGCCCAGCACCGTAGTGGCGCTCATGCCGTTGGTGAACGGCCCGGAAAACATTAACGTTCGGTTGTTATCGTAGTCGGCCACATAAAGATTGCCTTTGCTGTCGAAGCTTACATCGTAGGCATACGACAGTCCCGAAGCAGTCGTCGAATAGGCGGACGAAGTGAAGTCGGCCTGTCCAATTACCGTGGTGGCGCTCATGCCCGTCGTGAACGGCGCCTGGAATTCAAGCACGCGACTGTTGCTATAGTCGCCTGTCCAGAGGTTTCCCTTCGAGTCGAACGTGAGACCCAGCGGGCTGTCCAGCGTGGAAGCCGTGGTTCCGCAACTCCCGGAGTTCAGATCGGTCTGGCCGATGGCAACGGTAGCGGCCATGCCGGTCGAAAACGGAGGCTGATACTCGACGATGCGGCAATTCTCATAGTCCGCTACGAAAAGATTGCCTTTGCTGTCGAACGCAATCCCTTCCCACGGATAGCACAGCGCAGTCGCGCTGGTGGCGCAGTTCGACGAATTGAGGTCCGTCTGACCGAGCGCGAGCGTGGCGGCCATGCCGCTGCTGAACGGCGTTTTGAATTCCACGACGCGGCTATTGTCATAGTCTGAAACCCAGAGGTTTCCCTGCTTGTCGAATACCAGACCGCTGGGACAACTGAGCGCAGTGGCTGACGTGCCCCCTGTGCTGGTAGTCATGTCCGGTTCGCCAAGCACAAGGCTGGCGCTCATTCCGTTGGAAAAAGGCGTCTTGTATTCCACCACCCGGTTGTTGCTACAGTCGGCGACCCACACGTTCCCCGCGGAATCGGCAGTGGCCTTGACGGGATACGCCAATCCGGTTGCGGAGGTCGCAGTGCTGTTGCTGGTGAAGTCCGCCTGGCCAAGAACCATATTGGCTTCTTGAGCCATACTGACCGGTGCAGAATAGAGCAGGATTCGGCTATTGTCGCTGTCGGCGACAGCCACGTACTTTGTCGGGGCAGGATTGCTTCCTGATCCGCAGCCCACCAGGCTGGCGGCTATCGCTGCCAACGCGACTAAGCAGACATAGGTCCGCTTTTTCGGCATATCTTTCCTCCCAATGCATCTTCAATTTTGTTTTGAATTCGGGTCATCTCACAAAAAGTGAGGCGAGTCCTCGGATAGTCGCACGATTTCTTGAGGGTTGGAAAATTACGGAGGTAATTACAGACTTGCCAATTCAGGAAATGTCCCGCGATAGCGGCGGTAAACCGATCGCGATCACTTTCTGCCGAAGACTTCTTTCAACAGCGCAGTGGTCTGGGCTGCCGGGTCTCTTCGAATCTTCTGTTCTTGCTGGCCGAGCATGTAGAAGAGTCCATCGAGGGTTTTGCCCACCACATACTGGTCAAGGTCGAACTGTTTCGCGATCATGCTGCCGCCGGGCGCGCTCTTGATGACGTGATCATACTGCTGCACAACTCCGACGTGCTCCATGGACGCGTGAACGATGGGGGTGAAGGCGGTGGTCAGGTCGGCGGAACTGGTGCGCTTGAAATAGTCGGTGGCTGCCGTGCCGCCGCCCCCGAGAATGTGCCGGGCATCGTCGAATGTCATCCTTCTTAACGCGGCGAGGAAAATCTGCTTGGCTTGCGGAGTGGCCTGCTCGGCGGCGCGGTTCATGCCCACCTCCAGAGTGTCGACCTGACCTCCCATACCCAGCATTCGCATGCCTTTGCCAACCGTTTCAAGCTTCGGCGGCAGCATGATTTTGATGGCCTCGTTCTTCAGGAACCCGTCTGGCCGTCCGGTTAGGGCAACCGCTTTGCTGGTGCTGATCTGGAGCGCCTGCTTGAGCCCGGCGATGATCTTGTCGTCGCTGAGCGATGACGTGTCCCGTTGCTGAAGCGCATCGCCGGCCTTCTTGAGGACGTCATCCAGTTGCGCGGAGGCGGAAATCGAGCACACAGCAAGAGCGATAACGAGCAGAGAAGTGCGCATGGATTCCCCCGGAAGTTCGCCGAGATTCTACAGCAGGACAGAGCAAAGCACGACAGAGCAAAGCGGGGGAGACAAAAGAAAGGCCCGCTCTCGCGGGCCTCAAAGCTGAACCCCGGCAAACTCCTACTGATGTGCCGTCGGTGCGTCCGTGGTGGGAGTCAGCGGCGGCGCGATCGGTTGCGTGACCGATTCGTCAATGCTCGGCAATGGCGATTCGAGCGCAATCGCCAGCACCTGGTCCATGGTATCGACGAAGTGCATCTTCATCGCGCTGCGCAGGTTCTCCGGCACTTCCGCCACGTCCTTTTCGTTGTCCTTGGGCAGGATGACTTCGAAGAGTCCGGCGCGGTGAGCGGCCAGGAGCTTTTCTTTCAATCCGCCGATGGGCAGTACCTTGCCGCGCAGCGTGATCTCGCCCGTCATGGCTAAGTCGCGCCGGACCGGAATCTTGCTCAACGCACTTGCGATCGCGGTAGCGATCGTGATGCCGGCCGACGGTCCATCTTTCGGAATCGCGCCCTCCGGCACGTGTACGTGCAGATCGAGGTTACGGTAAAAGTCTCTCGTCAGGCCAAGGCGATGGGAGCGCGAACGCACGTACGACATCGCAGCCTGCGCCGATTCCTGCATCACGTCTCCCAGCTTGCCGGTCAAAGTCAGCTTGCCTTTACCGTCGACTACAGAGGCTTCGGTGCTCAGGATCGAGCCCCCGACTTCTGTCCAGGCCAGGCCGGTGACCAGGCCTATCTCGGACTTCTCGTGCGCCAGGGTGTCGCGGAATTTGATTACGCCAAGGAAGTCGTTGACATTTGCGCCCGTGATCGTGATCGAGAAATTCTCGCCTTCTTTCACAACCTTGCGCGCGACCTTGCGGCAGACATTGCCAATCTCGCGCTCCAGATTGCGCACCCCCGCCTCCCGCGTATACGAGCGGATCAGCGACGTGATGGCATCGTCGGTGAATCTGATGTTCTTTTCTGATAGCCCCGCGGCCAATGTCTGCTTCTTGACCAGGAACTGCTTCGCGATTTCCATCTTCTCCTGCTCGGTGTAGCCGTGCAGCCGCAGCACTTCCATCCGATCCTGCAATGCAGGAGGGATGGTGTGCATCACGTTCGCAGTGGCAACAAAGAAGACCTGCGACAGGTCGTATTCCACGTCAAGGTAGTGATCGACGAACATGAAGTTCTGCTCGGGGTCGAGCACTTCCAGCAGCGCCGCCGACGGGTCGCCGCGGAAGTCCATCGACATCTTATCGACTTCGTCGAGCATGAAGACTGGGTTTTTCGTGCCCGCCTTCTTCATCATCTGGATAATCTGCCCGGGCAAGGCTCCTATATAAGTCCGCCGGTGGCCGCGAATCTCCGCCTCATCGCGCACCCCGCCCAGCGACATGCGGACAAACTTCCGCCCCGTCGCCTTGGCAATCGACATTCCCAGCGAAGTCTTGCCTACGCCCGGAGGCCCAACGAAACAAAGAATCGATCCCTTGGGGTTCTTCACCAACTGGCGCACGGCAAGAAACTCGAGAATGCGCTCCTTGATCTTCTCCAGCCCATAGTGATCTTCGTTCAGGACTTTCTCGGCGCGTGAAATATTCCTGATTTCCTTCGACCGCTTCTTCCACGGCACCGCCAGCAGCCAATCCAGGTAGTTGCGGGATACGGTCGACTCAGCCGACATCGGCGGCATGGCTTCCAGCTTCTTCAGTTCCTGGAGGGCCTTGTCCTTGGTTTCCTTCGGCATGCCGGCGGCTTCGATCTTTTTCTTCAGTTCGTCGAATTCGCTCTTCTCGCCGCGGCCCAGTTCCTTCTGGATCGCCTTGATCTTTTCGTTGAGGTAATACTCTTTCTGCGCCTTTTCCATCTGGCGCTTCACCCGCGACTGGATGGTGCGGTCCACATTCAGCTTTTCGATCTCGATATCCAGCACATCGGCGATGCGCGTCAGTCGCTCGGACGGATCGAAAATCTCCAGTAACTCCTGCTTTTCTTCAATCGAAAGCTGAAGGTTGGCGGAGATCACATCGGTCAGCTTGGCCGGATCTTCCATCCGTACCGCCGAAATCATGGTTTCATAATTCAGCGCCTGGCAAAGCTTCACGTACTGCTCGAAGAGTGACGTGACCCGCTGCATGGATGTATCCAGCGTTGGATTGGTCTCGGTTGTGTAGCGGGCCACGCGAACCGTGGCCTGCATGAATCCTTCGGTGTCGACTACCTGAAGAATCTTGCCTCGCTCAATACCCTCAACCAATACTTTAATATTTCCGTCGGGCAGCTTGAGGCTCTGGACGATATTGACGATCGTGCCTACCTGGTAAATTTCATTGGCCTTGGGTTCGTCGATCGAGGCGTCGTGCTGGGTCGCCAGGAAAATCTTCTTGTCTGCCGCGAGTGCTTCTTCGAGGGCCCGAACGCTCGACTCGCGTCCCACCACGAACGGCGTCATCATGAATGGGAAGATGACCACGTCCCGAATGGGCATCATGGGCAATTTTCTTGACTCGAATTTTTCCTTGGAAGTCGTCACTGATTCTCCTGGGGAACACCGGCCAAACCAACCCTACAGCCAGCCCAACCTAACTGGATTTTACATGGCCGAGACGCTCTGGCCAAATGGCACTTTGGCACCACACGCGCCGGAACCAGACAAGGGACGTAGTTCAGGCGATTCGTCGCACAGAAATATTGAAAATTAATCGTGCCTACCTTAGGGTATGCCCGTTGCCCGTCTACGCAGAGAGCCCGATGGAACCTCGGCTCGTCCTGAGACATGCTCCTTAACGCGCGAGCCAACCGCTTTTCGTAAGGGACACCCCGCCCGCTCAATCCCAGGACTCGTCGCTGTCCGTTCTGGAGGATGTATGAGGTCGTTTTCCTCTCATGTTGCGTCCCCTTTCCTGCTCACTTTGACTCTGGTTTATGTTGCGCGCGCCGCAACTCCTGTCGTTCATGTAACTTCACCAGCCAATGGATCCTCGGTCACAGGGCCGGTGAACTACGTTGCCGCGGCGAGCGCTCCGGGTTGCAAGCAGGGAGTCAAGGCGATTCGCATCTACTCGGCCCCGTCCGTCGAAGCCTTTACCGGCAGCGGCGACAGAATCAATACCTACATCAATCTCAATCCCGGTACCTACAACACCGTGGTTCAGGCCTGGGACAATTGCGGGAACGTCGGCAAGACGAATGTGACGATCACAGTAACCAGCGTGGCGCAGCCCGCTGGATTCGTCTACACCGTGGGTTTCGACATGAATAACCTGCAATCGACGACAATCCAGGGATTCACGATTGTCCCCGGGAATGGCGCGCTCGCGAAAACCTTGCAAGGGCCCGTGACCGCCAATGTCGATCCGGTCGCTCTAGCGCCCGACAAAGGTGGATACCGCCTTTATGTCGCCGACTACGTCTCGGGGGACGTGTTCGCCTACTTTATTGACCGGCAGAACGGACACCTGGATCCGGTTCCTGGAGCGCCCTTCGCGGCCAACCGGTCCGTAGCCGCGGTAGCCGTACATCCCAGAGGCAAGCTGATTTTCGCCGCCCTCTCAGAATACGCACCCGGCGACGGAGTCGCCGTCTTTCAACTACAGGATGATGGCTCGCTGAAACTCGCCCCCGGCTCCCCGTATGCCACCCAGACCGGCCCCCAAGGGCTCACCATGGATCCCGATGGCAACTATCTCTACGTCGCGGACGGAAGCGGATACATCGACGCCTTCCAGATCGACACCGTCTCGGCGGCACTCACCCCGTTGCCCGGATCTCCCTATCCGACGCCGGTCGTAGCCGCGTGCGGCAATACTTATCCCCGAGATGTGTTCGATCTCAACGGCAAGTACCTTTACAACGCGGATGGAACCGCAGGTGTAGCCGACGGCTTCGCGATTGAGCCCACTACCGGAACTCTGACCGCTTTGTCAGGATCTCCCTGGGAGGACACGCACTGTGAAGGCGGCAGCGGAATCGACTATGTCCAGGCCTGGATGTCTCCACGATCGCTCGCAGTGGAGGGGACGGGCAAATTCCTGTACGCCCTGAACGAATTCGAAGACAACATCGCAATCTACTCGATCGCAAGCAACGGCGCCCTGAAATTCAAGAAGTTCACGCCCGCAAATAGCGCATGCTATGGCGCTGTCCGCACGGATTCAACTGGAAACTATCTCTATGCCGGGGGCTGTACATTGAGCTATACCAACCCCGGCTACAACCTGCTGGTCGGATTCTCGATCAACCACACAACGGGTGATCTGACGCCGCTCCCCACTCGCCGTACACGTTCCCGGAAGGCGGCAGACCCGAAGTGCAGGATATCGCCGTGACGCCGTGACAGTGCGTGGTGCAAGAACAAAGCCCCACCCTCGCGAGTTGTGCGAAGTGGGGCTTCATGTCTGTACTTGTGAAAGCGAAAGAACTGACGACTCCCTCGGGACTCAGGACTCGGGACTACCCAGCTTTTTCCATCACGGTGGCGAATGACGCAGTGCGTTTTTCCACCATCTCCCGGGTCACTTCGAATTCTTTTAACTTTTTCTGGCTCGGTAGGTTGAACATCAGGTCGAGCATGAGTTCTTCGAGGATCATGCGCAGGCCGCGGGCTCCGACCTTGCG
>DASXDY010000015.1:0-66463 GCA_036490405.1 Candidatus Sulfotelmatobacter sp. | reverse complement strand
CCATCACTCCGGTCAGGTAGATGGCGCGGACTTCGAAGTCGCGGGCGACAGGAACTGTTTTTTCCGTAATTGGGGCTGGGAGGATGCCGGGGATGATGATATTCTCGTTCGCCTTAAGGATGTTGCTGGCCTCGGACTTGTGGTTCACCGAGCGGATCGCGTCGGCCAACTCCGAAGACGTCAGATATGAAGTTTTGCCCAGATATTTGCGGGCAATGGTCGGGATCGCTTCTCCGCGCTTGGCGCTGTAGAGTTCGCTCCCGGGGGCGATGATCGGTTTCGGTTCGGCGGGGATCGAGAGCTTCGCGGTTCTGGCCGTTCCGCTGACGCCTTCCACCAGCGGCGCGGATGGCTGCGCCTGTTGCGGCGGGGCAGCTTTCACGGTTTGAGCTTCGGCGGCAAAATCGGCGGCAGAATGCGGGCCCAAGCGCCAGGCGGCGGCTCCAAACAGAAGACAGGAAACTCCCGTGACAAAACGAAGAGACGAGTGACGCAAACGATCCTCCGAACCTACCCGAGTCGGATCGTAGCTTTGTGATTGAGGCGTCGCTAGTTACGACGGGAGTAGGCACGAAAGGCAGCTGCCGGTTGCCGGCCGCTAGTTGCCGGTTCTCAGCTGTCAGCCACCGGAACATGCTTCAAGTTTTCTCACGACTCGTTGCAGTTCGTAAGAACTGGGGTCACTGGCAACTGGCAACTGGTCACTGGCAACTGAAGTTACTAGCATCTTCCTTCCGCGATGGTGCAAAGGTTTGCGGCAGGCGTGGGACCAGGTTCTGAGGAAACCCTCTAATGAGACGCTATCCATACGAAAATGAGAGACTTGCGTGCAACCGCGCGACTGGCGATCCGTGGCTAACGATTTGCTTATTTCCTATGTGCCGGACGGCGCCACGTTCTGGAAGATCGTGGGGAACTTCCAGAAGGTAGGGGCAAAACAAGGAATACGTCCTACAAAGTCCGGCACAAAATATAAGAGAGCCGCAGAAAACGGCCGAAAGGGAAGCGGGCACAACGAATGAGTATGAGAACCAATCTCGCGACAGTACTCGATCCGAACCGCCGCAGCAACGACGCTGGGGAATTTGACGGCGCGCTGCGCCGCCGCATCGTAGGTCAGGACGCGGCACTGGAGAAGGTGGTCGAAATTTACCAGATGTTTCTGGCCGGCTTGAACGCGCCCGGACGCCCGGTAGGCAACCTGCTCTTCCTGGGGCCGACCGGTTCCGGCAAGACGCGCGTGGTTGAAGCCATGGCCGAAGCGCTATTCGGAGATTCAAGGGCCTGCATCAAAATCGACTGCGCCGAGTTCCAGCACTCTCATGAGATCGCGAAACTGATCGGCTCTCCTCCGGGATACCTCGGACACCGCGAGACGCACCCGTTGCTCACGCAGGAAGCATTGAATCAGTGGTTCACCGAGAAGCTGAAGCTCTCGATCCTGCTCTTCGACGAAATTGAAAAAGCCAGCGATTCGCTCTGGCAGTTGCTTCTCGGCATTCTCGACAAGGCGACACTGACGCTCGGCGACAACCGCCGCGTAGATCTGTCGCAGTGCATCATCATCATGACCTCGAACCTGGGCGCGAGTGAGATGACGAGCCTGGTGGACGGCGGCTTCGGATTTGCGCCGAAAGCAGTGGAGGTCGATGAATCGTTCGACGACAAGATTCAGCGCACTGCCGTGGAAGCGGCCCGCCGCAAGTTCACGCCCGAGTTCATGAACCGCATCGACAAGACGGTCGTGTTCAAGACCCTGCGCGATGAGCATCTCTCGCAGATTCTCGACATCGAACTCGGCATGGTTCAGCAGCGCGTGCTGATGGCCGCCGGCACCAACCAGTTCGTCTTCAACTGCACTCCGGCGGTAAAAGAATTTTTGCTCAAGGAAGGCACCGATCCTCGCTATGGCGCGCGGCACCTGAAACGCGCCATCGAGCGCAATCTGGTTTTCCCGCTGGCCAATCTGGTCGCGACAGGCCAGGTAAAGCTGGGAGATTTCGTCCGCGTCGATATGGCTTCGGATACGAAGATGATCTTCGTGAAAGAAGCAGAAAACGCGATGGCTCCCGTGCTGCTCGAGCGCTACGGAGCGGCAGCCGCCAATCAGCCGACAACGCGCGCAGCGCGCACGGCGGTCAACAATCGCCGCGACTTCGGCACTCCTGGCCCGTCGGTCGCGGAGAGCAAATAAGTTTCTCCTGATCGCCTTGTCGGACGCGCATCCCGCAAGGCCACTGGAAAGGCGCCGGAACTAACGGCGCCTATTTTTTTCAGCCGACGTTCTTGCGCCATAAATCAGCTGCCCTGTCCCAGGAGTCGTGACATGAATCATAAGATCCGCATCCTTGTGGTCGTTGCAGCGTTAGCTTGCTTCTCTCACATTCTTTCCGCGCAGACCGACCAAACGCTTTACAACTTCACCGGGTACGGCGATGGAGGCAACCCACTGTCGAGTCTGGTCATGGATGCCGCCGGAAACCTCTACGGAACGACCTTCGTCGGCGGCCAGTTTGGAGCGGGCGAGGTCTTTGAGCTCTCACCCACCGGGATCTCGGTCCTGTACAGCTTCACCGGGGGCGCGGACGGTGCGAATCCCTATATGGCCGACGTGATTTTCGATGCTTCGGGAAATTTGTATGGGACCACTGTCGGCGGCGGAGCGAACGACCTGGGGACAATCTTCAAGCTCACCCCATCGGGAAGCGGTTGGAGTGAAAGCGTACTCCATAGCTTCCAAGGCCAGACGGACGGAGCGAACCCATACGCCGGTCTGGTTTTCGATTCCGCGGGAAATCTTTACGGCACCACTGCGCTTGGAGGCATCAACAACCAGGGGACCATTTTCCAGTTGAAGCCGGCGGCGAACAGTCAGTGGATCGAAGAAGTCGTTCATACTTTTGGCGGCAAAGACGGTTCCGTACCCGCCGGAGGTCTGGTCTTCGACCGCAAGAACAATCTTTACGGTGTGACCCAAGGCGGAGGGGCCAAGGCCGCCGGGGTCGTCTACAGGCTCTCACCTTCCGCCAAAGGCTGGTCTCTGGCCGTGTTGCACAGTTTCACGGGTGGCGCCGACGGTAGCAATCCCTATGGAGAGAGACTGATCCTGGATTCGACCGGGCGCGTCTATGGGACAACGGAAGGCGGAGGCCTGGCTCAATCCGGCACGGTATTTCGGCTCACCCCAGCTGCGACGGGGCAATGGAGCGAGCGTGTCCTTTATAGCTTCAACTCGAAAGTTGCGGGAAACCCGTTCAGTGGACTCGTGATGGACACAAAAGGAAATCTCTACGGAACGTGCGCAAATGGAAATAGCACCACCACCGTTGGCGCGGTCTTCGAGTTGAAGGTGCAGCCGGGAGACAAGTGGACCGAGATCAATCTGCATCTGTTCACGCGAACCGACGGAGAATTCCCGGAGGCGGCGCTGTTGCGCGATGCCTCAGGTAATCTCTACGGGACGACGCTATTGGGCGGCGCCAACAACATGGGAGTCGTGTTCGAAATCGTGCGCTAGTGGGCGGGTTCGCGTTGCAAGTCATTTCCTGGCGCACGGGCCATTTCAGATCATCTCTGTCTCCCAGAGATCATGCAGATGCACGATGCCTTCCAGGCATCCGCCTTCATCGACCACCATGAGGGAGGTAATCTTTTTCTCTTCCATCACCGCCAGCGCTGATGCGGCAAACTCGGTTGCATGGACGGTTTTCGGATCACGCGTCATCGCCTCTTCGGCCGTCAGGTCCATCACATCCTTGCCGCGCTTCTCAAGCAGTCGCCTCAAATCGCCATCGCTGATGATGCCGGTCAGTTTTCCGCCATCCACGACGGCGGTTACACCCAGTTTCTTGCGCGACATTTCATAAATCACGTCCGGCATCTTTGTCTGCGGAGTCACTCGTGGCAATGCGTCGCCCGAATGCATCAACGACTCCACCCGCGCCAGCTTCTTCCCCAGCTTGCCGCCGGGATGCAGATTGGCAAAGTCCTCTTCTTTGAACCCACGGCGCTCGCTCAACGTTACGGCGAGCGCATCGCCCAGCGCAAGCATAGCCGTAGTCGAAGCCGTGGGAGCCAGGCCCAAAGAACAAGCCTCCTGCGCAATGGAACAATCCAAAGCGACATCGGCTGCGGCGGCGAGTGTGGAAACCTCATTAGACTTGTCATCCCGAGCGAAGTCGAGGGACCTTGGGTTTGGTTGGGGTACCCCATTTCTTGCGCGTTTCGAGAAGTGGCGATTCTCGGACATTGAGGCTGCCCCACCCTTCGCGCTGGTCGAAGGGTGAGAACGGGCACAAATCTCATCCCCGGTCATCGAAATCAGCGGCACCTGCAACCGCTTGATGGTCGCCAGCAGCGCCAGGATTTCTTCCGTCTCACCACTCGCCGAAAGCGCAAGCACCACATCCCCACGCATGATCATCCCCAGATCGCCGTGCATCGCCTCCACCGGATGCAGATACAGCGCCGGACTCCCAGTCGAACTGAGCGTCGCCGCAATCTTGCGCGCAATCAGGCCGCTCTTTCCCATGCCGGTAACGACGACTCTCCCTGCACAGCAGAACATCAGATCCACTGCCCGCTGAAAGTCGGCCGCCATCGGGCCGGCAATGCGGTCTGCCAGCGCCCGCAGGGCCTCGGCTTCAATGCGCACGACATTTTCACCGGTGTGTCTCATCAGATCAGAATTGAAGAATAACGGATGGATGTTAGCACGTGGGAAGAGGATCGGCGTTGGGGCGGCGGCCTCAGATCAATTGTCAAAGATTGCCTGTCATTCCGAGCGGAGCGAGGAACCTGCGTTCTGCCGGCGATCTGCGAGAATCACGCCGGAGAGCAGGTTCCTTGCCGCAAAGAGCGCAGCTCGGAATGACAAAACTTTATCTATAAGAGACCGCCCTTCAAAAATGATCCAGGTCCGCGACTCGCGCCGGCAAAGGTCGCGATGGTTTCTGCCCCAGGATCGCCAAACCCCGCGCCTGAATCACCCGGTCCCACGGTCCAGCCTGCCAGTTATCGCGCGCTTTCTCCGGATGTCTCCACAGGGGCGGCACCAGCATCAGGTTTCTTCCGGTCGCATGCACATATGGCTCGTACATCGAGCGCAGCTTTTTTAATTTCTCCCGGCCGTAGTCATCGCTGCGCAATTGCAGCCCCGCCGCGGCGAGCGCCGCCAGTAACGCCTCATATTCTTCATCCGGCAATCGGTCCGGCGCACTGGGATCATGTCTCGCATTCACTACCTGCGCTAAATCCACAGCTGCGTGCCGGGCCATGGCAAATGTCAGTTTCGCCTGCCCCGGATGCACGCCGTCTATCCCCGTCAGCACCAGCGACGTCACATCGAGCATCGTCGTCAACGCTGCCAGCCACGACTGGTTGCTGTGCTGCGAGCGAAAAAATGCCAGCACGGGATATGAAATCTGCGACTCCAGCAACTCCGCCGACCATCGTTCCCAGTCGCGCAATACCTCGTCCAGCACAGACTGGTCCATTCCCGCGTTCTCCGTCCGGCCTGCCAGCCGCACCAGCAACTCCGCCGCCGATGGAGGCGAGCCCGCCCGTGCATCGAGCATAGAAATCTGGATTTCCCTTCGCGAGAACGAAGAGTAGACGACCGGGATGTAGCCGATTACCACCCCCAGAAACGCGAAGCCCATGCCGGCTTCAATCACCGAAAGAGCGCGCGCCGGGCCGGAAGTGGGAACGATATCTCCATAGCCCAGCGTGAAGAACGTCTCACCGCTGTGATAGAGGATCTTGCCGAAGTTGAGCGGTTCCTGGTTGAGCTGCTCGTGTCCGCCTATTCCCTGCTGGACGAGCGCAAATCCCAAAATCAGTCCCGCCGCCCACACTCCCAGCAGCAGGATTAAAGACAACGGCCCGAAGTATCCCAGGAAGCTCTGTTGCCTAGAAGTCGGCCGAATGTGTTCTGCGATCCGCCGCCATGGAATCCACGTGCGCCGGTAGAAATACGCCGTCAGCCGGAAGTTGCGCAGCACGCGCCGCGGCAACACGACCGTCTCGAATGCATCCAGCAGCACCACCCAGATGATGGCAATGCCTCCCACGATCGCGGCGATGGGATGATGACCAGCCAGCGCAAACCGGATTTCGGCGAGAAGAAACACGGAAGTTAAATGTAGATGCGCTGGAAAGGTTAGCAGATTCTATGAACAGAGCGGGAACGGTGCCTCCATCTCTCGCAGGCCCTTGCACGAGAAATTGAGTTTTAGCTTCCTTACTGCGGCTTCGCAGGAGCCGGTTGGGGCGGCGTGGGCTGCGACGCGGGCTTGCTCTTGTCCGGCGTGGCCGTGGCTGGTTTCGCCGCCGGCTTCTTCTTCGCAGCCGGCTTCTTCGGGGGCGCGTTATCGTCGACTACAATTTTCTTTGGCGGCTCGGCTGGAATCGCCGCCCGCGCCGTCTTCAGGTCCGTGCGCAGCCGCGCGATCTCCGCCTCTTTCTGCGTCGATAAATTTTCGATACGCTCCGCCAATTGACGTCGCGATCCTTCAAAAGAATTCAGGTCATTCGAGAGCGATTGCAGATCGTCCTTCGACCCGAAAGCCCCCGCGTCTTCCACCACCCCGCCCATGACGTCATAGAGTGCATCGAGATTGCGATAGAGCTTGAACGTTGCCGGAAGATCTTCAGGGGTCGAGCGCAGCTGTGCAATCATGCCAGGCAGCGCATCCTGCAAATTCCGCTGGATCGAGTCCACATTTCCCAAAGCCTGTTTCTTCGCGGCGCCGTCGGTCTTCCAATGCTCGATCCGCAACTTCACCAGGTCGGCCTGTGTGGCCTTCGAGGCCGTCTCCAGTTGACCGAGCAGGCCTTCCAGTTGCGTGACCGAGGCATACGATACCGGATGCCCATCCTGGGTGGCGGAAGTTGGAGACACCGCCGGCCCGGACTGGGCCGCAGCCATGGAGGCAAGCAAAAGAGCTGAAGGGAGAAAGCGAATTTTCATTATTTTCCGAGCGGGCGCAATGCGGACATCAGCATACTACAAGCGTCGGTCGACTGTTTATCGGGTGAATCGCCCAGGTAGCGCTGCACCCCCAGGCATACATCCTCAAATCCATGCATCTTACCCACTGGGGATTCATTCGACTGCATCCGTCAACCATACGATAATCAACCAGACGAATATGCGCTCGCCCATCCGCATCCTGGCCTTGTCACTCATCGGATTCCTGATTCAGGCTCCCGCCCAGGACACCGCCCGCCGCCTCGTTCTCAAAGACGGCTCTTACCAGCTGGTCACGAAGTATGAAGTCAAAGGCGACCGCGTGCGCTACTACAGCTCTGAACGCGAGGAGTGGGAGGAGCTTCCCAACTCGCTCGTCGATTGGGATGCGACGAATCGCTACGAAAAAGAGCGCCAGGCCAATGTCTCCGCTCCTGAAGCCGTTCAGCTCGACAAGGAACTCGCCGAAGAAAGCGCCCATGAGGAATCCAAGCTTCCGCAAGTCGCTCCTGGACTGCGCCTGCCCGAGGACTCGGGTGTGTTCCTGCTCGATACCTTTCAGAGTGAGCCGCAACTCGTCGAACTTCAACAGACCCAGGGAGACGTGAACCGCAACACCAAAACTAACATTCTCAAGGGAGCGATCAATCCCATCGCGGGCACCAAGGTGACCATCGAACTCGACGGAGCTCATGCGAAGATTCAGGTCCACGTCGACGTGCCTTCGATTTACATCAAGGTCGACGACACTCCCGATGTCCCCGAAAAATCCTCCACGCCGCCGGCCGATTCTTCCAAGCCCACCCTTCAGCAACCCCAACAGCCACAGCAACCGGTAGGCGCGGTGGTGCCCTTCAACCGCTTCCGCATCGTTCATGCAGAGGTGAAGGGCAATAAGCGAATCGTCGGAGGGGTCAAACGCCAGGTCACCGGCAAGATCAGCCAGGAAGAGAAATTCGTCAAAACGACGATCACGCAGGTCAATGGGGGCTGGCTGAAACTCACACCCACCGAAACGCTTGCGCCCGGAGAATATGCCTTAGTGGAAATCGAAGGGGAAGAGGGAATGAATCTCTTTGTCTGGGATTTCGGCGTGAATCCCAAAGCGCCGGCAAATGCGAATCCCTGGAAGCCGGAAACAAAACAGGCAACCCCGCCGCCAAAGCCAGATCACAACTGAGAACTGAACTTCCTACTCCTTCAGCATCCCTCGCTGCGCGATCCCAATATTATCCCGAGTCGAATTTTTCACCATATACATCATTCCGTCGGCCTGACGGATGACATCATGCGCTGTCCTCGCATCATGCGGATACGTCGCCACGCCGATCGAGGCCCGCACATTCAGGTTCAATCCTTCCTCTTTGCAAAAGGCGCTCGCCCGCATCCCATCGCGCAGTCTCCGCGCGACCACCAGGGCCGAGTCCTTTCCCGTCTGCGGCAGCAGCACCACGAACTCATCTCCCCCATAGCGAAAAGCGAAGTCAATCAACCGCAACTGCGCCTTGATCAAATATCCGATCTCCGCCAGCAGCTTGCTGCCGATCAAGTGCCCATGGGTGTCATTCACCGCCTTGAAATGATCCAAATCGATGAACAGCACGCTGAATTCATATCCGAAACGCGATGACCGGTAGACTTCGGTCTCGAGCGTCTTGTAAAGATGCCGCGCATTGTAGAGCCCGGTGCAGTCGTCGGTGATCGTCAGTTCCTGGATCTTCTCCACCCAGCGCGCGTTCTCGATCGCAATCGCCGCATAGTCGCATAGCGATTGCAGGAAGAAAAGTTCGGCTTCCTTGAACTGCTCCATGTTGACGTTTACAAGCTGAATCACTCCCAGCACGCGCAGCTTCGAGCGCAGCGGCACACAAATCACCGACCGGGTCTCCCATTTCGTGGTCTCATCCACGCGGCTGGCAAAATAGGGATCGGCGCTTACATCCGGCACCACCCGTGCTTCGCCATTCTTCGCAACCCATCCGGCGATGCCCTCACCCACCTTCAGCCGGACATTTTTCAAAGCCTCCGCCTTGTCACCGACCGCAATCGCGAAATACAACTCATCCTTCGCTTCATCCACCATCAGCAAAGACCAGGTATCGGGCCGGAAGTATTCGGCCATTTTGTCCATGATTGTCTGAAGAATGGAGTCAAGATCCAGCGACGACGTCAGCGCCTTGGCGACGTCGTGAAAAATCGTCAGTTCCTGGCTATGGCGGGTCAATTGAGTGCCGGCCTCAGGCATGGAAATCCCGTTTATTCCTCACTGGATAGGGGTGGCGTTCAAAAATTATATGCACCACTTTCGTGCCGGGCAACGAACGTTGGTAACCAGTAACCTCTAACGCCAATGCTGACAGGGGTTTCACAGCAACATTGCGGGGATAGAAGTGAAATATTTGGGGTCAGCCACCGCTTTTGAGCCCTGAGCAAGCGCAGCGCGTCGAACGGAGGTTCCGTCGAAGGAAGCTCGACTCCTATCAGGCCTGGACACTCTTGCCCGCGAGAGTGAGGAATCAAGCAAAGCTGGATACCACAATCCCTGCGGTTTCGGTTGCGCTTTTATAATCTTCTGTATGACCCAATGGCGAGTTTTTCTGGCGGCCGCATTCCTCTGCTGCTCCGCTTTGGCTGGCCTTTCGCAGACGTCCAGCCCCGACCCTCACTCCATCCCCGCGGTCGATGCCGGCCTCGGCGATTGTTCCGCCGACTTCACCATCACCGGCGCCGACAACAAGCCGCTCTACAACGCTAAGGTCGCAACCCGCGTCACCTACGGATTTATGGGCGCCCACAAGCTCGATCTCGAAGTCAGCACCAACATCGACGGGAAAGCGCGCTTCACCGGCCTGCCTGGAAATCTGAAGCACGGACTTTTCTTTCAGGCGTCGGAGGGCGACCGGTCCGGCAGCGCCTTCGACGACCCTTCCCAAACCTGCAAGGCGCAGTTCGCCATCACACTGCGCAAACCTCCGCAGTAAGCCAAGATCATCCAGAGGACCGACCTGCATCGGGAGATAAGGGGCCTTGGGCACCGCCCCATAAGCGCGAACCCACGCACTCCTAGAGGCCTAGTTCTTGAAGTATGGCTTGTTATCCAGAATCGTCGTCACACCCTCCACCACACATCCAATGTCAGCCTTTGGGCACATTCCGCGGATACCTACCTTCCGGGCTTCCTCGGCAAGCTGAGGCGAGTGGTGCAGGGTGACCATCAGAATGGGAGTATTCGGGGAACGTGATGTGATCTGTTTCGCAGCATCCAGCCCATTCATACCAGGCATTTGAAAGTCGAGCACGATGACATCGAACTTCTCTTGATTGAATTTAACGACAGCTTCACGTCCATCGGATGCCTCATCGCACACCTTCCAATTGTCCTGACTCTCCAGAACATGTCTCAGTGTGCGACGCATCGCCGCATTGTCATCCACCACCAGGATGCGGGCTCCAAAGGATCGATGTTGGGCGCATTCTGCCACAGTTCTCTGATGCAGGCCCGCGCAGGTTCGTCAGAACGATTCTCGGCTATTTCGTACCTTAGGGGGGATTTCTCTCAAATATCGGGTGTCTCACTTGCTGGCGGACGTGGCTTACGATTCAGCGGGAATGGCGCATGGAGAGCGCACTTTCTGAGTACAGCGAAGTTTAAGCTACCTTAAGGGTCGCGCTGACGATAGTTCCGGATTCATCGGATTTTAGCTGCAAAGTCCCGCCAAGCCTTCTCAGCCGCTCGCGCATTCCGGCAAATCCGACACCGCCGCCGCCCAACTCCATCAGTTCATGTTGTTTTTCCGCGGGTATACCCTTCCCGCGATCCTGGACCTGAATCGTCAGACTGTCACCTTCCTGATAGAGACGGATTGTAGCCGTCATACTTCCGGAATGGCGGTGGATGTTAGTCAAACATTCCTGAACGATCCGGAAGATGGCAATCTCGAGCTCGTCGGGCAGGCGGCGAAAATCGCTTGAGATTTCCAGGTCCACCTTGATATTGCTACGTTCCGAGAAGCCATCCACATACCAGCGAAGCGCGGAAGCAAGGCCGGCAATATCCAGGAGCGGTGGATGAAGCAGATGCGAGATGGTACGAATCTCCCGAGAGACCTGTTCGACGAGTCCAGCATTATCTGAAACGGCTCTCGCTCCGAGTGCATCGAGCTTATGGGACTGAGCCTGCACCATGCCAATGTTCATGCTGAGAGCAGCAAGCGTCTGGCCGACACTGTCGTGCAGCTCGCGAGCCAACCGTTTGCGCTCCTCATCTTGCATGGTCTGGAGACGCGACGCAAACTCCATCTGCTGCTTCTGTAATGTCAGGTCGGTAATAAGGACTCCGGTTGCCGATTTATCTCGCGACAGCAGGCTGAAAGAGAAATTGGCGAAAATCAGACTCCCGTCGGCGAGATGCAGTCGCATTTCTCCTTCGTTTGATTCAATCTGATTCTCCTGCAGCAACTTCTGGTAAGCGGGCCGGTCCTCCGCAGCAACAAAGTCCAGCAAAAAGCGCCCGATGACGGTCTCACGCGGCACACCTAATAGCTGGGACAGACTGAGATTGCAGTAAACGATAGACCCATGGGCATCCAGCATCGCGGCGCCCTGTTGCATCTTTTCGACCAGGGTGCTGTAAGGAAGATCGGAACCCTCCAGCGTATAGACCCGATGGCCATCCGGCTCCTCGACGACGAACGCGTCCACGGTTCCGTACTGGATCGCCCGCAGCGTCTGCTCGGCCTCTTCCATCAATTGCTGACTGCGCTCAACCCCAGGTACTTTCCTGCTCATAGAACCTCACTAAACACAAAAAATAAAAACTCCCTCGTCGACTTCATTCTCACATTGCAGCCGAGCGGATTTGTAAACCGACGAGTGCCCGTTCCGTGTCGCGAAGATCGCCCACGATTTTGCGCAGCGGTTGAGGTAACTTCCGGACCAATGTGGGAATGGCCAGGATCTGGTCTCCCGCCGCCAATTGCGGATGTTTCATCAGGTCCACCACTTCGATTTCGTACCGCCCCGCTAAATGTTCCTCGCAAAGTTTCTTGAGATTGGCGAAAGCCGCCACCGAACGCGGCGTCTGGCCCGCGACGTAAAGGCGAAGCTGCCATACCTCGTTGGCGGCAGGCTCGTTCCTCTCCCTGATTTCCTGAAGACTGAGAGGTGACGCTTCTTTCTCCCTTACTGACTTTTTCATCGGGTGCCCTTCCGTCCTTTTACAACGACCCCATCCTTCACTGTGTCAGCCTGGCGGCTGCGTGACATGGCCTCGCGATTGTCCGTAATCATCTCTTCCCGTGAACTCTCTTCTGCACTGGCGGTTTCCGCCTCTGCTTCCTCGACTTCGAACTCTTTGCGAAGCGCCTCGATACGCGCTTCCAGCGCCTCCCGCTTGCGCATCCGGTCGCGATCCTTGCGCTCGGCATCCTGTCGGCGCGCCAGGGAAGCGCCCTTCTCCCGCGCTTCCTGGGACAGGCGGGACGATCCCGTGAGCACTCCTTCCGGCCCCACGTATACGTCCAGCAAATCGACTCCCTGGGGCGTTAAGAGGAACTCGCGCAGTTGATTGGAGTGCGCCATGCCACGCGACTTCAGCACATACAGGGCGCGGTTGCGCTCGCCATCGAGCTCGATATCCCGCATGAAAAGCCAAGTGTCGACGATGGATGAAATCTCGATATCGGTTTTCTCCAGCGCCTTACCGCCTGACGTAAGGTTGGTGAGAAAAGCGGTCACTTCCAGTTGCTTCAGGAAGTCGATCAGGCGAATGATCATGATGTGCGCATCGCGCTGATTGCCCGCCTGGATCAGGCTACCGATGGGATCGAGCACCACGACTCTAGGCTGAAAGTCGCGAACGATTTTGTGAATGATCGCCAGATGCATTTCCAGCCCGTAGAACGTAGCCCGGCTGGAGTGAAACTGGAGCAGTTTCTTCTTAGACCACTGTTCCAGATTCAAGCCGATCGATCGCATATTGCGAACAAGCTGGCCCTCGGACTCCTCGAATGAGAAGTACAGGCAGCGATCGCCGCGCCGGCAAGCCGCATCGACAAAGCTCGCCGCAAGGCTCGTCTTGCCCGTCCCTGCGGTGCCTGAAACTAAGATGGTTGTGCCGCGGTAGAATCCCTCGCCGCCCAGCATCGTATCCAGACGGGGAACGCCGCTCGAAATTCGTTCCTCACTGACCTGGTGTTGCAGGCCCAGAGATGTAACGGGCAGGACACTGAAACCGTCTTCGTCGATGAGGAAGGGATATTCGTTGGTGCCGTGAGCCGTTCCGCGATACTTGACGATACGCAGACGGCGTGTCGAAACCTGGTCCGTCACCCGGTGGTCGAGCAGGATCACGCAATCGGAAACATATTCTTCCAGCCCGTGGCGGGTCAGGGCGCCTTCGCCGCGTTCCGCGGTGATAACCGCAGTTATGCCCCTGTCTTTGAGCCATCGAAACAGGCGGCGCAACTCCCCTCGCAGGATGCCTTCATTCTGCAGCCCGGCAAACAGGTTTTCGATCGTGTCGAGGACGACGCGCTTGGCGCCGATGGCGTCGATCGCCGCTCCCAGCCGGATGAACAGGCCTTCCAGATCGTAGTCGCCGGTTTCGTCAATCTCGCTGCGCTCGATGCGAACGAAATCAATGGACAACTTCTTTTCTTTCGCCAACTCGTCGAGGTCAAAACCGAGCGAGCGAACATTCTCCGTCAGTTCAGGGGCAGTCTCCTCAAACGCCATGAAAACGCCGGGCTCGTCGCATTCCGTGGCACCCCGAACGAGAAACTCCATGGCCAGAAGCGTCTTGCCCGCGCCGGCGCTGCCGCACACCAGCGTCGGACGCCCGCGCGGAAAACCACCTCGGGTAATCTCATCAAGGCCCTGAATACCGGTTGGCGCTTTGGGAAGTTGACGATTTTCCTTACCCGTCTCCGGGACAGCTTTCATCGTGCGAGTCCGCATCTTGGGCACTTATTTTCCTGCAATCCTGAATCCAGGTGGGAAGAAACGGGTGCTGATCCGAGCATACTCTACAAAAGAGGGCAGGGCCGCTATATACAGGGTTTGCTGTAGACCTCAGGTTCCGGGCGTTGACGCCTTGCGGCCGACGGCAAGGAGCCATCGTTCAGCCTGCACGCGCCCGATCCGCCGCCAACATTTCGCACCTGCTCTTTGCGAGAGAAACGGGGATTCCTCAATCAGTGCCGGGGACAGCCGCCTCTTCCAGGATTTGCCCTGCACAAGCGCGAGAGCACCGAACAGGCTGTACGTCGCGCATAGCTCCTCCCCTGCCATTCCGCCCCCCACGAGGAAGGGCGGAGCGCAGTCAGCGTGACAAAAACTCCATGCGGCAAGTTACGTCCGTTCCCCGAATGCTTCTAGCATCGCCCCATACGTTGCCCTATGATGTTCTCAATACATCTTCTCCACACATAAGCTGAATGGGTCAGTTCGGAGACAAATTCCGCAAGGCGCGCGAGGCCAAAGAACTCACGCTCGATGACGTGTCGAACGTGACCAAGATCGGTCCGCGCATGCTTCAGGCCATCGAAGAGGAAAACTTCGACCGCCTGCCCGGCGGTGTTTTCAACAAAGGATTCATCCGCGCTTACGCCAAACACCTCGGCCTGGACGCCGAAGAGGCCATCACCGAATATCTGGATTGTCTGCGTCAGGCGCAGGTCGCAGCCCAGCAGGCCTGGGAACCGGCGTTGCCCGCGAATGCTCGGCCGGAAGGGGCAAAGCGGGCGATGAGTCCTGCGAAATCTTCCGCGCCCGTGGTGCACAAACCCGCAGTTCCAGCCGCTGTCTCTTCCACGCAAGCAGAACCGGCACAGCCGCAAGTGGAAGTCGAAGAACTGCCCGACTTGCAACTTCCCCGCGAAGAAGATGTTCGTCCCGTGCGAAAGGCATTCACTCCGCAGCCTCCATCCACCTCGTCGTGGAGATTGATTGTCCTAGCCGGGCTCATTTTCATTCTTGGAATCGCACTCTGGACACGCCGCTCGCACCAGGGGAGCCCTCCGGCCTCGACGCAGAGGAGCGCCCCGGCGCGGTCGCCGTCCTCATCCGTTCCGATCGCCACGCCCGGGCCAACTCCGGTGACTAACGCGCCTGCGTCTGCAACGGCGACTTCCGCGATGCTTTTGCCATCGCCGGCGACGAACCCGCAGCCCGCCAAGCCGAACCCCATGGCGGCGCAAGCTCCGGATCTTTCGTCGACGAATGTTGCGAACAGGACCACGGAAACCCGCGAGGAAAAAAATGATGTAACGGTCCGCACCTTCGGGAATCCCGCGGCAGCCAGGCCGTCGGATACTTCTGCGCCCTCATTCACACTCATCATCCGCGCTACCGAGAACTCATGGCTGTCCATCGTCGCCGACGGACAGCCCGTCCGCCAGGAAACCTTGATCGCCCCAGCGCACACTTCGGTCCACGCCACACGGGAAGTTGTCGTCAAGGTCGGCAACGCCGCCGGAGTCAGCTTTCTCTTCAATGGCAAAGAGATTTCTCCGCAGGGCAATGAAGCCGAGCCCAAAACGCTCGTCTTCGACAACTCCGGCCTGAAAACTGCGCCCTGATCCACGCCGCGAAGCCGCGTCTGCCTCTCATTGCCCGAGTCATCCCACATTTTCCGAAAAAGCAATTCCTCTCCGTGAACCTTCGTGGCCCCTGTGGTTCCCGGTCTTGGCAGAGCTTCTGAAATCCGCTCGCCGCCCAATCCCCGCCGCCCAACTCTCCAAATCAGCGCTTCGATTGATTTCCACTCATTTAGGCCCAAATTTATTGCGCCCCCCATACCCCTCTGTTAGCCTTTTGGAAGGACTTCTTTTTCGTGTGGCGCCGGCATGTTGCCGGCTGTCGCGAGGGCACTTAAGGGTGCCCCATTTCTCGCACGATCTGAGTGTGAGAAGTGGGTTTTCTTTGCTCTCGCACTTCGGAGCCCAGCAAGCTTGACCCGATTCAAAAGTCCCAACTTTTTCTGAAACACGTGCGGAGCGCGCGAAATTTGCGGGCCGAATAACCGCACGTGCAAATTGAGGAGAAACTAAACTTGTCATCGAAGAATCGCTATCTGTTCACTTCTGAATCCGTAACCGAAGGCCATCCCGACAAAATCGCAGACCAGATTTCCGACGCCATCCTCGACGCCTGCCTCGCCGACGATCCCGTGAGCCGCGTGGCCTGCGAAACCCTCACCGCCACCGGCCTCGTAGTTATCGCCGGAGAAATCACCACCAAGGCCTACGTTGATTTCCAGCAGGTCGTCCGCGGTACCGTGCAAACCATCGGCTACGACAACGCGCTCCACGGCTTCGACTGCAACACCTGCGCCGTGATCTCCACCATCAACAAACAATCCGGCGACATCGCCATGGGCGTAGACACCGGCGGCGCCGGCGACCAGGGAATGATGTTTGGCTACGCGGTGAATGAGAATGAGGAGTTGATGCCGACCCCCATTGCTCTGGCGCATAAGCTAACCATGCAGCTTTCGAAAGTCCGCAAGAATGGCCAGCTTCCCTTCCTTCGCCCTGACGGCAAATCCCAAGTTACAGTTGAATATGACGCGCAAGGCAAAGTGAGGCGCGTGGATGCGGTCGTCATCTCGACGCAGCATTCGGAGCAGGTCGGCAACGACGAACTGCGCTCTGGAATTCTGAAGCACGTGATTCAGGCTGTTGTCCCGGCGAACCTACTCGATGAGGACACGAAGTATCACATCAATCCGACCGGGCGATTCGTCATCGGCGGACCGATGGGAGACACCGGACTCACCGGACGCAAGATCATCGTCGACACCTACGGCGGAATGGGACGTCACGGGGGCGGTGCGTTTTCGGGCAAGGACCCGACCAAGGTGGACCGCTCGGCGGCCTACATGGCGCGGCACATCGCGAAGAACGTCGTCGCGGGCGGACTCGCGGACCGTTGCGAAGTTCAGCTTGCGTATGCGATCGGCGTTCCCGATCCGGTCAGCGTGCTGGTCGAAACGTTCGGCACGGAGAAGGTTGATCCCGCGATCATTCCGGATCTGATTCGCGCGCACTTCAAACTTACTCCGCGGGGAATTATCGACTCGCTGCAACTGCGGCGTCCGATCTACAAGAAGACGGCTGCGTACGGCCACTTCGGACGCTCGGACCCAGACTTCACCTGGGAAGCGACCGACAAGGCAGCGAAGCTGGCGAGCGATGCCGGGGTGGGCGAGCCCGCGGGCGTGCGCAGGAGCGCGTAAGAACCAAGACCAAGCCTGGTCTTGTCATCCCGAGCGAAGCGAGGGACCTGGGTTGTTGCTTGAGCGAATGGAGTGACGGCGCCGGCAAGAACCGAGATCCCTCGCTTTGCTCGGGATGACAATTCTTTCGGGGTGACAATTCTTTCAGGATGGCAGCACTATCAGGATCGCAGCATCTCTGATGGCAGCACTTCCGCAGGACAGTCTATCGGGGCGCCGGCTTTATTTTAGGCTGGGGGAACCCATAAACACTAATGGACAACCCTTGAGGCACCGAAGTGCTACTCCGTCGTAGCCCGAAAGGCGCGTCCCAAAAGTAAAAAATGGAACCCTGCCCCGTTCCCCAAACTGGTGTATTCTGCGAGAATAATTGCGGGTCGAAGTACTCATAAAGCAACAACTTAATATTTTCCGCCGCTTCGCGCGCGCCGTATAAAGGGGAAACGTATGTCAACCGCAGCCGTCAATTGCGACATCAAGAACATCGAACTGGCCGATCTGGGCAAGAAGCGCATCGAGTGGGCGAACCAGTCGATGAAAGTCCTGCAGATCATCCGCAAGGAATTCATCAAGAACCAGCCCTTGCAGGGCGTGCGCATCTCGGCCTGCCTGCACGTCACGGCAGAGACCGCGAACCTGGCGATCTGCCTGCGCGATGGCGGGGCCGATGTTGTGCTGTGCGCTTCGAATCCTCTTTCCACGCAGGATGACGTTGCCGCCTCGCTGGTGCGCGACCACAACATTCCCGTCTTCGCCATCAAGGGCGAGGACAACGACACTTATTACAACCACATCCTCGCGGCCATCGACCACAAGCCGCACATTACGATGGATGACGGCGCCGACCTGGTCACCATCCTTCACACGAAGCGTACTGATGCGCTCGAAGGCGTGATCGGCGGCACCGAGGAGACCACAACCGGCGTGATCCGACTGCGCGCCATGGCCAAGGAAGGCGTGCTGAAGTTCCCCATCGTCGCCGTCAACGACGCCGACACCAAGCACCTGTTCGACAACCGCTACGGCACCGGACAATCCACCATTGACGGTATTATCCGCGCGACGAATTTCCTCCTCGCGGGATCGAAGTTCGTTGTTGCCGGCTACGGATGGTGCGGCCGCGGCCTCGCTTCGCGCGCGCGCGGCAACGGCGCTGAAGTCATCATCACTGAAGTCGATCCGACGAAAGCGCTCGAAGCCGTGATGGATGGCTTCCGCGTCATGTCGATGGCGGAAGCCGCGAAACTGGGCGACGTCTTCTGCACCGTCACCGGCAACAAGAGCGTGCTGACGAAAGATCATTTCGCGTTGATGAAAGATGGCGCGATCATCTCTAACTCCGGACACTTCAACGTCGAGATCGACATCCCCGCGCTGGAAAATATGTCGTCGTCGAAGCGGACCACTCGTAATTTTGTGGAAGAGTACTCACTCAAAGACGGGCGCAAGATCAACCTGCTGGGCGAAGGCCGCCTGATCAACCTGGCCGCCGCCGAAGGGCATCCTGCGAGCGTGATGGACATGAGCTTCGCCGACCAGGCGCTCTCGGTGGAATACATGGTCCGCTTCAACAAGAAGCTGGAAAAGACGGTCTACAAAGTTCCCGACGAACTCGACAAGCGCGTCGCGAGGCTGAAGCTGGAGTCGATGAGTATCAAGATCGACAAGCTGACGCCGGAGCAGGAAGAGTATCTGGCGGGGTGGTCGGAAGGAACGTAACAGCAGTTCTCAGCTCTCAGGTCTCGGTTCTCAGCAAGAGCATGTAGGGACAGCCACCTTCGGCTGTCCGGCGGCCCGGAAGTTTCGGGCCGCTTTTATTTGGGCGGAAATTTTGGGACGCTAGCCTTTCGTGAAGTGTGGAGGCGGGAGTTGCTCGGGCGGTTTTTCGGCGGCGCTCGCGGCGGCCATGGACTTGGTCTTCCGCCAGACGTTGGCGACGGCGATGGTCCAGAACGGAACGAGGTCTACACCCGGAACAAGTTTGACAAGAAACGACGGCAGGAACTCCCAATGCCATCCGAGGAGATGAGTCAGGGCAGCAGCCACGCCGAGATCGAGAATGTCGTCGGCGGGCGAGAGTGCGCCCTCGACAAACATTGGAAAAACGACTAGTTGCAGCGCGTCGGCGAGCACCGCCAGGAGCATGGCCGTCTTGAACCTGGGACCCGGCGATACGGTAATGGGGTCGTCAGCCATAGAGAGGCCTTCTTGTTATTTTATCCGATTCCGGGGATTGCGAGGGGCGGCACATTGCCGCCCCTTCTATTTCGCGTTGGGGGATGAACCAGAATTCGATGATGCGGGCGGCTGGGCCGCCCTGCGCGCGAGCCAGGACGACTTGCAGGCACGCCTTCAAGTCGCGGGAGAAAGCGGGGCCGGAAGGCCCGACCGCCGCCTTTCCTGACAAGCAACACTTCGATGGGGGAATAACGTATATTTTTTATAACAGCGTTATATCTACGATGTCAATGTAATATGTAGCGGCAGTGGGCTGCGCGCGATGAGTTGCGTGCGATGAGCCGTGAGCTTGAAACGCCGAGCGTCCGGCCGAATGGCGAGTTCCGCGCCACAGAAAAGAATTTGCAGGAGCAGCGTTACCCGCTGTTCAAGACTCCCTGCTTCGTTCTTTCTTGGCGCTTCGTTCATTCCCGCTGCTAATTGGTGATGGCTTCTTCGCATTCGTTGTCCTTTGACGATCAGGAGAAAAGCAATGCCCCGGCATCCGGATCCGGACCTTGAAGAACGAATTCTCCACGCCGCCGACATCTTGTGGCGGCGCGGGGGAGAACCGGCGCTCACTATGCGCGCGGTGGCGCGCGCCGCGAAAACCAATACCCCGGCGGTGTATCGGCGATTCAAAGACCGGAATGATCTGGTCAAAGGATTGTTACTGCGGATCGCGGCGCGGATTCGGGAGCGGTTCTCGCAGGGAGAAACTCTTGAACAGATGGCGGACGCCTACGTGGATTGCGCGCTCGACATGCCCCACGAATACTTGTTGTTCTATTCCCATTCGCATTTGCTCTCGCCTCGGAAAGGACACGGAGAGCCGCGGCCAATCCGCGAATCGCGGCCGAACTTCGCGCTGACCGAAGATTTACTGGCAAAGCAGCTGGGCGGACGGCCGGAAGATCACACCCGGCTGGCGCTCACAATATGGGCGCTCTTGCATGGGACCAGCATCATGCTGTTGAACAAGACAATTCCGGAGGGGCATGAAGAGGAGCTCCGGACCGCATGCCGCGCTGGAGTCAAGACGCTTCTGGCAAAGGCTGGCGGACAAAAACTTTTTCCCGGATGATCCGCCTCTCGAGTGGCGCGCATTTTCGAGCAGAATCCCTGAACCTTGCGGCGGCCCAGGTTGCCGATGATTCCCTGCGGCGGGCGACCGAGGACCGTTTTCCCCACGATTCACCTTCTGAAGTCCTCCCGGACAATGCCGATAGAGAATTCAGGTGTGCCCGGCACGCTCGCGGCCCTCTGCGACTTAGCCGGAAAAGTCCATGACAAAGATCCTTCTGGCAGACGACAGCAAATTTCTGCGACTGGCAATCGAACGAGCGCTGGCTCGTGCCGGCTACGGCGTCATTACGGCAACCGATGGAGAACAGGCTCTAAAGTTGACCAAAGAAAGAAAGCCGGACGTCGTCCTGCTGGATATGCTGCTTCCGAAGATGGCAGGACCGGAAGTATTAAAGGCCCTGAAAGCGGACCCGGAGACTCGGGAGATCGCGGTGGTGGTCCTCACCGGCCTTTCGCAGAAAAATGCGTCCCGTTTGCAGAAGGATGGGGCGTATGCATTCCTGGAAAAGTCGGAATTGGGGCTCGACAAGGGATGCGAGGCGTTCCTGGTCGCGCTTGCACATATCGTACGGAAATTGGGCCTGCCTTCCGCGACGGAAGTCGCGGCGGCTGCGGCGCACAGCGAGACTTGAGAGAGTCCGGGCAGCGGGTCGTTAGCGATGCCGCCAGGACGTTTTTCGTTTTGACTTTTTACAGACTTACGCGGCGCGCAAGCGCCGCTTTCCACGGCAGCACGCTTTTGAGAGTTTTTCAGCAAGCTGCGAGCCCGCCGTTCGAAGCTTCTCGGGCACAGTCGGTGTTACGCGGGACGAGTCCTGCCGTGGCGGACGCAGGCAGGAGTGTCCGCGCCACACGGACAGCCGAGAGCGCCGGTCGCGACATAGATTGGCTCGTTTCCCCTGATGCAAGACCTTGCGCACGATGCACTTAGGTTGGCGGCGGAACTTTAGTAACCTGCGGCGGGAACTCTCGACCGCTTTGCGGGGTCTATGTCATGTAGCAAGGCCTTGCAGCTTTCGTCAGGGCTGATAGCTAGAATTTCAGGGACGCGGTGGGGTGGAAAATCCTATAATTCAGGGGACGCCATTATGGCGGGAGCAACCACCTTGGGTGATCTGGCGAGTGCAATCGGGATCCGGTCGCAGGCAGAAGCGGCGATTGTCGCGGAACTGAAGGCCGGCTCGGAAACAGCGTATGCATGGCTGATCGGGGAATTCCAGCAGCCGGTGTACGGACTGGTGTACCGGATCGTGAACGATCCGGCCGACGCGGCGGATACGACGCAGGACGTCTTCCTGAAAGTTTTCCGCGGGATGAAACATTTCCACGGTGGGTCGACATTAAAGACCTGGATCTACCGCATTGCCTTGCATGAAGCGGCGAACCGGCGGCGGTGGTGGTTCCGGCACAAAGCACGCGAGACCTCGATCGAGCCGGCGGAATCGGACGCCAACGGCGCGGCCGAGAATGCAATGCAAATCGCTCTTACGGACCATGGGGAATCTCCCTTCGACAACGTCGCCCACCACGAGGTGCAGCACCGGGTGGAAGAGGAGTTGAGCAAGGTTCCGGAGCCGTACCGCACCACTTTAATTTTGCGCGATTTGGAAGAGATGTCGTACGAGGAGATTGCGGAAGTGCTGGAGATTTCCCTGGGCACGGTGAAGTCGCGGCTGACACGTGGCCGCGAGGCGTTGCGGCAGCGGCTCACCTCGTACGTGCGCGAAGTAGGAGATGAACTGGGATTGACTGCTCCGAAAAAGGAGATTCACAAGGTTACTGGAGGGGGTAGAAGGGTCGAGGTGATGCCATGAGGGTGATGGCGACGGGCACAAAAGAAATGGGAATGCAATGCCGCCGGGCGAAGCAGCTGTTCTCGCCTTATCTGGATGGAGCGGTGACGGGCGCAGAGATGCTGGCGCTGGAACGTCATTTGTCGGGCTGTGCGAACTGCCACGGAGAATACAGCGCTCTGCGTCGGACCCAGCAACTGCTAACGGGATTGGGAAAGGCAAAAGCTCCAGCCGATCTCGGATTGCGGCTGCGGCTGGCGATTTCGCGCGAGGTGGCGTTGGCGAGACGTCCTCCCTTTGAAGGCTTGCGGGTACGGTTGGACAATGCGCTGCATGCCTTCATGGTTCCCGCGACTGCCGGTTTCCTGAGTGCATTGATTATCTTCAGTATCGCGATGGTGTATTTCGTAACTCCGGCAACGCTTCGGGCGAGCAATGATGTGCCGCTGGTGATGGTCAATACCGAGCCCGAGTTGCAGCAAAGCGCTTTTGGCATGACGCTGGATTCGATCGATGCCGATTCGCTGGTGATTGAGGCCTCGGTCGACGCCAACGGCCGGGTGCAGGACTACCGGATCTTGTCCGATCCTCCGGATGAAAAGGATGTGCTGCCCCAGGTCAAGCGTATGCTGATCTTTACGACCTTCCGTCCGGCACTTTCCATGGGACGCCCAACTCCCAGTAAGGCAGTGCTGTCGTTCTCGAAGATCAGCGTTAAGGGGTAAAGCAGTTCTCAGTTCTCGGCAAAGGCAAAGGGCGGAGCGGAATGTTCCGCCCTTTTCATTTTGCGTTTGGAAATTACTGTTCGCAGGATGTGCCGGTCTTCTGCACATCTGTCGGATTTAGAGTTCCGTGCTCGGCGGTATTGTTGTGGGCGCCGGCGTCATTCGCCATCTGCTTCGTGTCTTCCTTCATGTTGTGCGCCTTGTTGCGAGCCACGGTCCCTTTGATCTGGACCTGCTGGCCTACGTTTCCCGCGAGGTCCACCGAAGTGTTTCCAGGAACCTTCCAGGTGCTGCCGTCCTTGGCGGTCAGCAGGTAGTCGTTGGTGTTGCCGGATTTTGTGAGACATCCACTGATCGTCCGGACATCGCTTTTGGAATTCGTGTCGCTGTCCTGCGCGCTCGTGAATGCGGTAACCAGGCCCAGAAACAACAGGCAGAAGAGCAGACGGCTTAGATTCTTGATCATTGATTCCTCCTTGCTGATCGTTGGCTCATCGTACAAAAGTGGAGCGCCCCAATTCCCCGTGACGACGGAGGAACTGGGGCGCGCAACGTCGTTCCTGAAGATAGGTTGCCGTTTGGGGAAGCGGAGTTGCCGGCGATTGACGGGGTGCGGCCTTACCTCAGTTACTTCCTGTACGGCCACTGCGCTTTGGTGAAAAGGGCCCCGTCGATCCAGATGGTTTGGCCGGTAATGAATGAAGCGCCGCGGCTCGCGAGGAAAACGACCGCCGGTGCAATGTCGGCGGCGGTTCCGACCCGGCCTAATGGAGTCATCTTCGACCACGTTCCCGCATAATCGGGATCTTCCTGCCGCGTGCGCTCGGATTCGATTGAACCTGGCGCAAGGCAATTCACTCGAATGCCGTATTGGCCGAGTTCCACTGCGGCCTCTTTGGTGAACATTTCGATGCCGCCCTTGCTGGCGGTGTAGGCCACGAGCGATGGGAAAGCGAGCTTGTTGCATCCGGAGCCAAGATTCACGATGGAACCTCCGCCGTGGTCTTTCATGTAGCGGGCAGCCTGCTGAGTACAAAGGAAGCAGCCCTTCAGGTTGGTGTCGACAACAAGGTCCCATTCTTCTTCGGTGACGTCGAGCAGCGGTTTCCAGGTCTGAACTCCGGCATTATTGACGAGCAGGTCGAGCCCTCCGAACGTGGAGATGACCTTCTCAAACATCGCCTTCACCGGCGCGCTGGAACGGATGTCGGCCTGAATCGCGATGACATCGTCTCCGCCGGGGGCCTGCACCGCGCGGATTTCGGCGAGCGTGGATTCAACCATCTGCACTGGGTCGTCGTAATAGTTCACGGCGATGCGATAGTGATTGCGCGCAAGTTCAAGGGCGATTTCTTTGCCGATCCCGCGGCTGGCGCCGGTTACGAGTGCGGTTGGATTCATCTTCACTCTCAGGATACGACATGGAATGATATCGGAGTGTAGCTGCATAACGTAGCAGACCGGGAACGCCCTGAGACGCTTACTGAGTCCGCAAGTATTTGTGCGGCCCCTGCCCAGGTCCGCTGCTCGGGCTCGCACCGAGTTGCGAGACCCGGCTACAACGCGGGCGATCTATGCCTGCGATGGCAGTACCACGAGGGCCCGCACTGCCCGGAGTTCATGGCCCAAATCATTTGCTTCCGGCAGGTGCGAAGCGTCGAGCGGCAGATTGATGGAAACGGTTGTTCCCTTTCCGGCGGAAGAAATCAAAGTCATCTCGCCGTTCAAATGGCGCACGCGATCGCGCATTCCGCGAATGCCGACGCCAGACACGCCATCATTGATCGCGGCGAGCTGCCCATCGGCAATGCCCTTGCCGTGATCCTGGATCTCCAGTTTCACTTTGCCGTCCATGGTCGCGATGCGGATTTCGGCGATGTCGCTTTCGGCGTGGCGCAGGATGTTGGTCAGGCTTTCCTGCACCATGCGAAACATCGCCAGCTCCGTTTCTTTGGGAAGCCTTCCAAATTTTTGGGCGATGTCCAGGTTGATTTTCAGGTCGGTGCGCTGCATCAATCCCTCGATGTAGACGCGCAGGGCCGCGGGAATTCCGCTTTCATCCAGCAGGGGTGGATGCAGCAGATAAGAGGTGGTCCGGATTTCCTGGGTGACGCGCCGCAGCAGTTCTCGCGCCTCGCGCAACTGCTCCAAGAGTTTCGGATTGCCGTTTTCCGACTGTTGCTCGAGTTGATCGAGATTCATGCCGAGAACAGCCAGGGTCTGGCCGGCGCTGTCATGCAGGTCACGGGCAATACGCCGCCGTTCGTCATCCTGCAATTCGAGCAGCTTCCCCGACAAGTCTCGCAGGTCGACCTGCACCTTTTCCAGCTCATCCGTGCGCTTGCGGATGCGGGACAGCTCAAGATGCGTATTGACCCGCGCCAGCAGTTCGCGCGCGCTGAAGGGCTTGATTAGATAGTCGTCGGCCCCGGCGTGTATGCCTTCGACGCGGGCTTCTTCTCCGGCACGGGCCGAGAGCAGAATGATGGGAATGGTGCCGGTCGCGGGATTCGCACGCAACGCCTGAAGCAGCCCGAGGCCATCCAGATGGGGCATCATGATGTCACTCACGATGAGATCGGGAGCGCGTTTCTGAATGGCTTCAAGCGCCAGTTTTCCGTCGGCTGCGGAACTCACGTCGTATTTGTCCGATAAGAGACGCTCCAGGTACTGACGCATATCGGCATTGTCGTCCGCAATGAGCACGTGCCTTCGTGGGGAGGACGCGATTTCCGAAGCATCGGCGCCCGAAAAGTATTCGCGATCATAGGGGAGTTCGTCGCCGCCCGTCTTTTCCCCGTCTGGCAGCCAGCGCAGGGCTTCTTGCAGAAACGGGTTCATCCCGTTTGCACTCGAGGCCAGCGTACGGTCTCCCGCGATCCGACCGGAATCGAGATGCGCTTGACCAAGCGGGATGCTGACCGTAAAAGTCGTTCCCCGTCCGGGGATACTCTCAACGCCGATGGATCCGCCGTGAAGGCTGACCAGTTCATGCACAAGCGCCAGGCCAATTCCGGTCCCCTCGTGGGTGCGGCTGCGAGTGTTCGGAACACGGTGGAAGCGGTCGAACAGGTGAGGAATTTCTTGGGGAGGAATTCCGACACCGGTATCGCGAACCCGAAGGTCGACCCGATCGCCGGTCTGAAACAGCGAAACGGCGATTTCCCCTGCGAAGGTAAACTTGAACGCGTTGGAAACCAGGTTGAGCACGATCTTCTCCCACATCTCGCGATCGACATAGGCGACGTCTTTCGTGGGCTGGCACTCCACCACCAGTTGCAAACCGGCGCGCTCTGTGGCGGCGCGGAACACGCTTGCAAGTTCGGCGGTGAACGCCGACAAATCCGTCGCCTGATAGACAACTTTGGCACGTTCCGCCTCGATGCGGGTGAAATCGAGCAAGGTGTTGACCAGACGCAACAGACGAGCGCCATTCCGGCTGATCATTTCAAGCTGTGCGGCCACATCGGAACTGAGGTCCGTGCGCTGCGACACCAGGTCCTGAAGCGGGCCCAGCATCAGGGTCAAGGGAGTGCGAAATTCGTGGCTGACGTTGCTGAAGAACGCCGTCTTGGCGCGGTCGATTTCGGCCAGGGCTTCGGCCCGTTTCTTCTCTTGCTGATAGGCGCGGGCATTGGAGATGCTCGCCGCGATCTGGCCGCAGACCAGATTCAGAAATCCCGCATAGCTCACGTCGAGAGGCCGGTAGGGATTAAGGCCAACAACAATCGCACCCGCAGGAGCATCCTGGGTCTGGCTCGTGACCGGCAGAAGAATGGCCCGAGAAGGAGACTCCGGCCAGACTCCCGAAGGCAAGGATGGGAACCTTTCATTCAAATCTTCGATGAGGAAGAAATCTTTCTTATCGCCGATTTCCCACAAAGGCCACGATGCGTTTCTTGCAGACAGGTCGATTGATTCGGGGGCTGCCGCATGCCCGGCTGGGATGCCACTTCGACACGCCAGGGCCGCATGGCCGCGATCGCCGAAGAGGTAGGTCAGAGCGAAGGGCAGGTCTTGCTGGTTGTCGGCGAGGACGCGGGCAATGCACGCGATCGCTTCAGGCTCGGTGGTCGCCTGGCTGAGTTCTCCGGAGAGCGACCGCAGAGTGTTGAGCCGGCGCTCGCCGATCACGCGATCGGTTTCCTCCGTGACGACACACAGGTGCCCGCAGATTTTCCCATCCTCGTCTGCGAGCGGACTGTAAGAGAAAGTGTGAAATGTTTCCTCCCGGTAGCCGCTTCGCTCGAGGAATAACATGAGTCCTTCGTCCCAGGTCGCCTCGCCGCTTTTGAGGACCTTCTCGATTCGCGGTCCAATGTCACCCCATATTTCTTTCCACACTTCGCTGGAAGGCTTGCCCAGCGCCCAAGGGTGCTTTTTTCCCAAGGTCATCTTGGCGTAGGCATCATTGTAGAGAAACGTCAGGTCCGGGCCCCAGCTCATCCACATGGCAAAGCGCGAGGTAAGCAGAATGCGCACCGCGATTTTCAGGCTTTGAGGCCAGTCGGCGATCGGGCCCAGAGGAGTCTGCGACCAGTCAAACTCGCGGACGAGGCGCCCCAAGGCGCCGCCGCCGCGCAGCCAGTTCCTGTCGGCTTCTGGTTCGCTTTCCGGCGCCGCTACCGCGCCTGGGCCGAGGACGCGCTCAACCATGCCCCGCAAATCTTTCGCCAGCTCAGACTTGGTCACCGAAGCTGCGGCATCGACAGAGGCCGCCTGCTGCCGTGCGATGGACGCGTGGTTCTGAGTAACGATAACCACTTTGCAAGCCGGAAGTTCGCGCCGCAGGATTCGGGCGGCTTCGAGACCGTCAAGGCGAGGCATATTGATGTCCATCAGGACGACGTCGGGACGCAGCAGCCTTGCTTTTTCAAGCGCCTCGATGCCGTCGCCCGCTTCGCCGCAAATGTGCCAGTCTGTTTGGGTCTCGATGAAGCTGCGCAACGTCCGCCGAAACAGTTCGTGGTCGTCGGCGATCAGGATTTCCAGGGTCTGGCTCATGCGTGGTTGGGAGTGGTTTCGGATCCCCGCCGAAGCTATTGCATCGACCGGGCAGAGAGTCGCTATGCAGTATCCTATGCCGCACGATAAAGGCGAACTACAGTGTTTTACCTAGTTAGATTTGAGTTATCAAAAATATGGAGACTCTGCCCAGAATCGATGAATCCTTGAGCGGCAGGAGCGAAGCGCCGGCTGCCGAGTCAAATATGACCGGGGGACCATCGGAGTCGTCCGCTGATGCCCCGGATCGCATCCCATCCGCGATCTGCGGTTTGACCCTCCGCCTGCGAGACCTTAAACTTATAGTGTTCTCCGCCTATCTGTCATGGCCGGTGGGGTGGCCATGCCGTTACTCTGCGGGAGGGATTCCTGAGTCGTTTCCGGGCGTTTGGGCTACGAGCCTCTATTCTTGCGGCCTTGCTGGGGCTGCTGGCGCCGCTGTGCGCGGCCGACAATCCATCTGCCATCTCGCTGGACACAAGCGAGACCCTGTTCGTGGTGTTGACCGCGATGAACGCTTGCGGCTATGACGTCAACCTGAACGGCGCGGACGCGCAGCGCTTGAATGTGCGGGCCGAGGTACAAAGAAATCTGCGGAACTCCGACGACGCACAAGCGGCGCTGACCGCCATGTGCGACTGGTATGTGGGGCACAAGGGGCGGGATGCGCAGCACGATCTCTCGCAGTTCGTCTCGCTGGCGCTGTATCTGCAAGGGCCTCCGCACTTTCTGCCGCGGGTGAAGGAGGACGACATGCCCCCCGACGCGGGCCCCATCGCCGGCTTCGGCGCGCTGCTGGAGCGCTTCTACGACAAGGCAGACCTGCACGGCATCTGGGAAAAACACCGGGCGAATTACGCGGCGCTGATCGAGCGCTACCACCTGCCGCTGCAAAAGATGGTGTTCGACACCGACATCTACCTGCGATTGCAGTCGGGCGGATATCTGGGGCGGACGTTTACCATCCTGCTCGATTTTATGGGCGACACCAGCGAGGCGAACGCCCGCAACTACGGTGCGGACTATTACGTCGTGGTCTTCCCTTCTCCGGATCCGACCACTCCCGATCCGCTGAAGATGCCGCAGATTCGTCATACCTATCTGCACTATCTGCTCGATCCCATGGCGGAAAAGCATTTCACTTCCATCAAGCGGCTGGAGCCGCTGCTGCAATCGGTGAAGCGGGCGCCGCTGGAAGAGAGCTTCCGCACCGACATTGCCCTGCTGGTGACGGAGTGCATGGTGCGGGCGATTGAAATCCGGACGATGGGGAACAAGCAAACCCCGGAAGCGATGCGGTTGCAGGCCGTCGATGACCAGGTAAAGCAGGGATACATCCTGACCAAGTATTTCTATACGTCACTGCTGACGTTTGAAAAAGATCCCGCGGGCGCGGGCATGCGAAATGCCTACACCGACATTCTCGAGGGCATCGACCTGAAGGCGCAGGAGAAAGCGGCGAGCGAAGTGCAATTCGCCCAGGTAACGGCGCCAGAACTGGTGCAGCAGTCGCGACTGGAAGACCGGCGCATGCTGATGACGGCCGAAAAGCGGCTGGCAGCCGGCGATCCCAAGGGCGCGCAGGAGCTGGCGCAGCAGGCGATCGAGAAGAAAATCGGAGATGAAGGTCGGGCTTTGTTCATTCTGGCGCAAGTGGCAGTGGCGAATAAGAACCGCGAAGGCGCGGCCGAGAATTTCCAGAAAGCGATCCAGGCGACCAAAGATCCCAAGGTCGTGGCCTGGTCCCACGTGTATCTGGGAAGAATTCTGGATATGAAAGAAGACCGCGCGGGCGCGATGAACGAATATCGGGCGGCGCTCAACATTGGCGCAGCGTTGCCCGAGGTAAAAGCGGCCGCGGAGCGGGGCTTGCAGCAGGCCTACGAACCGCCCGCGAAGCCGCAGCAGTGAGCTGTCCGCTACTATCGGCCGGCAGCTTTCAGCGGGGCATCCCGGAAGCATCTTAAAGAGGAAAGCTATCCTGCGATAGAATTCACGGTTGCAGTCGGCACTTTGAAACCAATGGATGTTGGAAGTCGAGGAGAGCGCATGAAGCGAGCAGCGATCGTAGTTGCAGTGCTGGGAATGTGCGTCGGAAGCTATGGACAGGCCAAACCGGCGGCGCAGAGCGCGCCGGCAGCGGGCCAGGCTGCGGCCGCTCCGCAGGGGAAACGTATGCCGGCGGCCAAAACTCAGCCCGAGTTCGATGCCTTCAATGCGGCGCGGCAATTGACCGATGCGGCGGCCACGGAAAAAGCCGCCGATGATTTCGCCGCCAAATTTCCCGACAGCGAATTGCGCCCGATGCTGTACAAGGCGGCGATGCAGCGGTATCAGATGGCGAACAATGGGGAAAAGATGACGGACATGGCGCGCAAAGCACTTTCCTACGACGCGGATGACCCCGAGGCGCTGCTCGCGGTTGCCCAGGGATTGGCGGAAAGCACTCGCGATACCGATCTGGACAAAGACCAGAAGATCGCGGAAGCAAAGAAAGATGCAGAGCGGGCATTGGTGACGATTGACACCGATGTGCCGGTCACGGGCGCTCCTCCGGAGCAACTGGCTGCCTTCAAGAATTTTCTGCGGTCCGAGGCATATACGGTGCTGGGCACGATCGCTTTCAAAGCCAATAACTGGCCCGACGCCGAGACCAATCTGAAAAAGTCCATCGAGGCATTCCCGCAGCAGCCGGACACTATCGCGGTCTTCCGGCTGGCGGTTGCACTCGATATGCAGAACAAGATTCCCGACGCCATGAAGTATGCAAACCAGGCAGTCGATCTTACCAAGGACCACCCGGATTCGCCGGCGGGCAAGGCAGCGCGGGCAGAGCAAGACCGGCTGACCAAGCTGAGCAGCGGGACAGCGCCCGGGGGTACGCCGCCGAAGAACTGAGTCGTGCAGCGCCGCAAACGCGGTCCGCATGCGCGAGCTGCGCTGGCGGGACGCCGAGGGCGGCTGTCCCTGCATTTTTTGATTTATGAAAGAACGCGAAATCACGGCGCTGGAACAAGGGCTGGGCTATCACTTTCGCCGGCGCGCGGTGATCGAGCAGGCGGTGACCCACAGCTCCCAGGCGCGGGAGCAGGAAGCGCAGCAGGCGGGCGAGAGCAAATACAAGGTCAGCGACAACGAGCAGCTTGAGTTTCTGGGTGACGCAGTCCTCGCACTGGTGACCAGCGAAGAGCTGTTCCAGCGCTTTCCCCAGTTTCGCGAAGGTGAACTCTCCAAGCTGCGCGCGCATCTGGTAAGCGAACGCCATCTGATTCAAGTGGCGCAACAACTGGAGCTCGGCCACTATCTGCGCCTGGGCCGCGGAGAGGAAAAAAGCGGCGGCCGCAGCAAGACGGCTTTGCTGGTGGACGCGCTGGAGGCGATCCTGGCGGCAATTTACCTGGATGGCGGCCTGGAAGCGGCCCGAGATTTCGTTCTGCGCAATGTGCTCGGGCCGGAACTGGAGCGGATGGACCGCGGCGGCGGAGTATTACCCATCACCGATTTCAAGTCCGCGTTGCAGGAAGCTGTGCAGGGTCTGGGATTGCCGCAACCAGCTTACGTTCTGGTCGAAGAGAGCGGCCCGGAGCATAGCAAGACGTTCACCGTAGAAGCGCGCTTGGGCTCGAAAAACGGCAAGAATGAGCAGTTCATCGGCCGGGCGCAGGGTTCGACGAAAAAAACCGCGGAGCAGGACGCAGCGCGGCAGTTATTGACGTTCCTGGCCTCCCGCTCGAAGGCAGCGGAAGTGAAAGCGGCAAACCCGGTGGAGCAGTAGGAACTTCATTTCGAAATGGATTTTTCAGACCAGCCCGCAGTTGCCGCCCCGCCACCTGTTGAGACGCCGGAGCCGCAGCCTGCCGCGCCCGCGAACACCGAGAGTCGGCCGCAAAACCCCTCCGCCAACGGGTTCAGCGATGACCTCATCGCTTCGATGCAATCGCTGATGGGGACGGTCGTGATCGCGATTTTCGTGATCACGTTCGTGGTGCAGGCGTTTCAGATTCCTTCCCAATCCATGGAGAACACGCTGCTGGTCGGCGACTACCTGCTGGTCAACAAGCTGTGCTACGGCGGCCATGGCGTAGGCAGCTTCCTGATGCCCTACCAGAAAATCGCGCGCGGTGACGTCGTCGTTTTTCATTATCCGCTCGACCCGCAGCAGCACTTTGTTAAGCGCGTGATCGGATTGCCCGGCGACAGGCTCCGCATGGTGAACAAGAAGGTTTTCATCAATGGCAAGCCTTTGGAAGAGCCCTACGTTCACTTTCTCGAGCCGCCAAATAATCTTTTCCGCGACAATTTTCCCCGGACCGACATTCCCGCCTTCAACCTGGACGGCAACTGGTGGCTGCAAATGCGAAAGCTGGTGGAAGACGGGCAGCTCATCATTCCGGAAGGTCATTATTTTGTGATGGGCGATAATCGCGATGACAGCCAGGACAGCCGCTATTGGGGATTCGTTCCGCGGGAAAACATTATCGGAAGACCGCTGGTGATCTATTGGTCGGTGCAGGACTGGGACCACAATTCCACGTCGACATTCAGCAGCCGCCTGTATCATTTGGCATATGGGATCACGCACATTTTCCAGATCACCCGCTGGCATCGAACATTGCGACTGGTACACTGACAGGGGCGGAAGCCCTTTATTTTTTGGGCTTTGACGCGGCGCTGAAGAGTCGATCTTCGACTCAGGAAAGACAGCACGGCTTAGGCGTGTGCGTTTCGCGGCACAGGAAAGCACGAAATTGGCGAAGAAAGAACAGATCAAAATCAAGGGCAACGAAAAGAACGGCGACGACGAGAAGCCGAAGGAGACTACGGTCGAATTCCTGGCGTCGCTGGCGGCGGTGCTGGTCACCGGCTTGTTCATCATTACCTTCGTCGTGCAGGCCTTCGAAATTCCTTCCAGTTCGATGGAGAACACGCTGCTGATCGGCGACCACGTATTCGTGAACCGGATCCAGTTTGCGCCCAGGAGCAAATGGATCGGGCCGATTGTTCCCTACCGCGACGTCCATTTTCGCGACATCGTGGTTTTTCTCTCTCCGCAGACCCCGGGCCTGTATGTGGTGAAACGCGTCATCGGCATTCCCGGGGACCGAATCCATTTGCGCAACGGGGTAGTTTATCGCAACGGAGAAGCTCTGACCGAACCCTACGTGGACGCCGACAGAGACAATCCGAGCGACTCCTATCGCAATGATTTCCCGTCCGTCCCGCCCGATGACGATCCCAATGTTTGGACAAACTGGAAGATCGACCTGCCCTCTTACATCAAAGGGGACGACCTCGTCGTGCCGCCCAATCATTATTTCGCGATGGGCGACCATCGCGGCGTGAGCCTCGACAGCCGCTACTGGGGATTCATCCCGCAGGAAAATATCATCGGGCGGCCCATGTTCATCTATTGGTCGTTCGAAACTCCCGACGATCAATATCTGAAGACGGACTGGAGCGACCGGGTCTCGTTCCTCCTCGGCAAAGTAGTTTTGCACTTCTTCGACGAGACGCGCTGGGGGCGGACGCTGAAGCCGGTCCGATGAAACCCTCGGAAACCGTGGTGAGGGTGCGGTGAGAATCTTCTCCTCCAAGCGACGGGTTGTTTTTCTGGCTCTGGCAGTTTTGTTGCTGTTATTTCTTCTTCGGCCGGGGGCGTCGCGGCTCAAGTCCCGAATTATTCTTTCGATCAGTGCCAGCGTGGGGCGACCGGTGGACATCGGCTCGGTCCATCTTCAGCTTTTGCCGCGGCCCGGATTCGATCTGAATGACCTCGTGGTATACGACGATCCCGCATTTGGAGCGGAGCCGATGCTGCGGGCCAGCGAGGTCACCGCTGTCCTGCGCCTCAGCTCGCTGCTGCGTGGCCGCCTGGAAATTGCACGACTGGACCTGACCGAACCCAGCCTGAATCTGGTACACAGCTACGAAGGGCGCTGGAACCTCGAGGCGCTCCTCGAACGCGCCTCCCATCTTCCGCTTGCGCCCACGGGCAAGGCAAAGTCGGAGCCGAGGCCGGGATTCCCTTACATCGAGGCGACATCGGGTCGAATTAACTTCAAAAGCGGCCCGGAAAAGAAGCCTTACGCCTTAACCAATGCGGACTTTTCTCTCTGGCAGGATTCGGAAAATACCTGGGGAGTGCGGCTCAAGGCGCAGCCCGTCCGGAGCGATTTCAATCTGAACGACATCGGGATCGTGCAAGTCAGCGGGACCTGGCAGCGCGCGCCAACCTTTCGCGACACGCCCATGCAGTTCAGCCTGGAATGGAGCCGCGGCCAGCTTGGCCAGTTGTCGAAATTCCTGACCGGCAATGACAAGGGTTGGCGGGGGACGGTTGACGTCAACGCCGCATTTTCTGGAACGCCCGCCACGCTGCGCACCAGCGGCAGTGCTTCCATCGAAGACTTCCGCCGCTACGACATCACCAGCGGCAAGTCGCTGCGTCTGGCGGCCACCTGCGACGCCGAGTACAGCTCTCTCACCCACGACTTTCATGAAATATTGTGCAGTGGCCCGGTAGCCCAGGGGCTGATAACCCTGACCGGAGATGTCGGACTTCCCGGAAGCCACCGGTTCGCAGTTCTGGTCAAAGCGGAGAACGTGCCCGCCAACGGACTAATTCTGGTGGCCGAGCGGGCAAAGAAAAATCTGCCGAACGATCTCACCGCCGAAGGCGAGTTGAATGGCAGTTTTACCATGCAGGAAGACGCAGCGCGTGAGTTGCAGTTCCATGCACAAGGCAGAGGTGCGATCGAACGGCTCCGGTTGGGGTCGGCTGCCAACAAAGCGGAGGCCGGTGCGGCAACATTGCCCTTCACCTTGGCCGACGATCAGATCACATTCGCGCCGATTACAACTGCCCTGGGACGCGCGACCACTCTGCGGGGATCGGTCAACCGGAGCGGTTACATTTTCAATCTGTCGGGCGATGCCGACATCGCGAGAACTCTGCGCCTGGCTCGCATGGTTGGAATCCCGGCCATAGCGACGACCGCAGAGGGAGCTGCGCAACTCGATTTGCAGATCGCAGGCATGTGGGCTGCGCAGGCTGAACCGGGCCCGACAGATGCGATCGGATCTGGCTTCGCCGCGCCACTGATCACGGGCGTGGCAAAGCTAAGAAACGTTCAGGTTGCTGCCCGCGGGATGGGCGGCCCGCTCGACATCATGACGGCGGAATTGCAGTTCTCGCCAGACAAGGTGCGAGTGACGAAGATCAGCGCAAAAGCGGCGGGCGCGAACTGGACCGGTTCGATGGAAATGCCACGCGGCTGCGGCGTTCTGTGCCCGGTCCATTTTTCGTTGGCCGCGAATCAGATTTCCCTCAACCAGATAGTCCAGTGGGCCAATCCCGGGCCCAGGAAAGAGCCCTGGTATAGCGTTCTCGATGCAGGGCGGCCCTCGGTATCGAACCCACTCGCGAGCCTGCATGCGTCCGGGCGGATCACTGCGGATCGTCTACTGGTTCGCGGTCTTGCGGCAACTCACGTTTCCTCAAGTCTGACGTTGAACAGCGGTACCCTGAAGATGTCGGCGCTGGAAGCGGATTTTCTTGGCGGAAGGTATCGCGGCGAATGGCAGGCCGACTTTGGCTCCAGGCCTGTGGTTTGCAAAGGCAGCGGCAGGTTTTCCGGGGTCTCGTTGGCCGGGCTGGCGGACGCGATGAACGATCCCTGGATTTCCGGCATGGCAAATGCCAGCTACGAAGTCAGCGGGAGATGTCCGGCGGGCTTCTGGCAGTCGGCGGAGGGCACCATCCGCATTGACGGCAGCGATACATTTTTCCCTCATGTCCCGATCTCTGGGCATGCGGAAGGGCTGCGCGCCACGAACTTCAGCGCGCAGGCAACTTTGCACACTGGAACTCTCGATATCCAACACGCCAGCCTCGACGGTCCGGACGCAAACTACGCGGTGCGCGGAAAAGCGACTCTGGCGCGCGATCTGGACCTCAGCCTGACGCGAAACGGCGGCGTCAGTTATACGATCAGCGGGACTTTGACCGAGCCGCGAGTCACTCCCACGAGCGGATCGGAGCAGGCGAAGGTCAAGGATGGCAGCGAAGTAGTGCAGTAGGCGGGAGCAACGGAACGGAAATCCGTCCACTGATCCGTCACCTAGCTTAACCACTTTCGATCACGGCGTGTAACCCGGGCCGCGCAGAACTTTTCCCGGCAATTTTCCCGTCATCTTTCCCTGCTCGATCACCGGCACTCCATTCACCAGAACGTATTCCATTCCTTCGGAGAGCTGGTTGGGATTGTCGAATGTGGCGCGATCATGGACGGTCGCAGGATCGAAGATCACGACGTCGGCCCACATACCGGATTTGAGCACGCCGCGGTCGGTGAGCTTCATGCGTTGGGCCGGAAGCGCTGAAAATTTGCGAATCGCATCCTCAAGCGTCAGGGCTTTGTCTTCACGCACGTACTTGGCGAGAATGCGCGGGAACGTTCCATAAGCACGGGGGTGGGGATGCGCTTGTCCGAGAATGCCATCGGGAGAAGTCCCTTCTGAATCGTTGTCGATGGCGACCCACGGCTGCTGGAGCGCGAGGGTTACGTCAGGCTGCGACATGCCGAAGACGGCAACGCTGGAGAGAGGATCCTGAATCAGGAAATCGAAGATCGTGTCCATGGGATCTTTGTTCCACAACTTGGCGATTTCAGAAATTCGTTTACCTTGCAGCGGAAGTAGCTGCGGATTGAGCACCGCGCCGATCATGATCGCGTCTGGGCCGGGAATTTCCTGCCACTCGTTGTCCCAGTCGCTGGAGGGCGTCAGCATATCTTTGCGGATGCGCTCGCGGGTCGCGGGATCTTTCAAGCGTTCAACCATCCTGGCGGAGCCGCCATCGTGGGCCCATGGCGGAATAAAAGCGGAGAAGTCGTTGAACCACGCCGTGTAAGCGTAAGTGTCAGCGGAGACATCGGCCCCAGATGCGCGGGCCGCCTTGATCTTGGCGACGACTTCCGGCATACGCCCCCAATTTTTCTTGCCGGCGACTTTGATGTGCCATATTTCCACTGGAATATGCGCTTCCCGGCCGATGCGCAGGGCCTCGTCGATCGCCGGTAACACCGAGTTGCTTTCATCCCGCATGTGGGTGGCGTAGATGCCGCCGAATTTTGAGGCTTCGGAGGCCAGCGCGATCAGTTCATCAGTTTTCGCGTATGGAGCGGGCGCGTATTCGAGCGAGGTGGAAACGCCTGCCGCACCGTCTTTCATAGCATCGCGTACGAGTGAGCGCATCTGGTCGAGTTGCGCTGGCGTGGGCTGCTTATCATCGTCGCCGAGAACCATGCGGCGGACCTGGGTCGCGCCAACAAAGGTCGCGAGGTTGATTCCCATGCCCTGTTTTTCCAGGCGCGCGAAATATTGGCGCAGCGTCCGCCAGTCAGCCGTGAGTTTGTAGTGGTCGTATTCTGCGCGATCCGATTGAATCATGGCGTCGTTAAGCGGAGCGATGGAATTGCCTTCGCCGGTGATTTCGGAAGTGATTCCCTGATAAATCTTCGAGGGCAGCCGCGGATCGACGAGGATCGTAACTTCCGACTGTCCGAGCATATCGATGAAACCGGGCGCGACGACTTTTCCAGCGGCATCGATGGTGCGCTTGCGCGTAGCGGCGGAGAGATTACCGATGGCGGCAATTTTGCCGTCGCGGATGCCGACATCGCCCGAGTACCACGGCGAGCCGGTGCCGTCGATGATGTGGCCGTTGGTGATGACGAGGTCGAGGTCTTGCTGCGATTGTGCTGCTAGTGGAAGTGCGGCCAACAGAAGCAAAACGAGAACGACACGATTGATTGGCATGAACTCTCCTGATCTCCTAAGCTCTGGGCACTGCGGAAGAGGTATTTGCAACGCGCGGCGTGGCCGTGAAGAAAGCAACCGCCCCAAACCCGATCCAGATCACGAATGCAAGCCATTCATAGACACTGAAATGCCCAGGTATAGCCGGGACTACTTTCATCAGGGCCATCGCACTGGCGACGATGAGGCCGAACACCGCCACGGCGATGGTGGTTGCTGAGTGCGAGATGACTTCCGGCTTCGAGCGCATGAGTGCAAGGCAGGCGGCGCAGGTTGCGGCCCATCCGATCGCGCATGCGACCGATCCGACCTCGGTGATGGGAACAAGGATCGCGTCTCCCAGCAAAGCGCATACCGCGGTCACGATTCCAACACACAAAACTGCAAGCGCCGGAGTTTGAAACTGCGCATGGATCGTTCCGGCTGCGCTGTTCACCATGCCACGCCGGCCCATAGCAAAGACGAGACGGCTGGCAGCAAGGAAATTTCCGTTGAAGCATTTGAACAAGGAGAGCAGCGCAGCCGAGAGGATGATGTTGACGATCCATCTGGAGCCCACCGCCTGCTGGAACGCGACGGCGGTCATGAATTTTTCATTCGTCAGATGAAACCAGGGTGCGGCAAATGCGACGGCGCCGACGATACAGGCGTAGAACAGAATGCCGATGAAGATCGCGGCCTGGATCGCGCGAAAGAAGCCGCGGGTATGGAAATCGGGGCTGGCTTCTTCGGCGGCTTTGCCGACTGATTCGAATCCGGTCATGAAATAGGGGACGATCTGAATCACCAGCAGGATTGAAACCAGCGGTGCGTGCGTGAACAACGGAGGGAAATTCGCGACTGAGCCGTGGCTTGCTCCGAAGGCGACGAAGATCAAGAATAGCACAAGCGTGCCGAAACTCGTCCAGTTCTGAAAAGTTGCGCTAAGGCGGACCCCGCGATAATTCAGGATCGTCAACAGTGCGGTCAATCCCAGGCCGACGACCAGGTGCGGAAGATAAACCGGGCGTCCCGCGACGCGGTAAAGTTCCATCGAGTCGAGACCGGGAAAGATGTAGGCGGCGATTCGCCCCACGGCGACGGCCTCCCAGGGGCAGACGATGAAGTACGCGAGGGTCATCATCCATCCGGTGGCGAAGCTGATGGTTCGCGGGAAAATGGCGGACGTGTAGGCGACTTCGCCCGCAGCATCGGGCATCGCGATCACAAGCTTCCCGTACACCCATCCGATCGGAAGCAACAAAGCGCCGCCAATCACAAATCCGAGAACCGTACCCAGCGCACCGCCGCGGAGCAGCCAATCGTCCATGACAACGAGCCATCCCACGCCGACCATGGTGCCCCATCCCAGGGTGAAATAGTCAGTAGCGCGAAGCTTGCGGGCGAGTGTGGTCACGAAGTCGGGACGGGCAAAGGAAACGCCGCGAATTATAGGGCATTTGCGTGTGCTATGGTTGGAGTTCGATTTGGACTCCGCATTTAATGAGAAAAGACTAGCCATGCCTCGATATGAATATCGGCCATTGAATCCGACTCCAGCGGCGGAGAAAGCATTTCTGGAATGGGTCGACCAGTTGGACCAGGAGTTCAAGAATCCCGATCCGCAGCGGCGCAGCGATGTGGTGTGCGAGGCGCTGCACCAGCTTTATCTGGGCCAGCTGCGCTCTGCACCGGGCGGCGGCCTGGCGGAGCAAGTGTTGATTCATTCCTTCGATCCTCGCAACACGACGCTTGAGCCCGAATATTACGGTGACGTGAATGGCGCGAAGTATGCCGAGCGCAAGCCACTGATCTGGTTCTGGATGATGTACGACCGCTCGGCCGTCGGGCTGAATCACTGGCTGGGATATCGCGTGCGCGAGATGCTGGCGCGGCACGTCTTCAAACACATCGGAAAGCACGTGAAGCTATTTCACGGCATCGAGTTTTCGTACGGCTACAACCTGACGATCGAAGACAACTGCACCATCCACAAATATGTTCTGCTCGACGACCGTGGAGAAATCATCATTCGCGAGGGCAGCTCGATTTCTGATTATGCGAACGTCTATTCGCATGCGCACGATCTGAACGACGGGATGATCGTGGACAATCACAGGACCGAGATCGGGCCGCGGGCGCGCGTGACCTATCACGCCACGGTGTTGAGCGGCGTGAAAGTTGGCGAGCACGGCATGGTCGGATCGATGGGTGTGGCGTCGAAAGAAGTACCGGCGTTCAACATTGTGGGCGGAATTCCGGCAAAGACGATCAAGGTGAAGACCATCGCGCCGCCGGAGGCGCAGGCGGCGTTTCAGAAGAAGTAGGCGCAACATTGCAGTCGGGATGCCGCGCTTCGCGCGGCGGATAGCCGAGGGCGGCTGTCCCTACATTTCGCCGTCCGTGGTAACATCGAGTCCAGCCCTGCATGACACTTAGAAATCTGAATCTTACAGGCCGGCTGGCCCATCTTTACTTACTCTTCCGGGCGGGTTTTTCCCAGAAATGACGGCTTCGCCGAACAAACGCAAGCGTGTGCTCAGCGGCATGCGTCCGACGGGAAAGCTGCACCTTGGCAACTACGTTGGGGCGCTGCAGAACTGGGTCAAAATGCAGGACGACTACGAGTGCTTTTTCTGCGTCGTCGACTGGCACGCGCTGACCACCGACTACGCCGATACTTCGAAGGTGAAAGAAAATTCACTCGAGGTCGCGTTCGACTGGCTCGCGGCGGGGCTCGATCCAGAAAAATCGGTGATGTTTTTGCAATCGCATGTGCCCGAACATGCAGAATTGCATCTGCTTTTCTCGATGATCACTCCGCTCGGCTGGCTCGAACGGGTGCCGACTTACAAAGAGCAACGCGAAAATATTCGCGACAAAGACCTCGGCACGTATGGGTTTCTTGGATATCCGCTTCTCCAAGCGGCTGACATTCTGGTTTACAAGGCCGATTCCGTTCCCGTTGGCGAGGACCAGGTAGCACACGTAGAACTGACGCGCGAGATCGCGCGGAGGTTCAACGGGTTCTACGGTGCTGCGAAGCCTGTATTTCCCGAGCCGCAGGCTTTGCTCACGCCCGCCGCCAAGCTTCCCGGAACCGACGGGCGCAAGATGTCGAAGTCCTACGGCAACATGGTTCAGCTGGCTGACCCCGAACCGGTAATTCGCCAGAAGTTGAAGACGATGGTGACCGATCCGGCGCGGGTGCGGCGGACAGACCCGGGAAATCCGGATGTGTGCCCGGTTGGCGACCTGCACAAGATCTTCAGCAGCAAAGAGACGATGGCGAAGGTAAACGAAGGCTGCCGGTCGGCGGGCATCGGATGCATCGAGTGCAAGGGCTGGGCGGCGGACTCGCTGGTGCAGTTGCTGAGTCCCATGCAGGAGCGGCGTCGAAAATTTGAGGAGAATCCGCGGCTGGCCTGGGATATTCTGGAGGCGGGCACGCTGCGTGCCCGGAAGGCCGCGGGCGAAACGATGGTGGATGTGCGCGCCAGCATGGGGATGTCGCTGGCGTATGAAGCGCCGGGGAAGTAGACCGGACGGAATGCATAGATCCTTCGCTTCGCTCAGGACGACAACACCGAATTCGATGACTGAAGAAGCAAAAGTCGTTTCGATTGACGAGGCTAAGGCGGCTCCGCCGGCGATCATTGCGGGTGCGGCTGTTCCCAAGAGCAAGCCTTCCGACAAGAAAGAAGAGAGCGACTTTCCTTTCGCGGTCGCGGTCAGCGATGTCTATGAGGGACCGCTCGACCTGCTGCTCGACCTGATTCGCAAGCAGGACATCGATATCTACGACATCCCAATCGCGAAGATCACGGCGCAGTATCTCGCGTATGTGGAAAAGATTCGCGAACTCGATGTAAACGTTGCCGCTGACTTCATTTACATGGCGGCTGTGCTGATTCATATCAAGTCGAAGATGCTGTTGCCGCGCGATCCCCTGGCCACGGCCGAAGACGCGGAAGATCCGCGCAGCGAGCTGGTCAACCGGCTGCTTGAGCATGAGAAGTTCAAGTCCGCGGCGCAGATGCTGTTGCAGAAGCAGCAGATTGAAGATGCAGTGCTGTCGAATCCTTCGCTGAAAGAATTCATTGAGGCTGAGGGAACGGAGCCGGAGCTTGCAGCAGATGTGATCGACCTCGTCAAAACGTTTCAGCAGATTTTAGAGCGCGTGCGCACACGGCCGGTGCTGAACGTCGATGAAGAAACGGTCTCTGTCGGGCAAATGATTGATTACCTGCGGCGACGGTTGTTGCTCGAAGACCGGCCGATCCGCCTGAAGCAACTGCTGATGCGCGTAGAGTCGCGGCAGGCGCTGGTGTGCATGTTCCTGGCGCTGCTCGAACTTGTGCGTTTGCAGGCGATCCAGGTGCGGCAGGAAAAATTGTTTGGCGAGATTGCGGTCCGCAAGCATACGCACTTTGAAGAAGTCATGAATGAACAGGCTGCGGTAAGAGACGATTGGCGGTAAGGAAGTACCCGGTACCGAGTACCCAGTACCTAGACTGAATGGCCTGCAAATGAAAGCTGGCAACTGGGCACTTGCAACCGACCACTGAATTTATGTCACTCAAAGCTCAACTCGAAGCAATTATTTACGCGGCCGAGACGCCGATCACCATTGAGCAGATTACCGCCCTCGTCAGGGACACGATTGTCGCCGAAGGCGTGTCTGGCGATACCGAGATCAAATCGCGTGTGCGCGCCTGCGTGGAAGAACTGGTTGCGTCCTACTACGCGCCGGAGCATGGCATTGAGATTCGCCAGGTCGCCGGCGGATATCGGATGTCGACCAAGCCGGAGCAGCATGAAGTCGTGCGTTCGTTTGCCAAGAGCCTAAAGCCGCCGGTGCGGCTGTCGCTGCCGGCGCTGGAAACATTGGCCGTCATCGCTTACAAGCAGCCAGTTACCGTGCCCGAGATCAGCGAGATTCGTGGCGTGGATTCCGGCGGTGTCATTGGGACACTGCTCGACCGCAAATTGATTACGACCGCGGGGCGGAAGCAAGTGATCGGGCGTCCAATTCTGTATAAGACGACGAAAGAATTCCTGATGCGCTTCGGGCTGAAAGATGTGAACGAACTGCCCAGCATGGAGGAATTTGAAAAGCTGGTGGCGGAATCGTTCCAGTCAGAATTGATGCCCGCGGAGAATGTGGCGTCGGAGGTTGAATCCGGTGCAGTGCCTGAGAGTCCAGTGTCGCAAGCGTCTGAGCCTGTACACGCGGAAGCGGCGGTGGAAGAAAAGGCCGGATGATCTCATGAAGGCCTGTGCCGCGGGAGACGCCCCCGCTGGCAAAAACGCGGGGCTTCGGGATGACATTGGCACATATTTCTAATTTGACGTTTTCTAATTTGACGCGGCGCTGAAGCGCCGCTCTTCCACGGTGGCCCTGCGGGAGCGCTTAACGCACAGGCATCTTTGGGTTACACGCGCCATTTGAATTGACATCACATGCCTTTGGAACGATTACAAAAGATCATTGCCGCGGCCGGAGTCGCCTCGCGGCGCAAGGCCGAGGAGTTGATCATGTCTGGCCACGTGCAAGTGAACGGAACCGTAATCACCGAACTCGGCACCAAGGCTGATCCTGAGACCGACCACGTTCGCGTCAACGGCAAATTGCTGCAGGGCGGGCAGCGGCACATTTATCTTCTTCTCAACAAGCCCAAGGGATACGTCACGACGGTCAGCGATCCCGAAAAGCGGCCGACGGTGATGGACCTGATGCGCGGCGTGAAGGGCCGCGTCTATCCGGTGGGACGCCTCGATTATGCCAGCGAAGGCTTGTTGATCATGACCAATGACGGAGAGCTCGCGAATCGGCTGATGAAGGCGTCATCGCACGTGGCGAAAACCTATGTCGTGAAGGTCGCGGGCACGCCGAAGGAAGATGCGATCGCGAAGCTGCGCGCCGGCGTTTCGATCGCGACCGATGACGGCAAGCGGGTAAGGACCGGGCCGGCGCTGGTGCGAATCGTCAAGGTAGCGGCGAACCCGTGGTATGAGGTCACACTGATCGAAGGGCGCAACCGGCAAATACGACGAATGTTCGAGACGGTCGGACATCATGTGGAAAAAATCAAGCGCGTGAAATACGGGCCGCTCGCCCTCGATGTCCCCCCGGGAGAATTTCGATCTCTCACCTTGAAAGAAATCGAGCGCCTGAAGTCAGCCAGCAAAGGTAATATTGGCGGCAAGAAATCCATCACTTGAGCCGCAGAGCATGAGCCGTTTCTTTGATCTGGTGTCGAAACCGGTGCGCGATATGGGAGGCTACGTGCCCAACGCCCCGGCCAAGCCCTCCGCTGCCGGACAACTCCAGCTGATCAACCTCGATTCAAACGAAAATCCTTTTGGGCCGTCTCCGCGGGCGATTGAAGCGATGAACGCGGCCTTGACTTCGGCGAATTCCTATCCGGAAGACGACTGCACCCAGTTACGGCGGAGGCTCGCGGCGTTTCAGGACGTGCCCGCCGAGCAGGTATTGGTCACCGCCGGTTCGACCGCCTTACTCAGCCTGCTGTGCCAGACGCTGCTCGCGCCCGGACTGAATGCCGTCACCAGCGAGCGCTCGTTCATCGTCTATTCGATGGCGGTGCAGGCCATGGGAGCGCAGTTGATCGAGACTCCCATGCGCGGCGACGCCTTCGATCTCGATGCAATTCTGCACGCGATCAACGAACACACGCGGCTGGTCTTCCTGGCAAACCCCAACAATCCGACGGGAACGATGATCGACGCGGCCACCGTGGACAAGTTCATCGCCGAAGTTCCCGGACATGTGGTTGTGGTTCTCGACGAGGCTTACTACGAGTTTGCGTCATACTTTGCGGCCTACAGGAAAGTTGACTATTCGCACTCCCTGCAATACCTGCGGCAGGGCGCGACTGTGGTCGTGTTGCGAACGTTCTCGAAGGCGCATGGCCTTGCCGGGCTTCGCGTAGGGTACGGGCTTGGGCCGGCGGAACTGTTGGCTTATTGCGCGCGCATGCGAAATACATTTTCGGTTTCGTCCATGGCTCAGGTGGCGGCGCTGGCGGCGATAGACGACCAGAACCACGTCCGACGCGTGGTAGCGAACAATGCGGGGCAGGCGCAAATGATGGGCGTGGCGCTGTCGGAGATGGAGTTTCGCGTGGTGCCGACGTCGGCGAATTTTCTCTATTGCGATGTCGGCGAAGATGCCGCCGAAGTCGCAGAGCAGTTGCGCAGCGAGCGGGTCAGCGTGCGCCCGCTGGGAGGATGGGGCGCCCCCACCTGCTTGCGCGTGAGCATCGGTCGGCCCGAGCAGAATGAAATTTTCCTGCGTGCGATGCGGCGGATCGCGAGCGCGCGGAAGATTGCCAGATAGGCTGCCTCAAAGCGAAAAAGCAGGTTCCTCGCTTCGCTGGGAATGACAACAATAATTTCGCTTACATGGTTGGCAGCTTCGCCGCGCCGTAGAGTCCGGCATCGCTGCCCAGCAATGCCTGCGTAATGATCGTCTTCTTGAGAGTGTAGTTCGCAATATGCGCCGATGCGCCTTCCTTCCTGGCCGCCGGATCCTCCGGCGCGCTCGCAGCATACACCAGAGACCGTTCGCGCAGCTCTGCGAACATTCTGGGGGCGAACGCATCCCAGGCGCTGACGACTCCGCCGCCGATCACGAACATGTCAAGATCGAGCACATTGATCAGATCAGCAAGCAGGATCCCCAGCGCTTCGCCGAAGCGGACGAAGATGCGCTGCGCGTCCGCATTGCCCTGGATCGCGAGATTGTAGACGGACTTCGCGCTGAACTCTGGGTCGGCACTGGCGGCCTTCGCCAACTCAGGTGCGAGTCCGGAGTCAATGGCCTCGCGCGCCATGCGCACGACGGCCGTGGCCGAGGCATAGCGCTCGGCGCAGCCGCGATTGCCGCATCCGCACGGCACTCCGTTCGGCTCAATTGTGACGTGACCGAATTCTCCGGCCATGCCACTCATGCCGTAGAAGAGTTTCCCGTTAAGAACGATTGCCCCACCGATGCCCGTGCCCAGCGTAAGCATCGCCATGTTGCGGGCATCGCGTGCTGCGCCCAGCCACTTTTCACCGAGGGCGGCGACATTGGCGTCGTTGTCAAGGAAAACGCGCGCCCCAAGGCGGCGCTCGATTTCGTCGCGCACGGGATAGTCGGTCCATCCGGGAAGGTTGGCGGACAGGCGCATCATACCGGCCTCGACGTCAATGATGCCGGGCACGCCGATTCCCGCGCCCACGAATCGCCCGGAGTTGCGATATTGCCCGGTCAGCCGATGAATCGCGTCGCACATCTCGCCGATGACGTAATCGCGGCCCAGTGCGACCTTCACGCCAAGCGTGATTTTTTCAAGGAGCTTGCCTTCGGTTGTAATGGCGGCGATGCGGAGATTGGTGCCTCCCATATCGACGCCGATCGAGTAGTCGGACATGGGGAGAGGTTACCAGAATTGTTGAACCTCGATTTTGAGTGTTGAAATGAAAACCTCGGCGCCAGATTATTTCTGGCACTTGGGGCAGTAATGACTGCTGCGTCCGGCGATCACGACGCGCTTGACCGGAGTCGTGCAGACAAGGCAGGGTTCGCCCTCCCGGCCATAAACGCGGTGCTCGAGTTGGAAAAATCCTGCTTCGCCGTCGGCGTTCACATAATCCGAAACCGAGGAGCCGCCAAGCGCGATGGCCTCTTTCAAAACCTCTTTCACTTGAAGCGCAAGCCTTCTGAGTTGCTCGCGCTTGATCGAAGATGCGCGGCGGCGCGGCCGAATACCGGCGCGAAATAAAGATTCGTCAGCATAGATGTTGCCGACGCCGCGCAGCAGTCGCTGATTCAGCAGTGCGCTCTTGATGGGTGTCTTGCGACCGCGGAAGAGCTCGACGAAGTGGTCTGTATCGATCTCCAGGGGCTCGATGCCGGTGGCGTCGAACTCCTCCGAGGTCGTAACGCTGATCCGTCCGAAGCGGCGGGGATCGACGAAACGCAACTCCCTTCCGGATGCCAGTTTGGCGATGGCATGGGTATGCTTGGCAACTTCCTCGTTCGGATCGCAGACTTGAAGTCGCCCGGTCATGCCGAGGTGAACGATCCACTGCGCTCGTGTTGCGGGGACATTCCTCTCCGAGCCTGTGGAATCTTTCACTGTTCTCGGCGTTCCATCCGCCGCTACGCCTCGCGTTTTTTTCGGGCCAGCGGCTGCCAGATCCCGACCCACACCATCGAGATCCAGCACGATGTGCTTGCCCATCCTGCGGACGGCAGCAATGCGGCGATGTTCGACTGCGGCGGCGATTTCGCGCGCGGAAGATTTAAGCGGCTCTTTTTTCTGGCCGAGCCAGATGGATTCGATCACGTCTCCGGTGACGCGCTTAGCGAGTCCGCGCGCGATGGTTTCGACTTCGGGGAGTTCAGGCATGTTGCGTTCGCTTGTCCTCAGTTCTGCTATTAGCCACCCATAAGGCAATCAATGGTTTGTCATCCCGAGCGGAGCGAGGGACCTGGGTTCTTGCAGACGCCGGAACCGAGGTTCCTGGCGCGCAGGCGCGCTCGGAATGACACCGCACCGGTCATCACGGGAATAACACCGCCACGGGTGATAACACGAATGGCATCGCACGGGTGATGACAGGAAACGGACGATTTACTTCTTTAAAAATGTTCCCTGCTCCAACTCGTGAAACGCCTGCTGCAACTCCTGTTGCGTGTTCATCACAACGGGACCATACCAAGCGACTGGCTCTTCTAAGGGCTTCCCGGAGACGAGCAGGAAACGGATTCCATCTTCTCCCGCCTGAACAGCAACCTCATCCCCGCGATCGAAGACGACAAGTGAGCGATTCTCGGCGTCGGCCGGCGGTTTCGTATCGGCCCAGCCTACGCTTTCCGTCGGGACTGCCAGCGGCTCGGACGCATTGCAGAACTTCCCATCTCCGGCGAAGACATAGGCGAAAGCATGTCGCGTGGTCTCGACGGGTAGCGTCTTCCGCTTGCCGGGCGGCACGGAAACATCGAGATAGATCGGATCAGCCGCGATCCCATCCACCGGACCGGACTTGCCCCAGAATGTTCCACAGACAATGCGAACGTGCGTGCCGTCATCGTCGGTCATTTCGGGGATGTCACCGGTCTTCACCTCCTGATAGCGCGGTGCCGTCATCTTCAACGCCGACGGAAGGTTGGCCCAGAGCTGAAAGCCATGCATGCGGCCAGTCTGGTCGCCTTTGGGCATTTCCTGATGAATAATCCCGCTGCCTGCGGTCATCCACTGCACGTCGCCGGCTGCGATCGCGCCGTGGTTGCCCATGCTGTCGCCATGCTCGACGGTGCCAGCGAGAACATACGTAATGGTCTCGATCCCGCGATGCGGGTGCCAGGGGAAGCCGGCGAGATAGTCCTGGGGCACGTCATTGCGGAAGTCGTCGAGCAGCAGGAATGGATCGAACTCAGCGGTATTGCCGAAGCCGAAGGCGCGGCGAAGATGGACACCCGCGCCTTCTAGCGTGGGCTTGGACTTGATCAGCCGTTTTACGGGACGGATGGACATAAGTTCCTCGGGGGATGCTTTGGTTTGATGCGGCAGGGACATTGTAGGACGCAAAGGTAGCGCAAGCGCGGCGCGGGTAAGAGGCGAGGTTATTGCTTGTGGAAAGAAAACGCGGGTTCCTCACCGCCGCTTCGCGACGGTTCGGAATAGCAGCTGGAAAAATTTAGTCTTTTAGGGGTACGACGGCGCTACCGTCGCGGCATAGGGTGGCTACGCGTTGCAGGTCGCCGGTGGCGCTTGGCAGCGTCATCACCGGGCCATAGCAGTAGACGGCATGGCCGCTGGCGGCGAAATACCAGCGTCCGCCTTTGGAGCGCTTGGCCAATTGAGAGGTCGGCTGTTTAATCGGCTTTTGGGGCGCCAGCGGCGAGACCGGCAGACTGAACATCAAGGCTAGGGTCAGGACCTTCATTGCTTTTCCTGCATTACCGCTTTTTCATCACAGAACGCGTCGTGCAAATTACGGATCTTTTTGCCCGTTTCCTAGATCAAGTTCAGGGAACGGTCGGCATCTACGAGTTCAGACGCCGGCCGCGACGGCATTTTAAACTGCTTCTGCTTGGCCGCTTCATTGCGAGCGCGGCTCGGTTGATTCGCCTGGGCAGACGGAGCCTGCTTTCCAGGAGCCTGGGTGGACGGAGTTTGGTTTGACGGGGTTTGGGTTGACGGAGTGACACGCGACGGGGTCGTCGCACCCTGGGATGACGGGTCTTCCACAGCAGATTGGGCCTGGGCAGATTGGGCCTTCTGCTTCACAGCGGACAATTCCTGGCTGTCCCGGAACAACTCATGGATCAGAGCGCGTTGCGATTCGATGGTCCGTCCCTGCTCGACGATCAGCATGGTCATCAGGGCATAGGAAATGAGGAATAGAACGACGAGAACGGGTAGCCAGCCATGCTTTTTCTTCGGTTCTGCCGCTGGATTCACAGGTGTTTCGACAACATCGGTGGTCCCAATCTCGATTCTCACGTATGCACCCCGGCCTTTCGCCTCGCGGACCCGGCGAATGGAAGAAGTGCATCCAGCAAGCCAACGGACCAATACCAGCTAAACTACAGAAATAATTGCGGTTAGTTGCCTTAGAGAATCAGCCGCCCGAGGGTTGAAGTGCAACTCGATGCACATTATGAGCAAGGAAGATTGGATGCTTCGCCATCGAGAGGGGCGTTACTGAGGTTACTTTCCGGGGGGGCCGATGTTTCCTATGATCGGGTTCGGTTAGCAAGAGCTTAAAAACAGACGTTTTGATTCTGAGACCCTCATGCAAAAGCAGTTCGTTCTGATCCTGGTTCTTGCTCTGACCTGCATTCCTGGGACCCTGGCAGTTGGACAAAGCCAGCAAACCCAAAGCGGGCGAAAGCTTATACGCCGGGTCGACCCGCAATATCCCCAGCTCGCCAGGAATATGAACCTGGGCGGGACCGTGAAAGTGGTCGCAGTGGTCGCATCCGATGGAAGCGTGAAGAAGGTGGAGCCTGTGGGCGGCAGCCCGATTTTGGTCCAGGCCGCAGAGAACGCCGTCACCCAGTGGAAATTCGCTCCCGGCGCTGAATCCAGGGAAACGGTGGAATTGCACTTCACGCCTTAACAGGCGCATGGCCCCGGATCCATTTCTTCGCTGGAAGACTATTTCCCCAGCACCAGTTTCGCGATCGTGGCCAACTGCATGTTCGACGTGCCTTCGTAAATCTTGCCGATCTTGGCGTCGCGCCAGTATTTTTCAACCGGGTAGTCCTTGGTAAAACCATAGCCGCCGTAGATTTCGATGGCAAGCGAAGTCACGCGCTCGGCGACCTGTGAGGCGAAAAGCTTCGTCATTGCCGCTTCTTTCACGAAATTCACTCCGGCATCTTTCATGCGGGCGCAGTTGTAGACCATCAGGCGGGCGGCTTCGATCTCGGTAGCCATCTGCGCGATCTGGAACTGGATGCCCTGGAATTCGGCGATGGCCTTGCCGAAGGCCTTGCGCTCGACGGCATACTTGCAAGCGAACTCCCACGCGCCGCGGGCGATGCCAATCATCTGCGCCCCGATGCCGATACGGCCCTCGTTCAGCGTTTCGATCGCGATCTTGTAGCCTTTGCCCGGCTCGCCCAGCACGTTTTCTTTCGGCACCTTGCAGTCTTCGAGGATCAACTCACAAGTCGAAGAGGCGCGGATGCCGAGTTTGTCTTCCTTCTTGCCGACGGTGAATCCCGGAGTCTCTTTGTCGATCAGAAATGCGGTGATGCCCTTGTATCCCGCCGCGGGATCGATCGTGGCGAAGAGCACGAACAGTCCTGCTTCTTTGGCGTTGGTGATCCAGAGCTTGCGGCCGTTCAGAACGTAGTCAGATCCTTTAAGGGTTGCGCGGGTCTGGAGGGCGAAGGCATCCGACCCAGAGCCTGCCTCGCTGAGTGCGTAGGCGCCGACCGTCTCGGTCGCCATCTTCGGCAGATAGCGCTTCTTCTGGTCTTCCGTTCCCCAACGCAGGAATGCATTGTTGACCAGGGTGTTCTGCACGTCGACGATCACGCCGCTGCTTGCATCCACTCGCGACAATTCCTCGACCGCCAGGATCGCCTCGAAGAACTTTGCGTCGCCTCCGCCGTACTGCTCGGGAATCTCGATGCCCATCAGGCCAAGCTGGAAGAAATCATGAATCAGATCTTTTTCGAAGACGGCTTTTTCGTCCATCTCTTTGACCAGAGGACGAACTTTGTCGTCGGCAAACTGGCGGATGTTGTCGCGGAAGAGAATTTCGTCTTCGGTCAGCGTGGTCAGCGGGGTCGGCGGAGCGGCTTGCAGCGTGGCTTCAGGCATGGGGACACCTTGGTTGCAGAATGGGCAAACTAGTAATGTTAGCACTCATGCGCGAGTTCTTCGATGCCGCCTGGGAACTTATCGGACGGGATGGGACGGCCAAGCCGCAACAATCAAGAAGCCTAGCAGCAAGAGACCAAACACCACGAGAGTGATCCTCTGCCGACGTACGGCACGCCTTTGCAACTCAATGGATTCCTGCTGATTCTTGAGCGCATCCTTGTAATTCTCCACATGCAACTTTTGCAGATCTCGAATCTCTTCCAGTAGCTTGATCACTTGCTCGTCGGCCATGGTACTCCCTCCGATCTACGCTGCTGTGAGATTGATTTCATGCGTCAGCCGCGCTTGTAGACCAGCTTCAGCCCATCCGCTTGCAGGATGCGCTTGATCTGGCTGCGGGCGTGCACCGACCACGGGCCGGAGGTATCGAGTCTTACGTAGGCCTGCCAGTGCTTGAGAGCTTTGCGGGGCTCGCGCATCTTTTCAAACGCCAGCGCGAGATTGTAGTGAGCGTCGGCGTAGGTGGGAGCGAGTTGCAGCGCGGTTTTATACGTCTGGACAGCTTCCTGCACCCGTCCGGTTTCGTCGAGCACGTTGCCCAGATCGAAATGGGCCAGCGCGTAGCGCGGGTCGGCCTCGATCGCGTGGCGGTAGTGTTTTTCGGCGCGGCCAAAATCCTGGCGGTTGTAATAAAGCGTCCCGAGATTGATGTGCGCCGCGGCGTGCCCGGGATCGAGATCGAGCACCTTGTGATAGGCCGTGATCGCCTCGGTCTGCGTGTTGGGATCTTCTTCCAGCGCGATGCCGCGCGCAAACCACGACGCCACTTCATGCTCGCGCGGAGTTGGCTCGGAGCGCGGCACCGGCGTAGTCGTCACAACTTTTTCGCGCTCGGAAAAATCCATCAGGAACTGGCCGGCGATCGGCTCCAACAGCTTGCCATCGTGGCGGAAGGCCACCCGATGTTTCGAGGTCGACCACGTTCCGGCTTCGAGCAGGGGCTTTTCCACACCAGAAGCCTGTTTGCGCATGGCGTCGAGCGATTCGCGGATCACATTCGGACGCACACTCATCTTGCAGAGATCGCGAACTTTCTTGATTTCGAGGAGGTCGGCAAACGAGTACATCTCGGCGGACGTGGCTAGGCCTTTGCGCTCCCAGTTGGCCAACTGGCGCGCTGTTATGTGAAGAATCCTGAGTAAGTCAGCTCTGCTATACACGGGACCACGGCGAACCGCCACGCGGCGCAGGCGAGGCTGCTCGCCTTTTTATTATCTTTAACTGGCAGGGTTAACGCAACTGTTAACCCTGTGAAAAGCTGTGGAGAACCTGGTTGATTTACATGCAGCAGAGATGGTGCAAGACGCGACGCCCATGGGCCATTCTCAGAAATCCTTCTCAGATCGTTCCGTCAACTTCGCATTGGGCTAACATTCGCCCTGCGAAATATGTACTATGTTGAACGATTTTGTGACATCCGGCCCGAGGTCGCGTAGCGGTCTGGATAAACATTTCGGATCGAATCCCGGTTCAGCAAGCCCGCTTAAGCAAGGGAGATGCGATGAAAGCGTCGATGCCGGCCAAGACCCTGCTGCTGTTGCCACTCACACTGTTCGCCCTGTCATGCAATAGTTGTTCTCCGAAGCCAACGCCGCAGCAACAGGCGACTCCTCCAGCGGCACAAGAAGCCGGGAAATCTTCTCCCGCATCCACATCGGCGGTCGCAACGCCAATGCTTGACCACGCCGATCAGGCAACGATCCGCAATTACCTGCAAACCGTTCAGGAAGTCACACCGAAGAAATTCTCCGTGCAGTGGAGCGCGGATACCGTGCCGGTCAGCCGCGACGAGGCGATGCGCTCCCTGCAAAATATCAACGAAGATGGCAGCCTTTATACCTTCGCGTCGTCCGAACCTGTGGTCGCAAAGCTGGCGCCTGGGCGAATCCTGTGGATCTATGACATTGCCCTCCGCCGCATCGACAGCGTGGCTAATCTCGGCGATTTGACGCTCGTGCACACCAAGCCCATAGCGCTGACCGAAGCGCTGCCGCAGTCGGACATCGAATTTGATACGCCCGTTAATTTTGCGGCCGGCTACGGCGCGATGCGACCGCACCTGCCGAAACAGCCGGCTCCCCAGAAAACTTCGGGCATGATCCACAGTCCGGCTTATCGCGAAGCGGCTCTCACGGAAGGAGGATCTGACGATCCAAAATCAAAACAACAGCCAGACCCCGAAAATCCTCCCCCTCCCGACCCGGACGAGGACGACTACGGATTGGTGGCTGCGACGCAGAATGGCTACACCGGAAAGATTGCCGGATTCGAGTACTCCATGCAATACAAGGTTTCTCCGAATCGTCTCAGCTACGAACTACAGGCCCGTAAGGAAGAAGAGAAATCCGGCTCGCCGGAAGGCAACGAGACGAATCGGGACGAGCGCGAGGAGTACTTCGAGCTGATGGACGAACAGAGGCAGGCGGTGCACGAAGAACACCTGTCGTACGCCCAAATCGCTCAACTTGACCAGCAAATCGACGCGGCAAACAAGACGCTGGGGATCAGCCAGGGCCCAGCTACCGCGCAAAACCCTCCCGGACTGGGCCCGAACGCTCCACCTCCTACCGCTTCGCCCACGACAGCTCGTTTGTACAACGACCTGAAACAGTATTACAACCAAAAACAAAACGCGATCAAGGAGTATGAGAAATCGAAAAAGGATGCGGAAGAGGAGGAGGCCAAGATGAAGGCGCTTGCTTCAGCGGGCGCGCTCGCCAAGCAGGTGTTCTTCATTATTTCGGACAACCTCGATGTCCGCTTCCGAAGCAAAGTCGACCTCGATCGCAGCGCATTCAGCGGAAATATCCAGACCGCTGCGGGTTCGCTCAAGCAATTCGGAGCGCACTTTAAAGACATGAAAGGCAACATTGAATTCGAGGTCGTCGCGCGCCTGGGTCAACCCGGCAATGGTGCGGTGAGCGTACCCGTAGTGAACTTGCCGGTAGTGATGAACATTCCCGTTCCAGTCGATGGGATCCCTCTAGTCGTTCAGTTTGCGGCGGATTTCATGGTCAAGCTATTCCTTGCCGGCAATCACGCGACACATCACTTCTCTACTAAGTTTCAGTTCGGCGGCGGCGCAGGGCTGGATTCCACATCGGCAGGCACGACCAGCGAAGGCAATCTTTCCAGCTCAGAACCTGAGGTTGCCGACAAGGAGGCGATGAGTCCCGGAACTTCCGGTCTCGTGGTCGCAGTCCAACTGCCCCGTTTTGGCCTGGGCATCGGCTTCATGGGAGCGAGCGCGATGGCTTATATGGATCTGGTCCACGTGCTTACGATCACGAACAGCGCTGGGGTCGCAGCTCTGAACCCGCAATGCCAGCGTTTCACCCTGGACACCGTGGGCAGCGTGGGGGTTGACGTTGCGGTCATGCCAATCCCATTTCCTCTGGTTCAATCCGTGGCCAGTCATGCGCTGAGCCAACGGAAGGAAGTTTGGCGGCGTACTCCACAATGGAAAGTTATCAGTCCGGACATCGCGATGTGCCGCATGAGTAGCAGCGACTGACGGATAGGAGATGCGTCAGAGAATTGGGCGAATGGGCTGAGAGAAATTTATGAGCACAACCTGCAATCGTTGCGGTGCACCGATCCCAGAAGGAGTGCGATTCTGCAATTCCTGCGGCGCGCCACAGAGCCAGGCGCCAAGACCTGCCTCCCGATTTTGTGTCAGTTGTGGCCAATCCATGGCGGAAGGCAGTGCATTCTGCAACAACTGCGGAGCGTCGGTTACTCCAGCGGCCAGCCAGCCGCTGGCAGCAGCTCAGATCCCTCCGGTCGTTCCTCCGGTCGTTGTCTCTCCGGCCGTACCTCCAGTCATCCCGCCGGTGGACCCTCCAAACGTGGAGACAGGCTGGACAACCGTGCCAGCAACAGTGGCAACGCCCGATCCGATCGAACAGCCGCAAGTTCCGGCAACACCTCCGCCCGTCACCCCGTTCCAGAGTACCGCGCCCGCCAATGCTCCTGTACCCACGGCACCAGTGAAGACTAATCAAGGCAAAGGCTGCATCACAGCGCTGATCGTCACGCTCGTCATCATCGTAGTCATCGTCCTGGCCGTTATCGGCGGCATGATCTATGTCGCCCACAAGGTCAAAACCAAAGTCGAGGAATTTACCACCAAAGAATCGCAGCATCTGCACGATGCGCTATCGGACACGCCCGCTAAGCCCGGAATAGACATGAGCGACGTGCCCGGAAGTTTCCTGCCACATCAATCGATCGCGACGGCGTGTCCAGACGTTCCCCCGACTGCCGCTCCGGCCGATAGCAATACCAAGCCCATCGTGCCACTCCGCGAAGGACTGACCTGGGTAAACGCGTGGCGCCGCTTCAACGGTGATGTCGAAATCATTTTTAAAGTCCCTTCGATCACTCCAAACTATGTAGAGAACTCGAGTTCGGGCATCGGATTCAACAGCAGCAATGCCGTCAAGGGAAATCAGGTCGACACACGCCGGCTGACGTGCCGGGCTGACCTTCAGAATGCAAACACCTACATGACGGTGAATGATCCACGGCTTCCCGACATCATTCCGCAGGCCACCAATTTCTCGCTGTCGCAGAAGTCATTGCAGGAACTGAAGGACAACGGGAAAGTGACGCTCACCTACAAGGACTTCAGACAGATCGCTGGACGCATGGTGCCCATCCCGCAGACTGCCGAATTCTCGCGCGTCGAAGCGGCTGATGTAACTTATCCGGTCATTCTGAACGGACAACCGGTCAATCTTCCGGTAATTCACGCACGCGGCCATTACCACTTCAGCGGCGAGGAAAAGGTCAAGAAGCAATATTCAGACACCTCCTTTTTCGATGAAGACGGGGAGTTCTACGTCGTCGACGATCCACAAAATCCAATGATGTTGCTCTGGGCCATGGGCCCGGTCTTTCAGGTCCGGGTCGTGAGCATCACTTATCCGGCCGACAAGCCGCAGATCGAGCAGCAGCTCGCGAAAGAAAAGAAAGCCGTCATCTACGGAATCTATTTCGATTTCAACCAGGCAACCATTAAGAAGGAATCACAGCCCGTGCTGAAAGAAATCGCCGACGCCATGAAGAACAATCCTGACTGGGTGCTGACGGTGAATGGATACACCGACAACATCGGTGGCGACGCCTATAACCTCGAGCTATCGAAGAAACGCTCCGCCGCGGTAAAGGCGGCCCTCGTCGATCAATACGGCATCGCCGACACCCGGCTAACTACCGGCGGCTTCGGCGCATCCGGCTTCGTAGACACGAACGAGACCCTCGAAGGCCGCGCCCGCAACCGCAGAGTGGAATTGATTCGGCAGTAAGTGCCCATAAATACAACATTTAGATGCACCTACAAGAGCTGCGTATAGTTCTCTAGACCAGCCATTTTTCGTGATATTATTGCGTTCCCCCGTCCCTTAGGAACTCCCCCGCAGCGATTCCAGCACTAAAAAGCAACCACTGAATTCGCTTGCTGGATCAGGAAGGCAATCATGTTCCCAACGCGCCGCCTCGTGGGGACTCTTCTGGCTCTAGTTGTTTCCGCCGCCGCTCAAACCACGCCCGGATCGCTCAATCCGCGGCAAGGCTCCGGCAACGTAAGGCAGCCGCCGTTCTATTCGACGCGGGCGAAAGCGGCCGCTTCCTCGGGCCTTCCTGATTGGCAAAACCGCATGCAGCCGCGAACCAACCGAAAGATGGCGCTGCCCGCCGCGAATGCAGACCCGATCTTCCTCACCGCGCCGGCCTACGACTCCGGCGGCCAAACTCCAAGCTCAATCGCAGCGGGAGATTTCAACGGCGACGGCAACCTCGACCTGGCCGTAGTCAACTCGGGCAGTAATAATGTCGGCATCCTTGTTAGTAACGGCGACGGCACTTACCAGCCGGCAGTAACTTATCCCACCGCAGCGAACCCGACTTATGTGATCGCCGCCGATCTCAATGGAGACGGCATCCCAGACCTCGCAGTCGCCGCCGATAACGTCATAGATGTGTTTCTGGCGAAAGGAGACGGAACATTTCGTGCCCCGGTAAGTTACAACTCCGGCGGTTTTGACACGCCATCGATCGCATTCGGCGACTTCAATCACAACGGCAAAACAGACCTGGTAGTCGCGCATGGTTGCGCGGACAGCAATTGCGCGAACGGCGCAGTCAGCCTTTTGCTGGGCAATGGAGATGGAACATTTCAGGCTCCCACTAATTTTGCCTCTATCGGAGAGCTAGCTTCTTCCATCGAAGTGGGCGATTTCAATGGCGACGGCAAGTTGGACATTGCAGTGGCGGGCGATACCGCGGCCGGTGTTGAGCATGATGTGGTCGATATTCTGCTCGGGAATGGCGACGGCACCTTTCAGCCTGCCGTGAGCTACAACGCCGCCGGTGACGGTAACGGAACGATTGCCGATTTTTCGACCTCTCTAGCTCTTGGCGACTTTAACTCTGATGGAAAACTCGATTTGGCGGTGGCAGATCTCGGAAACTGTGAAGGCTCCAAGACGAGTTGCACGGGCGGCACCGTGAATGTGCTGCTGAATAACGGGGACGGCACTTTCCAGCCGGTCGTTTCGTACAACGCAGGCGACGATGTATTCGGGATCGCCGCTGGCGATATCAATGGCGACGGCAAGGTGGACCTGGTCGTTGCCAACTTCTGCGGCCTTTCCGATTGCACGGACTACCGTGATGAAGGAACGGTAAGTGTGCTGCTCGGGAACGGCGATGGAACGTTTCAGCCGTCAATTGCTTTCAACACAACGGCGGGAGGTGGTCCGACTTCCCTTGTGGCCGCGGATTTCAACCACGACGGGAAACTTGATCTTGCCATCGCCGACCAGGACCTAACTTGCTGCGGCGATGGCTCGGTTGCGATCCTGCTGGGCAATGGCGACGGAACATTACAGACGAACTCTGCATTTTCGACCGGCGGCTATGGTGGCGTCTCCATCCTTATTGGAGATTTCAACGGCGACGGCAAAGCGGATTTGGCAGTCGGGAGCAGTTGCTACGCGGACCCCTGCATAAACGATTCCTGGCTTTCAGTTTTGCCGGGGAATGGCGATGGAACTTTCGCGGCAGCCACAACCTACCAATTCTATGGCGGGGGATATCAGCCCGCTTTCATCGCCAGCGGCGACTTCAATCATGATGGCAAGATGGACCTCGTCGCGACAGGCGCCAATGGCAACTACGGAACCACCAATCTTGCCGGAGTGGGCGTGTTTCTCGGAAATGGCGATGGAACATTCCAGACGCCAGCCACTTACAGTACTAATGGAGCGGCAGAGTCATGGGTAGGAGTGGGAGACTTCAATGGAGACGGAAAACCCGATCTCGCCGTGGCCAACGCGTGCGTAGACGTTGACTGTCAGACAAGCTCGATCGCCATCCTTCTGGGAAATGGCGACGGGACGTTTCAGGCTCCGATCATCGACTCCTCCGTTGGCCAATTAAGCAGCTTCGTCATCGGCGACTTCAATAACGATGGCAAACTCGACCTGGCAATGCCGCAAACCGTCTGTACGGACACCGCATGCTCAGCTTCCTTCATCGTCCTCATCGGCAATGGAGACAGTACATTCCAGCCACCAGTGACACTCGACACCGGCGGAACCTACCCTTTTTCAGCCGTAACCGGAGACTTCAACGCCGATGGCAAAGCCGACCTCGCTGTCATGAACGCCTGCACCAACAACGACTGCACAAACGGGACGATTGGAATCTTGCTGGGAAACGGCGATGGCACATTCCAGCCCGCGACGACTTTCAACAATTCCGTGGGCGGGTGGCTGGCCACCTCAGACATTAATGGAGACGGCAAAACAGATTTGCTGGTGACGGGCGACGACTTCGTTGCAGTCATGTTGGGTAACGGCGACGGATCGTTCCAGTCCCCCACAAGCTATTTCGCCGGAGGCTACGGACCTCCCGCCGTGGGCGACCTGAACGGCGATGGCAAGCCCGATGTCGTGGTTCCATCTCTGGAGACCGTCAATGTATTAACGAATATCGCCGCGGCCTTCCGCTTCGCGACCTCAACCTCGGTTGAATCTTCGGCCAATCCCGCGACCACTGGGCAGTCCATCGCGTTGACCGCGACCGTCACGGAAGCAGTCTCCGGCTCTCCGAGTGGAACCGTAACGTTCAACGACGGTGGCAATTCTCTTGGCATCGCAACCCTGACTGGCAACAAGGCGACCTTGGCCACGACTCTTTCCGCCGGTTCGCGCGCCATCACGACAACTTACAGCGGCGACTCAACCTTCCTGGCCAGCACATCGCCGGCATTGACCGAAACGGTCAACACGGCCCCGCCAGATTTTTCGCTTGCGAGTTCGGCGCTTGCTCCGGTATTCATTGCGCCGGGAGGATCGTCCACGGCAACCGTGACCGTCACCGCGCTCGACGGATTCTCAGGCGCGGTCGCTCTCACCTGCTCGGTGACGCCTGCCCCCGCGATGGCGCCGACATGCGCGATCAGTCCTGATTCCATAAGCGCAGGCACGGCCGCGACCTTGACCATAAGCACAACTGGGTCCGCCGCCTTCGCTCCGGACTGTGCGAACAGGATCTTCTACGCGATGTTGTTCGTGCTGGGATTCGTCGCGACCGGCATCAGCATCGGATGGCAAAAGCCAAAGCGGACACGATCAGCTGCGTTGGGATATGCGTTGGCCGTCATGCTGGCGTTCCTGGTCGCGTGTGGCGGAAGTCAGAGTAACGGTAAGAGCAATCAAACCCCCGGAGCGACGTATACGGTAACAGTCTCCGGAACATCCGCAGCATCGTTGCAGCATGCAACAACGGCTACCTTCACCGTGCAATAAGACAATTGCTTCGTTGCGGGAGTACGGACCGCTGTTGAGAAAAGCTAGCGCAGGTTCAAGTCCGCGTAATGCGCGAAACCGGAGAGCGCAACTTCGTCGCTGCCCGGTATGTAGAAGCCAAACTTTCCTGAACTCAGATTCGTCCCCGGCTGCGTCCAGCGATCGAGGACGGTCCAGCTTTCACCATGTTTGACCTGGTGAACAATCTCGCTGGCGCTAACGCGGATGTGGAATGCTCGAAAATTTTTCTTGTCGCCTTTGTCGGGAACGATAATCTCGTCGCGCTTTTCGCCGTTCCGAATGACCGTCCGGTAAAAGTTATTTTCATCCATCCGGCAAAGAACGTAGTTCTTGGGATCCGAGTAGTTAAGCACCCACTGCAAAACGTGCCCCTTGGCCGGCATCGCGGAAAAAACAAACGTTCCCGCCGCCGGGGTCACGGAATACAAGACGAAGTCTCCGCCTCTCCGGACGAAAGAATCCTTCTCCTGCTTCCAGCCGCCCGGATCGTCCCACTTCGACATGCCATTCGGCGCCAGCGGCAAATCCAAGGCCCGCGACTGGCCGGCCGCAACTTCGAGCGTCGCCGAGCGCGTAAACCTGTCCGCCGTTCGGGCAGTGAGCGTATAGGTACCCGCCGGAAGATTCAGCGGCACGCCGCTGCTCACAAATGTCAGCGAATCACCTTTCGCGATAGCAACTTTGGCATCTGGGGGTGTGAAGGTAATGGTCAATTCCGCCGGAGCGGCTTCCAGCGCCGCATCGGCGGCTGCGAGCGCCACGGCCGCACCCGCCACGAAGTGTTTTCTTATCACCCGCGGCTTGAATCGCTCCCTGCGCAATTCAATCGTGTGGTCGCCCGGATTGACATTGGAAACCGTTAGCGTGCCATCGGCCTGGATCGCGCCGATCACGGATTGATCGACCCAAACCGACGTACCAGGGACTCCGCCCTGAATACTTAGCGAGGCCGGCCGGAGCTGCGGCTGAAGATTGAAAACCATTCGGGCCTGTTCGCCATTTCGGATGCGGACCTGCTGCTGAGGAGCGTCCTGAAATCCACTCTTCGACACTTGCACAATGTAGTCTCGCGCTTCTAGATTCGAGAGCCGCAACTGTCCGGATCGAGTGAGTTGGCGCTGCACTTTCCCGTTGAGAAGGACTTGAGCGTTGTCCTGGTTGACGGCAATGACCAGCGTTCCGAAATTGTGCGCAGACCCGACAGGAGCAGGGCTCTCCGCCACGGCTTTCTCGCCGCCGTTTTCAGCAGGCACAGCCAAAGTCGATGGTGTAGGTTCAGGAACCGCTTGCATGGAAGTGGAATCCTGAGCGGCAACTTCGGGAGCGGAGGCCCCGGGTGCAGTGGCAGCCGGAGTCGAAGCCGCCGGCGCAGAGGTGCGAGAGGCTGAAATTGAAGGAGATGCCGCAGGCGTGTTCACCGCTGCCGGGACGCGATGCTTTTGCGCGACAAAGAAGACCGCTGCAAGCAAGATGATCGCAATCGCAGAGATGGCCAGGATAATTACAGATTTTGACTGCCTTCCTGACGTGACCGCACGTCGCGCTTTGGGCGCCTCCGCGACAGGTTCAACGGCGACGGCTTGCGGCTGGTTCGGAGGCTGTGCAGGAATCGCGGCAACTTCCGTGGTTGGAGCGATGGGCAACGAAACTTTCGTTGACGAAACTTCACTCCGCGGGACCGCGCTCACCGGGGCTACCGCGCCAACCAGGCTATCGGCCGGAATATTTTTCGAGGAAACAGCGCTCGGCGCCACTGCGATTGATGCTGCCGGGGCGCTCTCGACGAGCGGAGCCTTCGGAGCGTTAGTCCGCGGCACATGAAAAATAACCGCTGCGCTCTTGCTTCGCGACGATCCCGCCGCATTCTCTTTCGGCGCCAATCCCAGCCGGTGCAGAAGGCCATTCGCTACAGCAAGGATTTCTCCATCCGTCCAATACCGTGCGGCCACCAACTGGATGCGCTCGGCCAGCGCCTGTTTTGCCGCCGGATCCGCATCCACATCGATTTCAAGCTCCATGCGCCGCAAATCATCCATGTCACGGCGCCGTGCCTGGCGCTTCCGGGCGCCCTGATCTCGCTGAATGGAGTCATGAATCTGAAGCAATGCGGAATCATTGGGATGTACTGCCAGCCCCTCGGCAACCCAGGCCAGCGCGCCGAACAGATCGCCCGACGATTGCAGCTTGCGCGCCTGCGCAACCCACTCGTCTACGGGGCTGGTTTGCTTTTTTTCTACGATGCGGTTGAGAATCGTCTTCGCCGTGGGATGCGCCGGATTCAGCGCCAGCGCCTGGTTGGTCAGTTTCTCCGCTTCCAGCCAATCGTTTTCGACAAAGGAATGCGCATGCTCGACCAGCGCGTTCGCGAGAATCGCGCGGGCGAGCGGATTTTTTTGATCGAGTTCGTAAGCTCTGCGCAAAAGAGCGATCGCATCGGCGGCCTTCTGCTGCGCGAAAAGTTCCTGGCTTTCCGTTATGAGACGATCGGCCTCAGCTTTGCGCTGGAGACCATCCTGGGCAAGATGTTCCAGTACCGCCAGCTCCGCGTCGTCAGGAAATTCCGTTCCCGCGCCGCGCAAGGCCTCGAGCGCGCAGGCATAATCGCGCGCATCCAGGCAGGCCTTAACCTGTCCAGCCAGTTCCGTTCTGGAGTCGGCCCGAGTTTGCCGGTCGTTTACCAAGGTCCAAACCTTAGAAAACTCACATCCTCTCGATTGTAAGGGTGCAAACGGCAAATCAATGAAAGCAAAGGGTTACGACAGTCACTAAGTCACCAAGAAACCGGATTTTTCTTCGAGTCGGCATTTCGGGCCGGTGCGCTGCTACTTGACGGCGCGCGCGGCTATCTCGATCACCCGGGCGACAGCGTCAGGCTGGGAGATGTAAACCAAATGGCTGGCCTTGACCTCGCTCACCTGTGCCCTTGAACGCTTGTACATCCAGTGTGCCAGCCTGGGATTGAGCACGCGATCGTCGGTGGCCACGATCCCATAAGTGGGTTTGTCGTGCCAGGCCGCAATCGTGACCGCGGTGTCGAACGCGGCGGAGGCTACCGGCATCTGCGAATCCGCCATGTATTTTGCCTGCGCGGCAGGCAGATCGGCCGCGACATCAGACGCAAATTTCGTTGGGTCTACGAACAAGAATCCATCCTTGGTGACCTGCACGTCGCCGCTGGGCGTTGTCCCCGGAATGGAGGCTGCCAACCGATTCGCCGTTTCACCCACTTCGGGCTGCAATGCGGCAACGTATACCAGCGCTTTCACCTTCGGGTCAGCACCGGCAACCGTGATGACGATGCCTCCATAGCTGTGGCCGACGAGTATCACCGGGCCATCTTGCCGGTCGATGACGCGTTTGGTGGCGGCGACATCATCCGCGAGGCTGGTAAGAGGCTGCTGGACAACGCTCACTCGGTATCCGTCTTTGGTCAGGATGTCATGAACGCCTCGCCATCCGGACCCATCAGTCGCCGCACCATGCACGAGTACGATGTTCTTCACCGAGCCAACCGGCGCGGGTGCATTTTGAGCGGCTACGTTGGCCGCGCCCACCACGGCCGCGAGGGCAATGCGAAGCGCAAATGCGAGCGTCATTTTGCGTGTCCTCTCAATTGGACGGATAGGGATCCCGCAGAACGGCCGAGCCGGTTTCCAGGAGAGACTTAAGATTGGAAATGATCTTTGGCCAGCCGCCGGACACCGCGGTAATGAGCTGCGAAGGCTCGCGCTCGATGGTGTGGGTGATGGAAAGCCTGACCGCCGCACCGCTGCGCTCGATTTCCATGGTACAAAGCGAGTCGCCTTCAGCCTTGAGCTCCGGCTTTTTCTCGTGCCTCCAGCGAATCACCAAGCGCTTTGGCGGATCGGCTTCTACGATCTCGCCGGCGTCGGTGATGCTGCCATCGGGCTGCACCATCTTCCACGAGCACCCGGCCTTCCACTCGCTTTCGCAGTGCACGCCGAACCAATACTGCTTCATGAACCCCACGTCGTCAGTGAGTGCCGACCACAACTTTTCCGGCGTGGTGCGGATATAGGTCACGTAGACAAAGGTTGATCTAGCCATTCGTTCTCTCCAGTCGTCGTTTAAGATCGCCCAGCGCCTTGAGGCGCGGTTTTTCAAACTTGGCAAGCCAGCGCTCATAGATCTCCTGCAGCGGCACCGGATTGAGGAAGTGCAGCTTTTCGCGGCCGCGCCGCACGGTGGCGACGAGGTTCGCCATCTCCAGCAGATTCAGGTGTTGCGTCACGCCCTGTCGCGTCATGTCCAGGTGCTCGCACAAGTCGTTGAGGGTGCGGCCGTCGTGAGCGTGCAACAGGTCCAGCAGCTTGCGCCGGGTGGGATCAGCCAAAGCTTTGAACAGCACATCGGGGTCGCGGAGCACTGCCATATAAGATATGCAAGTAATTAGTTGCCTTTAATAATAGGCAAGTATGCACTTGCATGTCAAGTCCATTTTGCTTTCAATGTTGTCCTCGTTGTTTTACGTTGGCAGGTTCGTCAGGTGGCTTAGCTTCGGCGAGGGAGTCTCTTGGCCGAGGCCTCGGATCCAGGTGGTTCACGGAACGGTTCCACAGGAATGCGCTCGTAACGCACGTCCAGCACGGTCAGGGATTCTGTGCCGCCCGGCAATTGAAGGACGACGCTTTCACCCGCTGCCGACTTCATCAACGCGCGCCCCAGAGGTGACACCCAACTGATGTGGTTGCGGTCGAGATCGATTTCGTCGGTGCCCACGATGCTCACCACCCGCTCTGCTCCCGCGGCATTGGCATAGCGCACGGTCGCTCCGAAGAATGCCCTCGCCGCCGCCTGTCCAGATCTCCGAGCCTCCGGGTCCACCACTTCCGCGGCTTCGATTCGCTTGGTGAGAAAGCGAATCCGCCCATCGATCTGCCGCAGCCGCCGCTTGCCGTACTGATAGTCGGCGTTTTCACTGCGATCGCCGTTGCCCGCAGCCCACGCCACCACCTCCGTCACGGCCGGCCGTTCCCTGGAGAGCAGAAACCGGTGTTCGTCTTTGAGGCGCTCGAGGCCGCTCGGCGTGATGTAGTTCTTGACTGGCGGCCCGGGGGCGTCTGGTTGTGGTTTTCTGGTGAAGCCTTTTCGCATCTCGTAGTCTTTCCAGCGCGACTCCTGCCGCAGATGCCATAGCTTACACTCAAACCAATGCTCAACGGAGGCCATGCCTATACCACAATCATCACCAGCAAAGATCATGGACGGACCCTGCTCTCACACCTGGCAAGCCTTTACCCGCACTCGACCCCACAAGCCTGGCAACAAAACCTGAATAACCGTGAAGTTACCGTCAACGGTGTCACTGCGACCGGAACCGAATCGCTTCTTTCAGGCCAAACGCTCATCTGGAACCGCCCACCCTGGATCGAACCGGACACTCCTCAGCACTTCGAAGTCCTGTTTGATGACCCGCATTTGTTGGCCGTCAACAAACCTGGCGGACTGCCAACCCTCCCCGGCGGCGGCTTCATGGAAAACACCCTGCTGCGCCTGGTGCAAAAACAATCCCCCAACGCAAATCCTGTTCACCGATTAGGACGAGCCACAACCGGCATCGTTCTCTTCGCCAAAACCGCGCAGGCCGCCGCGAAACTCGGCGTGGACTGGAACACACCCAGAATTCAAAAAATCTATTGGGCGCTGGCTCAAAACGTTGCTCAGGACGACGTCCAGCACAACGCCCAGCACGACGCCTACGAAATTCTCACACCCATCGGCCTCGTACCGCACCCGCGCATCGGCAAGGTGTGGGCCGCCAGCCCGAGTGGCAAGCCGTCAAAGTCATTGGCGAAGGTGATCTCACGCACCGCAAGCACCACAACATTTGAGGTAAGCCTGAATTCCGGACGCCCTCATCAAATCCGAATCCATCTGGCATCCATCGGCCATCCCCTGGTAGGCGATCCTCTGTACGGATTATCCGGCCAGCCTCTCGAAAATCTCCCCGGCCTCCCCGGCGACGGAGGATATTTCCTGCACGCCCGCTTCCTAAAATTCCCCCACCCCATCACCGGCGAACCAATCCATCTTGAGGCAGCGTTGCCGGCGGGATTCTCGTTGCATCAGTAGCTTCACGGCGGACCGAAATTCGGGATGCCACCGGGTCTGTAACACTATTAAGGGTATCCCCCCTCCCCCCCGAATCTTTGGAATCATCGCTTTAGCACGAAATTCCCCGCAAAATCCGGATGTCAAAGAACTTAGAGGTCAAAATCCGCGAAACAAAGGAGTTGTGGCCCCGCTTTCGTGTCCCGCGATTGGGCGGGATATGCTGCGTGTGCTGGACAATAATGAAGTGAATTTATGCGGGGCGCAAGGTCAGACGTCACAAGGTGGCTGTGGAAAATAGTGAGG
>DASXDY010000011.1:0-131553 GCA_036490405.1 Candidatus Sulfotelmatobacter sp. | reverse complement strand
GCCCGATCCCCGCACGCAACCGGCCGCACGCCCCCCGCACGCAACTCGCCGCACGCGATTCCCACACGCGATTCCCACACGCGACCCCGCACGCGACTCCCGCACGCGCCCCCGCTCGCACCCACACAGATTGTCATCCCGAGCGAAGCGAGGGACCTGGGTTCCAGCCGGCGCCCACGACAGCGCGTCAGGCAATCCACCCCGGACGCTTACCAAATTACAAAATTTCCCAATGACTCAATGAAGTAGCTCTCCCGTGCCCCACTCCCACCCAACGTTGCCCTTCCACTCTCGACTCCGACCGATAAAAAAGGACGCCGTCACAGAGGGGGTCCGGCGGCCAATGCCGTAGGACTCCCTTTTTTTCCGCCCGTCGACTTCCGCCGACGAATTTTCACGTGATGGGACAACCACGCGACTGTCATCCTGAGCGAGGATTTTGCTCCGGCTTTGCCGGAGCAAAACCGCAGTCGAAGGATCCCTGATTCGCCGGATGCCTCCCCAGGAGCGTAAGGGAGTTCTCTAATGACCTGGAGTCCATGCAAACAACCGCCCCCGGCGCTGCTCGCCATTAGCCGCCGGCCACTGGTTCCTTCGTGCCCCGTCCCCTCCCCAACCGTGCCCTTCCACTCCCCACTCCAACCGTATAAAAAGGACGCCGTCACGGAGGGGGTCCCGCGGCCAATGCCGTAGGACCCCCTTTTTTACGGATGATTTTCTGTCTGCGCCGAAGGAGCAACTATGCGGAAGTTATGCATTGTGATTCTCTTACTCACTTCCACTAATGCGCTTTGGGGGAAAAACAGAAAGGATGTCCCGCCTGCGCCACTACCTGCAATTGTCATCAACGCTCAGAAAGTTTTTCTGACAAACGGCGGTGGAAGCAATCTCGCCTATGACGCTTTTTATGCGGCGATGAAGAGCTGGGGAAAGTACCAAATTGTGGGCTCACCAATGGAAGCCGACCTGATTGTCGAACTGGCCTATCGCGTTGAGCACGGGGGAACGCGAATATGGAGCACCAACAACACCTACAACGGCACAACCGACGTGCACAGCGCCCAGATCGTCGATCCTCAACTGATCCTAACCATTTACGACGCTAAGACGAAGAATTCGCTTTGGGAAACGATCGATCATCGACGCCTTGCAAGGCGTGAGAAAAACCGCGAAAAAGAAACAGTCAATTCCGCCGAACGACTAGTAGACGAGCTTAAGACCCGGGCTAGCCTGTCGCATTAAATCTACCTACTCACTCCCTTTGACGGGGTGAAATTTGCGAAATGAGGGATAAAGTGGCGGTGCCTAGGAGGGAAAAATTGAGTCGGACTGTTAACATCGCGACAAAGTCAGATCCGGAACAGCGCTTTGTATCTGCAGACGCTTTCATTGCCCGGCTCAATCAAATTGACGTCCCAAATTGGAAACAATTGGCCGATTCGGAATTCAGAGCTGAGAATTGGCGCGGATGGAACTGACACCTGTCGGCAACGGGAGGTAGCGTAGCTCTGAAGAAGGCAAAGTTGGGAACTGACGGTTATCGCAAAATCCCGAACATGGAATTCTCCTCAACGCGAGTAGTCCTGGACTATGTTGAAGGGTTATAGACAAATTGACGCCGCGCACCGCACCGGAACTTTTCCACAGGCCCCACCCAAAATAAACCCCCCAATTGTGACGAACAACCTTTACTGAGATTTTTCAACAGTCCAGATTGGGAGCATGACCCAGCGCTCCCAAAACAAAGCGCCCGCCGCAAAGCAGTCCAAACCAGCGCCAGCCCCCGCGAACGAAAACAAAGCGGGTGCCCCATTTCTCGCGTCCTCTGCGAGAAGTGGGGATTTTGATTCCAAGCCCGTAAAAGAAGAGTCCATTAACTCCTTCATCCGCAATATTTTGCTCGCAAGGCCTGATTTTCCAAGACTTTACGCGGACGTCATTTTGACTTACGCGCCTAACTCCAATGCAGCCAGGATTTTAGCTCCGCACTACCAACAAATTATTGAGAGGGTCAACACCATCATGGCCAACGCCAATATGAGTTCCAAATCGTGTACGCACATCAAGGTCACCGGAGTCCGTTGCGGCTCGCCCGCTCTCCGCGGAGAGCAATTCTGCTACTTCCACCAGCGCATGGTCCGGGGCGTCCGCACCCCGCCGCAGGCCCGCCTCCATCCCATCGCCCTCATCGAAGACGAGGAGTCCATCCAGTCCGCGCTGATGGAAGTCATCAACGCCCTCATGCGCAACACCATCGATCTGAAGCGCGCCGCGCTGATCCTCCGCGCCCTCCACATCGCGGTGAAGAACGCCCAGCGCGCCCGCCTGAATCATTCGCGAAGCGAAGCCGTAACCGAAATCCCCAACTACGCGCGCCCAGCCGAGCCCGCACAACCAACCGAATTCGATTTCCCCGCGACGGCCGCCCCAATCCCCACCAAAGAAGAACAAGACAGCCGCGAAGCCGCCGATTTCCGCGCCCGTTGGCAAGCCGGTGGAGAAGCCCTCGCCCAACAGGAACCGCAAATCCGCCAACACCGAAACGAAATCCTCCACCCAAAGCAGCCCCATGTAGGGACAGCCGCCCTCGGCTGTCCAGGCGGCCCAGAAGTACCGGGCCGCAGCGCCGTTGCCGCTGGCAAGGCTAGCGAACGCAAACCGCCAGTCAGTGTGAAAGATCAAATTACGACAGGCAGAATCCAGAAGGAAGAAACCGCCACAGCCCCAGCTCCGAAGGAGCGAAAGATTGCAGCCCACGGCGCAAGCCGTGGGTGACAACGAGAAGGAGACCAACCAGCCCGAAAGGGGGCCGAAAGAAAATCCCGAGGATAACTAAATGAAGCGCCGGTGGCCCATTCAAGCCCGCCTTTGGCTTGAGTGGGGGAAAGGAAAACCGTCGCGATGATTGAGAGGCGACATGACGATCAGAACTTAGGCCAACTCCCGCACCGCCTCCCCGGCGCCGCCGAGGTTGGCCAACTTCATCTCCGAATATTTGCGCGACAAAATCACGCCCGGCACGCCCGCCCGAAACGCCGCCTGCACTGCGGCTTTCACGCTCTGTGGAGTGCACTTGCTGTGGTCCGCCTCGGTCGGAATGTCGATGTCGATGCCGGGCCAGATCAATGTCTTCGTACCCGCGACGCCGTCAAGCGATCGCTTCGCCTCGCGATACACGTAGTCCGACGAAAGCCCGGTGTGCGGAATCTCTTCGTAGCTGCGCTCTTTCAGGTTCATCACCGCGTAGTCGAAGTCGAGCAATTGCTGTTTGCTCAGGTCTCCGTACAGGGTCGTGTGGATGTTGTCGTCATACAGCGCCATGCGCTCGCCGCCGCAGTTGTTGTACATCACGACTTTGATGAAGTCGGAATACTTCGACAGCTCCTGCAAATCCTGCTCGGCGCGATAAATCGGATTGAACGAGTTGTTGTGCCAGATGTGCCATCCCACCGGCACATCTGCCTTCGCGGTCTTCACCGTCTTGTAAATCGCGGCGTAAGTTTCGCGCAGGCTGTCGGTCCACAGCATCTCCCACGCCGCGAGTTCGGGATAGCGCAGCAGCAGCCGCCAGAACTGCACATAGTAGCCGTCAACCGGACGCTGCCCGCCGCGCGATGCGAGGACATATTTCTCCAACTCCAGGAACCCTTGCCGCGCCCGCTCGGGATTGATGCCGCGGGCTTTCGCTTTGCTCTGGCAAAACTGGCAGAAGCAGGTCACGTTGCCGGGATCGATCGGCGGTGTGTCGTGCGTCGCACCCAGGCTGTCGCACAGCGCGCCCTGCCGCTCCGATCCCCACATGATTCCGTCGATGTCATACGACCGCGCGTAGTCCTCGACCAGCCCGGTCAGAAAATTTCGGTAGTCGGGATTGTTCACGCACAGCGTGTCGGCATTGCGCCCGTGCAGGTCTACCTCCTGCACCTTCTTGATGTTCGGCAGGTCGTCGCGAAACACATCCTCGAGCCAGCAGATCACTTTCATGCCACGCTTGTGGGCGGCAGGCACAACTTCGGCGAGGATGTCGAGATTGCCATGGTCAGGCGCGCGCAGGTTTTGCAGCACCGTGTTCTTGTAATACTGCGGATGCGGCGTCGCAAAATTTCCGCCATGAAAATTCAGATCGTATTCCTGCTTGCCGTGATCGGGCAGAGGCTGCCCGGGAATCTGCCGTCCAGCAATGCCGCGCCCATAGGTGAACACGGCGAGAAACAAGGTGTTGACGCCGCCCCGCTCTTGCAGGATATCGAGAACTTTCTCCGTCCCCTCGTCGACAAACGAAATCGCGCCTACCTGAATGCCAATCATCTTCGGCGAGGACGCTTTCGAGGCGGCAGCCTGCGCCGCGCTTGGCACGGCGAGAGCAGCACCGGCTCCGGCGGTGATCTTCATAAACTCACGGCGATTTACGTCCAATATCGACATGGGAAAGCTCCTTGGGAAAGTGTGCGCGGATAGCGTGAGTCTTATATCACGGGAAAGTGCGGTGAAGGATGAAGATGCCGAGGGTGGCCCACTCAAGCCCGTTTTTGGCTTGAGTGGGGGATCGCTGACGCCGAATGGCGCACCCACAGCCTGCCCTGAGCGGAGTCGGAAGGCGGTTTTCAAAGGGTGGGGACGGCGTCTGAGATAATGCGGGACTATGCGAGGCCTTAAAGACAAGCGAATCTTGATCACGGGCGGTGCCAGCGGCATCGGGGCGGCGACGGCGGCGCGGTTCCTGGAAGAGGGTTCGCGCGTGTGCGTGCTCGATTGCGATGCCGCGGCCTGCGAACGAATCCGGAGGGATTTGAGAGACACGGGAACGTCGAGCGAAATCCCCACTTCTCGTGCAGAAGGCGCGCGAGAAATGGGGCACCCGGGTTTTGCTGGGGCTATCATCGCCGATGTCACCGACCTGATGCAGGTCGAGGCCGCCTTCGCCGAAGCCATCCGCCTCATGGACGGCGTCGATGTTCTCATCAACAACGCCGGCATCAGCATCCGCCACAAGTTTCTCGAGATTACTCCCGAAGAGTGGGAGCGCGTGCTCGCCGTCAACCTGACCGGCGTCTTCTACGTGGCCCAGACCGCGGCCCGCCACATGTGGGAGCGCTACTCAACAGAATCAGGCGCGGGAGTAATTTTGCAGACCGCGTCGACGAACGGCGTGATGGGCTATCCTTTTTATGCCGACTACAACGCGACCAAGGCGGGAGTGATCGAACTGACGCGCTCGATGGCGCTAGAACTAGCGCCGAAAGTGCGCGTCTGCGCGGTTGCGCCGGGTTACGTCATGACGCCCATGCAGCGCGCCGAATACTCCGACGCGATGCTAGCCGAGGTGAACGCGAAGATCCCCATGGGAAGACACGCGGCTCCGGAGGAGATCGCGGGACTGTTCGCGTATCTCGCGTCCGACGACGCGGCCTTCGCCACGGGACAGGTCTTCACGCTGGACGGCGGCGAAACCGCGGGAGGGTTAGCGAGCCGGTGAGCGCCGGGGGCTAAAGCCTTGATCATTTTCAGCCACGCTGACGCGGCGCTGAAGTGCCGCTCTTCCACGTTGCTGTCGGCGTTGACGGTTCGTATCGGGCGACGCCTTCAGGCGTCGCATCCGATGGCAATGCGGTGGAAAGAGCGGCCCTTCAGGGCCGCGTCAGTGTCATTAAATTTTCCGCGGCTTTAGCCGCTGAGGTCCCATGCGCCTGAAAGACAAAATCGCGCTCATCACCGGAGGCACCTCCGGCATCGGCGAAGCTACCGCGATGCTTTTCGCCCGCGAAGGCGCGCGGGTCGCCATCACCGGCCGCAACTCCGATCGCGGCGCGGCTGCGGTTGCGAAGATCGAGGATCTGGCAAAGACCCACTTCTCGAAAACATCGCGAGAAGTGGGGCACCCTTTGCGCGCTCTCTTCGTCCGGGCCGATGTGAGCATCAATGCCGACTGCCAGCGCGCCGTCGACGAAACCGCCCGAGCCTTCGGCGCACTCGACATCCTCTTCAATAACGCCGGCGTCTATTATCCGCAAACCGCTCTCGAATGTTCTGAGCGCGAGTGGGACGAGCAGATCGACGTCAATCTGAAGGGCACGTTCCTGATGTCGAAGGCCGCGCTGCCCGGGATGATTTCGCGTAAGCGTGGCGTGATCATCAACAACGCGTCGGGATGGGGCATCGTCGGCGGCGATCACGCGGTCGCCTATTGCGCCTCGAAGGGCGGCGTCGTGCTCATGACCAAGGCGATGGCCATCGATCACGGCCCGCAGGGGATTCGCGTGAACTGCGTGTGTCCGGGCGACGTGGAGACGCCAATGCTGCCAGCCGACGCGAAAATGCGCGGTTTAAGGTGGGAGGATTACATCGCCGGATGCGCGACGCGTCCTCTGGGCCGAGTGGGAACCGCTGACGAGATCGCGAAAGCGGTGCTGTTTCTGGCGTCGGATGATTCGTCGTTCATGACGGGCGCGGCCTTAGTGGTGGATGGAGGCGGCACGGCGGATTAGCAAGGGCTAAAGCCTACATTCGTTTCGCGCTTGACGCGACGCTGAAGCGTCGCTCTTCCACGTTAGCGCCAGCGTTCGGGTTGGCACTCGCTTGGGTTGGTGCCTGCGTCCGGTTAGAGCTAAAGTCAGGAGTCGAACACATGAGCGCGGCCGTTTTTCTCGGCGGAGGCAGAATCACTGGGGCGCTCGCGGCCGGCCTGCGGCTGGTCGGCGACGATCGCGGGATCGTCGTCTACGATCGCCATCCGGAGAAGTTGCGGACCATGCGAAAAGAGTCGCGTGTCGAAATTGCGCGCGACTTGAAGTCCGCGATCGAACACGCGGAGATGCTGGTCCTCGCGGTGCGGCCCGGTTCCGTGCTTGGCATGTTGTCTGAAGTCGCCGCTTGCGGCGCACATCTGCCGCGAGTCTGCGTGAGTTTGGCCGCGGGCATCCCACTGTGCAATCTGCGGAGGTGGCTTCCGCACGCGAAGTGGGCGCGGGCGATGCCGAGTCCGGTGTGCCGGATTGCCCGCGGATTGACCCCGGTATGCTTCGATCAGAAAGTCGCGAAGGCCGATCGAGTTCGCGTGCGCAAATTGTTTGCCAGGGTGGGCCCCGTCCTGGATCTTCCGGAAGAGCAGTTCGATGCGATTACCGCGACCCACTCGCCCACCCACGGATATCACGCGTTGGCGGCGTTGGCAGAGGCTGCGCAGGGAGCAGGTCTGGACAAGAAGACTGCGCTGATGGCGGCGGCGCATGCACTGGCGGATGGAATCGAGTATTGGCGACAGGCCGGAGCGGAACTCGATGAACTCCTGGAGGAAGCGGCGACGCCTGGAGGCATTGCCGCTGCAACCTTGGCTGCGATGGATCGCTCCGGATATGGAAGGGCCGTCGAGCGCGGGATTAGGGCAGGAGTCGCGCGAGCCCGCCGGAATGCGAAGGGGTGAGATCACGGTTTCTCAGTCACCGACAATTTATCAACCTTCGCCGCCGGACCGCCGAGGGCGGCTGTCCCTAAATGGCTCGCCCTAATTGGGGTTACCTTGGTCATCATCGAGCTCTCATTAGATCTGACAAAATAGTCGGAGTGCGTCGTCTCCAGTGGAGATTTCGCGCACGATCCCGCTATGGAAGTAGTCACCCCGAAATTCACCCGCCGCAGCACGCGCATCCGCGTGGAGATTCCGGTCAGCGTGATCAGCCTGGACCGCAGGCGTCCGTTTGGCGAAAAGTGCGTCGTGCTGGTGGTGAGCGCGCAAGGCTGCGGTTTTCGCGCGTCGGAAGAGCTTCAGGTCGAGACCCCGATCATGCTGAGCGGTTTGCCGGGAGGTGGCAGCGTCACCGCGCGTGTGGCCAACTGCTTGCCTTTGGGGACCGACGGGAAATATTTTCTGGTCGGCGCCTCGCTTTACACGCATGGCAATATTTGGGGAATTGAGAATCCGCCTGAGGATTGGGGTATGACGACCGATCCGGGAATCAAGCCGCCTGGCGCTCCGAAGGTCCAACAGAAGAAGTCGTGGCCCTACAACGTGTTCTCGCAAGGAAACGTGAATCATCCGGGACGCAAATAGGCTTCCTTTACGAGAGCATCCCGAACGCCCAAATCCAAAAGCGCGACTTACCGCGTAAAAGGCCTGTGGGAATGGACGCCCAGCGTGGTTCGATGGACGTGAACCCGCTGGAAATTGTTCTTGTTCTTTCGTAACTACGCCAAGCGCATCTCCGCTGCGATACTTTCCCAAAGTTATGCCGGATGAATTTGAGTCCTCAGCAAGGCTGCTGCCTTCACTCGACGGGAGGCCGCCAGTCCGCGAGCGGAAGAAGGCAAACGAAAGCGCCCTCATCGAGCGGCCATTTCGCGTAAAACTGCGCGGGGCGGTGCTGGTGCTCGTACAGTTGCCGAACAGGCGATCGGTGCGTGCGGCGATCCATCAGCTTTCGACAACCGGGGGGGTGATTCACCTCGAAAACCCATTGGATGAAAAGCTGAAAGTAGAGATGGTTTTCCACATCAGCGAGTCGACGATTCGCGGCCAAGCCGAAATGTTGTTTCCAATGTGGGCAACGCAGGGATGGATGCAGCCCTTCCGGTTTGTCGGCCTGACGGACGAAGGCCGGGATACTCTGGACGCCGGGCTAAAGTCTTTCATGGGCGGCGCTACGACCGCGGCGGCAACAGGCGTTTAGGCCGATTCAAAATACTGCATCACCGCTTTCGCCTGGTCCGACAAGATCCCCTGTTCTCGTCCAAAAGGCCGCGAGAAAACGGAAGCTGTCGACTCCGCTCGGCGCAAATGCCTCTCCGCTGCTGGTTACTCCGGTTACTTTGGTGGCGGTGGTGCGCGGCTCTATCATCCGGATGGGAACCCTTCCATGAAACGGCTCAATTTTCTGGTTTCGCTCACGAACGACGACAACGACTATCAGCAGGAGCAGGCGGCAGCGGCGGAAAAAGCGGCGCGGCGGCTTGGGGTGGATGTAAAAATCATCCACGCAAACAACGATGCGCTGGCACAGAGCCAGCAGTTGCTCCAGTTTGTACAGAATGCGCCGGAAGGGCGGCCGGATGCCATCCTGTTTGAACCGGCCGGCGGGACGGCGTTCCCGCAGGTAGCGCGGGCGGCTGCGGCGGCAGGAATCGGATGGGTCGTGCTGAATCATGAAGCGGACTACGTGCTCGAACTGCGCCGGCAATACAAAGTGCCGATATGTGCGATCAGTTCGGACCATGTGGAAGTGGGAAAGATCCAAGGCCAGCAATTTGCGGCGCTGCTGCCGAATGGTGGAAACATCCTCTATATCGAAGGGCCGGCGAACAGTTCGGCGGCGAAAGAGCGCACGGCCGGAATGATGAAGACGAAGCCGGCGAACGTCCAGGTGAAGTCGATGCGCGCGAACTGGACGGAAGAAAGCGCCTATAAGATGGTGAGTTCGTGGCTGCGGCTGCGGACCTCGCAGGAGAGCCGCGTTGATTTGGTCGGCGCGCAGGATGACAGCATGGCCATGGGCGCGCGCAAGGCATTCAACGAGATTCCCCAGGCGGAGCGCGCGCGGTGGATGAAGATTCCCATCACGGGATGCGATGGCATGCCGAAGACTGGGCAGGCCTGGGTGCGGAATGGGACCTTGGCGGCGACGATTTTTATCCGTCCGAATACCGACCTTGCCATCGAGATGCTGGTGGAAGCCTTCAAGGGAGGAGCTTCGTTGCCCGACAGCAAAGTGACACAGCCGGAGTCGGTCCCGTCGTTGACGGACCTGGCCGCGGCCGGAAAGCTGGCCAGGGCAGCGAAAGTTTAGAGCTTCGCAGGATTCGAAGATTAAATATGATTTTCAAGGCGTCCTCGCGGGCGCCTTTTCTTATCTCCAGCCGAATCATGTTGCGAGCGTCTTCCAGCCGCACGTCCGCTCCTCTCGGGCCGAGAGCGCACTTGAATGCGCAACCCGCCAGCAAGTTAATTGTTCCGATATTAACCAACGAGTTCGCGGATTCGTGTATAAGTGTTCGTCCTTTTTGCGTCCGTTGAGCGCGGGACATGCGTCTTTGCGATTGGGGCGACGACAATGACGACTCAGGCAATCGATCGGAGTGGTGGATACAGCATTTGGAGAGTGATTGCGGCGTCCTCGGTGGGGACGATGATCGAGTGGTACGACTTTTATATTTTTGGAAGTCTGACCGCGGTACTGGCGCTGAAGTTTTATCCGACGGGCAACGATACGTTCGCCTACATCGCCTACCTGGCGACCTTCGCCGTCGGATTTGTTGTACGTCCGTTTGGCGCGCTGTTCTTCGGCCGCATCGGCGATCTTGTGGGCCGGAAATATGCGTTCCTGGTAACGCTTTCCATCATGGGTGGGGCGACAGCAATCATCGGCCTGCTTCCAACTTACGCGACGGCCGGGTTGCTTTCGCCGGTTTTGCTGATCGCGATTCGAGTGCTGCAAGGACTGGCACTCGGTGGAGAATACGGCGGCGCGGCGGTCTATGTTGGCGAACACGTTCCCGATAACAAACGCGGATTCTATACCAGCTTCATCCAGATCACGGCGACGCTGGGATTGTTCGTGTCGCTGATCGTGATCCTCGTGACGCAGTACTCGATGTCGAAAGAAAATTTCGCCGCTTACGGGTGGCGCATTCCTTTCCTGATTTCGCTGGTGCTGGTTGCGATTTCTCTCTACATCCGATTGCAGATGAAAGAGTCGCCGATTTTCCAGCAGATCAAGAGTTCGGGCATGGCTTCGGCCCAACCGCTGAAAGACGCGTTTACGAAGTGGCCTAACCTAAAGAATGTTTTGATTTCTTTGTTTGGGGCAACGGCCGGGCAGGGCGTGATTTGGTACACGGGGCAGTTCTACGCGCTGTTTTATTTGCAGACAGTATTGAAAGTGAATGCGCGCACCGCGAACGTTGTGATTGCGATCGCGCTGGCGATTGCGATGCCGTTCTTCACTGTAGTCGGTGCGCTCTCGGATAAGATCGGCCGAAAGAAATTGATGATGGCCGGCTGTCTGCTCGGCGTCATCACCTACATCCCGATCTATAAGGCGATGCAACGCGCGGCGGGCAACAACGTGGTAACGGTGAAATCCACGAAGAACAAAGTTACTGGAGCGACAGCGCTGATTCCGTTCACCACAGATGAGACCGGGGCGCTGAGACCGGCGGTGGAAGCACTCAACCCCAATGTTCCGATGCTGGTTTTTCTGATATTTATCCAGGTTTTCTATGTGTGCCTGGTGTATGGACCGATTGCGGCTTATTTGATCGAAGCGTTTCCGGCGAAGATCCGCTATACCTCATTGTCGTTGCCGTATCACATCGGCAACGGCGTGTTTGGCGGATTGCTTCCGCTAATCGGATTGTGGAGTTGCGCGGCTACGGGAAATATTTATGCGGGACTTTACTATCCGATGATCGTTGCGGGCATGACGTTTGTGGTCGGAAGCTTGCTCTTGAAGGAGACGAGCGGGCATAAGATCTGGGATGAAGTGGGTGGCGCGCCGGCCGCGGAGTGATGTCCCACTCAAGCCAACGACGGGCTTGAATGGGCCACCGGATCAAGGGACGGTGCGCGTGTATGCTAGATTGAGCTTCGCGGGCCTATAGCTCAACGGTTAGAGCAGCAGACTCATAATCTGTTGGTTCCAGGTTCAAATCCTGGTGGGCCCACCACGCGGCTCCGCGATCGATGAGTTCTCCTCCGGAAAAATCTTTTTCGCATCGCAGGCTGGCAGTACTGCTGGGGTGCGTAACTTTCTTTTCGTTCATTTATTTCTATGAGGGCGGCGGGTGGAACCAGAACTCGCGCTTCGATCTGCTGCGCGCGATGGTGGAGAGGCATACGCTTCAGATCGACGCCTACCACGAGAACACGCAGGACAAGGCCCACTTCAACGGGCATTACTACTCGGATAAGGCACCGGGCTTGGTGTTTCTGGCGCTGCCGTTTGCTTACGGCGCACGGGCGGCGATGCGCGTGGTGGGAGCGGATCCGGAGTCGGCGCACGAGGAGTACGTGCTGTCGTACCTGGTGACCGCGTGCTCGGTTGCGTTGCCGACTTCGCTGGCGGCGATGTGCTTGTTTTATCTTGCATTGCGATTTGGCTGTGGGCCTGTGGCCGGGGCATTCGCCGGGCTCGTGATGTGCGTGGGAACGCCGATGTGGGCGTATGCGAGTTTGTTTTGGGCGCATGCGCTGGTGGGGGCCTGCCTGGTGTTTGGGTTTACCTGCGCGCTGAAAATCGGGGGCGACTCGCGGCACGAATTTCTTTGGGCGCTGGGGGCCGGGCTGGCCGCGGGCTGGGCGACGGTCACTGAATATCCGGCGGCGCCGGCTTCGGCGATCCTGGCGCTGCTTGCGCTGTCGCGCACGTGGCCGCGCGGCTGGGCTTCGCGATGGAAAGCAATCGCCGGGGTTGGAATTGGGGCGGCGATTTGCATCGCTGTGTTGCTTGGATATTTGCACGCGGCATTCGGAGGATTTCGTCCGAGCTATTCGTATTACGATCCGAATTCGTTTTCGTTCATGCAATCGCAGGGGTATATGGGGCTGACCTATCCGCATCCGGATCGGCTGCTGAAGCTTATGTTTGGCTGCGCTCGAGGATTGTTTTTTGCCTCGCCCGTAATGCTGGCCGCCGGGGTGGGAGTGTGGTGGCTTCGCAAGGATGACAAGGGTGCGGCGCTGGCGGCAGGTGGAATCGCGGTTTATTACTTCCTGTTCAACGCATCATTCTACTGGTGGAAGGCTGGATTGACGTTTGGTCCGCGATACGCGGGAGCGTGCATTCCTCTTTTGTGTTTGGGGCTGGCGGTGGCATGGGAACGAAGCGGTGTTGCCGGTCGGAGGGTGATGATTGGGCTGGCGGTCGTCAGCGTCTTTGTTGCTCTGATGGCGGTTTCGACTACATCGCAATTGGCCATGCAGGATAGCTGTCCCATTCTGCATTCGACCTGGCCTGCGTTCTGGTCCGGGCGGGTGGCGGTGAATCGGGAGTCGATGTTGATGGCCGCGGAGGCGCGCGGAGGCTTTGGAGCATTCAATCTTGGACAGTTGATTGGTTTGCGCGGGTTGTGGAGTTTGCTGCCGATGATGGTTGTTTGGGCGGCGGCGATAGGGGTTGGGGTGAAGATCGAGCGGGAATAGGAAGTCCCCGCGATGGTTGGGCAAATCCCCACTTCTCGCGCAAACTGCGCGCGGAGAAATGGGGCACCCTGGGCCGCGAGACTCGCGCTTGCGCGCGACGGACCGCCGGGGGCGGCTGTCCCTGCATGTTCTTGTTAAGATAGAAAGTTGGCTATTCATCGAGGAGAGTCATGGAGCACACGGTTTTTTGCGTGAAGTTTAAGAGACAGATGCCCGGTTTGGATGAGCCTCCGTTTGATAATGAGTTGGGGAAGAAGGTGTATGACAATGTATCGCAGGAGGCGTGGAAGATGTGGACGGAGCATTGCAAGATGTTGCTCAATGAATATCGTCTGAATCCGGCGCGGCGCGAGGATCAGGAAGTGATTGTGAAACAGTTGGAGCAGTTTTTCTTCGGCGAGGGAGCGGAGAAGCCGAAGGAGTATGTGCCGCCGAAGACGTAGTCCCAGGGGCTGAAGCCCATCGATCGTAGCGCTTACCGCGGCGCTGAAGCGCCGCTCTTCCACGTTACGCCATTCTTCTACATGAGGGCGCTCTTCCACGGCAGACCGTGTTTCCACGCCAGCCGCGCTTCGCGCGGCGGACAGCCGAGGGCGGCTGTCCCTAAAGGATTACCTCTCGATTACTGCTGCACCAATTTTGATGCAATGTTAATCAATCCGTAACATTGGGTTGCTAGAACTTGAGCATGGATCTGCCTGTCAACACGCTGATCCTCTCAGACCTGCACCTGGGTGCGGAGACCAGCCGTGCGCGCGAGGCCACTCGCGTGTTGAGGGAGAATCGCTTTCAGCGGCTGATCCTGCTGGGCGATATCTTCGCGGATTTGAATTTTGCGCGGCTGACGAAAGAGCACTGGAAGTTTCTGGGGTATATCCGGAAGCTGTCGAATCCGAAGCGGAAGATTGAGATTGTCTGGGTCGAGGGCAACCACGACTACGGGCTTACCGACATCATGTCGCACCTGGTGGGCGTGCAGGTTTATCAGGATTACAGCTGGGAGTATCGCGGGCGGAAGCACATCGCGATTCACGGACATCAGTTTGATGGCTTCCAGGTAAATCGAGTGCGGCTGAGCCGGTGGGCGACGTCGCTGTATCTGCAATTGCAGAAGCTGGATTTCAAGAGCAAACCGATCGCGCGGCTGATTGACCGGGTGAATACGCGGTGGCTGCGGATGTCGGAGAAAGTTGCGTCCGGGGCGCTTGCGTATGCGAGGCATCACGATGTGCAGCGAATTTTTTGCGGGCACACGCACCAGGCGATGCATGTCGAACAGAACGGCGTTGATTACTACAACTCGGGTGGCTGGGTGGATTCGCGGCTGACTTATCTGACGGTGGATGAATCGGGGGTACAAATTCATGAATACCAGGAACGAGCTGACGATCGTGATTCCGGCGAAGAACGAGGCGAAGCTGATTCCGCGTTTGCTGACTTCTCTGACGAATCAGGACTACGCGAAGATGCCGAGTACGCGGGTGCTGGTCGCTGACGCGAACTCGACGGACGGCACGCCGGAGGTTGTGATGGGATTCGGCGACCGGTTGAATGTCAGCGTGATTCGTGGGGGAATGCCTTCGGTCGGGCGCAATCAGGGGGCGGCGCTGGCCGATACAAGTTACGTCCTGTTTCTTGATGCCGATATCGAACTTGCCGACAGGACGCTGTTGCGGCGGTGCATGGAGCGGGCGCAGGGCAGGCAGTTGCATTGCGTGACGACGAATATTGTTTGCAAGGACGGGAGTTGGGTCGACAAGTTGTTTTATGCGGCCAACGATTGCTTTCAATATCTCTCGTATCTGCATCGTCCGTTTGCTACCGGGATGTTCATGTTGTTTGAGCGGAAGAAGTTCTGGGAGCTGGGTGGATTCCATGAGCAGATTCATTTTGCGGAAGATTATCGGTTGAGCCAGCAGGTGGAGCGTGCGCGGTTCGCGGTGGTGCGCGGCGGAGTGTATACGACGAACCGGCGATTCAAGCGGATGGGACATCTGAAGGTGGGATGGCTGTTCTTGAAGACGGCGATGAATTATTGGAATGAAAAGTATTTTTTGCGGGACCACAAGTATTGGGCGGATGGGGTGCGGGGATAGTTCTTGGAGCTAAAGCCCCGGTTGAGCAAAAGGCGCTTGACGCGGCGCTGAAGCGCCGCTCTTTCACGGTTGTCCCGCACGGTCGTTCGGCGCGGTTGTTTCCGGCGGGCATAGTTGTTGAATGATTTCGAAACGAGGGCGAGACGCCCACGCGGCAGCCGGCCAGACGCCGGCGTTACGAAATGCAAGTTTTGCAGTGGCCACACGAGACAGGATTCAGCCAACCAGCTGAATCCTGTTTTACTTGGCAGAGGGGGTTTGCTAGAAGCGGAAGACGATGCCGGTGGAGATGCGCGTATTGTTCTGGTCGGCGTGGAAGAAGCTGGTGCGCACGTAATCCCCTTGAACTCGCCACGCGAGGATGCGAAGGAGTCGGTAGTCAATGCCTCCGCCAATTCCGGTCGCGAAGGACGTATCGGACCCGGAATAGGAGCCAGTGTTGATGTGGCCGATTCCGAACATGGCTTCAGCAAAAGGACGAAATCTGCCGACCGAAAATGATGCGCGCGGGCCGAACAACACGTTGTGCTCAGAGAAATTTAGATTCACCGGCGTACAGACTCCGCCTACGGGACACGCGGAGCCGAAATTCTGCGATCCGTAATGGCCGTCGAAGTCGGCGACGATGCCCAGGAACGGGAACACTTTGCCTTCGAGTGAGCCTTCGAATCCGTTGGTGTTGGCGCTATCAATTCCGGAGAGATTGGTGTGGTAGTACGAATATCCAAAAAAAATGTTGCCGGAGGTAGGAATCTGGGCCGAGGCGGCCGCTACCAGCATGAAGATGAAGGCGGAAATTGAGGCGAGCTTACGCATTTAGTCCTCCTTGTGCGTGTGTAAGTTTTGGATGCACGAGGAGGACGATGGGATCGTAGAAATTGGGAGCGCTTGAAAGGTAAGTCCCTGGAGTTGTTGTGCTGGAGATCCCTCGCACGGCTGGTTAAAGCGCCGTGCTCCGGGATGACGCCGATTTAACGTTCGGGAATGTCCTGCGATATCAGAAGCGCCAGACGATTCCGGTCGAAGCGCGATAATCGTTTTGCGTGGCGCTTAGGTAGTGGGTGTGCATGTAGTCGCCCTGGAAGCGCCAGGAAAAATTCTTGAACCAGAGTTTGTAATCGAGTCCGGCGCCGACGTCGATGACGAGCGGGTTGTAGACGAAGCCGCCGGAGTTCAGGTGGCGGATGCCGGCCATGGCGTCGACAAAGGGACGCAACTTGCCGATGTTGGCAGAGAAGCGGGGACCGGCGACAATGTTGTATTGGGTGACGCCACTGGGGCGATAGAAACCGCTGGCATCCAGTACGAGGCCGACCCGCGGAAAACGGGTGAAGGGCAGCGCCTCGAATGATCCATTCCAGCCGTGGTAGCTCTGCTTGTTGACGACGTTGCTGAGTTGGCCGTAGGAGACACCGGCGTAAACGTTGCCGTTGGGAAGAAGTCCGTTAAATTGTGCCGACATCGGGAGACTGCAAAATAATGAGCCAAGGAAAACCAATACGGTGGCAGCAGTTTTCGACACGAAAAATTTCCTCCGCGGCAGTCGCGCCGGCCAAAAAGTCATTGTAGTCAATGAAATACGTTAGATGCAGTGTACCGGATAGGCAAGATGCCCGCCGGGCAAAAATAGTCCCGGAACGGTTTGGGCTGCGTCCAAGAGTCACTAAAAATTTACCAGATTTTGATGGTGCCAAAAGAAAGCGGCGGTCGTCTATCTATTACGATGCAAAACATGGAAATGAACTGGAAAGCAATGGAGCAGCCATTGTATATGGCAGGCTTTGCAAGCGAGAAGGAGTCGAAGTTGAAACTCAGTCTGGAGTCACGGAACCAGGGCGATGTGATCGTCGTGCATTGCCACGGGCGCATCGTGTATCGCGATGAAGCGGCAGCATTGTCTCGTGTGGTGGGCGAGTTGATGCGGCAGGGAAGCAAGGTCGTGCTCGATCTGCGAGGGGTGAGTTCGATCGACAGTGCGGGCATTGGCGAACTGGCCCTATTGCAAACGCTGGCGCAGGAACGCAATGCGGAGTTGAAGTGCGCCGGCGCAAACGAGTTTGTTTTGACGGTGCTTGAGCTGACGAACCTCGATTCGGTGCTGGATGTGCATCCGACGGTGGAAGCGGCGATGGAGTCGTTTGCGGAGATGCGGATGTGTGCCGACTGCTAAGGTGAAGTGAGCCGTTGTTCTCGGAACGAGTCCCGGTTCGCCGGGGCTCGTTGTGTTTTTGGGGGGCTCGGCTGTCCGGCGAAAAGCCCCACTTCTCGCGCACAGAACGCGCGAGAAATGGGGCACCCGGCGGGACTCCGGCGCTACGACTCGCGCTGGAAGCGGTAGTGGCCTTTGCGATCCAGCGACATGGCTTCGACCACCTTCAGGAAGGCAACGCCAGCGTGGGAGAGGTTTGCGCCCTTACGATAGATGAGGCGCAGCTTGCGCTTCAGTTGCAGTTCGCGAATTGGAATGCGGACGAGTTCTCCGCGGGAGACTTCGTTTTCGACGCTGATTTCGGGCAGAAACGCTACGCCGTTTCCCATCGCTACGTATTGCTTCATGGCCTGCAGAGTGGGCAATTCGAGGCCCATGTGAAGTGGGGTCTTGTGACTCTTGAAGGTCTGAATCACTTTCTCGCGATAGGGAGAATTCACGATGTGGGCGACGAAGGATTCAGCGCCCAACTGGCGGATGCTGACCTGCTCGGCTGAGGCCAGGGGGTGTGTAGGGGGGACGACAAAGACAAGTTCGTCGTGATAGACGACGATGGAGTGCAGGTTGGGCTCCTGCGGCTCGTAAGAAAGAATGCCGAACTCGACGCTGTGCTGCAAAACATCGTCGGGGATGCGGCTGCCGAGAGCGCGATCCACGGTGATTTTGATCATGGGATGAAGGCGGCGAAACTCGGCTAGAAGAGGGAGCAGGTAAAGCACCGTCAGTTCGTTGGCGGCAATGTCGAGCTTGCCGGTTTGGAGTTCACGGAGTTCCGCCAGAGATTCACGGGCTTCGCGGCGCAGGTTGATCAGCTTCTCGGCATACTCGTAAAGGACTTTGCCGGCGTCCGTAAGAACGCCCTCGCGGGAGGAGCGGTCGAACAGCGGCTCGCCGATCTCGTCCTCAAGTTTGCGGATGGTCTGGCTTACGGCCGATTGCGTGCGGAAGAGTTTTTCGGCGGCGCGGGAGAAGCGGCGCTCGCGGGCGACGGCGAGGAAGACTTCGAGTTGTGAAAGATCCATGGTCGTCTCGTCCTATCATAAGCAATGCTTATAATATACGTAGTACTAATTATTATTTAATAATTATAAGTTTGGCTTCTACTTGTCAAATTCGTAGGATGGTAAGGGTCGGATCCGGAACGAGCCTCTGCCACGACGCAATTTGAGTTGCAGGCGCGAGACGCCGACAGCCGGCGGGCGCCGGAACAACGAGGAGTTATGAACACAGAGCGAATCACGATCTTCGACACCACCCTTCGCGATGGCGAGCAGTCGCCTGGATGCAGCATGAACCAGCAGGAGAAGCTGCGGCTGGCGCACCAGCTCGACCGCCTCGGCGTAGATGTGATCGAGGCGGGATTCCCGATCGCATCGGATGGCGACTTTGAATCGGTGAAGGCGATTGCGGCGGTGGTGCGGCGTCCGATTATCGCTGCGCTGGCTCGGGCTTGCCGGGCCGACATCGAGCGTGCGCGGGAGGCGTTACAGGGAGCAGCGCATCCGCGGATTCATGTTTTCCTGGCGACGTCTGACATCCATCTGCAATACAAGCTGCGGATTACGCGGGATGAATGTGTGAAGCAGGCGCGGGAAGCGATCCAGCTGGCGAAGTCGTTCTGCCATGACGTGGAATTCTCGCCGGAAGATGCGACGCGGACCGATCCTGAATTTTTGTGCCGGGTGCTGAACGCCGTGGTGGAGGCGGGAGCGACCACGCTGAACATTCCGGACACGGTTGGATACACAGTGCCTTCGGAATTTGCGAACCTGATCACGACGATTCGGCAAAACGTGAAGGGGATCGAGAACGTGACGATTTCCGCGCATTGCCATAACGATCTGGGCATGGCGGTGGCGAACGCGTTGGCGGCGGTTTCTGCCGGTGCGCGGCAGGTGGAGTGCACGATCAATGGGATCGGCGAACGCGCGGGCAATGCGTCGCTGGAAGAGATTGTGATGGCGATGCGGGTGCGGCAGGACCAGTTTCCATACGAGACGGGCATCGTCAGCGAGCAGATCTTTGGCGCGAGCCAGATGTTGAGCGAAATCACGGGCGTGCCGGTGCAGCCGAACAAGGCGATTACCGGGCGAAATGCGTTCGCGCATGAAGCTGGTATTCATCAGGATGGCATGCTGAAGAATCCGCTGACTTACGAAATCATGACGCCGAAGTCAGTGGGGGTGCCGGATTCGAAGTTGGTGCTCGGGAAGCACTCGGGGCGGCATGCGCTGAGCATCCGTTGCGAGCAGCTGGGATATCAGTTTGACCGGCGGGCCCTGGATGACATCTACCGGCGCTTCGTGCGGCTGGCAGACAAGATCAAGCATGTGGACGATCATCACCTGCTGGAACTGATTCGCGATACGCATAAGCCGTCGGGATCGGCGACGCCGCTGATCGAGCCGATCGTGGCTGCGAATGCGGCGGTGGTGAATGCGCCGGCTTCGGGGCCGGAGCGGGCGTTCGCAGCTGCGGCGGAATCGTTCAGTGGGCAAATGCCTGCCGATGGGCCGCACGAGCAGTCCCAGCAGGAAGATTACCTGTGGGGCGTTTAGGAATTGGGTGATTGAGTAATTGTGAAATTGAAAAACAAAGAGCCGCCAGTGGCGGCTTTTTACATTCGCGAATAAAATTATTCCCTGCTGCAATGTTTCAAATTACTCAATTACCAAATTTCCCAATTACTCAATGCTCTTAAATCTTACAGTTCTTTCTGGCGATGGAATTGGGCCTGAGGTTACCGATCAGGCGGTGCTGGTATTGCAGGCCGTGGCTGGTCGTTTTGGCCATCAGCTTCAAATTCAACACAAACTGATTGGGGGGGCCGCGCTCGCGGCGGTGAATGATCCGCTGCCGGCCGAGACGATTCAGGCTTGCTTAGCATCTGGCGCAGTGTTGCTGGGGGCCGTGGGAGATCCAAAGTTCGATGGGAATCCGGGGCATCTGCGGCCTGAAGCCGGGCTGCTGCGGATCCGGCGTGAGCTGGGAGCTTATGCGAATCTGCGTCCGGCGGTTTTCTTTCCGGCGCTCGAGGATTCATCTCCGCTTAGAGCGGAGATTGTTCGCGGGACTGACATCATGATCGTGCGCGAGTTGCTTGGTGGGGCATACTTCGGGCAGCCGCGGTCGATCGAAGGTGAAGCTGGGGCGCGCGTGGCTGTGAATACGATGCGCTACGCCGAATATGAAGTCGAGCGCATAGCTCGCGTCGCTTTCGATCTGGCGATGAAGCGCGGGAAAAAAGTTCTGTCGGTGGACAAGGCGAACGTGCTGGAGTGCTCGCGGCTCTGGCGCGATGTAGTGACGCGGATCGCGAAAGATTATCCCGAGGTGAAACTGGGGCATCAGTATGTGGATTCGGCGGCGATGCTGCTGGTGCAGCGGCCTGCGGATTTTGATGTCGTGCTGACCGAGAACATGTTCGGCGATATTTTGTCGGACCAGGCCGGCGGGGTGGTCGGGTCCCTGGGATTGCTGGCATCGGCGAGCATTGGCGGGCCTGTGGGATTGTATGAGCCGGTGCACGGTTCAGCTCCGGATATTGCAGGGAAGGGAATTGCGAATCCGCTGGGGGCGATTTTGTCGGTTGCGATGTTGCTGCGGCATTCGTTTTCGCTGGAGGAAGAAGCGGGGTGGGTGGAATCGGCGGTTTCCAGCGTTCTCTCGAGCGGCGCACGGACGGCGGATTTAGCGGGGAAGACACACGCGGCGATTTCGACGGCGGAGATGGGTGGGAAAGTGGTGGAGGCGGTGGCGCAGGCATAAGGCCCCTGAACGTCAGGCCTCGGCCTTCTTTTTAGAGTTCTTTCTTTCGCCCCTCCGGGGCTTGGTTCACTTCCGCGGTGCTGTCCCACGCCTTACGGCGTGGGCTGCATTCTTTCGCCGCTTCGCGGCTCTTCGACTACTAGACCACGACAAATTACACCGCGATTGGCTACGCCGCGATGAGCGTCTTTCGGTTGCTGTCGTATTTCCCAGTCATATTGTTCCAGCGGATGCGGAGCATTTCCTGCACCATGCGGGAGCCGTCCACCAGTGGATTGATGCGGGTGTCGCCGCTGTGTCCCCAGGCGACGGGGACTTCCTTCACCTTGAATTTGAACTTGCGGGCGAGGAAGAGGATTTCGGGATCGAATCCCCAGCGCTCGATTTTTTGCAGCGGGAAGATGGCGTCGACGGCGGGGCGCTTGAAAGCCTTGAATCCGCACTGAGTGTCGGCGAAGGGCAGGCCGAGGATGGTGCGCAATAGAACATTGAAGATACGGCCGAAAAGCTGGCGATGCAACGGCTGGCGGTGGGTTTGGGTTTCGGATCGAAGCCAGCGCGATCCTATTGCAATGTCGGCGCCGTCGTCGAGAGCGGCGAAAAGCTTGGGCGCTTCTTCGATGGGAGAAGACAGGTCGGCGTCGGTGAAGAGGACGATGCGACCGCGCGAGTTCAACATGCCGTGGCGGACGCTGTATCCTTTGCCGCGATTGCCGGGGTTTTGGACAAGACGAAGTATGGGATCTTTCGCAGCGAACGTCTGCACGATTTCAACCGTGCGATCGCGGGATCCGTCATTGACGACCAACACCTCGGCGTCCCAGGCGTGCGCGTGAACGTAAGCGAGGACGCTGTTGAGGGTGGCAGCGAGACGGGGTTCCTCGTTGTAGGCGGGGATTACGATGCTGTAGGTGGGGGGCAAAGTCGGTTCTCAGTTCTCAGTTGCCAGTTCTCAGTTGCCAGTTGCCAGTTGCCAGTTGCCAGTTGCCAGTTGCCAGTTGCCAGTTGCCAGTTGCCAGTTGCCAGTTGCCAGTTGCCAGTTGCCAGTTGCTCGATGCGACTGGTCCTCGATTGGGTGCTTGCGATGTCGCATTGTTATTGTACTTTGCGCTTTGCGGGTTTCGGAAATGGGATGATCTGGGGGCTGGCAAAAAGCAAGGGCATCAACCACAGAGGACACGGAGGATCACAGAGGAAAGCACAGGAGGGTCAGGTACGTCGGATTGGATTGAGAACTGAGAACTGAGAACTGAGAATTGCCTCACGCTACCTGACGCTTCGACTCCAGCATGGAGAAGTATTCTGTAACCAGTTCGGCATCCCACAGGCCGCGAGCGGCCTCATCGCGCATGGTTTGCGCGGCTTGCTCGTGGGTGAGAGCGGGCTTATAGGGTCGGGCTGTGGAGAGCGCGTCATACACGTCCACCACCTGAAGCACACGGGGAAGAATTGGAATCTCAGATCCTACGAGGCCATCCGGGTAGCCCGATCCGTCGGAGTGCTCGTGATGGTTCCGGATGATGGGCAGAACCAGATGCAGCGAATGCAGCGGCTTACAGATATTTTCGCCGGTGATGGGATGCAGCTTCATGATCCCCCATTCCGCGGCGGTCAGGTCGGCACCCTTCTTCAGGATCTCGTCCGGGACCGCGATCTTGCCGAGATCGTGCAGATAGCCTCCCCGGCGAAGGGCGACGAGAGAGTCTTCGCTCATGCCGAGATGGCGGCCCAGGTCGACGGCGTTGCTGGCCAGACGTTCGCAGTGGCCCTCGGTGTAAGGATCGCGACCTTCCACGATGAGGCCCAGCGTGCACAGAACAGAGTCGGCAGTTTCAAGTTCGTCGGTGAATTCTTTCAAGCGGAGCAGCGACTTCACGCGGGCGATAAGTTCCTCGGCGAGGACCGGCTTGTTTAGAAAGTCGTCCGCGCCCGACTCGATGCCGCGGACCTTATCGCTGCTGTCGCTGAGGCCCGTGATCAATACGAACGGAATCAGCCGCGTCGCGGGATCGTCTTTGATGGTGCGGCAGAATTCATAGCCCGACTTGCCCGGCATCATCACGTCGGACAGGATGAGGTCGGGCGGCTGGCGGCGAATTTCGGCCTCGCCCTGCTCGGCGCTGGAAGCGGTAATCACCTCATAGCCCCGCATGGAGAGAAGTTGGCTCATAAGCCCGGCGATACTGGGCTGATCGTCCACAACCAGAATGCGTGCCGGGCGCGGTTTTAGGAGCAAATCGCCCATATGAAAGTGAGAAGCAGGTTCCGGCGCAGCAGTTGTCCTGGATGCGCGGCGGCTGCGGAAGGGGGAGATGAAGCTCATAGCAGGAAAATCGATTATCTACGACTTGATTTTACCGCGATTCCCCACACTACGGCGAACGAACCCCCAGCTTCTTCCTAAAAATAACAATTGTTGCGGCGGGTTGGATATTCCCAATTCGGTACTTGCATCAGGAAAATTTGACCGTGGGTCTTGTTTCCGGAGACATACGGGCGAATGATCGCGAAATGCGATTGAGACGCAAGGCTCTGTTGAGTGGCTGGGCTGTCGGTTTGTTATTGTTACCCGCGGCATTCGCGGCGACGAAGGTGCACGTGATCGGATTCGGAAAATGGATGTCGGTGCAGACGCCGGATGCGGGTGAAGCCGAGAAAATGTCCGCAATCAAGATTCGACCGTTGATCGTGGACGGGCACGTAAAGGAATACATCACCGGCGCGGCGCATGAAGTCACCGATCATTTATTCGTAGTGAGGCGGGTGTTTCGGATGAACGATGGCCTGCCGGAAGATGCTGCCCCTCGCTGGCAGTGGCAAATTGGCGGATGGCTGATGGTGGACCGCGTCACGGCGCGCGTTTCCGTGGTCAATCTGCCCGAATTCGACGCGGTATCGTCCACGGCGAGCTGGTATCGCGACTACGTGGCATACTGTGGCGCTTCGGATGACGGGAAAAAATCCTTTGCCATCGTGGCCCAGCTCACGCGGCGGAAACCGGTCCTGAGGAAACCCTTGGCGACGTCAGAAGACGGCCCGCGGTGTCCGGCGCCGGTTTGGCAACGGAGTCCGGCGCGCGTGAGTTTCGAGCCAGCGGGTGGAGAGAAGACCACATTTGCGGTGCGTGGGCATGTGGCGGATGTGGTGATCGCTGACGAGGAGGAAGAAGAGGGGACGAAGTAAACCTAACCCTTGATTTCCAGCTCTACGGAGCTGACGTTTCAGAGCCTCGCTAAATCTTCACCATCGAGGTCACAGAGGAGCACAGAGGATCTACGATTCTGCTTCGGGTTTTTGCCAACCATCATGCTATTTGATCGGCGGTAGGTTGTTCTGGCGTCGTTTTCTCCCTTACCTTCGCGCTGGTGACCAGAATCACCGAAAGTACAACGATTGCGCTGCCCATGAGAATGAAGCGGTCCACTCGCTCGTGAAGGATGAGCCAGCCCAGGAAAACAGCCACGACCGGATTGACGTAGGCGTAAGTCGACACTTTCGATGTTGGAACGTGCTCCAGCAGGTAGATGTAGGCGGTGTAACCGATCCATGAGCCGCAGACGATCAGATATCCCACGGCGGCTAGGCTGCGATGGCTCCAGGCCACATGTTTCAGGTCTTCGAAGAGAAAAGCAAAGGTGAAATTTCCCACGCCTGCGGCGACGATCTGCCAGCCGGTGGAACTGAGACCATCCATCCCGGACTGCCAGCGCTTGGAGAGGACGGAGCCGAGCGCCCAGCTGAACGATCCGCCGATCAGGCTGAGGGAAGCGATCAGCTCGCGGCGACCGAGGCTGCCGGCTTGCAATTGCGGCCAGACGAGGACGAACAATCCTACGACGCCGAGTATCAGACCTGCTTTGCCGCGGCTTGAGATGTGGTGGTCGCCGAGCAGCAATTGGTCGAGCACGAGGAACCAGAGCGGCGTGATGGCGATGATAAGAGCAGCCAGGCCGGAGGAGACAGCGAGTTCAGCATACGAGAGCGTAAGATTGCCGCCCATCAGCAACAACAGGCCGACGATTGCGGCGAGTGCAATCTGACGCGTGGAGTAGAAAATCTTGCGTCCGGTTGCGGCGCAGACGGCGAGCATGACCACGCCGGCGATGGAGAAGCGGATTCCGCACATCAGCGCGGGAGGGATCGTCTGCACGGCGACGTCGATGGCGAGATAGGTCGAGCCCCAGAATAGATAGACGAGCCCGAAGGCGAGGATGACCATCCACCGGCTTGAGTGTGACGTGGAGTTCATTGGTCTGGGGCGTTACAGCTATCAGACTCAATAGTAGGGCCAGTGGATTCGGGAGCTGTTGGCTAGGGGAGTTCGTTGGTCCGCCGCCGGTTACCGTCGAGCTTTGCTCGAGCGGCGGCTGTCCCCACATGACCCTCTCGGCACGAAAAAAACTATTTCAATCTTTCGTATTCGGCTTTAGCTGTTTTCAGGATCGGTACATCCGGGTCGGCATCTTTCCAGAGAGCGAAGAAATCCTGGTAGGCGGACTTGGCTTTTGCGTTGTCGCTTTGCAAGGCGTAGGCGCGGCCCAGGCCGAGATGGGCCAGCGCGTAGAGCGGGCTGACGGGACTGACTCCGCGGTGGTCGAGGATTTTCTGGTATTCACTTGCGGCCCTTGTGCCGTCGCGGAGACGCAGAAAAGACTGAGCACGAATATCGTTGGGGCCGTATTCAACGCCGCGAGGCGCGGCGCCGAACTCGAACGGGATTGCAGGCTCGAGCTGCTTTACTGCCTGTTCCGGCTGATTACGTTCGAGGCTCAACACTGCGCGGACTTGCGGAAGGTATGCCTGATTCAGTAACTCGTCGAGAGGATCTGCTTTCGCCAACTCGTCAATCAATTGCTGAGCGCGGGCTGAGTCGCCGGTTGCGGCCAAAATCAGAGCGGCTCCTGCCTGCGCGTCGGATTCCTGCTGCTTGGCAAGAATGCTTGTCACGATCTGGCGCGCTGACTGCGGACTTCCGGTTTCAAGGTCGCAATCTGCTTCGTTGAGGCGCACGGCTGCTTGATAGCCCTCATAGCCCCTCGACTGAGAAATAGCGAAGGCGTGCTCGTAGTCCGCGTGGGCCTGCTTGATCTTTCCCAGAGCGCACTCGCCGTCGGATTGATTCAGCCACAAAGCTGGCTCTCCATCGGAGTCCTTCCCCGCTTCCAATTGGTCCCGTATCCCCTTTTCGTCGCCGTGCATGTAAGCGAAGGAAATCAAATCGACGCGCACGGTCCACGGCGCGACACCTTTGGCGATAGCTTGCTCCGCGATCAATTTTGATTCTTCGAAGCGGTTCAGATACATGTAGCTGGCCGCGACGTTCTGATAGGCATAGGAATCTTGCGGATCGGCCTGCATCGCGCTAAGAGCGTTGCCGAGCGCCTTTTCGTGCTGCCCCACAATCTGGTAAAGAAGCGCCAGATTGTCATAGGCGACGTGATCACGGGGATAGATTTGCTTCCACTGCTCGTAAATTTGGATTGCCTTCCCAAACTCCTTGGTGACCTGCTCGTAATAGTGCGCCGAAATGTAGAAGCGCTCCCGCTCGCTGACGCGGTCCCTCAGGTCGAATGCCTTTCGCACTGCTTCTGCGCCTTGTTTGTCGTTTGTGCGATTGAAGTTGGCGGTTCCGAGCGTTGCCCAAGCCATGGCGAAATTAGGGTCGACCGCGACAGCGCGCTGCAAGTACGGGGTGGCCGCGGCATCGTCGAAACGACTGTGAGCGGCTTCGCCCAGGCTGAATTCCTTCAGCGCGTCGAGAGAGGAAGTGGTCGCGGCTTCCAGCGGCGTGGTGAATTTCTGGACAGAGCCGATCGACTCGCCGAGTTTCTCGCGCAGACTCGAAGCCCCTTTATCGAGCGATTTCAGGACCTGCTCTTTGCTCTCGGCTTCGACCTGCTCGCGGTCGAGCGTGTCTCCGGTCTGCGCGTTTATGGCTTCCAGAGTGATGACGTAGTGGCTGCCGAGGCCGGAGATGGAGCCGGTGAGCATGGCCTTCACGCCTTCCCGAAGGCAGATTTCGTGGGCCACGTCTTTGGTGAGGCGCTCGTCCGGGGAGCGCCCCATGAATTTCAGGGCCTGCTGAATTCTGGATTCGGGAAAAATGTTCAGATAAGGCGATTGGGCGAGTTGGACGGCAAGCGCTTGTTTCAATGTGCCATCGAAGACGGCATCGCCTGTGGTGTTGACGAAATCGGCGAGCAGTACGCTGTCTTTCTCCGTGAGCTTGGAGGATTGGCGCGAGTGGAAGTAGACTCCGCCCGCGATGAGCAGCGCGACTACGAGCGCGGCTGCGGCCGTGAGAAATGCTTTTGATTTCCTTGTCGGAGATGCCGGGCTAACCGCCGAAGCTGAAGCAGCGGATGCGTGCGATGGGGCTGACGCAAGGACTTGGGCCGATGTCGATGCAGATGCTGGTCTTGCTGCGCTCACAGAGACGCTGGCAGATTGGGGCATTATTTCTGGCGCGGCGGGAACTGAGCCCGAACTGTGCGCGGCGGAGCGTCCGCTTTCGGTGTCGCGCTTGAGGCGTTGAAGATCGGCGCGGATGTCGGCGGCGCTCTGGTAGCGCAGGTTACGGTCTTTTTCCAGCGCTTTGTTGATGACGTCTTCGAGCTTGGGTGGCAGGTCGGGATTCAGGCGGACTGGCGAGACTGGGGGGCGATCGAGAATCGCCTGGAAGATCAGGGCGGAAGTTTCTCCGCGGAAGGGCAGCGTTCCCGTCGCCATTTCGTAGAGAACTACGCCGAAAGAAAACAAATCTGTTCGTGCGTCGAGCTCTTTCCCTTTGGCTTGCTCAGGCGACATATACGCGACCGTGCCGAGCGTAGAACCGGGGCTGGTGAGATGTTCTTCGACAGCGACTGCTGTGGGTGCGGTGACTTCGGCGACCTGAGCGGAATCACGCTGGCTGCCTTTTACCTTGGCGAGGCCGAAGTCGAGGATCTTGGCGTGCTCGCGTTTGGTGACGAAGATATTCGCGGGCTTGATGTCGCGGTGGATGATGCCTCCGGCATGGGCGGCGTCGAGCGCGTCGGCGATTTCGATGCCGAGCGACAGGATTGTCTCTAGCTCCATCGGGCGGCTGCCGATTACGTGCTTCAGCGTCGAGCCGTCGAGGAACTCCATGACGAGGAAGGTGCGGCCGGCGTCCTCGCCGATGTCGTAAATCGTGCAGATGTTGGGGTGGTTCAGCGCTGAAGCTGCTTTGGCTTCACGGCGGAAGCGCTCGAGAGCCTGGCGGTCTTGCGCGAGATCTTCGGGCAGGAACTTCAGCGCGACGAAGCGGCCGAGGCGGGTGTCTTCGGCCTTATAGACCACTCCCATACCACCGCCGCCGAGCTTTTCGATGATGCGGTAGTGAGAGATGGTCTGATCGAGCAACGAAGCGTCCTCGGGCGTCGAGCCATGCTAAGGCGTGGGGCGGGCGAAGTCAAAGAAAGGTGGCGGCGTGGACGGTTCTGAGCATTGTGGCATTATTGGAACGAAAACAAATGCCGCAGCAGCCTGAGTTGTGGATCGGGGTGGTAGAAGCAAGACCTCTCGACCGAGAAGCCTACGGTGCTGCGGGCGCATTCACCCACATCATCACCTGGGCTCGCAGTGCAGCAGAGTTTCGTCAGAAGGCGGACACAATTCTGGCAACACTAAACCTCTACGTAGTCGGCATCGAGGAAGAAGGGCAACTCGCGCTGTGGCTTGAGACCCAAACCCCGTCGGTTTCTAAACTACTAGTTGAGGTCCCGGTTTCTGTCCCCCCACTCAAGCCAAAATCGGGCTTGAATGGGCCACCGTCGATAGTTGGGTCGAAGTGAAGAACGCTATAATCCTGTTTCATGCCACTCACCTCCGGCACCCGGCTTGGGCCTTACGAGATTCAATCTGCGATTGGGGCCGGAGGCATGGGCGAAGTCTATCGCGCTCGCGATACCCGGCTTGACCGGACCGTGGCGGTGAAAGTGCTGCCTTCGCATCTTTCCTCGAACATTGAGTTGAAGCAGCGTCTCGACCGCGAGGCCAAGGCGATTTCCGGGCTTCAGCATCCGAATATCTGCACGCTCTATGACGTCGGGTCGCAGGATGGCGTCAACTTTCTGGTGATGGAGTTCCTCGAAGGCCAGACGCTGGCGGATCGCCTGAAGAAAGGCCGGCTGCCGCTCGATCAGACGCTCAAGATTGGGATTGAAATCGCCGAGGCGATCGAGAAGGCACATGCGCAGGGGATCACTCATCGCGACCTCAAGCCGGCCAACATCATGCTGACCAAAACGGGCGCGAAGCTGATGGATTTCGGCCTGGCCAAGCCCGAGATGACGATCGCCGGAAAGCCGGTCGGAGCGATGACTCCTTCGACGCCGACTATGAATCTGACGGCGTTGACGTCGGCCACGTCTCCGCTGACGCAGAAAGGCTCGATCGTCGGGACATTTCAATACCTTGCGCCGGAGGTCTTACAGGGAGCCGAGGCCGACCCGCGCAGCGACATCTTTGGATTCGGCTGCGTTTTGTACGAGATGGTGACGGGCCGCCACGCATTCGAAGGGAAATCGCAGCTCAGCGTGCTGACCGCGATCCTGGAAAAAGAGCCGGAACCGATTGCCGCCACGCCGCCGGTGCCGCCGATGCTCGACCGCGTGATTCGCGGATGCCTGGCGAAGGATCCGGCCGAGCGTTTGCAGTCCATGCACGACGTGCGGATGGATTTGCAGTGGATCAATGAATCCACGGGTGATTCCACAGTCGAACAAAAATCCGAGTTCAAGAAATCGTGGGCCGCATGGGGAGCAGTCGCGGTTCTTGCGCTTCTCGCTCTGACCGCATTCGCGGCCTATCGCTGGGCAAAGGGCACGTCAACAGCTCAATCTCTGCACGCGGAAATCCCTCCGCCAGACAAGTTCTCGCTCGATGTGATTGGCGATACCGGCGGCATGCCTGTTCTTTCACCGCAGGGTGACAAGATTGCCTTCGTCGCGCATTCTGGCGAGGGCAGGTCGTTGTGGGTGCGTTGGCTCAACAGCGACAAGCCGCAGCGGTTGGATGGCACGCAAAACGCGATGCATCCTTTCTGGTCGCCCGACGGCCAGAACCTGGGATTCTTCGCCAACGGAAAACTGAACCGGATCGCCGCTGCCGGAGGGCCGATCACGACACTGGCCGACGCCGCGAACCCGAGGGGCGGTACCTGGAGCGCGGATGACGTAATCGTGTTCAGTCCGAATTTCATGGGGCCGTTGTCGCGAGTGAGCGCACAGGGCGGCGCAGTGTCCGCCGCGACGGTGATGGATCCCAAGAAGCACACGACCCATCGCTGGCCCTGGTTTCTGCCCGACGGCAAGCATTTTCTTTTTCTCGCGAACAGTCACACCGGAGGCGATCCCAAACAAAATGGAATCTATTTCGGGTCGGTGAACAGCCAGGAAAGCCGGTTGGTGCTGGCCACAGATTCGGCGGCGCAATTTGCTTCCGGGTACCTGCTGTATCGCGCGGGTAGTGCGCTGGTGGCGCAGCCATTCGACCCTGACAAGGGAAAGATTCTGGGGCCGTATACTCCATTGGTCGGCAACCTCCGCGACGATGTGGGCGTTTGGCGCAGCATTTTCTCGACTTCGCAGAATGGAGTCATGACTTACGAAGAGGGAAGCGCATCCGCCGCCAAGAGCCGCCTGACGTGGCTCGATCGCTCGGGAAAAGAGCTTGGTACCTACGATGTGCGCGAGACCACGATTGCGCACGTTCGGCTCTCGCCCGACGGCAAGCGCGTCGCGTTTATTACAGGAAGCCCCGCCTCCTCCGTGTGGACACTTGACTTGGAGCGCAAAACCAAGACCCGTGTCACCTTCGACCAACTGCCCGTCTCGGAGCCTTCGTGGTCGGCGGATGGCAAGACGCTGGTTTTCATCCTGGCTACGGCGCAAGGCGGCGACAACGTCGAAATTCACAGCAAAGCGGCCGATGGCAGTGGCAACGAGAAGAACCTGACCGCCTTGGGAAATAATTTTCATTATCCGCAGCTCACCCCGGACGGAAAGTACCTCACCTACATCTGGGGCGAGGGTGGAACAAATATCTCGCTGTGGATGGCACCGGTCGCCGGAGATTCCAAGCCGGTTGTCGTGATCCGGCCACCTTCGCTGCAATCGAACATCAACGGCTACCGGGTCTCGCCGGATGGCCGCTGGGTGGCCTACGTGTCCGACGAGACCGGGCAAAATGAGGTCTATATCACCAGCTTCCCAGACGCCAAGGGGAAGTGGAAAGTATCGGCGAACGGGGGAGCTTATCCCGCATGGTCGGCCAATGGGCGGGAACTGTTCATCAATGACCTGACGGACAACATTGACGCGGTCGCTTTGACGCCGAAAGGCGCGGAAATGGAAGTCGACACCCCGAAGCGGCTGTTCCACGCCGCGATGCCGGGTATCGGCACGAGCTTCGATGTTTCGCCCGACGGCCAGCGGTTCCTGGTCAATCTTGCCGAAGGCGAAACCGCCGCGCCGCTGAAGATCATCTCCAATTGGCTGGCCGAGTTGAAGTAGTCATTCTTTCTTGTCATGCTGAGCGCAGAACGTGCGTCGCGAAGCGAAGCACGTTCGGAGTCGAAGCATCCCTGCCACCACCGCGATAGTGCCGGTTCGTAGCGGGGCGCGAGTCGTTGCGAACGTAGGGATGTTTCGACTGCGCGGGCAGGATCGCTTCGCTCTCCCGCCCGCTCCGCTCAACATGACAATTTCCCCACATGACCATCGTCAACATGACAAATTTTCCCACATGACCTTCGCTCAACATTACAACGATTAGGGGGTTACGCTGGCTTGCTGTTCCAGCTATAATCGATTAGTGATGTTGACCGATTGCGATGCTGCGCAACAAATCCAATTCGCGTCCTTGTTGCGCAAATCGGCCCGAGTGCTGGCTGCACTGCCTGGTGTGCCCTCGGCGCTATCGGGCCAATTTACCTTCGCGGCTTCGTCCCAGCCTGTTCGGTAGCGACTAGTTTCCCTACATTCTCCTGATTCGCCTCGGATTTTCTGAACGTCCGCGTACTCCAACCAGAGTTGCACCCGAGGTCCGATTTCACCCCAACTGGCCGCGAACCAGCGGCCACTGCCTCAGGGAGGATTTCATGTCTACCGCGACGATGAGCAAGACTTCTACTGCTGGACCAGACGTTAAGAGACCCAAGATCAAGACCGCCCTGCCCGGGCCAAACGCCAAGCGCGTGCTCGAGGGCGACCAGAAATATATTTCGCCGTCGTATACGCGGTCGTATCCGCTGGTTGCCAAGAGCGGACGCGGCATCGTCGTGACCGACGTGGACGGCAACGAGTTCTTCGATTTCTCCGCCGGCATCGCTGTGACATCGACGGGGCATTGCCATCCGGATGTGGTCGCTGCTATTCAGAAGCAGGCGGCCGAACTGATCCACATGTCGGGGACTGATTTTTATTACGAGAACATGGTGGAACTGGCGGCACGGCTGTCGAAGATTGCGCCGATGCCCGGCCCCCACCGCTTTTATTACGGAAACTCGGGTGCTGAAGCGGTTGAATGCGCCCTGAAGCTGGCGCGCTACCACACCAAGCGGCAGAATGTGATTGCGTTCTTCGGCGCATTTCATGGGCGCACGATGGGCGCGCTCTCGCTGACGGCATCGAAGCCGCAACAGAAGCGGCGTTTCGGGCCTCTGGTGCCGGGCGTGACGCACGTGCGTTATCCCGATGTGTACCGCGGATGCGTGGGCGGAACGCAGGACGCCGACAACTTCGCGCTCGGTTGCGCGCGGTTCATTGAAGAAAAGCTTTTCAAGACTATTCTGGCGCCGGAAGAGGTCGCGGCGGTTTTTGTTGAGCCGGTGCAGGGCGAGGGCGGATACGTTGTCGCTCCGAAGATTTTCATGCAGGAACTGCGGCGCATCTGCGATCGTCACGGCATCATGCTGGTGGTGGACGAAGTGCAGAGCGGTATTGCGCGTACCGGGAAGTGGTTCGCGGTTGAGCATACGGGCGTTCAGCCAGACATGGTTTGCATGGCTAAGGGCATCGCGTCGGGCATGCCGTTGGGCATCACGATGACGAAAGCCGAAATCATGGACTGGATTCCGGGATCGCACGCTTCGACTTTCGGTGGGAATCCGGTTGCGGTTGCGGCTGCACTGGCTACGCTGGATGTGATCGAGAAGGAAAATCTGCTCGGCAATTCGACCGAAGTAGGCGCTCACATGATGAAGCGTATGGCGGACTGGCCTTCGAAGCTGAAGCTGGTCGGCGATGTTCGCGGACGCGGGCTGATGATCGGCGTCGAGATCGTGAAGGACAAAGTCACAAAGGAATACGGTGCGGCCGAGCGCGATCGTATTGTCGAGATGGCATTTGAGAAGGGCGTGCTGTTTCTGGGATGTGGGCCGAGCACGGTGCGCATCTGCCCTCCACTTATTGTGACGAAGGAAGAAGCTGACGTGGCCATGGATGTGCTCGAAGAGTGCATCAAGGCGGTGGGAGCGTAGGCTGGATTTCTGGCCTGGATTTCAATCCGAGAGAGATGCAAAATCGAAAGCCCGGCTCTGAGCTCAGAGCCGGGCTTTTGCTATCGGGGCCACCCCTGCGTGCTAGGCGGCGTTTCTCTTGGTGCGACCTTCCGTCGTAATCGTCTGAGCTACCTTGCGGACGAGGAAGGGTTGAAGATTGGGCTCGTTGCCAGCCCATTCCAGGCTGGAAATCGAATGCCCTGGCTGGCATGTCACGAAATAACGCTCTCCGTTTGGGCTGGTAACTTCGAACTTGCCGGACTCGCCCTGTAGGGCCTCGGCAATGTCATAGGTCGTAATGCTGTCATTTAGTTTCATAGGGACTTCCTCCAGTCCACGTAACAGATTTGTTGGTTTGGAATGGTCCCCTTCCCATGGAAAGAGCACTGTCTCCATGATAGAACTTTGAACCATTCAGTCAAGGCGCAAATGGCGCATTTTGGCGTCTACAGGGTTTACCTGAGTTGGGCTTACGAATCGTGTGTGTGAATCATTTGTGTGAAGGATGGGCTCGTGGATTCCCAAATCGGGCCGTCCTTCGCCGGCCAGTTGGTGAAAATCGGATTCGCCAAATCAGGTTTGCTTTGTTCTTGCTCTAGTATTGAATCGCTCGCGCCGAGCATTCGATGTTCTCCGGACGCATCACGCTGGCTGCAATTCGATCGCTGGACTGGCTGGCAGTCCACGTTCTTCCATCCGACGACAAGCCCGCGCATCAGAGAACCGGACGTCGCGGAGAGGAAGACGCCTACTTCCATCTAAGAAAGCTCGGTTACCTCATGGTGGCGCGGAATTATCGAACTCCCCGCCATCGAGGCGAAATCGACCTGATTGGTTGGGACTGCGATGTGCTTTGTTTTATAGAAGTTAAGACGCGTACATCGCACCTAGTAAAGCCCGCCCAGGCGGCGGTCGATCGTCATAAGAGGCGGGAGATCGCGCAGGTGGCACGGGATTACTTGCGGCATCTTTCACCGGAGTGCCAGTGGAGGTTCGATATTGTCAGCGTATACTACGACGGTCGTTCCCGCCGTCCGCAGATCGAAGTGTTTCGGAACGCCTCCCTTGCATCGTAGAATGTAGGGTCTTGCGATCCCCTGGAAAGGACTCTGTAGAGTGCCTGAGCTAAGAAAAGATCCGATCGTCGGTCGCTGGGTGATTATTTCGACCGACCGGGCGAAGCGCCCAACCGATTTTCTACGGGAGAACATGAAGATCAAGGGGGGATTCTGTCCCTTCTGCTATGGGAACGAGTCGAAGACGCCACCGGAGATTCAGGCTTACCGCCCGAACCAGAATGGCGGGCCTCCGCCGGGGCGCGACACCCCGGGATGGACCGTGCGAGTGGTTCCCAACAAGTTTCCGGCGCTCGGGATCGAAGGCAATCTGAGCCGGCAGGCGGAAGGCATGTTCGATCGCATGAATGGGATCGGCGCCCATGAAGTGATTATCGAAACCCCCGACCACAATGCGAGCCTGGCTACCCTGCCGACCAAGCGGATCGAGGACGTTCTGTGGACTTTCCGTGACCGAATTCTTGATCTGAAGAAAGACCGCCGGTTCAAATACATTCTTCTCTTCAAGAACCACGGGGAGGCCGCCGGAGCGTCCCTGGAGCACGCGCACTCGCAATTGATCGCGCTGCCGATTCTGCCCATCAACGTCACGCAGGAACTGGAAGGCGCGAAGCAATATTTCCTTTACAAGGAGCGCTGCGTCTTCTGCGACATCATCCACCAGGAGATGGATGGCGGTACGCGCATTGTCGGCGAGAATGAGGACTTCGTCACGCTTGCGCCATATGCGCCGCGCTTTCCCTTCGAAACCTGGATTTTGCCCAAACAGCACGAGTCAGCCTTTGAGAATTCGTCCTCGCGCATGTTCGAGAACCTGGCGCGGGCGCTGAAAGAATTGCTGGGGCGCGCAGACCGCGTGCTCGACAATCCTCCCTACAACCTGGTGATTCATTCGTCTCCTGTGCAGGACCCGACGAACGATCACTATCACTGGCATATCGAGTTCATGCCGAAGCTGACCAAGACCGCCGGCTTCGAGTGGGGAACGGGGTTTCATATCAATCCCACGCCTCCGGAAGAGGCAGCGAAGTTTCTGCGCGAGGCGAATGTGGAGGAGATGGCGGTCGCGCGATAGGGAAGCTGGCCGCAGGCAGCGGGTCGTATTTGCTGCTTCCCAGACGAGGGCGTCCCGGGGGCTCTACTTGCGAAGAAGAAATTAGGGCACGGCGTGAAGCCGTGCCCTTTTCAGTTGTGCCGGAGAGAGAGCCTGCGATTTCTCGAAGGCCTTGATGAAGTCAGGATAAACCGGTCACGCGGGACGTTTGTCATCGCGTTGTAAAAAAGAGTGATAGTTAATGGCCGTCGGGCTCTGCGCTTTGACGGCCTCCGGCCGCTTCACTAGTATGGGCTGCTTCGAGGTCCTTCATGATTCGCTTGATACTGGGGTTGCTGCTTGCGGGATCGGCGTTTGGCGCTCAAAGTCCTTCCACGCTGATCACGAATATTCCCGGCCGGAACACCGTGAGCCTGAACGGGGCGTGGCACGCGATCGTCGATCCGTTCGACAACGGCAAGGGACGATTTTTTCGTGATGCCAAGCCCAAGGACAAGTCAGACCTGGTCGAGTACAGCTTCGATGCATCCCCGGTTCTCAACATTCCGGGGGACTGGAATTCGCAGCGCGAAGACTTGATGTTTTATGAAGGTCCGGTCTGGTACCGGCGTGAATTCAGCTATCACAAGCATTCCGGCAAGCGGGAGTTCGTCTATTTTGGCGCCGCCAACTATCAGACCGTGGTTTATCTTAACGGCGAAAAACTGGGCGAGCACGAGGGCGGCTTCACGCCATTTAATTTAGAAGCGACTTCGTTGCTGCATGAGGGCGAGAACTCCCTGATCGTCGAGGTGAGCAATGCCCGCCGCGTGGATGCCGTCCCTACCGTGAAGTTCGACTGGTGGAATTATGGCGGTATCACCCGGGACGTTTCTCTGGTCGAAGTGCCGGCGGTATTCGTTCAGGACTATTCGGTGCAACTCTCGCGCGGCTCGCAGAGCGAAATCGCGGGCTGGGTGCAACTCAGCGGCACGTCGTCGCAGAAAGTGACGCTGGAAATTCCGGAAGCGGGGATTCGCGAAGCCTTCAATGCCGATGCCAGCGGCCGTGCGGAATTTCATTTCACGGCGAAGTTGGATTTGTGGTCGCCTGATCGTCCAAAACTCTACGATGTAATTCTGGCGAGCGGCGAAGATGTGGTCCACGACCAGATCGGTTTTCGCAGCATCGAAGTGCGCGGTGCGCAGATCCTCCTGAACGGCAAGCCGATTTTTCTGCGCGGCGTTTCCATGCACGAGGAGGCCCCCTTTCGCGGCGGCCGCGCCTTCAGCCCCGAAGACGCCAAGACTCTGCTCGGGTGGGTGAAAGAACTGGGGTGCAACTTCGTCCGTTTCGCGCACTATCCGCACAACGAGAATGAGATTCGCGCGGCCGACCGCATGGGCCTGCTGGTGTGGTCGGAGATCCCGGTGTATTGGGACATCGACTGGTCGAATCCCGCGACGCTCGCGAATGCCGAGGCGCAGCTGCGCGACATGATTGCGCGCGATCGCAATCGAGCCGCGGTCATCCTGTGGTCGATTTCCAACGAAACTCCGGTCAAGCCCAAGCGGCTGACATTTCTGAAGCAGTTGGCGCAGGATGCGCACGCTCTCGATTCCACGAGGCTCATCACGTCCGCTTTGAATCACACCGAAAACTCAGGCGGCGTGCGCACGCTCACCGACCCGCTGGGAGAATTTCTCGATGTGCTCGGGCTGAATGAGTATGTCGGCTGGTACGAAGGCAACGCGGACGACATGGACGCGATGAAGTGGCAGACGACGTGGAACAAGCCGCTGATCGTCAGCGAATTCGGAGGCGGCGCGATCTACGGACGCCATGGAGACGCGGGCGAGCGCTGGACCGAAGAGTATCAGGAGAATTTGTTTCGGCACCAGCTTGGCATGGTAGAAAAGATGCCGAATCTGGCGGGGATGACTCCGTGGGTGCTGATGGACTTTCGTTCTCCGCTGCGCATGCTTCCGGGCGTGCAGGACTATCACAATCGTAAAGGCCTGATTTCGGATCGAGGGCAGCGCAAGCTGGCATTCTATGTTTTGCAGGGCTTCTATAGGAAACTAGCCGAGGCGGGGAAGTAAATCAGCCTTGCGTGCGGTCTTGGAATTCCTCGTGCCATGCCATCTGGATAGCTTCGAGTTTGCCTTCGTTCGAAGCCTTGGGATCGCCGGAAAAATCCGGAAGCTCAGTGACGTAGCGGTGCAGGTCGGTAAAGCGCACGGCGAGGGGATCGAGTTCAGGATGCGTTTCCGAAAGCAGAATGCCGAGGTCTTCGGCGTTGTCCCAGGTTAGTTTCTTGGGCATGCGAATCTCCGAATAGCGATATTTGCCGAAAGTCTAGGAATTGGTGACTGTAACGCCAGAACCTGACCATCCCCATAGGCTGATGCTGTCTTCGTCCGACTGAATCTCAAGCATATTATTCTGGCCTTCGCCAAGAGGACCTTTAGCTTGCACCAAGAACTGCTTCCCGGGTTCTAACTCGTACGCTTCACCCCACGGCTCAAGGTAAACGATCAAGCGAGACTTGCGAGAGTTCTGGATACGGAAGCTAAAATTCTGAGCACTCATATCCCGACTCACAGCTTAGTGGTGTTCTTCAGAAATGTAATTTCGGTTCCAGGCGGGAATCTCAACAACGACCTTTCCCGGCTTCGTGATCTGCGCCTGGCAACCGAGACGCGAGTTTAGCTGGAGATCGGCGGCCATGTCCAACCGGTCGGCCTCGTCGTCGTCCATTTCCGAAAGATTCTCGGCACCTTCTTTTACCCAGACGTGGCAGGTGGTGCAGGCGCAGTTGCCGCCGCAGGCGTGGTCGAGAAACATGCCAAAGTTCAGCGCGATGTCGAGCAGGGACTGCTCTTTGCCGTGGTCTTCGTAGGGCAGCTTGCCGTTTTCGAAGGTGACCGTCTTATTTTCGGGCAGGAATGTGACCTGAATTGTGTTTTCGCCGGGAGCGTCTTCAGTGGCGGTTCCGGCGCCTTGCGTTTTTTCTTCTGCCATACTCACCTCAATCTTGGTCATGTCATCCTGAGCGAAGCGAAGGATCTATGTAATCCCATCTAGTGCATAGATCCTTCGCGGCCAAGAACGCCGCTCAGGATGACAATCTCACTCAAATTCTGCCTTCGCTACAGGATGAGGCGCGGTCGGGCCTTCGCCCAAGTCGGTCTCGTCCATGTTCTTGCCTTTCAGGGCGGACGACACGGCGGTATCCATCATCAGCTCGGCGAGCCGCATCGTGCCTTGATTCAGCGCGTCGATGGCCTTGCGGATCGCCTGGTAATCGTTTTCGGCATTGACCTTGGCCAGATCCTTCTCCATCTTTGCGATCTGCTTTTTCTCGGCTGTCTTGAGTTGTCCCCAGGCCGGGCTCTGCTTGCCTTTTTCGAGAGCGGCGAAGATTGTCGCGGCTTCGTTGCGCGCTTCGATCAACTGGCGTCGGCGGAAATCTTCTTCGGCGTTGTCGAAGGAGTCGAGAATCATGCCTTCGACCTGTTCGTCCGTGAGTCCGTAGCTGGGCTGGACCTGAATGTCGGCTTCTTTGCCGCTACGCTGCTCGCGCGCGGAGACATTCAGGATGCCGTTGGCGTCAATGAGGAACTTCACCTCGACGCGGGGAATTCCGGCGGGCATCGGAGGAATGCCTTTTAGATCGAAACGCGCCAGCGACCGGCAATCCGTGGCCAGTTCACGCTCGCCTTGCAGAACGTGGATCGCGACATTGGCCTGCCCGTCGATTTGAGTCGTGTAGAACTGCGTGGCTGACGCAGGAATGGTCGAGTTGCGGAGCAGGATCTTGTCGGTGACCCCGCCGGCGACCTCGATGCCCAGAGACAGCGGCGTTACGTCGAGCAAAACCATATCTTTTGTGGTCTCGGAGCCTCCGGCTAGAATATTGGCCTGCACCGCCGCGCCAAGAGCCACTACTTCGTCGGGATTCAGGTCGGTGTGCGGCTCGCGTTGAAACATTTCTTTTACCAGCGCACGGACTTTCGGGATGCGCGTCGATCCGCCGACGAGCACGACCTCGTCAATCTGCTCAGGCTTCAGGTTGGCGTCTTTCATCGCCTGTTTACACGGGCCAACGGTGCGGTCGATGATCGGCTGGATCAGTTGCTCGAACTGTTCGCGCGAGATCTCGCGCCTGTAACGCTTGCCTTCGGGAAGTTCGATATCGAGCTTGATGGAGGTTTCAGAAGACAGCAGGATCTTGGCGTCGATTACGGCTTTGCGAATCGCCTGCACGGCTTCGGCGTTGCGGCGAAGATCGAGGCCGAGATCGCCGCGAATGTCGTCGAGCGCGATGGTGATCAGCAGGTTGTCGATGTCGTCGCCGCCGAGGTGGGTGTCTCCGTTAGTCGCAATGACTTCGAAGATGCCGTCGTGCAGCTTCAGGATCGAAATGTCGAACGTTCCGCCGCCGAGATCGTACACAGCGACGATGCCGTTCTGCTTCTTGTCGAGGCCGTAAGCAAGCGAGGCAGCGGTAGGCTCGTTGACGAGGCGGAGAACCTCGAGTCCGGCGATGCGTCCGGCATCTTTCGTGGCCTGGCGTTGCGCGTCGTTGAAATATGCGGGGACCGTGATGACTGCTTGCGTGACCGGGCCGCCGAAGTAGCGCTCGGCATTGCGCCTGAGTTGGCGCAGGATCAAGGCGGAAACTTCCGGAGGAGTTGACGTGCGCTCGCCCAGCCTGATGCGGAGCACTTCGCCGGGCTGCATGTCTTGGGCGACGCGGAAAGGGAAGAGTTTCAGCTCTTCCTGGATGTCTTCGATGCCGCGTCCCATAAGGCGTTTGACGGAGTACACGGCGCGGTCCGCCGTTTCGATCAGATATCTGCGCGCGGCGTTGCCGACGATCGGCTGATTGTTTTCATCGAGCGCGACCACAGACGGCACGAGGTTCGAGCCGTCCTCGCCCGGAATGACGACAGGGGTTTCCCCTTGCATGAACGCCACGAGGGAGTTCGTGGTTCCGAGATCGATGCCGACGATGCGGTCAGATGACATTGCGTGATTAGGTGATTCAGTCATTGAGTCATTGAGGAAAATCACCCGATGGCTCAATTACTCGATCACTCAATTCTCCAGTGCCGCGTTCACATCCCGCACAAGATTGCGGATGTAGTTGCGGCGGTTGAGGACGTCCACCATCTTGCCCATGGCAGCGGTCCGTTGTTCGCGCGTTGCTTCCGGCGTGGCGGCAATGAGCGCGTCCCACTCGTTCCAGTGTGTTTGCAATTCCTGAAGCAGGGACTCATGTTTTGTTTCGAGCGCCGCCTTCTGCTTTTCGATTCCGCCTTTGAGCGACAGGTCGTCCTCGCCCATTTTCTTGTTCACGCGCCACTCTTCGAGCTGCATGTTCAACTCGAAGACTTCTTCGAGCAGGTCGGGAGGAACGATTTGTTTCTTGGCTTCGCCGGTTGCGCGGGCTTGCTCGGTGGCCGATTTCGACTGCTCTTCGAGTTCGATTCCCTCGAGCTTCAGCAGATATTGCGTGCGTTTGATCGGATCGCGCAGGGTGCGATAGGCATCGTTGAGGTGCGAGCTTTGTTCGAGGCTCCACTGCTGTTCTTTGCTGCTGGCGCGAGCGCTGAGATCGGGATGAAGTTTGCGGCTGAGCGCGTAGAAATCTTTTTCGAGCGCAGGCACGTCGATATTCAGCTTCGGAGGAAGCCCGAAAAATCGGAAGTAATCCACGGGGGCAGGGGGCTGCACTTTCCCGCACGAATCGCAAAAGTGCGCGGCGCGCATGGTTCCGCAGGACCAGCAGGAGTCAACTGTGCCTGGGGCGGGCTTTGCGGCGATCGCGTTGAGGGATGAATTCGTCATTGCGTACAAATTCCTCCGAGCCATACTTCCTTAACCCAGGGATTGCTGCGCTTTCGGCATTTCGCGGGCAGGAGTGTCCGCGCCACACGAGAGCTTAGGCGGAGAACGACGTCCCGCAGCCGCAGGACTTCGTCGCTTGCGGATTTACAAAGACAAATCCCTGCTGCATCAGCGTTTCCTGGTAATCCAGCGTCATGCCGTGCAGGTAGATGAACGATTTCGGGTCCACGAAAACGCGCACGTCGGCGAACTGAAAGATGCGGTCACGTTCGCGCGGCTGTGTATCGAAGCGGATGTTGTAGCTTAGGCCGGAGCATCCGCCGCCCTGCACTCCGAGGCGCAGCCCGCCCTGTTCGGGCGAGATGCCTTCCTTGACCATGGCGCCGCGAATCTTGCCGATGGCCTTGTCGGTCACACCAATGCCTTTGGCGGGTGCCTGCGCGGATTGTTCTGCAGTTGGCATAGTTCGTGCCTATCGAAGAGCTAACCTCAGCGGCTAAAGCCGAGTCCGAGTCGACCGTTGACGGCACGACTAAAAGTCGTGCCCTTCCCGATCGTGCAGCTGGCTACTTCGCCTCTACGGCAACCGGCTTCACGGATTCTTGCTTCTTTTTCCAGTCGCCGATGGCGGCGCGAATTGCGTCTTCCGCCAGCACGGAGCAGTGGATCTTCACCGGAGGAAGCGAAAGCTCCTTCACGATGTCCATGTTCTTGATGGCGAGGGCTTCGTCCACCGTTTTGCCCTTGACCCATTCCGTCGCGAGTGACGAAGATGCGATCGCCGAGCCGCAGCCGAAGGTCTTGAACTTGGCCTCTTCGATCACGTTCGTCGAAGGGTTGACCTTGATCTGGAGCTTCATGACGTCGCCGCATTCGGGCGCGCCGACCAGGCCCGTGCCGACGTCGGCGCTGTTCTTGTCCATGGAACCGACGTTTCGCGGGTTGTTGTAGTGATCGATGACTTTATCGCTATATGACATTTGTTTCTCCTGAGCTCCGATTACCTCAGGGGCTGAAGCCCCCGAAATGTAAAGCGCGTTACGGCACGGCTGAAGCCGTGCCCTTCCACGAAACCTAGTGGCTTGCTTCTCCAGCCCACTTCACGTCTTTCAGATTGATGCCTTCTTTCGCCATCTCGTACAGCGGAGAGAGTTCGCGCAGGCGCTCAACTGTTTCGATGACGCGGTCGGCGACATAATCGACTTCAGCTTCGCTGTTGAAGCGGCCGATGCCGAAGCGAATTGAACTGTGCGCCAGATCGTCGCCTGCGCCCAAGGCCTTCAGTACATAAGATGGCTCAAGCGTCGCAGAGGTGCACGCCGATCCGCTGGAAACGGCGATGTCGTTGATGCCCATCAGCAGCGACTCACCTTCGACATACGCGAAGCTGATGTTCAGATTCCCAGGTAGGCGGTGTTCCATCGACCCGTTGATGTAGGTTTCATCGAGACGAGTCATGATGCGGTCGCGAAGGCGATTGCGCAGTCCAGCAAGGCGGCAGGACTCTTTCGCCATGTCTTCCTGCGCGATGGCGCAGGCCTTGCCGAGTCCGACGATGCTGGGGACGTTCAACGTGCCGGAGCGCATGCCGCGTTCGTGGCCGCCGCCGTCGATGATGGCCGAGACTTGTACGCGCGGATTCTTGCGCCGCACATACAACGCGCCAACGCCCTTGGGCCCATACATCTTGTGGCCGGAGATCGAGGCCAGATCGATGTTCTGCTTGTTCACATCCACCGGAACTTTGCCGATGGCCTGAGTCGCGTCGGTGTGGAAGATCACGCCGCGCTCATGACAGAGCTTGCCGATTTCCGTGACTGGCTGAATCACGCCGATTTCGTTGTTCGCATACATGATCGTCACCAGGATGGTCTTGTCATCCATGGCGCGCTTCAGGTCGTCGAGATCGATCAGGCCGTCCTTCTGCACCGGCAGGTAGGTCACGCGGTAGCCATATTTCTCGAGGCGTTTACAGGTGTCAAGCACGGCTTTGTGCTCGGTGACCGCGGTGATGATGTGGTTGCCCTTTTCGCGGTACATTTCGGCGACGCCCTTGATGGCGAGGTTGTCACTTTCGGTGGCGCCCGAAGTGAAGATCACTTCTTTCGTGGTGGCGCCGATCAGCTTGGCGATGCGCTCGCGCGCGGTCTCAACGCCCTCTTCAGCGGCCCATCCGAAGGAGTGATTGCGGCTGGCGGCATTACCGAACTTCTCCATGAAGAAGGGCAGCATCTCTTCCAGCACCCGCGGGTCCATGGGGGTGGTGGCATGGTTGTCCATGTAAATCGGCAGCTTCACGCCTTCGGGCGTGGAAACCTGTGTATGACCGAGTTCCTGGGGGATCTTCACATCCGTGCTCATTGATTGCCTCTCCTGCTTTTGATGAGAACTCTATGTTCGACGGCTCAGGTGATCGTCACCAATTCGACCGCTTTGTGGGCGGCACCGGCCTCTTCTTCCGTTTCTTCCCGCATGTGCGAAATCTTAATGCGCTTCAATACGGCCTCGATGCTGTCGTTCACCTTGCGAAGCGGCTCGCGGATGTTGCAGCGGTCGCTCTGATCGCACTCGCCGCGAACCGTAATGCATGAAGTAATGAAAAGCGGACCATCGATCGCCTGGATTACTTCGAAGGCCGAGATCGTATGCGCGGAACGCGCCAGACTGTAACCGCCGTTCGTGCCGTGCTGCGACTGAAGCAATCCGGCCTTGGCCAGACGCTGAAGGATCTTCGCCAACGCTTCTGGAGGAATCCCGTAAGCGACCGAGACGTCTTTGGCGCTCAAGGAGCCATCGCCGGAATGCTCGGCGAGGTGCTTCATCGCCATCAGGGCATAGTCGGCTTTTTTCGTGAGCTTCAGCACGCAATCAAACCCCGCGTCTCAATCCCGACTGAATCAGTCGGATTCAATCCGACCTTTTCCGTCGGATTTATTGTACGTTACTTTGGGAACCCTGTGCAAGTTCTGGCATGAAAAACGGGAAGTTCAGGCAGACCAATAGCTTAGATTCGGCAGAATAAGGAAGAGGATTTCTTCGGGTGTGGCGAGAAGGCAAGCGAGAGACCGCCGCGCCATCTGACATCGCTTCGGACAATTCCACAGGGCAGTCAAAGTAAAGGACTTGACATCGCCTAAAGCCGTTTTACAATACCGGAAAATTCGGCGAATGTGCCCGTTTCTTGCAGGGCGATCCGGATTTATGACCGCAAAATCGCCCCCTTCTTCTCCGATTGCAAATCTCAAGCAGCCTTGCAAGCATCCGCGCGTGCAAATCGTGAGCCGCGATGAGGACTCCGAGTTTGTCGAGTGCAAGGAGTGCGGCGAAATCTTCGAGTCCAGCGAATTCAAGGACATGAACATCGAAGAGCGCACCAACGAAGAAATCTGAAGCAATCGGCCGGCTTGGCTCTGCAAATGCCTCTGTCGGAGCGGTAACTCTCGCGGCCACTTGTCCACGCGGGAATCCTGCTGCTATCGTCGAGGAAAAACAAGGCGGACTTTTTGCCGCCCGGGGTCTCTTATGCGGAAAGTGGCCTTGGTTGTCGACGATTCGATGCTGATGCGCTACTCGCTGTGCCGCTTTTTCGAAGATCACGGATTCGCGGTGGAGTCTGCGACCAATGGCGTTGAGGCACTGGAAGTGCTGGCGCGGGTACAGCCGGATTTGATCGTGACCGACATGCAGATGCAGAAGATGTCGGGCAGCGAACTGATTACGGCGCTGAAAGACAACCCTAAGACGGTGAACGTGCCCATCATTGTCGTTGCCAGCAAGGCAGCGGGCAACAGCGAATCGGAGAATCGCGCGAACTTCGTTGTCTGCAAGGACATCGATATCGAGACGCAGTTGAGCAAAGCTTTAGATGCGCTGACGGCCAAGGCGGGCCGAACCCACGCGGGCGTAAAGTAGCGAATACCAGCTAGCGCAAGACCATGCCGGCCTCGGCAGAGAAGTCCATTCCGGCGAAATCTTTCAGCAAAAATTTAGGATAGGCCGCGGCTGCGATCATGGCTGCATTGTCGGTCGAAAGCCGGCGTGAAGGGAAATATGCGGGCAAGACTCGCTTTGCCGCTTCGCGCTCGAAGGTCTGGCGCAACTCCTGATTGGCCGCGACTCCTCCGGTCACAAACAACGTGGCTATGTTGTTGGCCTCGGCGGCGGCCAGAGTTTTTCCGACCAGATCGTCGACGATAGCTCGTTGAAACGAGGCGATGAGGTCGAGCGTAAGCTGATCGCAGTTGGCGAGATAATCGTTGAGTGTGGGTTTGGCAATCTGCGCCAGCGCTTTGCGGCGGATCTCGGCCGGGGCCTGCATCTGGTGACTCTCGACATAGCGCAACAGCGCTGTCTTCATTCCGCTGTAGGAAAAGTCGAAGCGCGGGCGAGGGTCTTCTGCGGCAACGGCTTTGTTGTCCAACCGGCCGCGGCGGTCGCGGTGCTTGATCTGTGCCGGGGGAAACTTCACTGCTTTTGGATCGCCGTGCGCGGAGAGGCGGTCGATGACCGGGCCGCCGGGATATCCCAGGCCTAGCAACTTCGCAACCTTATCGAAGGCTTCGCCGGCAGCATCGTCACGCGTGTGGCCGATGTTCTCATAGGCCCAGGAATTGTGATTTTCGGTCGCGAGATAAAGATGGGTGTGGCCCCCAGAGACTACCAATGCCAACACCGGAAACTGGAGATCGTGGCTCCCCTTTTGCCGCTCCTTGTTTTGCCGAAGATCAAGCAGGACCGCGTGGATGTGGCCTTCAAGATGATTTACCGCGATCAGCGGCTTGTTGAGCGCGAACGCCAGCGCCTTGGCATAGCTGATGCCGACGAGTAAAGCTCCGGCGAGCCCGGGGCCTTGTGTGACCGCGATCGCGTCCACGGATTCATAGGTATGCTTGGCTTCGGCTAACGCCTGGCGAACCACCGGCACGATGGCCTTCAAATGCTCGCGTGAGGCGAGTTCGGGGACGACTCCGCCGTAAGGCTGATGGGTGGCGATCTGGGAGGCGACCACATTCGAAATTAGTTGTTCACCCGAGCGCACGACCGCCGCCGCGGTCTCATCGCAGGAGCTTTCGATTCCGAGGATGTAGGCGTTGGGCATAGAACTATATTATTAAAAAAAGCGATGCGGAAGGATTTCTCCATCTCGGTGATTGGGACGCTGCGCGAGCGCGGGTTTCAAGCCTATCTCGTGGGGGGATGCGTGCGGGATTTACTACTGGGCCGGGAGCCCAAGGATTACGACGTTGCGACGAACGCTACGCCGAAGCAGGTGATGGAGATTTTTCCTGAGACCTACGCGGTGGGCGCGCAGTTCGGTGTGGTGCTGGTGCCCGCGCCGGAAGGCGGAGAAGTTGAGGTGGCAACGTTCCGGGCCGACATCGGATATTCCGATGGTCGGCATCCTGATGAAGTTCGCTTCAGCTGCGACCCGCGGGAGGATGTTGCGCGGCGGGATTTCACGATCAACGGGATGATGTTCGATCCGGTGAGTGGCGAGGTGCTTGATTTTGTCGGCGGGCGCGCGGACTTGAAGGCAGGGATTGTTCGTGCGATTGGCGATCCAGAGCGTCGCTTCGCCGAGGACAAGTTGAGGATGTTGCGGGCGGTGCGCTTTGCGGCCCGCTTTGAATATCAGATCGAGCCCGCGACTCTTGCGGCAATCCAGAAACTGGCGCCCCAGATTGAAGTTGTCTCGCGGGAGCGGGTACGCGATGAATTGACCTGCATGTTGACCGAAGGCCATGCGCGGCGAGCGTTCCTTCTTCTGGACGAAAGCGGACTTTTGAAGCACGTCTTGCCCGAAATTTCGGCGATGCACGGGGTTGAACAGCCGCCCGAGTTTCATCCGGAAGGCGACGTGTTCGTGCACACGCTGCTTGTGCTGGAGAACTTGCCGCAACCGTGCCCGATGACATTGGCGTGGGGGGCTTTGCTGCACGATGTCGGGAAGCCAGCGACCTTCCGGCGGGCTCCAGACCGGATCCGCTTCGACGACCATGTGGAAGTGGGCGTGAAGATTGGGGAAAAGATCTGCCGAGAGATGCGATTCTCGAACGATGAGACTGCGCAGGTCCTCGCGCTGGTCGATAATCACATGCGCTTCGGGCAGGTTTCGCGCATGAAGGAATCGACCCTGAAGAGATTCATGCGGCTGCCCTCGTTCGACGAGCATCTCGCCCTGCATCGCGCCGATTCGCTTGCGAGCCATGGAAACCTGGCAACCTATACCTTTCTCCAGCGAAAAAGAGAAGATGTTCCTGTGGAAACCATGCATCCCAAGCCGCTGGTGACGGGAGACGATCTGATTGCCGCCGGACATAGTCCGGGGCCGAAGTTCCGTGAGATCCTCAACGCCGTCGAAGATGCACAACTCGAAGGCAAACTGCTATCGCGCGATGCCGCACTGGAGTTTGTACGGCGGGAGTTTCCCGCTTAGGCAAGCGGTACTTGGGGCGGAATCGCGATGGTAAAATTAAGTTTCCTCCGGCTCAGCGCATTTCTCAACGGGGATTCGGCACTTGGAACCAGTTGGATCTGAACTCGAAAAAATTGTGGCGAAGTCGCTGCGCCAGGCACCTCCGGCGCAGGCCCCACTGATGGCGTGGCCGGTGGTGTGCGGCTCGGCCGTGGCGGAACGAACCCAGGCTTTGAATTTCGAAAAAGGCGTGCTGCGCGTGAGCGTTCCCGATCAGGGATGGAAGGCGGAATTGCAATTGCTTGCGACGAGATACCTGGCCGCGATCAACCGCTACACGGTCGAAATGGTTTGCAGGATCGAATTCGTGGTTTCGGGCTCCGAGACTTCGGTCAAGAATCCCCGCTGAACGCGATCTTCATGAAAGTTACTGAAAAAGACGTTGCCTATGTCGCCGATCTTGCCAACCTCGAGCTAAGCGAAGACGAGCGGAGAGCAATGCTGCGCGACTTGAATTCCATCCTGGGATACATTGACCGGCTCAACGAGCTTGACACGTCGAATGTGCCGCCAATGGCGCAGGTTTCGGACCACTACGGAGTCGACGAATCGAAAGAGGGAAGTGAGCGGTTTGGATATGCGAGCCGGGAAGATGTGATCGAGGGGCTGAGGAAATCTTTGCCCCATGAAGAAGCGCTGGCGAATGCTCCCGACGCCGATGGAGATTTCTTCCGTGTGCCGAAGGTGATCGAGCGATAACCGGCGATGGATATCACTTCATTAGGAATTGATGCGGCGCGTTCGGCTGTGCAGGAGCGCAAGACTACAGCGCTCGCACTGACGGCGGCCCACTACGAGCGCATTCAGAAAGAAGACGGCCAGATTGGTGCATTCCTGACGCTCTGCAAAGACCGTGCGCTCGAACAGGCGGATCGAATGGACCGCATGGCGGCCGAGGGAAAGACGCTGCCTCCTCTGGGCGGAGTGCCTGTCGGGATCAAAGACGTGATGAGCACGCGCGGCGTGCGAACGACAGCGGGCTCCAGGAGTCTCGACAAATTCATTCCTCCTTACGATTGCACCGCCGTCGCGCGCATGGAAGCGGCGGGCGCTGTCGTGCTGGGCAAGATGAACTGCGATGAGTTTGCCATGGGCTCGTCGAATGAGAATTCGGCATATCATCCGGTGCGGAACCCGCGAGACTTGAGCCGCGTTCCGGGAGGATCTTCGGGAGGATCGGCCGCTGCGGTTGCGGCTGACATGGCCGTAGCAACTTTGGGATCCGATACCGGCGGATCGATTCGCCAGCCGGCAGCCTTCTGCGGCGTGGTCGGATTGATGCCTACTTACGGGCGAGTTTCGCGCTATGGGTTGATTGCATTCGCTTCGTCGCTCGATCACATTGGTCCGCTGACGAAGACGGTGAGGGACGCGGCGATCGTGCTGGGCACGATTGCCGGGCGCGATCCGATGGATTCGACTTCGGCGGACGTCCCAGTTCCGGATTATGTCGCTGAGATCGAAAAGCCGGTTCGCGGGCTGAAGATCGGCGTAGCGAACGAGTATTTCGGCGAAGGCCTGAATGGTGAAGTGCGACAGGCGGTCGAAGCTGCGATCGACAAACTGAAAGGGCTTGGCTGCGAAATTGTTCCGGTATCTCTGCCGCATACCCCGTATGCGATTCCCACTTACTACATCATCGCGACGGCAGAAGCATCTTCGAACCTCGCTCGCTATGACGGAGTGCGCTACAGCCACCGCGCGAAAGGAGTGAAGACTCTTTCGGAGATGTACCGGCGCAGCCGCGACGAGGGTTTCGGGGCCGAAGTGAAGCGGCGCATCATGCTGGGGACTTATGCACTCAGCGCAGGCTACTACGATGCTTACTATCTGAAAGCGCAGAAAGTGCGGACCCTGCTGGCTCGGGATTTCGATGAGGCGTTCTGCAAAGTCGATGCCATTGTGACCCCGACGACCCCGACTGCGGCGTTCCCGTTGGGCGAGAAGTCGAATGATCCGCTGGCGATGTATCTGGCAGATATTTATACGGTGACGGCTGATCTTGCAGGCATCCCGGGAATTTCAGTGCCTTGCGGTGAGACGAAAGAGAAACTGCCGATCGGATTGCAGATTCTGGGAAAACACTTCGATGAGTCGACGATCCTGCGCGTGGCGCATGCGTACGAGCAGTCGGAGTAGGGTCATGCTGTCGCGCGGCGCGCGATTGGACAGCCGGGAGACAGCTGTCCCCTACATCGGCGCTGGTCCTACACAGGCATGTAGTAACTCTCGCCGGCGCATCCGCGGCACAGAACGTTTCCTTCTCGCCGAACTTCCCGGTTGAAATTAATCCCTTCGCCGCATTTGTCGCAGGTGATCCGTTCACCCTTGTAACCCGGAAATTCCTGCGGCGGCAATTCGACTTTCACCCACTGCATCGAAAATAAATTTTCGTTGGGCATTTCGCGATAAGCCAGCATCTGCTGCTGGTTCTTGTTTTCTATCTCGGGATGCATCTCGCGAGCGAGAGCTTTGGAGGATTCTTTTGCGGCAATGCGAATTGCCCTGCCGCTTGAGACATCCACGAATGTCGCGGCCATCTTTCCCCAATCGCGAAACTTGAGGGCGCGCTTGCCGAGGCGGCATCCGGTGACGACGGCGACCGCGTCGGTGGCGCAACGATCAATCTCCACGAAAGTGACGAGGCGCTTGCGGTCCTTGCCGTAGGGATCGCTAATGCCGAGCTTTTGAAGACCTAACATGGCAAGCCGGACCCCGAGAATTTGCCCGGCGCAAAGATGCCCGTGAGCTTGTTCGGCATCGCGAAGGTATTCTTCGAAGGATTTCACGGGAAAGCTGTCAGCAGTCAGCTTAACACCGCGAAACGCCGTTGGTCGGTTGTCGTTCGTCGTTGGAGAAATCCGCGCGCGCCGGAGGGATGGAAGGCCTATTTTCTGCGCCAGCGGATGCCGTCTTTCGTGATTTCAATCAGGATGCCGGCCTCCATCAGCTCGCCGCGGATTGCGTCGGATTTCTTGAAGTCGCGAGCTGCGCGTGCGGCTTTCATCTCGGTGATCCTGGCTTCGATTTCGGCGTCACTGAATTGTCCGGCCTGGACCGTTCCGCGCAGGATTTCGCTGACTTCTTTATCTCGCCCTTCGGTGGTGGCCCATTCCAGCACTCGCGCCATCTTCGCAGCATCATCGTCGTCCAGCACGGCGAAGATTTCGTCGAATCTTGTGAGTGCGTTGAGCAGCGGCTGCACATCATCTTTCTTCACCGATCCGGTGTCGAGGCCAGTGTTGGCCTGGCGAACCATTTCGAAGATTGCAGCCTGCGCCTGAGCGGTGTTGAGATCGTCTTCAAGTGCGGCTTTCATCTTGGCGATGGTGTCCGCTGCCAGAGATTGCATCTGGGGATTGGAGCCATCGGCAAAAGTGCCGGCTTTCAGGCGCAATTGAAAATTGCGCAAGCGCTCGACAGAAACCGCGGCTTGCCTGAGTCCGTCGAAGGTGAAATTCAACTGGTTGCGATAGGGAACTGACGCGAGCAAATAGCGAATGGACGACGGCTTGTGTCCCTTGAGAACAAGATCGCGAAGCGTAAAGAAGTTGCCGAGGCTCTTCGACATCTTCTCGCCTTCGACCAGCAAAAACCGCGCATGAAACCAGAAGTGCGCGAACGGCTTGCCCGTCATGGATTCCGACTGGGCGATTTCGTTTTCGTGGTGAGGAAAGATAAGGTCTTCGCCGCCGGCGTGGAGGTCGAACGTCTCTCCGAGTTCCTGCATCGACATGACGGAGCATTCGAGATGCCAGCCGGGGCGGCCTTTGCCGATCTTCGTTTCCCAGAAAGCTTCCCCGGGCTTCGGCGCCTTCCAGACGGCGAAATCGCGGGCGCTGTCTTTATCGTATTCGTCCACCTCGACACGCGCACCGTCGAGCATGCCGCCGAAATCCCGGTGCGACAGCTTGCCGTATTGTGGAAATTTGGCGATGCGAAAGTAATATGATCCGTCGTCGGTGCGGTATGCGATGTCTTTTTCGGCCAGTTTCGCGACGAACTCGGCCATCTCGGGAATATGTTCCGTGGCCCGGACCAGCGTGGGATGCTCGATGCCGATCATGCCGGCGTCTTCAAGGAATGCCTTCTCGTACTTCGCCGTGTACTGTTGGACGGGCACGCCATCACGCGCCGAATTGCGGATGATTTTGTCGTCCACGTCGGTGATGTTCATCACGTGATGAATCTTGTATCCGCTCTGGCGAAAAAATCTACGGAGCAGATCGACGGCGACGAAAGTGCGGAAGTTGCCGATATGGCCGTAGTCGTAGACCGTGGGTCCGCAGGCGTACATGCGGACCTCGTTGTCGCGCAGCGGCTTGAACTCTTCCACCTGCGACGACATCGTGTTGTAGAGACGAAGTGCCATGCGGCAGATCACCAGGGAACTAGAGATTCTAGGGTGCGGATTAAAAACCGGTCAAATAGACATCAGGAACTGCTCGGCGGCAGGGCGTGCTGATTGTCACGAAGGCGCTGTTGAACCAACACCAAATAATGCAGTGCGGAGATGATGGTGAAGAAGAAGGTTGCGCGCAGAAAAACGGTGCGGGCGATCCATATCCAGCGATGAGAGTGAACCTCAAACAGCATGACGAAAAAGACGGCGCTGATTTGCGAAAAGGTGTTGGCCTTTCCGAAAATGCTGGGACTGAAGTTGCGCAGACCGGCGATCGCAAACAGGACGGCACTGGCGGCGAGAATCGAAATGTCGCGGCTGAAGACGAGCACGGTGTACTTCCAGGGAATCTTGTGCAGGATGGAGAGCACGAGAAACATGGTGCTCAACAGGAGCTTGTCGGCGATGGGGTCGAGATACTGTCCAAGAAGCGTCTGCTGGTGGAGAGTGCGGGCGAGCAGGCCGTCGAGGCCGTCGCTGAAGCCCGCGATCACAAATACTGCCAGGGCCCAAAGATAACGCCCTTCCACCAGATGAATCACGATGAATGGGACGAAGATCATCCGCAGCAGCGTGAGCTGGTTGGGGGCGGTGAAGACTTGCGAGAGTTTCACGCGCTCTCCTTCGAGGCGCGCAGCTGCGATTGCTTCGGAAGGAGCGCGGAGGATGGTTTCAATCCTGTTTTCGCCAGAAAGCGCTGGGAGAGTGAGGGCACATCACCGATCGGCAGGTCGAGTTCAATCCGCTCAATGCGATGCATGGGGAAGAAAACAACATTGGGGGTGAAAGGTTCGCCCTTGCGAATCATGACCGCGAGATCTTCTACGGAAGAGAGTTCCGCTCCCGTGATGCTGAGACCTTCGGGCGCGAGAAGCTGAATCATGCCCCAGAATTTTTCCCTTGGATTTCCCAGAGTGACAATGACCAGCGCGCCAGGTGAAAAGATCGGGCGTTTCCTGGGGTCGAGTTGCGTGTTCTTCACGCCAAGAATTGTCGCTGGTGGCGCGGGCTATTGCAAATCGAGGTCCACTGCCCGGCTTTCGGCAGGACCGCAAGTCCGGTATGCTGGCGCACATGGAGAGTGACCGCACAGGTCCGGCGATCGAGTTCCGCGACGTGTCATATCAGGCTAATGGGGCGAATATCCTTTTCGATCTGAACCTGATGGTGGCTCGCGGGGAGACGCTGGTTTTGCTTGGGCGCAGCGGATCGGGGAAGACCACCACGCTCAAACTGGTGAACCGGCTCATTGTCCCCACATCTGGAGATGTGATGGTCAACGGTGCGTCGAATGGGCAAGTGGATCTCATCCGCTTGCGGCGAGAGATTGGATACGTCATCCAGGAAGGCGGTCTGTTTCCGCACTTCACGGTGGATCGGAACATCGGTCTGGTCCCGAAGATTCAAGGCTGGGATGAAGATCGCATCCATTTGCGTGTCCAGGAACTCCTGAAGCTGGTTGGGCTCGAAGGCGCGATCGGGATTCGCTATCCCCATCAGCTTTCCGGCGGACAACGTCAAAGGGTGGGGGTAGCCCGGGCATTGGCGGCCGATCCGGAAATCCTGCTGATGGATGAGCCCTTCGGAGCGCTGGATCCACTTACGCGAGATGATTTGCAGCGCGAATTCCTGGCCTTGCAACAACGACTGCACAAGACGGTGGTTTTTGTGACGCACGACCTGCGCGAGGCTTTGCGGCTCGCATCGCGAATTGCTCTGATGGAGGCCGGAAAGCTCGTAACCGCGTTAACTCCGGAGGAATTCCTGAAATCCGGCGATCCGTGGGTGTTGAAGTATGTGCGGGCGTTCGGCGAGGGTGCGGCATCGATGGTGAATCGAGGAAGATCATGAACGTCATTCGATTCATGTTGCAGAACCACACGCAGGTCCTGGAACTGACACTGGAGCACCTCTGGCTGGTTGGCGTATCGACCGCCTTGGCGATCGCGATCGGCGTGCCGACGGGGATTCTGATTGCGCATCGGCCCAGATTCAACAAACCGGTGCTGGCCGGCGCCAACATCATCCAGACAATTCCGAGCCTTGCACTATTCGGATTTCTGCTGCCGGTCCCCTGGCTGGGTTCGCAATCGGATCGCCTGGCGATTGTGGCGCTGACTCTGTATGCGCTGCTGCCCATCATTCGGAATACGTTCACGGGGATTCGCGGGGTTGATCCCGCTGTGGTCGAGGCCGCACGAGGGATGGGGTTGACCGAGTCGCAATTGCTGTTTCAGGTCGAGTTGCCGCTGGCGACGAGCGTGATCCTGTCGGGCGTGCGGGTAGCGATCGTAATTTCTGTGGGTCTGGCGACTATTGCGGCTGCGATTGGCGCCGGCGGATTGGGTGAATTCATCTTTCGGGGACTGGCGATGGTTGACGACCGGGTCATCCTCGCCGGCGCGATTCCCGCTGCAATTCTGGCACTGGCCGCGGATTTTCTGGTTGGGCTGCTCGAAAGGCGATTGCGCACGCCATGATGCGGCTTCCGCCGAGTCTTCTGATCTTCACGGCGGTGGCGTTTCTCGCCGCTTGTGAGCCATCCCATTCCGACCGCATCGTAGTGGGATCGAAGAACTTTACCGAATCATTCATTCTCGGCGAACTCATCGCGCAGCAGATCGAGACCCATACCCACGTGAAAGTCGAGCGGCGCTTTTATCTGGCTGGAACCTACATCTGCCAGCAGGCGATGCTGGCGGGACGAATTGACATTTATCCGGAATATACGGGGACGGCACTGACCGCGATCCTGAAGCAGCAGGCCAGCGGCGACAAAATGGATGTTTACCAACGCGTTAAGAGCGAATATGAGCGGCGATTTGGATTGACGCTGGGCCCGCCTTTGGGCTTTAACGATACTTTCGCCATGGAGATCCGCGGCGAAGATGCGCGGCGGCTGAACATCCAGACTCTTTCCCAGGCGGCAAAGTTCTCGCCGCAATGGCGCGCAGGATTTGGATATGAATTCATGGAGCGCGCCGATGGATATCGGGGTATGGCCGCTGCATATGGCCTTCACTTCGCCGAGCAGCCGCGGATCATGGATCTGGGGTTGCTGGCCAGGGCACTGAAGGATCATCAAATCGACTTTGCTGCGGGCAACGCGACCGACGGATTGATTCCGGCGCTGGATTTATTCGTGTTGGCCGACGACAAGCATTATTTTCCACCCTATGAGGCGGTCCCCATCATCCGGCAGCAGGCCGTTCAACGGCATCCCGAAGTTGGTGAAGCGCTGGAGGAGTTGAAAGACGCCATATCTGACCAGGACATGCAGCAGATGAACTACGCCGTCGACGGTCAACATCGTGATACGTCGGAGGTAGTAAAGGAATTCCTCAAGAAAAAGCGGTTGATTAAATAGCCCGGGCCAGCACGAGGACAAAATCAGTCCTCGAACGTGATTTCTGCTGTCACCTCCTCCACCTGGCCGTCATCTAAAGTTTGACTGGACCGCAACCGGGGGGCACAAGTATCAAAATTGGACAGAGCCCCGGGAGCAGAGACGAGACGCCGACGAACCTCGCATGGCCTTGATTCTATTCGCCTAAATAGGCAAGTGGGGATAGACGCGTTATGGCATTGCGGCGGAAGCAGGGCTTTGGTAGTCTTTCATTCCCCGTCGCCGGAGGGGTTGATAGCGAGCCATTTCGCGCGACCAACGGGCCGTTTCCCGCCAGGCACCCCACGCCGAAGGCCGGAAGCCCGTTCGATGTTTCGTCCCAGAGAGCTTCATCAGGGAGGATTGGTATGCCCATGGCGCAGACAGATGTCGGCCGACATCTCTTGCTGGAAAGAATCGCGGATGCGCGCCGCCGAAGCGATGCTCTTTTCGATGTCGTCCGGACCGATGCCCTGTACGACCGGCCCATTCCTGAGCGTCATCGAATCATATTTTATGTCGGGCATCTTGAAGCCTTTGACTGGAATTTGCTTCACGAGAATGTGTTTGGCTTGAAAAGTTTCCATCCGGAGTTTGACCGGCTGTTTGCATTCGGGATTGATCCGGTCGGCGGCGGCTTGCCGACGGACCAACCCGCTGATTGGCCTTCGCTAAATGCGGCGCGGGACTATGTTCGCAAGATCCGCGAGGCGCTCGATGAAAAGTTGTCGAATGCTTTTCTCGATGGCGTGGAACATATGCGCGACGGCTTTTCGCTAGAGACGCTGCTGAACGTGGCGATCGAGCACCGGTTGATGCATTGCGAAACGCTCGCTTACATGCTGCATCAGTTGCCGCTGGATCGGAAGATCCGGCCTCATCGGGAGGCCCTGCATTCCGCCGATTCCGTCGATTATCGGATGATTCAGATCCCTGCCGGCTGGGTGACGATGGGGCTCTCGCGCCGAAATGAAGAATTCGGATGGGACAACGAATTCGAATCTTATACGGCGGAAGTGCCTGCGTTTGAGATCGACCGCTACATGGTCACGAACAGACAGTTTCTGGAGTTCATGAATGCCGGCGGATACGAAACCCAGGATTTCTGGAGCGAAGGCGACTGGAATTGGATCAAGGCCAACGGCATCCAGCATCCGGTGTTTTGGATGAAAGCCGGCGACGGCTGGGAGTATCGCGGCATGTTTGAAGAGACTTCACTGCCGATGGATTGGCCGGTGTATGTGAGTCATGCCGAGGCTGCCGCGTACGCCCGATGGACTGGCAAGACACTTCCATCCGAAGAGCAATGGCAACGCGCGGCGTATGGCTCGGCGGAGGGAGTGCAGCGGTCTTATCCCTGGGGCGATCAGTCTCCAGAGCCATCACTTGGCAATTTCGATTTCGATTGCTGGGACCCGGTTCCGGTCAATTCTCATCCGCAAGGCAAGAGTTCATTCGGCGTCGAAGGAATGCTCGGCAATGGCTGGGAATGGACTTCCACGGTGTTCGGGCCCTTTCCGGGGTTTGAGCCTTTCCCGTTCTATCGCGGGTACTCCGCGGATTTCTTTGATGGCAGGCACTTCGTCATGAAAGGCGGTTCATCACGGACCGCCGCGTGTATGTTGCGGCCCACATTCCGCAACTGGTTTCAGGTGCATTACCAGTACGTTTATGCCGGTTTCCGCTGTGCAAATCGATGATCGAGGAGTGATTCATGCTTGTTCACGCGATCCCCAGCAACGTTTCTTATGACTTCGCAATGGATGTGCGCGAGGGTTTGACGTGCGCGAACCAGAAAGAACTGCCTTCGAAGTATCTGTATGACGACGTAGGGTCGGCGTTGTTCGAAGTGATCTGCCATCTGCCTGAATATGGGCTGACCCGGGCGGATGAGCGGATCTTGCGGCGGAATGCGTCAGAAATTGTGGACCGCATTGCCGGGCCGGTGGCCGTGGCTGAGCTTGGCAGCGGAAGCGGCCGCAAGACTCGCTATCTGCTGGAAGCATTTTGCCGGCGGCAAAGGACTTCGTATTATCCCATCGAAATTTCGCACTCGGCGCTGGTTCTATGCGAGCGCGAATTAAGCGACATCGATGCGATCAGCATTGTGGGGTGCGAGCGCGAATATCTGGATGGGCTGCTCGAGGTTGCCGCTTATCGCAAGCCGGGCCAGCGGCTGTGCGTGCTGTTTCTCGGCAGTACGATTGGGAATTTCGATCGTTCAGCCGGGATGAAGTTCCTTTCCGATGTGCGGTGCATCCTGAACCCGGGAGATGCGCTGCTTTTGGGCACGGACCTTGAAAAGCCAGCGATGCAACTGATCCGGGCTTACGATGACGAGCTTGGCGTAACGGCGGCGTTCAATCTCAATCTGCTGGCGAGGATCAATCGCGAGTTGGGCGCGGATTTCGCTTTGTCTCAATTCCAACACCGGGCGAAGATCAACCCGGAGGCACGAAGCGTCGAGATGCACCTGGAATCGAAGCGCAGGCAGATCGTGAACATCCGTGACGCGGAAGTGGTGGTTGAGTTTCAGGAAGGCGAAACCATCTGGACCGAGAGCAGCCACAAGTATTCAATCCAGGAGGTTTGCCAAACCGCGCAGGACGCCGGGTTCCGCTGCGAAGTGCAGTGGGTCGACGAACAATGGCCCTTTGCAGAGAACCTGCTGATCGCAGGGTAGAAGCCTGGCAGCTACGATCCTGAGTTGCGCCACGCTCTCAGATTGATCGCGCTGACCACCATGCAAAACACGTTCGCCGGGATGAAGCCAAGTTGATCTGTACGCAGTCCGATGATGCAGATCAGAATGCTGTTGACTCCCGACAAAGCCCAACCTTTCCAGCACCGTTTGCCCACGAGGATTGTGGACGCTACGGTCAATACGCAAGAGAGATAATCAAGACGCAGCACAGACGAAGTGCCTCCTGCGATGATTGTCGGTTACAGCGGAGGTTCTTTATAGTGTTGATGTCCTTTCGTCACATGACCCAGGTCACTTGACCGGGAATCAGTACCAATTTGGAGCCCCCATGCCGAAACAGTGCACCCACATCGACCAGATCAAGATCAAACACACGAGCAAGCATGTCTGTGAAGACTGCGTGAAGACCGGTGATAGGTGGGTCCACCTCCGGATGTGCCTGGAATGCGGCCACGTAGGCTGTTGCGACTCCTCGAAGAACAAGCATGCGACCAGGCACTTCCACGAGACGCAGCATCCGCTCATGCGATCCGTGGAGCGCGGCGAATCGTGGGTCTGGTGCTACGTGGACGAGATGGAAGCCGGGGAAATTGCCGCGTAGGCCCGTGCTTTTCACTTTTGCGCAACGAAATCAGAGTTGCAGTATCTAAGGATTATCTAAGAATTAACGTCCGGCTGTGGCGATGTCTGCTTCTGTCTGACGACTGTGCGGTCATCAACGGCCGCCTGGACGGCGGCGTTACTTTTCATGGCAAAACCCATTCTTCTTACCGTGGATGACGACCCCGACGTTTTGCGGGCGATCGAGCGCGACCTGCGGTCGCAGTATGGCGCAAAATATCGCGTAATCAGCAGCGACTCGCCGGTAGCGGCGCTGGATCTGCTGAAGGGATTGAAACTGCGCAACGATGGAGTTGCGCTTCTGCTGGCCGACCAGCGCATGCCGAACCTGGATGGCGTGGGATTTTTGCAGGCGGCACGGCAGATTTATCCGGATTCCAAACGCGCGTTGTTGACCGCCTACGCCGACACGAATGCTGCCATCAGCGCTATCAATGAAGCCAACATCGATTACTTCTTTATGAAGCCGTGGGACCCGCCGAGCGAGCATCTTTATCCTCAACTCGACGATCTGCTTGAAGACTGGCAGGCCACTTACCATCCGGCATTTCAGGGAATTCGCGTGCTGGGAACCCGGTGGTCGCCCCGTTGTTATGAGTTGCGCGATTTTCTCGCGCGCAGCCACGTTCCCTATCTGTGGATCGACGTTGAATCTTCGGCCAATGATCCTGAGACGCAGCGCCTGCTGCAAGCGCTGGGCCCGGACGCCAGTGATCTTCCCGTAGTGTTATTCCCGGACGGGGGAAAGCTGCTGAACGGCGCGCCCGCGGACGTCGCGCAGAAAGTTGGCTTGCGCACGCATTCGGAGACCAGCTTCTACGAGCTGGCCATTGTTGGCGGTGGGCCGGCGGGACTGGCCGCAGCGGTGTATGGGGCGTCCGAAGGATTGAAGACTGTGATGATTGAACGCGAGGCGCCAGGCGGGCAGGCGGGAATGAGTTCGCGCATCGAAAATTACCTTGGATTTCCCGCGGGATTGAGCGGCGGCGATCTGGCGCGGCGTGCCGTTGCACAGGCAAAGCGCTTCGGAGTCGAAATATTGGCGCCACAGGAAGTGGTCGGTATAAGGACCGAGGGCTCGTACCGCATCATCAAGCTGGCGGATGAGAATGAAATATCGTGCCATGCGCTGATGATTGCCAGCGGCGTGCAGTGGCGGAAGCTGGACGCGCCGGGGATCGATCGCCTGCAAGGCGCCGGGGTTTACTACGGAGGCGGAACGACCGAGGCCCTCTCCTGCAAAGGCGAGATCGTTTACGTAGTGGGAGGCGCCAATTCGGCGGGTCAGGCCGCGATGAACTTTTCGAAGTATGCCGATCGTGTGGTGATTCTGGTGCGTGGCGATTCACTTTCGAGCACGATGTCGCAATATCTGATTGATCAGATCCAGGCGACTCCCAACATTCAGTTATGGACGCATGCAACCGTCGCCGAAGTGCATGGCGATACCCATCTCGAAGAAATCTCAGTGCTTTGTTCGGACACGAACAAGGTCGAGCGGGTGCCGGCCGGCTCCATGTTTATCTTCATCGGGGCGCTGCCGCGGACGGACTGGCTGGGCGATTTGATTGTGCGCGACGAACGCGGGTTCATTCTCACCGGATCGGATTTGATGCGGGCTGGTGTGCGGCCGAAAGGCTGGACACCCGACCGGGACCCTTTCCTGCTGGAAACAAGCACCCCGGGCGTTTTCGCGGTTGGGGATGTGCGGCATGGTTCCGTTAAGCGCGTTGCATCTGGCGTCGGCGAGGGATCGGTGGCTGTTCAGTTCATCCATCAGTACTTGAGCAAGGTCTAATGGCTGATCTTTCTGAGCTTCGGCGCGTGGATGTTTTCAAGGGTCTCCCTGACGAGCAACTCGCATGGTTTTTGAGCCAAGCTACGGAACTTCAGTTGCAGCCGGGCGAGGCATATGTACGGCAAGGGACGCCCGCGGATGCGATGTTTGTGATGCTGGAAGGCCACTTCCAGGCCCGCGGCGAAATTTCGGGGCAGCCCTTTTCATTCGAACTGGAGCCCGGAGAGATCACGGGTGTCTTGCCATTCTCTCGAATGAAGATTTTCCCGCTGAATGGAAGGGCGGTTACCGCGGCCCGGGCCCTGCGATTCCCAGCATCGTTTTTCCCGCAACTCGTGCAGAAGATGCCGGAACTGACCACGCGGCTGGTTGGCATGATGTCGGACCGCATTCGCGAGACCACACGTCTTGAGCAGCAACGCGACCGGCTGGCAGCGCTCGGGAAACTGTCGGCGGGATTGGCGCACGAGTTGAACAACCCGGCGTCGGCGGCGAAGCGGGCGAGCAGCCAGTTGCGCGATCTGATCCTGCGAATCCGCAATGCGAGCGTCGAATTGGGCCGGCGCAATTTGAACGGAGAACAGAAAGCGCAAATCGAAAAAGTGGAAGAGACGCTGTTGCACATGGACGGGCCCCCGCCTGATCCGTTGACGGCAAGCGATCTTGAAGACCAGATCGATTCGTTGCTGCGCAGCCACGGGCAGAACGATATGTGGCAACTCGCGGCCGATCTCGCCCGGCGCAACTTCAGGCCGGAGATGCTGGAACAATTATTTGCATTGCTTGACCCCGATACGGCGCGAGCGGCGCTGGTGCGAATCTCGACTTCGATTGAAATTTTCGGATTGTTGAAGGAACTCGAAAGCGCCGCTACGAGAATTTCGGACCTGGTGGGCGCGATCAAGGAATACACGTACATGGACCAGTCGCCGGTCCAGAACGTTGACATCGTGAAAACGCTTGAAACGACTTTGACCATCCTGAATCACAAGCTCAAGAAAGGCGTTACGGTGCAGCGTGATTATCAGAAGATCCCGCTGCTGGTAAATTCTTTTGGCAGCGAACTGAACCAGGTCTGGACGAATCTGATCGACAATGCGATTGACGCGATGAAAGGCAAGGGCGAGTTGCGGGTGCGGACTTACCGCGAGGACGACTGCGTCGTGGTGGAGGTTGACGACAATGGACCGGGAATTGCACCGGAGGTTCTTCCTCATATCTTCGAGCCGTTTTTCACTACGAAGTCGGTGGGTGAGGGAACAGGCCTGGGTCTCGACACTGTGCAGCGCATCGTGAAGAAACACCACGGTGACATCCAGGTGCACTCGGTCCCGGGAAATACGCGTTTTCAGGTTTGGCTGCCAATTTCGCCGGGAGCCGCCTAAGGCCTGCCTTGTGGGAGAAAATAAAACGATGAGCCTGACTGTGCTGTTTGCTCTTGGCATCGGTTTTGTGGCCGGATTGCGATCGCTCACCGCGCCGGCGGTGGTTGCATGGGCCGCGCATCTGGAATGGATTCATCTGCAAAGCTCGCCGCTGGCTTTCATGGGCTCGGGGTGGGCCGTCGGAATTTTCACTGTTTTAGCGTTAGTTGAACTCGTAGCCGATCAACTCCCCGGCACCCCTGCGCGCACGGCTGCGGTTGGACTGTCGGCGAGAATTGTCACCGGCGCTTTGTGTGGAGCTTGTCTTGCGGCCGCGGGAGGCACGGCGGTCTGGTTGGGCACATTCATCGGAGTGATCGGCGCACTGATGGGCGCGTTCGGCGGATATCACGCCCGCATCGGACTTGTCCGTGGATTGCATGTTCCGGATTTTGCGATTGCCATTCCCGAGGACATTGTGGCGATCGGGCTTGGAATATTTTTCACCTCTCGTTTCTAACTCTACGAAGTGCATATGGCGGTTCCAGAAAAATACGATGCAGTCGTGATCGGCGCCGGGCAGGCGGGGACTCCGCTATCAACTGCTCTCGCCGGGCCTGCCATGCGGACTCTCCTGATTGAACGCAGTCACGTTGGCGGAACCTGCGTGAACGAAGGATGCACTCCGACAAAGACGATGGTTGCCAGCGGACGAGTGGCTTATCTGGCGCGGAGGGCCGCCGATTACGGCGTGCATACCGGCCCGATCACTGTCGACCTGAAGAAAGTCCGCCAGCGCAAACGCGACATCGTTAACACCTTCCGCAACGGAAGCCAGAAGGGAATCGAAAAGGCCGAGAATCTCGACCTGGTTTTTGGCGAGGCGAGCTTCACCGGCAAGAAGATCGTGTCCGTAAAATTGAAAGACGGCGGAGAGCGCTGCTTCGCTGGCGAAAAGATCTTTATCAACGCCGGGACCCGCGCCTCTGTACCCAAACTTGACGGACTGGATCGCGTTCCTTTTCTCGATAACATTTCGATCATGGAACTCGATGCCGTGCCCGAGCATCTTCTCGTGCTTGGGGGCGGATATATCGGATTGGAGTTTGGACAAATGTTCCGGCGTTTTGGAAGCCGGGTAACCATTGTCCAGAATGGCAGCCAGTTGCTGGCTCGCGAAGACGCCGATGTCGCAGAGGAAATAACCAGGATCCTGCGGGAGGATGGAATCGAGATTCTGTTGAATGCCAGGGCGACGCGGTTTGCAAGTGCGAATGGCGGCATTCGGGTCGACGTCGAACTGTCGGGCACCTTGCGTACGATCTTGGGTTCGCATTTGTTGGTCGCGACCGGACGCGTTCCGAATTCCGATACTTTGAAGCTCTCAGCGACTGGCGTCCAGACCGACAAACGCGGATTCATTCAGGTCAACGAGCGCCTGGAAACAAGCGCGGAGGGTGTTTACGCCCTCGGCGATATCAAAGGCGGCCCGGCGTTCACACATATTTCGTACGACGATTTCCGGATTGTCCGCTCGAATCTGGTCGAGAAAAAGGCCGCTTCCACCAGAGATCGCATGGTGCCGTATTGCGTATTCATCGATCCCCAACTAGGGCGCGTAGGCCTGTCTGAAACAGAAGCGCGCGCGCAGGGCCGAAAGGTGCGCGTGGCCAAGTTACCGATGAGTTCGGTGGCCCGCGCCTTGGAGGTCGATGAGACTCGCGGCTTTATGAAAGCGATTGTTGACGCGCAGACGGACGAAATTCTAGGCGCAGCAGTGCTTGGCATTGAGGGCGGCGAAGTGATGTCGGTCATCGAAACCGCGATGATGGGGAAGTTGCCTTACACCGCCTTACGGGATGCCACGTTTGCCCATCCAACATTGTCAGAGTCGCTGAACAATTTGTTTATGGCGATGGACAAGCAATAGACAAGGCTGGCGAAGTCTCGTGAGGATTGATTTTTCCACTTCTCGGACAGCTGCGGGAAGTGAGGCGCTAAATGGACATTTACCTCGTCGACGGTACCTACGAACTATTTCGGCACTTCTTCGCCGTGCCGTCATCCCTGGACGCCGGCGGACAGGAGATTGGCGCGGTTCGCGGCGTTGCTACCTCCATCCTGTCGATGATTGAAAGCGGCGCGACGCACATAGGCGTGGCTACCGACCACGTTGTCGAATCGTTCCGTAACGATCTCTATCCCGGATACAAGACGAGTGAAGGAGTCGCGCCGGAACTGCTATCACAGTTCCCGATACTTGAAGAAGCGTTGCAGGCGATGGGTGTTGTCGTCTGGCCAGAGGTTGAGTTCGAAGCCGACGACGCACTGGCGTCCGCTGCATTCAAGGCTGCAAAAGATGATCGAGTGAAACAGATTCTTATCTGCACGCCGGACAAAGATCTGAGCCAGTGCGTCGTCGGGAGCCGCATCGTTCAACTCGACCGGCGGCGCAACCTGGTGCGCGATGAAGGTGGCGTCATTGAAAAGTTCGGGGTCGGACCGGAATCCATAGCGGATTACCTGGCGGTTGTCGGCGATAGCGCGGATGGGTATCCAGGCATCAGAGGCTGGGGAGAAAAGGCCGCAGCTGCGGTTTTGTCGAAGTATCGCCATCTGGAGGGTATTCCCAAAGACCCGCGGCGCTGGGATCCGCTGATTCGCCGGGCGTTGCCGCTCGCGGAATCTCTTTTTGCTTCGTGGGAGGATGCGCTCTTGTTCCGGAAGCTGGCTACGTTGCGGACCGATGTGCCCGTTTTTGGATCGATTGACGAACTGCAATGGCAGGGGCCGCGTCCTGAATTCCGTCAGTGGTGCGAACGTTTGAAGGCGCCAGACCTGCTGCGCCGGGTTGCGGCAAAATCCCGAGCACCGGTCGGGGTGACATAAGATTTCCAGTTGTCGGCCTGAGAGCGGTATTCGTGGCGTGATAAACTATGTCCTGCACCGCAAGAAACCAGCCGTTTTAGTCTTTGCAGGCCCGTAGCTCAGTTGGTCCAGAGCGCTTCCTTGACACGGAAGAGGTCGATGGTTCGAATCCATTCGGGCCTACCATTCTTTTCATAAGGATAAAGAGAATCCCCAAGATCTCCCTGCATCTTGCTCTTGCAAACGTGCACATCCGGAATTTTTACTGGTTCATTGCCTGCATCCTTCGCCACAACGCTCTCAGGGCTTAGTGGAAGGCAGGTCAAGGGATCGTTTGTGAGCACTTTGGCCTGGCCTGCGGCGTTTGCCAGGCAGAAAGCAAGAATAACCGCCAACGAGAATGCTATTTTTCATTCGTTTCCTCCTTTGGATCACTCACGGACACCAGATTCGCCGCAATGAAAATCCACAGTGGCTTCACTGACATACGATTTTTCCTTGCGTCAAACTTGCGATCGTCTTTTCGGAGAGGCCGGGCTGGTAGCGTTCATAGGCAATGGAATAGGCATCTGTGTTCTCGCCACGCGCACCGCGTTGTCCGGTTATGAAAATCACAATGGTCCCATCCGAGTTGTAAAAGGCTATTTGCGAGCGTTCTGATTCGTAACCTTGGACCTTCTTATACCCGGAAAGATGCGACGCATACCATGCTGCTGCGGCGTCCATTTTGATCGCGTTCGCCGGATTCATGACGGCAGACAGAGAGTAGAAATCGCCCTGCATTTTGCTCTTACAAACTTGCCCGTCCGGCATTTTGTCGGGCTCGTTTCCCACATTCTTGAATAGGACAGTGGCGGGAATCAGCGGAAGGCTTGTCAGTGGATCGCTCGTAAGTACCTTTCCCTGGCCGGTCGCGTTGGGGAGACAAAAGACGAACATCGTTGCTGCTAGAAGTATGGTTTTCATTGAGATTCTCCAGTTCAAAGAACTTTTGGTCCGGAATCTGCGTCAATCCAGCGTGAGCTCGACTCGGCGATTTCTCGCCCGTCCTTCGAGCGTGTCGTTGGTGTCGATTGGAGCGAAATCGCCGGCGCCCCCGGTCGACAGGCGGTTCGCGTCTACCCGATAGCGTTCAACCAGCGCTTTCTTCACCGCGGCCGCGCGTTTCCGCGAAAGTTCCTGGTTGTACTTGTGGCCCCCGATGTTATCCGTGTGACCGGTGACGGTGAGCTTCCAGTCAGGACGATCGGCCATCGCCTGGGCGATTTCTTTGAGCACAGGCTCCGATACCGGCCGGATCGTGTCGCTGTTGAAGTCGAAATTGATTCCCCAGGTAATCGCTTTGCGGCTCTTTGCGAGTTGCTGCTCGATGGTGGGCTTGTCGCTGGGATAAGTGACGCGAATTAACTGGACCTTGAACGCATCGTCCTGCTTCATGTCCTCGCCCATCATCCACGACAGCACGACGGGTGTATTGGGATCATCCAGGATGTACGCTTCTACGGGTTGATCACGCGGGCCGAAGCGCCCTGCGGTCTCGATGACCTTCATATTGGCCCGAACATGAATCGCAGGTACGTTCACGCGCTCGTCATTGATGATCAGCGGGAATGGAATGTCGTCCGGCTCAATGCGCGCGAATGTGCCCTTCCATGCAAGCAGTTCCCATTCGGTCAGAGCGTCCATGTAGTCGTAGTAGGCGAAAACCAGTTTCGTCGAACCGGAAGACTTCAGCTCATTGAACTTGCCAGCAGGCAAGAGGAGACGGGAGACACCCGGATACAATCCGGGGGTAACCGGCGGCTGATCTTTGCTCATCATGAACTTCCATCCTGTGGAATAGGCTTCGCCTTCGGCGATATCCTTCGCGCAAACTGTATTGTTGAACTCCACATGGGACTTAAAGGCCATGTCCAAGCCCAGCGCCGCGATGCCGTTGGCCTCGAAAATCAGCGAAGTGGGTGAGACCGCACGGACAATACTGTCGCCCTCGGCGTCGGCAAGGGGCAGAGACCACGCGTAGGTGAGGACGGTTCCGGACTTGAATAGAATTCTCCCGGCAGCCAGCTTTGCCGGGTCGATCTGCGCGCCCGTAGGACATGGCAAAGGATTGGCAAGCGTGGCCCAAGGCATATTGCGAACAAGATCCGGTGGCATGTCTGGATTCTTCGCTCCAAGATCCTCCAGGATGCTCTTGGCCATGCCGCCCATTGACGAGCTGTCAGCGCCGCCCTGCAGCTTGCCGAGCACGGCTGAGAGCGGATTGTCGGTGTTGCTGTCGGGTGAGCCATCGTCACTTTTTTCAGGATTGGATTTACTTGAATCGCCAGAGCCCGCTTGTCCTGTGACTTTGTGTGGACCTGGCTTGCTTTCAAGATTATCCAGCGCCGCATTGGCTTTCTGCTTCACTCGATATCCGACATAGACAACTCCAGCGACGGCGGCGATCGCGCCGACGAGAAGAATTCCAATCACAGCAATCAGAACTTTCTTGCCGGAACTCTTCGCAGGAGGTGGCGCTTGTGCTTTGAGCGTCGCGAGCTTTTGCAAGGTGGCTTCGCTGTTTGGCTGTGGGCCGGCAACTTCAGCGGAAGACGGCTGTGCTCGGGCAGCAGGCCGGGACGCAAGAGCGTCCCCGCCAACCGGAGTGCCGCAGTTGGCGCAGAAGCTCTGGCCTTGGTGAATTTGTGTTCCGCAATTTCCGCAATAGCTCACAGGTCAGCTGCCTCCCTTCGCTGATGATGCGCAATTAGCGGGGTAATAGGTTCTGCCGTGAAACAAATCGGCCGCCTTACTGCTCGCGATGGTGCCTTCTTCGTCGAGGCGATAACTGGTAAAAAGCGATAGCAGTTTATTCACAATCTCGACAAAGACGTGCGGCAGGGAATAGCCGATCCCGTAATAGAGAAACGCCTGGATTGTCCCTTGCCGGCAGGGGGCCAACCCGACGATAGGGTTAACGACATCAGAACCGCGCAAGATCGTTCCGTCGAATATGATCTGCACAAAGACGCCTGTGCTAAAACCAAATGCGCCGATTCCTACCATGGCTCGGATACTTGCGGTAACGATCAATGAATTAATCCCGACAGAGATCCCGTCGGTGGTTACACCCAGGTCTTTCTCTGCCTGAGGATTTCCCACAGCGCTCACCGACCAATCGTAATTCTTCATGCCCGCCCAAAGTCCGCCTCCGAAGGTATAGAGGCCCGACGCGGACAGCTTCGAAGTTTTTGCGCTGAAACCAGTTTCGAGTCTTAAATAGCTTCCGAAAGTAATAGAGAATGGGACTCCTGCAAGCCCGTTCAGACCGAGAGGAATCGAAAAATCTATGGGTTCGTAAATCGTCTTGTGAAGATTGGCGCTGAAATTTTGCTTACTCGCTGCGTCCGCATTCAACACGATGCCCAAGTTTCCATCCACACGGACGCCGGCGGTTTCGATCCCCTTGTCTGTGATGTTCAAATCAAAGTCGACCTTGGCGTTGATCACCTGGAGCAGGCACTCGGCATAAACATCGATGCCATTCTTGTTGTAATAGAACTGCAGGCCAATTCCCGAATTGCTGGCCACAGGCTGGGTGCGGACGTCGTCGCCGTCCAAGTTGACCGTCACGTTCTTGCCTGCGCCAGCCGCAGATGCCTGCGCTGGCATGGGCAACGGCGGCATTGCCGGGATTGCCGGCTCGGCCGTAATGGGCGTGCTGAGCCGCACACGTTGAAGCGGGTCGGCTAGGCTGGACAAAGAAACATTCGCCAGGGAAACATAGCCGGGAGACCACTTCCTTCCCATTTTTTGATATGTGACTCGCCGTCCGTCACCGTAGGTTTGCGCAACGGAGGCCGGCACCCAGCGGCCATTATGAAAGCGTGAAACGACCACCGTTCTTTCCAACTGAGGATTGTTTTCTTCATAGTTGCTGGATGTCTTCGCGCCACCAACGAGTTCATCCGGAGGCTGCGGAAAATCTGGAGCGACGTAGGTCAGCATGTTAGCCACGTCGACCTTTTGGCTCATCGCGAAGTGGCCTTTCTTAATGACGTCGGTCAGCTGCACGGGGGCCAGGAATGCCGTTACAGAGTCTCCCTGGCGCTGCAGGCCAACGATGCGACCGACCGCCCGTCCTGTAGCAAAGACGATCTTGCCTTCCTGGAATTCGTCGACATGCGGTGAATTCGCGTCGAAGGTCCAATGCATGCCGTCTCCGGCCATCGAGCGAATCGCCTTATCTCCTTCTTCCATCACGATCACGCCATCGGCATACTCGACGTCCTTGGTGCGCCGTGGCGCGATCCCGAACTGGCGCTCGCTTTCAGAGAGCTTGTTAATGTCTATTGCGCTCAAGATGGTCGCGTCAGGATGAGCTTTCAGGTCGAACATGTCGGGTGGCGGGCTGGCAAGCACCGTGGGTGCGGCATTGCGATCCGTCAGAGAGACGAGTTTGTGTGTAGTTTGAGAGGACTGCGGCGCGGGAATCGGCTTGGGTGAATTGGCCGCCGTAGTTTGTGGTGGTTGTCGGGTTGATTTGTCTTCTTTCTTACAGCCGCTCAAAGCGCACAGCGCGAGTGATAATGTGCAAGCAAGAGCCCCTCGAACCGTAGCTTTCCAGGATGAAGCAGCACTGCCCGCTGGAACAAGCCCTGTTCGCGCAGACAAGCCCTTCTTGGATGTTTCGTGATGATGACCCATTTCCTCACCTCACAAGAAACTGCTTCTACAGTGCGTCGACAATTTCTTTGGCCAGCGGTTTGACCTGTTCCAATCCGCAGGGACAGGTCAAGTACATGATTTGAACAAGGGTTTTTCCCTTGCGGACCATAATCATTCCGTCCGCCTGCACAAACGCCTGGTCGCCGATCCCCGGAAGGCCTTCCTGCGAGCCGAGAACTGCGAGCCCTTTTGCGTTCAGTCGCATCTGCGCTTCTGCGTCGTTCTGATTGAGCCCGAAATTAAACACCGGAACTTCTCCCGAGGCATCCTGCGCCGACTCAGGCTTGTTTTCCTGGGTCATCTTGAATATCCCGCCGGCAAATTGCTCCGCGATCTGCTGCGTCTTCTTGTCGGCCCCCTTGTCTCCCAACATGGCAGCGGCATGTTTTGCGGTCATTTCTCTTTGCGTGCCCTTTGCAATGTAGGCGCAGCTGTTGTCTCCGGGTTCGGTGCGGATGATCTCGACCCCGATCGCTTTGCTCACGTCTTCCTTGCTCAGAAAGCGGCAGACGTTGCCCATGGAGTTGCTGCTCGAATCAGAGCCGCCAGCGGGAGAGCGCGCATCGGAGCCGTTATCGCGCGCGTTTTCGCCGGAACCGGAAGCCGAACTCGGACTCGATTCGAGAACTTCGTCTTTCACTTCGTGATATTTCTGGCTGACCTTGTGGGCGACGTAGTACACGCCGACGGCGCCCGCGGCTCCGCCGACGAGAACGACGCCGAGGGCAGCGATTCCGAGTTTGGCCAGCGTGCTCATGCCTTGCCTGGGAGCTGCAGGTTGCGCGACGCTCGAGCCAGCGGGAGGTGCGACGACTGGTTGCGGGCCTGTCTGCGCTGGCGAAACCATCGTGGGCGCGGGTTGCGCCGGCACGACGCTCGGTTGCGGTGGAACTGACTGCGATGGGCTGAGCGTTCCGCACTTCGTGCAGAATGGCCCGCTTGTGAGAGGCGAACCGCACTTCACGCAAAAGTTAGCCATACTAAAACCTCCCTTGTTGCCTCTTGCTTGGTCTTTCGCCAGCAACCGCATCGGCAGTTAGATCGGCGGCTGAATATTTCCGTACTCGAAACGCGCGGACATGTGGCTCTTCCGTGCGCTTCCGCCCGCGTCAATATCCATTTCTTCCCGCAGCGCCAACCCGGGGCCTTTGGCAATCCATATTTGCGCTTCTTCGGTTGCGTGCTCGGTCTTGCTGTGCAGGGAGTAAAGCGTTGCCGGCCGGCCATTGACGGACTCTTCGCGCACGATTTTGCAGGTCGCAGTGGAATGCGCGCGGCCCTCGTTCTCCTTCGCCAGAATTTCTTTCAGGTCGTCGGAATCTTTCACCCACTTGCCGTCTTCCAGATCAAAGGCTTTGCCCTGCGTGTAGATTTTTTCTCCAGCAATCGTCCGACCCTGCAGGGTGTAGGTGGAATAACTGTGGCTGGGTGTTGTGACCACTCTGTTGAGCGCGTCGAACACCGGCTGGCAGGAGTCCTGGGCCTCAAGCGTGGAGGGCCACTGGAGAATGACTACGACAGTGAGACAGGTGAGCAAACTCAGAATTGTGTGACGGTTCATGGCTTTTCCTTTTTCAGGTGCTGCGTTTCATGCGCGGGGGCGGGCCTCACATCGGCGGCTGAACATTGCCGTATTCGAAATGCGTGGAGTTGTGTTGCTTGCCAATCTGTCCTCCCCGGTCGATGTCCTGCTCCTCGCGCAAGGGCATTCCGGTCGACTTCGAGATCCAGATCTGGGAATCTTCTTTGAAGTCTTGGGTTTCGCGGTGAAGGGAATAAACCCCTGCCGGTTCGCCGTTGACCGCCTCGCTGCGCAGCAACTGACATGTCGCTTTGCCGTTTTTCTCGTTTTCCCTTTCCTGGTCCAGGACTTCCGCCGTGGTGACGCGTGGGTCCATCCACTTTCCATTGGCGCGGATGTATTTCTTTCCCTGGGTCATGATGGTCTCGCCGGTTCGTTGCTTGCCGCCATTTGCCGTGTTCGTCGTGTAGCTATGGCTGGGACTCGTAGTGAATTTCGTAAGTGCTTCAAACACGGGTTGGCAGGAATCCGCAGCGCGCGCGGATTCAGTGAAGCTTAGGAGCGTCATTGGTACGAACAATGTGATGGCTGCGAGAGCAGTTTTCATTTCGGATTCCTCCAGGAACGATCTTCGATACGGATCGAATCGTTCCTTACTTTCACATTGGTGATTTCACGTTGCCGTATTCGTAGCGAGTGGAAAGATGACTCTTACCCGCCGTCCCACCGGTATCAACGTCGAGTTCCTCGCGCAACGGCAACCCCGTCCCTCTCAAGATCCACATCCATGCGTCCTCTTTGCCGACGGCACTTTCGTTGCGCATGGAGTAAACGTCAGCCATTTCACCGTTCACCGCTTCGGTTCTCAGCAACAGACATGTGGCGTTGCCGTGCCTTCGGTTGCCCTGCTCACGCTCCAGGATTTCGCCCTTGGTCAGCGGGCTCTCTGCCCATTTGTCATTCACCCGGCGATAAGTCTTCTCGCGGGTATAGATAGTTTCTTCGTGCGTGGTCACTGGCCCGTCGAGCGAAGAGGCGGTTTGGGTCGAATAACTGTGGCTCGGGGTCGAGACCACTTTGGTCAGCGCGTCGAACACCGGTTGGCACGAATCTGCCCCGAACGCGGGGGCGCAATGGATTGAGACGATTGCTGCCACAGCGAGAGTCAATTCAGCCAAACGGACATGTTGCATCGAATCCTGTCACCGGCAATCCGAATATTCGATCGCGAGGAGTATTTCCGCGAAGCCCAGGTCGCCGTCGAGGGCACTTTCGATCAGAAAGGCCGCACCGTCAATCAAACTGACCGTAAATCGCGTGCTAACTATTAAGCGCTTACGGATGAAGAGCTTGCGGGCCTTCACTAACTGGGCTGGAGGCCGATCGAGGGCGAGTCCCCATGCTAAACTTGGGCGCAAAATCAGGGCGTGTCCATCGATGCCAGACTTCATGCCAGATGAGCGCCGCCAGACGCTCTACCGGTTCGGCCTTTTCTCACTGGACCCTGCAAATCGTGTCCTCATGCGAGGCGGGGTCCGGGTCAAGGTGCAGGACCAGCCCTTCCAACTTCTGGTCTTACTTCTGGAAGGTTCGGGCGACATTGTCTCGAAGGATGAGATCCGGCGACGGCTGTGGCCGGAAAATACGTTTGTCGAGTTCGATAAGAGTCTGGGAGTTGCGCTGGTAAAAGCGCGCGAGGCCCTGGGCGATACCGCCAGCAATCCGCGCTTCATTGAAACGGTACCGCGGCGAGGTTATCGCTTTGTCGCCCCGGTCCACATCGAGAACGCTGAGCCCGAGTTTGCCGGCCCCAAACCGGCAAAGGCTCCGGAACTCCGCCAGAACCGTGGATGGTTCAGGCTGGCTGGACTCCTGGCGATCCCGCTGGCGATTATTGTTGCCCTCGTGCTTTGGTTTTCCCGATCCGCCACGCCTGCTTCAGAACATGCATCGGTCGTAATCGGAGATTTCGCCAACAGCACTGGCGACCCGGTGTTTGATGGTTCTTTGCGGCAGGCCGTCATTATTCACCTCTCCCAATCTCCCTATCTCAATGTGGTGCCCGATCAGACCTTGAAGCAGAGTATGCAAGAGCTGGGGCATTCGCCGGATGAGGCCCTAACTCCTGCTCTTGCCAGACAGGTCTGCCAGCGGCTGGGATCCACCGCGCTGATTATGGGTTCGATTCAACCCGGCGCGCATTACTCACTGTCAATGGAGGCCCAACGTTGCAGTGATGCGGCCCCCCTTATGCAGCAGACACTTTCGGTCGACAGGAAAGAAGAGGTTTTGGGGCGGCTCAGCGCGGCGGCAGATGATCTCCGCCGGAGATTGGGCGAGTCGCCTCAATCGTTGGCCAGATTCGACGTTCCGATGGAGCTCGCGACCACGAGTTCGCTTGAAGCCCTGAAGGCTTATCAGTTAGGGATCGACCTTCGAGCACATTCCCGGAACGTGGAAGCGCGAGGCGTCCTGAAAACTGCCATCGACCTGGACCCGAATTTCGCCATCGCCTACGCGCAGCTGGGCTCGGCCTACTCAAATTTGGGCGACGCCGCTTATGCGAAGCAATACTTTCAGAAGGCTTTTGAACTCCGGTCACATGCGACCGAACCGGAGCGCCTGCTGATCACCGCACGTTATTTCGACGTCGCGACCGCCGAGCGGGAACAAGGCGCGGAGACTTTCAAGCTTTGGACTGAACTTTATCCAAACGACTGGAGAGGGTACAACGGGGTGGCGAACGATTCCATCCTGCTGGGCCGGTACGAAACCGCAGTTGATTTTGCGCGCAAGGCGGTGGAACTCGGGCCTCATCAGGACTTCGGTTCGACGAACCTGATCGCCGCTCTGATCGCGCTAAATCGCCTCGACGAAGCGAAAAAGATTTGCGAGCAACTTCTGGCCAAGGGAAAAGACAACGGCTTTATCCATCTTGACCTTTTCGCAATCGGCACTCTTCAAAACGACCCAGCGGCTATAGAACAGCAGTTGTCATGGGCTGGGAAACATCCCGACGACACTGGCATGAGCTTTGCCAGGGCTTCCGCCGCCGCTTCGGAGGGCAGGATTGAACCGGCTACGAAACTTTTCGACCAAACTTCCGAGGTCCAGATTCGAAGTGGCGATTCGGAGGCGGCAGCCATCACCCTGGCAGTCTCTGCTGAGATCAACTCTGAAGTCGGCCGATCATCCATTGCTGCGGCAAAATCCGAGCGCGCTCTGAAGCTGGGCAAGAACGAGATGGTATACGGTCTTACCGCTCTGGTTGCCCTCCGCAATCATGAAGTTCAGCGTGCGCGCACACTGCTGGAACAAATGGATCATGACCGTCCCCTGTCCACATTCAACGTGGGAATTTACTCGCCGATCATCCGGACCTTTATTGCAATCTCCGGCGGGGCATCTGCGGAGGAATTAACCAAGCTCATGGACCCCGCCCTTCCCTATGAATTCGGTTCCCTGGCCGACATGCTTCCAATCTACGCGCGAGGAGAAGCTTATTTAGCAGTGAATGCGCCGGCCCAGGCGGCGGTTGAGTTTCAGAAGATCATCAATCATCGCAGCGTGGACGCATTTACAACCCTCTATCCGCTGTCTGTGTTGGGCATGGCCCGGTGCTACCGGATGCAAGGAAAGAAGAGCGAAAGCGTGGAAGCCTATCAGAAGTTTGCCGCGCTCTGGAAAAATGCCGATCGGGAGTTGCCAATTCTGATAGGCGCCCATAAGGAATTCATGCCCGCGAACTGAATGAATTCTGCGCTGACTTGCCGTGGAATCTTCCGTTCGTTAACCTGCTCGGAATCCAGGACAAAAATCCTGCGGGAGCGTGTCGCAAGTCTCCGAGCGTCGGCTCGTCGGTCTTTACCGAGTCCGAGCGGTTCGTGCCTACGACCTGAGTTATCTGCCTGATGATGTCCGGGATGGATGCAGCTTTGGAAGATGTCGATGGCCCGAATCCTGGGCCTGCCATCTCCCAGATCCCCTACTTTCTTCAACAGATTAGATCTGGAGGACGTCGCCATCGCGAGCGACGATTTCATACAAAACGGGGTTCACGAAGAATCCGATAAACAGTCGTGAGATCAGTCCTGCCACGATCACGATCGCGAACGGCTTCTGCGTATCGGAGCCGATACCCGTGGAGAGTGCTGCCGGAAGCAGCCCGAGGCATGCAACGAGCGCGGTCATCATGATGGGGCGAAGGCGGAGCAGGGAGGCTTCGCGCGTGGCTTCGCGGATGCCGAGTCCTTCCTGGCGAAGCTTGTTGATGTAGGAGACGAGAATGACCGCAGTTTCGACTGAAACTCCGAGCAAAGCCAGCAGACCCAGCACGGATGACACGCTGAACGGAGTGTGTGTCAGTTTGAGGGCTACCAGCGCTCCGACCGGTTCGGTCATGACCACGCCGAGGGCGATCGTTACCGGAAACTTGAAGTTGCCGTAGAGCGCGAACAGGATCATGAAGATCAATACGATTGCCAGCGGTCCAATGAAATACATCTGCGAACGCGCTTCGAGAAACTGGCTGTATTCTCCGCCCCAACTCATGAAGTAACCTTGCGGCAGCTTCACCACCTTGTTCACCGCGTCCTGCCCATCGTGAACGGCGCGCTCCAGATCGCGGCCCTCGATGCTGTACTGCACACCGATGTAGCGCGAGTTATTTTCGCGATAGATAAACGACGCGCCATTCCCCTGCTTGATATCGGCGAGCTGGCTGAGCGGAATCTGCTGGCCGTCGGGAGTTCCTACCAGAAGATTCGCAATTTCATGCGCGCTGCTGCGGAATTGCGGTTGCATACGAACGACCAGATCGAACAGCTTTTCGCCCTGGATGACCTGAGTGACGGCTTGTCCGCCGACAGCTGCCTCGATGACGGCTTCGACATCGGCGACGTTGATTCCATAGCGCGCGATCTTGTTGCGGTCCGCTTCAACCAGCAGGCTCGGCTGGCCGAGCTCGCGGACGACCGTGAGGTCCGTGAAGCCGGGGACTTGGGCCAGTGTGTTCTTGACCTGAATTGCCTTGTCCTGAAGGATATTCAGATCCTCGCCGTAAATCTTGACCGCGAGTGAACTTTTCAATCCGGTTAACGCTTCATCCACCGCATCTTCCGCGGGTTGAGTGTAGTTGAAGATGATTCCGGGGAAAGCGTTCAGCTTCTTGTCGACCGATGCGATGAGTTCTTTCTTTGTGCTGAGATCGCCGTGCCATGCTTTGTCTTTGTATGGCTTCAGGCCCACGTAGAACTCGCAGTTGAAAAATCCCGTCGGGTCGGTGCCGTCGTCGGGGCGTCCGAGCTCGGAGCCCACCACCGTGACTTGCGGGTACGACATAAGAATGTCGCGAATCTGAGGAGCGATCTTGCTCGCTTCCTCGAAGGAAATCGTATAGGGCATGGTCGCGCGCACCCAGAGGGCGCCTTCATCGAGATGCGGCATGAATTCGCCGCCAATGAAAGGCACCAGCAGCAGCGTCGCGCCGAAAATCAGCGTGGCAATGAGCAATGTTGTTTTGGGGTGGGCGAGTGACCAGTCGAGTTGGACGGCATACTTCTCTTTCATCCACTCGAAAATCCTGTTTGGCTTCTCTTTGACGCCGTTCTTGAACCAATAGGAAGCCAGCACCGGTATGAGCGTAAGCGTGAGGACGAGCGCGCCGACCAGCGCAAACGACATCGTCTCGGCCATGGGATGAAACAGCTTTCCGGCCGGGCCGCTCAGCGCGTAGATCGGAAGATACCCCGCGAGGATCACCGCCACGGAGTAGAAGATTGGGCGGTCCACATCTTTCGCCGCGGCGAGGATTACTTCGTTGAGCTTGTATTCCTGCCCTTCCCGCAAGGCAAGTTCGCGATAGATGTTTTCGATCATCACCACCGTTCCGTCGATGACGATGCCGAAATCTATCGCTCCAATCGAAAGCAGGTTGGCCGCGACATCGTGGGCGTGCAGCACGATGAAGGCGAACAACAGCGACAGCGGGATCGTCAGCGCAACGATGATCGCGGCCCGAATGCTGACGAGGAAGAAGATCAGCACGATCAGAACGAGCACCATGCCGCGCAGCAGGTTCGCTTCGACTGTATCGGTGGTGAGATCGACCAGTTCGCTGCGGTCGTAGTACGGATGAATTTTTACGTCGGGCGGAAGAATTTGCTTGTTCAGTTCTTCGGTCTTGGCTTCGACGCCCTTTAAGACATTCTGTGTCTGTTCCCCCCGCAACATCAGGATGACGCCTTCGACGGCATCATCATTCTTTTGAAATCCAAATTCGCCAAGGCGCGGCGCGTGGCCGATGGTTACGTCCCCAATATCACGAACGCGAATGGGCACACCATTGTTCGCGCCGACAACGATATTTTCGATGTCCTCGGTGTTGCGAAGCAGTCCGATGCCGCGCACGTAATAGAACTGTCCGCCCTGGGAGTAAAATCCTCCGCCCGCGTTGGCGTTATTGGCGGAGAGTGCGGCGGTCACCTGGGGGACCGTGAGGTGATATCCGAAAATCCGTGCCGGGTCGAGCAGCACCTGGTACTGCATGGTCGTGCCACCAAAGCCGGAGTCGTCGGCGACCCCGTGCACCGACCGGTAGGCGCGCTCCACCACCCAGTCTTCAATCGTCTTCAGTTCCTGCGGACTGCGGTCGGGGCTTTCAATGACGTAGCGGTAGACCAGTCCGCTCGGGCTGAAGAGTGGCGCGAGAGTGGGCGTGACTCCCTGCGGAACCGTGGCTTGCGCCAGTCGCTCAAAAACGATCTGCCGTGCGAAATAGTCGTTCGTGTCTTCCTCGAAAGTCAGAATGATGTCGGAAAGCCCGTACAGCGAGATCGACCGCATGACCTCCATGTGAGGTACACCGTTCATCTCCAGTTCGAGCGGCAGCGAGACCAGGCGTTCCACTTCTTCGGCAGCGTGATCGGGCCACTGGGTGATGATTTCGACTTGCGGCGGCGAGAGATCGGGATACGCATCCACCGGCATTCGCTGAAACGACATGATGCCTGCGACCGTGATGAAAGCGGTCATCATCAGCACCACGAAACGCTGCCGCAACGCCGCCTGGACGATTCGATGGATCATTTAGATACGGTCATACAGAAGCCGTGAACGCCTTCCTCTGGATCAAACTCTTGATGAAGCACATCACTAGCGTTGCAAAGAATTCGCAAATTGCAGGAAAAGGCTGCCATCGCCAACCACCTGGTCCCCCGGCGCCAGGCCGCTGCTCACTTCGGTCTGCCCATTGAGGCTTTCGCCGAGGGTGACGGGACGGCGGCCGAACTGTTTTGACGACGTCTCGGCATAGACGAACGGCTGGTTCTCGCTGTCGCGAAGAATGGCGGCGTCCGGCAACGCGATCGCATTCTTGATCGTTCCTGCATTCACCGTCGCTACCACGTACATGTCTTTCTTCAGCTTCTCGCCGGGATTGGCGGTTTCAATGCGAGCCTGCAAGGTGCGCGTGTTGGGGTCGAGTGAGGCGGCAACGTAAGCGATCCGGCCGTGAAACACTTCAGGATACGTTTCTGTCTGGATCGTGACGGGATCTCCCATGCGCACATAAGGCACGTCTTTCTGGTACACGTTCACCAGCACCCAGACGGTGCTGGTATCGGAGATCATGAAGCACTGCGTCGCTCCGGTCTGAAGGAGTTGGCCGGCGGCGACATCTTGCTCGACTACCTCGCCCGTGATTGGGGACTTCACCGGAATCTCAAACGTGGGCGGACTTTGTACCACGGCATCTGGGTCGGTGATGCCGAGCACTTTCAAGGCTGCCTGGGCAGCGGCCAAATCGCCTCCCGCCTGCACTTCGGCAGATTCGGCCTGCTCCAGCGCCTGTTCGGCCATTGCCTTGTGCTCATAGAGGTCTTTGGCGCGGGCATAGGCCTTCTCCGCCAGCGCATAAGCATCTTTGGCTTTCAAATAATTTGTGCGGGTCTGGGAGTAATCGGGGCTGGAGGCGAAGAGCATCGGCTCGCCCGCTTTCACGTGCTGGCCGGGAACTACGACAATGCGGCTGACCGGGCCGCTGACCTGCGAGATCACCGGGATGGTCTTGAATCCGTTGTAGGCGACTGCTCCGGTAAGGCGGAGGGTGCGTGTCAGCGTTGTCGGCTGAACTCTCACAATCTGCACGTGCGACATCTGCTCTTGCGGGACAGTGAACAATTCCGGGGTCGCCGAACTCTTCGCGTAGGTTGAGGCGGACGGCCCAGAGCCTTCGCAGCCGGTCAACAGAAGCGCGAGCGCGATCAGGGCCACCGGGCAGAGATACCTGCGCCTCTCGAGGTTGGAGTTGATCATGGCAGGTTCCTCGTTCCTACTGCTTCCTTGAGTTGCTCGATCGCGGTCATATAAGAGGACAGCGCCTGGCGATAGGCGAGTTGTGTCGCACGATAACTGCGTTCGGCGTCCAGATAGTCGAGCAGGCTGGCCGCACCCCGCTTGTAGGCGTATTCGCTGATGTCGCGGGAGTCTTTCGCTTGTTGCAAATATCCAGTGTCATAAAGTTTCACGATTTCGTCATTGCTTTTCACCGCTTCGTAAGCATTGCCCACATCAGACATCACCGTCTCGCTGGCCGATTTTTCCTGTTCCTGCGCCTGCGTTAGCGCGTACTTGGTGCGCGCAATCTCACCCTGGCCGCGATCGAAGATGGGCAACGGAAAACTGGCAAAAATCGAAGCGCTGTTTTCTCCCGCGACGTGGCTGAAGTTGTAGGTGCCGGTCACGTCTACCTTGGCGTTTGCCTTGGCCAAACCGATTTGGCTTTCCGCGGCGGTGATGCCCAGAACGGCGGCCTGATAGTCCGGACGTTGTTTCAGGGCCTTGGCCTGAAAATCTTCGGCATTGCCTTTCAGCGGCTGATAAGCCAGATCTCCGAGCACATCAAAGTTCTCAGGAACCGTGTCGTAGCCTAGAAACCCGCGAAGGCCGACGAGCGCCTGGATTTTCGCCAGCCGTGCCGTCGAAACGTCGGTCTGGAACTGAAGCAACTGAAGCTTGATCTTCAGAAAGTCGCCTTCGCCGATGAATCCAGCCTTGAATTGGGCCTCGCTGATGTCCACTTCCTGCTGAAAGCCCTTCAGGTCTTCCTGCGCGAATTGAAGTGTGGATTCCGCCAGCAAAACGCTAATGAACTGCTGGGCAACATTGAAGGCGAGGGTCCGTTCGTCGTCCGTGACCTGGGCGCGGGTGACGGCGGTAGTGTCCTTGGCAGCCTGCAGCCGGTGCTGGCGCTTTTTCCCGCGTTCGAAGAGATAGCTCAGGCCGATGTCGAATTGCTGCGTCTCGTTCAGGTTTTCCCCGGAGAAGTCCTGCGGGCTGAAGAAAGGAACGAACTGCGAGTCGGCGCCAAACGTGGGATTGGGGCGCAGGTTGGCGGTAATTTCTTGCGCCTCGTTTTGCTGGATCTGGGTGCGGGTGGCCTTAAGGGCGTGATTATGGGCCAGCGCCAACTCGATGGCCTGGTCGAGACTGATGAGGGTGTTGCTTTGACCAAAAGCCGCCGTTAGCGGTAGAAACAGTGCTGTCGCGGCGCACTTCAGAACGAACTGTAAACGCATAGGGTCAAATCGAAATTATGCCATCCGGTTACACGAATCGTCGCCGGCGCGCAAGGGACACCGACCGCCCCTTTTCGGAGCCGCTACCCTCCCCAAGCTTAGATATTGACCCGCCGGCCCATTGTAAATCGAGACCAGCCCACAAAGACTAGCAAGTTAGATGCAAGTTTGGCTTTTCGAGGTTTCGAAGCGCCCTTTTTTGCTCGCCGTTTCCATTGGTCAGGCTGGAGTCGCCGGAAGCGGGGCCAAAAGGGGCCCTGAGGATGAGGGGGTTCGGGTTGCGTTGCCGCCTGTGTATCGCGCGATACATGTAGCGGAGCGAACACAGGCCGTCGATTCTCCCATGGCCGCATTCCCTCGAGAAATCTGTAGCTTCGAATTTGGTCAGCACCTTGCTCCACAATTTTCACGGCCGCAGTCGCGGTTTATAGTTCAGTGTCCTGGCCGGGAGAGTTATGAAGCGGGTATGGATCGGCTCGATGCGCGCGGCCGTGGCTGTCGGGGTGGCCAGTGTCCTGCTTGTGGCGGTTGCAATCATTTGGCGGGCGGAGCGGGCAATCCGCACAGCAGCCGGCAATGTGCGGATCGCGCACGAACTTCGGGTTGCGGTTCGTCCTCTGCCGCCCGTGAACAATCCCGGATTCGAAATAGTCAGCGCTCCCCACGTATTTCTTCAGGCGGCGCGCTTCCAGGACCATCTCTATCTCGCCGGTCCGGCGGGACTAATGGAATACGACACCGCCGGCTCGTTGGTGCAGCAATATCCCGTGGGTAGCAAGTTGCCTGGATCGCCTCTGATCGCCCTTGCCTCGGCGGTTTTGGCGGACTCGAAAGACGAGGAACTCATTATCGCGACGGCCGGAGCCGGTGTCCTGGCATTCAACGGCAGCGTGTTCCGCGAGATCATTCCTGAAGATCCGGATGCTCGCGCAATCACCGCAATTCTGCCCGTTTCCTCCGGGCATCTTCTGTTCGGTACGAAAAAACGTGGAGTGCTGGTCTATGACGGGAAACAGATCTCAGTTCTTCATCCCACTCTGGATGCCATGTACGTGACTGCGCTGGCGGGCGACGAGGCCGACTTGTGGGTCGGTACTCTCGATCGAGGCGTCCTCCACTTCCATGCCGGCCAGACTGATAGTTTCGGGGAGGCCCAGGGACTGCCCGACCCACAAGTGTTGTCACTCGCAACCGCAGGCCGCGCGGTCTATGCAGGCACGGCAACCGGTGTAGCGGCGTTTGATGACGGGCGCTTCTCTCGCGTGCTGGCTCCCGGAGTTCTGGCGACCGCACTGGTTGCCACCCCGTCTACTCTCTATGTGGGTTCCGAAGACCAGGGAGTCATCCCGGTTCTTCTGGCAGGACGGCGTGGGAATTCCTCGCCGGAACCGGCGGCTGAATTGGCAGAGGTGCGCCAACTGTTCTTGTCCGGAGACGCGATCTATGCGGTCGCACGAAGTGGGCTGTACCGGATGCGTTCGACGGCGTCGGGGTGGGAGCGAGTGCTTCAATCCGGCGCAGGAGTGCTGGCGGATCGCAATATTTCCGCTTTGGCAGCCGACGCCAATGGGCAGATCTGGGTCGGATATTTCGCCCGGGGACTCGATATGCTCAGCTCCAGCCTGGACCACGTGCGCCATGTGGAAGACGAACACGTCTTCTGCATCAACCGCATCCTTCCCGAACCGCAAGACCTGACTATCGATGTCGCGACTGCGAACGGCCTGGTGCGCTTCGATGAGGCGGGTAGCGAGCGGCAGATTCTGACTCGCGCCGATGGCCTGATCTCCGATCATGTGACCGACGTCGCCGGTTACAGAGGGGGCCTGGCGCTTGCGACCCCGGCGGGCCTCACATTTCTCGATGCCGGCGGCGCGCGAAGCATGTATGCATTCCACGGGCTCGTGAACAACCACGTTTATTCGCTGGGAGTTTCGGGCGATGAATTGATGGCCGGGACCCTGGGAGGCCTGTCGCATCTTGAGCATGGGAGTGTCACGGTCAACTACACGACCGCCACTTCGGGCCTGAAACACAACTGGATCACGGCGGTCGCGCGCGTAGATTCCGAGTGGATGGTTGGGACCTACGGCGCGGGCATTCTGAGCGTGGATTCGTCCGGGCGATTTCACAGGTTTGAAGCCGCTTCAAGGCCGATCGAAATCAATCCTAACGCGATGCTCGTCCGGCCGGGATTCGTGCTGGCGGGAACATTAGACGATGGACTCTATGTTTACGATCGGCAATCCGGCCGCTGGTCCATCATTCGCGAAGGACTACCCTCTTTGAATGTCACCGCATTTGCGGTGGCAAACGGATTCGTTTACATCGGCACTGACAACGGACTGGTTCGCATCGGGGAGCAGAAGCTGCGCCTATGAAATCCGCGCTCATCGCCGTGCTTATTGCGCTAATCCTACCGGCGGGATTGCTTGCCGATGCGGGCGTGCTGATTCCGCGCGACAAGCAACAGCCGAATCCGGCAATCCTTTCGCTGGAAGAGATGGAGATCTCTGTCTGCATCGACAATGGGGACGCGCAGGTCTTCGTGCGCCAGATATTTGCCAATCACACTTCTGCGATCGAGGAAGGCAACTACATTTTCGCTCTGCCCAGCCATGCGACGATCTCGGATTTCGCCACCTGGGACGGCCCGGTTCGATTGCCGGCGGTAATTCTCGAGCGCAAGCGCGCGGAAGAAATTTACAACCAGCTCAAGCAGCAGGCGATCGATCCGGGACTCTTGCAAATGGGAGAACGCGGGTCAGAAGAAGCCAAGCGAAGCAACGTTTTCAGCGCGCGCATCACGCCGATTCCGGCGTATGGAACAAAGCGCCTGGAAATCGAGTATCACGAATCGATTCCGGTCGAGGACTTGAAGTCTTATTTCGCGATTCCTCTCCGGCCGGATGCCTATGCCGCACAAGCCGCGGCGCACTTGCGAATCAACTTCGAATTGCATTCGGCACATGCGATCCACAACTTTCAATCTCCGGCCAAAACTTTTCCCCTTCAGCTTGAGCAAACCACGCCGCACCTGGTGCGGGGCCATTTCGAGGGGCAGGATGTAAATCTGGGAGAAGACTTCGTTGCGACCTACGATCTCGATCCGGCGGATTCCGACACCTTGCAGCTGCTCGCGTACAGAAATCCAGTCAGCGGGCAGCCGTCGCCTGCGGAAGTGTCTCCGGAGCGCAGCACGAACGAACCGGGATTCTTCGAGGCCCAGGCGCTTCTAGGATTGGGCAAAAGCGGGAGTTCCGGCGAAAACGACGCCCCAACTGCTTCCAAAACTGTGATTGTGCTCTTCGATATATCTCTTTCGATGCAATGGGAGAAGCTCGAACGAAGTTATCAGGCGCTGGAGACCCTGCTGCACACATTGCACCCGGCAGATCGATTCAGTCTGATCCTATTCAACGCGCAGACGCAGATCATTCCAATCAATGCCACAGAGCCTGCAAGAATTCAGAGCGCGATCGAGTCGGTGCGATCAAGCCGCTTGCGTGGAGGCACAGACCTGTTGCGCGCACTTCAGGCGGGGCTTGGCCAAGCGGTGACGCCGGGCGTAAGCAACGCCTATCTGGTCATTCTGAGCGACGGCGGAGCGACCCGGGGGCCGATCCTGAACCGCAAGATCGCGTCGGCCTACGCATCGGAGTGGAAGCAATTGTCCCCCGCCCAGCGTCCGCACACCTACATTTTTGCGGTCGGCGATGACGCCAATCTTCCCCTGTTTCGCATGCTGGAGGAGCAGGACGGTGTGCTGGAAAATGTGCTCTCGACCGAGCCGATCGAATTCAAGCTGAATTCGTTTCTGTCGAAGATCGGCCGCGCTCCTATCGGGCAACTGGGTCTTTCAGTTGCTCCCGACAATGCGTTGGACACGGTTTATCCCCTCCAGGCTTCCACGTTTCCCGGTTCGATCGCTTCGTGGGTGGGGCGTTATCAGAAGCCGCAGGAGAACGTCAGCGTCACAGTGCGTGGCGTGCGCGATGGCGAAGGTGTAAACATTTCCGGCAAAGGGAATCTTCCCCGCGAGTCATTCGACCATCCGCAGTTGCCGCGCTTGTGGGCGCGGGCGAGAGTCGATGCATTGCTCGCGAAGATCGAACGCGATGGTGAGGACCAGGCGACGATCGATGAAATCATCCGCCTGGCACGAAAGTATAAATTTGTCACTCCATACACTTCGTTCCTCGCCGTGCCGCGCGCGCTGCTGAGGCCTCGTGTAATCCGCCCCGGAGATCCGGTTCTTCGCGTGAAGACGGACCAGTCGATTGCCTCCGTCACAGCCTTGTTTCCATTCGGATTGGTGCAGCCGCTGCGATATCTCGCGACTGAAGACGTCTGGCAGACGCGCTTTCTCGCGCCTGAAGATATGCGGGATGGCACGTACACGGTGCGCCTCATTCTGCGGGACAAAACCGGACACACGTATCGTGAGGCCAAGACGTTCGTCATTGCCAGCAAACCGCCGGTGGTGCACGTGAAGCTGGCGAGCAGCCGCTTTCATCGCGGCCAGAATATAGAGTTAAAAGCCTTCGCTTCGGAGAGCACGCGGACGCTCGTGGCTCGCATGGATGGGGCCATCCCGGTTGCCCTGCGCTGGGATACGAATGCGTCCGCGAATACTGGCGTCTTGACAATTCCAGAGCAGACCGTCCCGGGCACATACAAACTCACCGTTACTGCGGAAGATATCGCCCACAATATTGCTACCGAGGAGGTGCAGATTGAAGTCCGGCCGTGATCTTCGGTCGAAGTGGGCGTTGGGAATCGTAGCTGGCGGTTTTTTCGCTATCTTTTTCGCGGCCGTAGTCGCGAGGGGCGAACTGCCCTACTGGATCCGCAATGTGGAAGCGAAGTCGGCGATGGAAGGCGCCTTGTTTCGCATGATGTCGTTGCCCGGAGGAGCAGTTGCGTTCCGGCGGCCGCCGGCTGAGACAAGACCAGCACTGGGAGAGTTGATTGGAAACCGACCGCATGATGGCGAACTCTATGCATTGCGCGCGCTGGAAGATGAACAGCAACTCGACGCAGCGGCAGCCGAAGCCGATTGGAAAGCGTTCGTCGACAACTCCTCCGACAAAGCGACCGCGCAATTTGCCCTGGCCGATTTCTATCATCGGCGACTGCGCCCGCCTGATGAGATCAAAACGCTGTCGGTCGTAGCCGCTGCTCCGCCGCTTGCCTCGGAAAAACTGTCCATTCCGGCGCACCAGCGGTCGTGGCAGGCATTTGAGCGAATCTTTGGAATTATCCAGGCGCAGGGAATGCCGAAGGAAGTCTCGATTTCACAGTACCGCGCCTGGATTGGGAGATATCCACAGGAGCAAGCGCTTTATGCGCGCTTTCTGGAATTTCTGGTCGCGCACAGGGAATATCCAGCAGCCGGACAGTTGATTGCCGACTATCGCAAACAATTTCCAACCGACCAGATTTTCCCGGTAAAAGCGAATGCCATGCTTGCGTATCGGCGCGGATCCGTGCAACAAGGCTTGGCGGTTTACGAGCAAAGCTTCCAGCCACTGTGGGACGCTGAACTGGTAAAAAGCTATTTCGACCTGCTGCATGAAACGCAGAATCTGCGTAAGTTCAGAGACGATGCCAATGCCGCGCTGGCAAGAAATCCGCAGGACCTGAATGCGGCGGTACGCCTCTTTTATTACCACCAGCAGCAAGGAAAAATCGAAGCGGCGCAGCAGTCGCTCGCCGACTTTCGCATGCGCAAAGACGCGGCGAAGTTGCCGTGGACTTCACAGGAACTTTACATCTGTGCGCGGCTGCTGGAGCAAATTCACGTTTATCCGGAATCGGCGCGGTACTACTTCGCGCTCTTTAACAGCAATGGGCAGCCGGACGCGCAGGGAACCGCGATCTCCGGACTTACAAGCGTTTTGCTGACCGCTCCTGAGACCCCAATACGCTTTGGCTCCGGCGAGTTGTCTATGTACCGCGACATCGCGACGCTGGACCAGGGGCCGGGATATCTCAACGGAATTCTCTCGTTGATCCTCAATACGACGCAGCCTGCCGCGCAATATTCGGCAGAGGCGCAACGCGCGGTCCCATACTTTCATCGCGCCCGCGCCGCGGAGATGCTGGCGTTGCTCGATGCGAAATTTCCCAAGTCGAGCCGGCGCGCGGAACTGCACGCGCAGCTACTCGAGTTCTATGGGAATTCCGGAGAAAGCGATGCGGTGATCCAGGGCGGCCGAGAATTTCTGGCCAACTTTCCCGGCGCGCCGGAGCGTACGCAAGTGTCTTCGCTCATGGCCGACGCGTATGCGAGAAAGAATGACTCGCAAGATGAATTTGCAATCTACGACTCCATTCTCCAGGAACTGGCCGGCAGCGCGCAGAATGTGCCCCTTGGAATGAATGCTCAGGGCTACGGGCGAGAAATGAATTCGGTCTACCCTGTCTATGGAAACCAGGATGCGGGCGATGGACAAGGCGGTGACTCACCATTCGATGGAAGCGAGGACAGCGGACCCCGGCACAATGTTGAGCGATCGTTTGATGTTGCTCCGTCCCGCTCTCGCGAAGGTGCATCCGGACCCAGGTCGGCGGAGTACTCACGCATCCTCGAACGTTATCTCAGCCGTTTAGTTGAGATGAAGCGAATCCCTCAGGCGCTGGCAGTGCTGCGGCGAGAGATCGACCGCAATCCCAACGATCCCGGCCTCTATGAGCGGCTGGCGGCTTTTCTCGATCAGAACCGTCTGGGATTGCAGCAAGAGGAAGTCTATCGTGTCGCCATTGCTCACTTTTCGGATGACAAGTCGTGGTACGACAAGCTGGCCCGCTTCTATTTACGGAACAAGAGGGATTCCGAGTTCGAGCAGTTGACTCGTGAAGCGGTCGCATCCTTCAAGGGTAGCGAACTCGAGCAGTATTTCAACAATGTCGTGGGTGGCAGTCCGGCGCTCTATCTCCGGGTGAATCTGTATGCGAACCAGCGTTTTCCGCACAATCCGGTTTTCGTGCGCAACCTGCTGAATGCATACCGGGCGCCGGGCACGCGCGATCTTGCCGCCTGGGAGGCGCTTCTGCGCCAGCACTGGTTCGAAGACCCTTCTCTCCGCAATCGGTTCTTTGAATTTCTTTCCAGCCGGCATCAGCTGAAATCGGAGCTAAATGCGATTCGAACAAGCGCGGCCGGACGTGAAGTCTGGGAGAAAAATCCCGCTGCCGCCGACTTCATTGCCTATGCCTGCCTGTGGCGTTCTCACTTCGAGGAAGCAGCGCCGGTGCTGAAGGTCCTCGCCGACCAATATCCGGCGGAGCCGGAAATTGTCCACGATGCCTCATCGGTCCATCGCTCGCTCGCATATTACGAGCCTGCCGACACTGCGGTTGCCGCGAAGATCGAAGAGAACTTTCTGAAAGCGAATCCCGGCGACGCAGAAACCCTGGCAAGAATTGGTGACATCTATGCCGACCGAGAACAGTTTGCGCAGGCGGCCCCCTATTGGGAGCGGATCGCGCAGGTTTCTCCCGGAGAATCCGGCGGATATCTCGACGCAGCAACGATCTACTGGGACTACTTCGACTTTGGCAACGCGCTTCGACTGCTGGCAAAGGGAAGGGAACGGCTGTCAGATCCGGCCCTGTACGCGTACGAGGTGGGCGCCATCTATGAAAACGAGCGAGACTACGCCCAAGCGATCAATGAGTATTTGAAGGGGGCGCTCGCGGCTCCGGGGTCGTCGGCGGAGACAAGGCTATTGCAATTGGCGAGGCGTGCCAGCACCCGGGATCTGGTGGAACACAGCACCGCGGATATTGCCGGTACGCCCGCCGCCAGCATGCCAGCAGTGCGGCTGCGGGTGAAGGTGCTGCAAGCGCTGAATCGAAGGCAGGAGATGGAGTCTCTCCTCGATTCTGTCGCAAACCGCGCGACGTCGATGGAAGTAGCAGAGGAGGTCGAAAACCTGGCAGAGCAGAATTCCCTCGAAACCGTCCGCCAGCATGCTCTCGAGAAAGAAGTTTCCTTGTCCGCCGATCCGGTTGCCCGGCTCCGCCTTCGCTACGCGCTGGTGCAGCTGTACGAAGCACGAAAGGATTTCGCCTCTGCCCAGAAGAATGTCGAAGCGCTTTATCGCGAGAACCCAATGATTCTGGGCGTCGTGCGTTCGACGGTGGATTTCTATTGGCGGCTGAAGATGCAGGACCAAGCCATCTCGGTTTTGCTTCAGGCGGCGAAGAATGCCAATCCCACATGGAGAGCGCAATTTAGCTTTGAAGCCGCGCGCAAATCGACTGAAGCCAAACAATTCCAGCAATCACGGGATCTGCTTGTCGGCCTTTTGAAGGATTCTCCTCATAATGGCGAATATCTGGCCGCAATGGCAAACACCTTTGCCCAGGCTGAAGACGATCGTGGACTGGAGCAGTTCTATCGCGACGAGATCGCTGCCTTACGCAACAGCTCAATGCCGGCCGATGCCCGAAAAGAGCAGATCGCGACCTTGCGCCGCGGTCTCGTCCCGGCGTTGACCCGGATGAAAAACTATTCCGGCGCGGTGGACCAATATATCGAACTGATCAACAGCTTCCCCGAAGATGGCGGCCTGGTAAGCGAGGCCGCTCTATATGCGCAGCGTTATCAGCGGCAGAAACAACTGCTTGATTTCTACAGAAAAACGGTAGCCCAATCACCGCGCGACTATCGCTGGTCTGTGGTGCTGGCGCACGTGCTCACCAGCCTCGAAGACTATCCTGCGGCCATTGAGACCTACGCGAAAGCGATTGCGATTCGTCCCGATCGCAGCGACCTGTACATTTCCAGAGCGGACCTCGAAGAGCGGCTCCTGCGGCTCGAGGAAGCTGCCACCGACTATGAACGCATCTACCAACTGGCTTACAAAGATCCGCAGTGGATGGAGAAGCTGGCCATCATTCGCGCCCGCCAGGGCAACACGCAGGAAGCGGTGATGGCTCTGCGGGCTGCTTTGATTGACAGTCGCCCCGACAACCCCTCGAACTATTTCGAAGTGGCGCGACGCCTGGAATCCTGGGGAATGCTGGACCAGGCGCGGCAATTCGCAGAGCAGGGCGTCGTCAAAGCCGGCAGTGACCTGCTGGCCGAAAGTGAGAACCATAGCGGAGCCAAGACTTATGTTCGTTTGATGACGCGACTCCGCCAGCACGAGGAGGCCTATGCGACATTGCAGAAAGCAATGGAAGCAGCCGCGTCTCAACTGCCGGTCTTGAAAGAGCAGATACAAAAACAAGGAATGCTTGGACTCACGGATGCGCAATGGCGCGAAAGTGTCCGTCACAACCGCATGGAGACTGCGCGCAGCGGCATGGCCGGGGCGCTTAATGAAGTGGGCGTCGCGGTGAACAAATACTTCACCCCGGAAGAGCGGCTCAGCTTTGCACGCTTTGCGGAAACAATCCACAGCAGCATGAGCGTGGATGATGTCGACCAGTTCGCCATACCGCTGGCGCTAAGCGCCAGTCTCGCGGATCAGGAAGCAAGCTGGCGCTTCGAGGTTCTCATAGCGAGGGCCGGGGGTCCGATGGCCCGCATAAATTACGCGAATAATTTGCAGCCACTCATCGATCTTCAGCGCCGCCGTGGCCGGTTTGCCGACCTCGCTGCCCAGATGGAGCGATACGCGGCCGCGATTCCGTGGCAGCAGAGGACTCCGCCGTTGACGGCCGCGGCCGACGCTTATGACGCAGAGGGCGATGAGCAGAACGAACTACGCGTCCTCGCATCAGTCTTCTCAGCGCACGATCTCGACATGAACCGGCAACAGCGATTCTTCCAGCTCTTACTGGAGCAGCAGCCGCAGGAATTGGTCAGGATTGGTGCGACCTGGCCGGGGCCATCCGGCGAAGCGGCGGCTAATTATGCCGTCGCCCGCGGCGGCGCGGCTCTCGCACATGAAGTTGTACAGGCACGCAGCCAGGCGCGTCCGCCGGTTTGGAGAAAGGCTTACACCGCACTGGTTGGGCTGTATTCCGCGGAGACATCGCCCGAAGTGGACCGCGCGTTTCTGGGAGCGCTGGGAGACGACACGATCGCAGCGCGTCTCGCGACGCCGGTCGATCGCGGCCAGCAATTGGCGGGGAATACATGGTTCTATTACGGTTCGCGTTACGGGGAGTACCGGGATAACGCCCGACGAAGCGGTGCGGAAGATTATCTGCCGGCCATGATCGAGGAAAGTCCCGCCAGCGCTTCAGAATATCTGACTCTCGCCCGATATTATGTCGACAGCGGCGATACCAAACGGGCGATCGACGACTACGATCACACCCTCGATCTCTCGCCTGACCGGCCCGATGTCTACGACAGCCTGGCTCTGGCTTACTACAAGCAGGGCGAACGGGCAGAGGCGCTGGCGCAGTGGAAGCACGCCTTCACCGTTCTTCGGGAACAACTGAACAGCTCGCGCTTGCCCGAAAGTTTCTGGAGTGATTTCGGACGTACATGCGACCAGCTGCGCACTCATCATCTTTTTCTCGAGCTCAAATCAGACGCGGATGACATCGTGCGGACGTATTTGAAGCACAACGGCGCGTGGCGCTCCAATGCGGTGTTGCGTCCGGCCTTGGCCGCGCAAGGTGATTCCCGTGCCGCGGCTGCATGGTTGCTCGAAGTCTCTTCTTCGGCGAACGATCCGGCGGCCGTTTTGGGGGATCTTGCCGATGTTTCCTGGATACCGGCGGCGCAGCGGGTGCTGATCTATCAACGTATTCTTGAATTAAAGCAGGCCGCAGCGGCGAAACTGGATGGCCTTGCCCGCGAAAGCGCCCTCCAGGATTTGCGCAGCTGGCAAGGACGGCAAATTGAGTTTCTGGTGCGAAGCAAACAATATGCGGCCGCGGCCACGGCCATCTCCGATCTTTCGCAGGACGCGCGCGACGCGCTGGATGGACTCCTGGTTCCGCTCGAATTACAGGTCGCCGCGCGTACCGGAACGCTTGATGCGGAACTCAATTCGTATCGCAACGGCCTAAAGACCATGCCTGCGGCCGAGCTTCTCAGAAAGGCTGCGCGGTTGCTGATTGACTCCGGCGACAAGCAATCGGCGCGCAAAATTCTCGAAATGGTTTTCGCCCACGAGATTGAAGAGCATCGCCTGGTCGCGGCGAATTTTCTGGGTCTGGCCGAGATCCGGCTCAGTTCCGGTGATACGAGTGGAGCGCTCGGCTTGCTGCGCCGCCTTGTTGTAGTGGTGGGGAATCCTTATGAGAACCTCGAATCGGCCGCCGCATTGTTTGAAAAGTCAGGTCACAATACCGAAGCCATCGAATTTCTCGATCAGCTGGTGAAGTCCGCGCCCTGGGAGCCTTCATTTCGAGTGCGGCTGGCAAAGGCAAGGCTGGCCGCGGGCGCAGATTCAGCTGGCGCGGCGAATGCTCTTGAGGTCCTTGGAGCCGGGCGGGAAGTTCCATACGATCTGCGCGTCGAGGCTGCCGGCGCTTTGGTTGGACGGGCCCACAAGGAACTGGGAAGTGGCGAACTGAATCTTCTCGCGAGCAGTCCAGAAGCGGCCACCGTGAGCGCCGCGGATAGATTTTATTACTATGCTGCACGGATGCGGGCGGCAGACCACGCAGCCGACCCGCAAACGAAAATCCAGCTCTTGAGCCATTGCGTGATCGATTTTCCCCGGCGCGATGAAGCCCGCATTTCGCTGTTCCAGGCTGCGGCCCGTGCCCGTTGGGACCGTTACGCGATCGGAATTATCGAACCGTTATCAGTGCAATTCCTGCGCAAATATGGATCAGAGCCGGCTGCGGAAGAAGAACAACCCCAAAGCGGCGGGGAAGAGGTGGAACCAATTGCAAGCGGCTCGAACATCTCAGATGCTATCGAGATGCCGCAGGCACGGACCCAGACGGCGCTCATATCGCAGTCGATCGGCGACAGTATGACGCGGCTTGGACGTATCCAGGATGCGCTCTCCTACTATCAAAGCGCGCGCAGTCTCGGAGTTCCAGTCTCCGTGCGTAAGATGCTGGCGGCGAAAATTGCGAATGCTCGAGCGGTCTTGAAAATAGAGCGGGAAAATGCCGCGCGCCAGCCTCTTCTGCACGAGGCACTGGAGCAGGACCGCATCGTTCGTCCGCGGCTTCTGTTGCGGAAGGCAACGAGTTCAACGGAAGGAGCGGTTGAGCCATGAAGCGCGTCGCTTTATTCACGCTTATTGCGCTGGCGTGTGCGGGAATCGCGCGCGCAACCTTCCACACGAACTCCGCACCAGAGGCTTCGCTTGCGGAATTTGTCCCGGCCGGCCCGTCGGTGTATCTCGAGGCGAAGGATTTTTCATCGTTGCTGAAGGATTGGGAATCTTCGAAGCAGAAACAATTATGGATCCAGAGCGATAACTACGAAGTATTTTCGCGTTCACGCCTGTTTCTGCGCTTGAAATCGGCGGGCGAACAATTTGCAATTGCCGCCGGATTTCCTCCGGATACAGATCTTCTGTCGCAGATCGCGGGAGAGCACAGCGTTCTCGCACTTTACGACGTCGGAAAGCTGCAATTTCTCTACATCACCTATCTCCCATCGGCACGCTCAATGGAAACGAAGCTTTGGCAGACACGGGCGAAGTTCGAACCGCGCAAAGCGGGCACCGCAGATTTTTATCTTCGGCGCGATCCGGAATCGCAGCGCGAAGTGGCTTTCGCAATTTCAGGGGACTATCTTCTGCTGGCTACGCGCGAAGACCTGATTGCGGCCGCCCTCGACTTAATGGCTGGCAAGCAGGGACGGGCCCTGGAGGGAGAATCCTGGTGGGCAAGCGCAACGGCTGCGGCGGGACAGCCGGGTGATCTGCGCCTCCTTCTCGACATGAAGATCCTGGTTCCGAACGGATACTTCCGCACCTATTGGGTGCAACAGAACATCACCGATCTTTCGCAATACTCGGCAGCAGTATCGGACTTGTACCGTTCTGGCAGGGAATATCGGGAAGAACGCGTCCTGATCAGGGGCAAAGAGCCGACTCACGCTTCGACTCCGGGGGGAATGGCAGCGGTTGGCGATCTTTCGCGCCTGGTCCCGAACGCCGCTGGAGAATACGTCGCTACCGCAAATCCGACAAATGACGCTTGCTACGAATTGCTTACGACCAAGATCCTGGCGCCGCATTCGGGGCGTGCGCCGGCTTCTCTATTTGCGCCGCAGATCCAGCTCACGTCCGGGACGCAGGGAGACAGCAGAGATCTTGAGACGAGGATTGATCAAGCGTCCGCCGCCACGAGCGGCGGGTCGTCCGGGACAGAACTGAAAGATCTGTTGATGCAGAATCCGGTCCTGGCCTCGCTGCAATTTCAGTCCAGCAGAACGGAGGCGGTTGGAGTTTTTGTACGATTGCACTCGACGATCGTTCTCACCTCGTCATCAGACTGGAACGAGCCCGCCGTCAAATCCGCCATCGTTGCATTCGTGGCTCCCGAACTCACTGCCAGTCAACTCGGCGTGGTGTGGGTCCAAAAATCCGGATATCTCCAACTCGATGGGCTCTGGCCTCTTTCTGTGTCAGTTCGCGGGAAATATCTCGTGGTAAGCGACGATTCGAGTGGGATGGAATCAGTCCTCGCAAAGTTCAGCAATACGCCGAACATCAAGCCGCTGGAATTCTATGCAGGCTTCAATCATGACCAGGTGCGGCCCGACTTCGCTCGTTTTGCGAGCATGGTTGACCATCCTGGCGGAGCCGGCTTGAGCAACCGCGAGCCGCAATTTTTTTCCGGAAATGTCGGAGGGCTAAGTTCCGCCCTGGCGGATGTCTCCTCGGAGCATGTGGAAGTCCGAAGCGAACCTACGGCAGTGCGGCAGACGGTCATTTACGAATGGGCCCAATGAGATCCATCCCGATTCTGCTGCTGTTACTGAGCGCGCCCATCTCGCCATGCCGTACCGGGAATTCAGGTACCGCTGCCGGATCTCTCTTTGCGCAGGCAGCCAGTCAGGCTCTGGCGCGGGAGTTTCCTGACCCTGATATTTCCTACCTACTGTTCGACGCGCGAACTGGAGCGCTGATTGCTTCCAGTTGGGAGCACCCGGACATCCCGATTCCGCTTGGGTCGCTGGCGAAGCCCTTCGCAGCATTAGCGTATGGCGAGCGCCACGCCTTTCGCTATCCCGCACATCGTTGCCGAGGCACGGGCAGTGGATGCTGGAGGCCGGGCGGCCATGGGGATGTCGATCTCACGTCGGCGATCGCGTTCTCGTGCAATTCATATTTTCGGATGCTGACGTCGAATCTTTCATCGGCCGACATGTGGCCGGTGGCTGCGCGTTTCGGGCTGGATCCGCCGGACGCAACAACCCATGCGGCTGCCCTCGCCGGCCTGGGGCCGGAATGGAAGATTTCCCCTCTTCGCATGGCGGTCGCTTATCTCGGGATCGTTCATCACAGAGATGAGCCGGGTGTGGCCTCAATCATCGATGGTATGGAGCAATCCGCACGGGAGGGAACCGGAGCGGAAGTAGATAGGTCGCTGGCGGTGCCGAATGCCTTGGCGAAGACGGGCACTGCAGAATGTACGCACGCGCGGCATGCTCCCGGAGACGGGTTCACAGTCGCATTGGCTCCGGCACAAAATCCTAAACTTCTCATTATGGTTCGTGTGCACGGCATTCCCGGAGCGAAGGCCGCGAAGACTGCCGGCCAGATGCTCCGCACAATTGGAAGCTGAGGTCCGTCATGAATCGGTCGAATCGCTTTCCATTGCTCGGAATCGTGATGCTCGCTTTGTTGATCTCGACGCGGCATTGCGTGACATCGAGTCCCGCATTCGCTGGGAGCGCCGGCAATTCAGCCCAGATCGCCGACCTGCACATCGGTGTGCTGGGCTTGTTTCACCCGCAGGAGTTTGAGATCCAGCCTGTCGTAGGGCAAGCACTCATGCTGAACGGGGGAGGCGAGGCCATTGTGATCGAATCCAGTTCTGCGATCGGCTCAGTGGCTTTACATCGATCCAACGGGCGCGTCTGTATCGCTGCTGGGGCGCGGACGATGCAGGCGGCGTCAGTAATGATCGGTGGGCGTGACGGAAACGCAACCGACTTCGTGTTGACGATTCCCGGCAGGATTTCACGGCGTTATCACGGCGCGCTGGAAATCAGGCCATCCGGACAGGACCTGCTCGCGATCCTCAGCATGGACCGCGAATCCGCTGTCGCTTCGGTCGTAGCGGCAGAGAGCGATCCCGACACTCCGATCGAGGCATTAAAAGCGCAGGCGATTGCTACGCGCTCGTATTTGGTCGCCGCCCGGGGGCGGCATCCCGACTTTGATTTCTGCGATACGACGCATTGCCAGTTTCTGCGAGAGCCGCCCCCTGCCGGCAGCCCCGCTGCGAGCGCGGCCGCAGCTACGAGCGGGCTGGTCATAGCGTACGACTCCAGACCAGTTGCAGCGATGTATTCGCGCAGTTGCAGCGGCCGGACCCGCACCCCGGCACAACTGGGATTGCCGTCGTCCGGATACCCTTACTATTCCGTGGAGTGTCAGCATTGCCGCAGGCATCCGCAACTCTGGCGCAGCCGTATCCCGATAGAAGAAACATTGCCGGCGCTCGGATCCGATGAAATGGCGCGTCTCGAAATTGACCGCAAGCTCGGCTGGAACGCCGTGCCGGGCAATGACTTCACCGCCAGACGGCAAAGCGGAGAAGTTGTTCTGTCGGGCGCCGGATACGGGCACGGCATCGGTCTCTGTCAATCCGGCGCAAAGGCGATGGCACAAGCAGGGGCCAGTTTTCGGGAGATCCTGAATCACTACTATCCGAACACCAACATCGTGAATTTTCGCATCCATTGATCGGCAGATCGCCCGCATCAGAAGCTGGAAGTTCGCTACCATAGGGATTCGCGAATCGGAGGCTTCATGCAGAGACGGAAAATGCTTCGTTGGTTTGGAGCGGGTGCTGCGATGCAACTCGCGGCACCCTTGTTATCGCCGCTCCTGTTTGGAAAGAATTCTGAAAGCCGAATTCCAATTGCTTTCTCCACCCTTGGCTGCCCGGCATGGGAGTGGACGAAGATACTCCAGTTTGCGCGCGAGCACGGGTTCTCGGCGATCGAGTTGCGCGGATTACAGGGGAATATGGACTTGCCCACGAATCCTATCTTCGCGACCGACCGCATCGCCCAGACAAAAAGCGAGATCGGCGCGGCGAAATTGAAGATTGCTTGCGTCAGCAGCTCCGCGAATCTTTATTACGAGGACGCCGCGAAACGCGAGAAAGAGCTTTCCGACGCACGGCGTTTCATCGATCTGGCGTCGGCCTTGGGAGCTCCGTATGTAAGAGTGTTCGGCGGTAAAGCCGCGGACGATAAGAGTCCCGCACCGGATGAGAAAACCAAGGCGCGGGTCGCTTCCGGTTTGCACGAGCTTGGAAAATATTCCGGGCCAAAGAATGTCACCGTGATCATCGAGTCGCACGATCACTTCACGGCTTCCGCTACGCTGAAAGACGTTCTCAATGCGGCCGGCTCGGACCATGTGGGCCTGCTGTGGGACGCTCATCACACATTTGCCACATCGAATGAAGAGCCGGAATCCACGGTGAAGGAACTCGGCCAGTGGATTCGCCACACGCATCTCAAAGATTCCACCGGCAGCGGAGAAGAGCGCCATTATGTCTTGACCGGCCGCGGTAATGTGCCCGTTTCACGCCAGATCAAAGCGCTCATGGCGATCGGATATAAAGGCTTCTATTGCTTTGAATGGGAAAAAGTGTGGCATCCCGATCTGCTGGATCCGGAGATCGCCATCGCCGATTATGCGCGGGTCGTCGGGCAATGCCTGGGTGACGCGCACGCGTGCGGAAATTAAGCGGACTTGTTTTCCGAGAACGTTTCCGTTTTCCCGTCCCAATAGATTCTTTTGCCGGTCCAATACGATTCGGCGGCCATCATGCACGCGACCGAATGCGCCAAGCCGTTATGCACCGTCGCATGTGGCTGCTGCCGCGAGCGCATACACTCGAACCAGTTGCCCATATGCTCGAGCGAAAGGTCATCGATGCCCATCGGGGGCATGCCCTTTTCGCCGGGAAGGGAGATGAACTTCGACTCGCGCTTGCGGTCGATGTCGGAGTCGTCTTCGTGTGTTCCTTTCTCTTCGACTAGTTGATAGCGCGGGCTGCCTTCGCCTCCAATGTTGATCAAAGTAGCCTTTTTGCCCATGTAGCGCGTGAAACTGGGAGCATCATTGCCGAAGCTGGTCGAATAGCTGACGAGAAACCCTTTCGGATACTCGAGCAATGCCTGGAACGTGTCGGCATTCTCGCGGCCATCGTGCCAGGCAAGAACGCCGCCATGGGCCATGACTGAGCCGGGATAGTTGTCGTCCAGGAACCAATGGACGAGATCGATGGCATGGCTCATCCACTGATCGGGGATGCCGCTGGAAAATTCACGGTAAAGGCGGAATTCGAAATAGCGCTGCGGATCGAACGGCCTCGCAGGCTTGGTCATCAGCCACTTGCTCCAGTCGGTGTCCTGCTCGCGAATCTGCTTTACTTCCGGGCGTCCGCGCCAGCGCGGGCCGTGATAATTCCATACGATTTCAACTTTGCTCACATCCCCCAGCGCGCCGCTTCGGGCCACATCGTGCGCAGCCACCTGATAAGGCTCGCTGCGATGCTGCGTTCCGACCTGCACGATGGTCTTGGCGCTGAGCACTGCATCGCGCGCCGCTTTCGCCTCGGAGAGAACATTCCCCATCGGTTTCTCGACATAGGCGTCTTTGCCGGCTTCGGCGGCCATTTTCAGGATCGGAGAATGCGCATGCTCGGGCGTCGAGATCAGCACGCCGTCGATCTCTTTCATCAAGAGAAGATCCTCCGGATGTTGCACCGCCTTCGGAGCTCTTCCGTAGTAGCCGGTATTTGTTGCCGCGGCTTTTTCGCGATTCACCGTCCACAGGTCGCACACTGCGGCCATTTCCATGTTGTGGCTGGTCTTTAGCTTCGAGGCGATCAGGTCCAGTTCCGTGCCGCGGCTCCCGATTCCGATGTGACCGAGTGCAATGCGGTCATTCGCACCCAGAATACGTCCATAAGACAACGCAGTGGGCAGCACGACGCCCGCGGCGATAGTTGCAGCGGATTGCTCTACAAATTTCCTGCGGGTGATCTCAGAGGACTGCGCCATGTTGATTGACTCCTCAATGAAAGTGGACAGAAGACTGCGAAATTTTGTGGGGCGTTAACTCAATTTCAATCCATTCGGGGCCATCGGCAGCGAGCGCAAGCGTGCCCCGGTCGCATCAAAAATGGCATTCCCAATCGCGGGAGCGAGGCCGATCATGGGGCACTCGCCGGCTCCGGCTGAGGGAAGGTCTTTACGGTCAAGCAAAACCGTTTCGATGCTCGGAACGTCGCTGAATCGCGGTACTCGATATTGCGACAATCGCGCGTTGAGAATCCTGCCATTTTCAAATTCGATCGCCTCAAATAGCGCGCCGCCGAGTCCCTGCACGTTCGAGCCTTCAATCTGATTGCGAAGGTTGTCCGGATTCACGATGGCGCCGCATTCGAAGGCGGAGACCACGCGAATCACTCTCACCTCGCCGGACTGTCGATCGACTTTCACCTCGGCAAATGTTGCGATGTTTCCCAGCTTCTCGTATCCGCCGCCCATGCCGAAGCCCTGGCCTGCCGCCTTGCTCTTTCCCCAGCCGAACTGCTTAGCGGCGGCCTCGAATACCGCACGTAAACGCTCGTTCTTCAGGTTCCTCAGGCGGAATTCCAGCGAATCCATTCCCACCGCATGAGCGAGTTCATTCATGTGCGACTCGCGCGCAAAATGATTTGCGGTCGCAGCCAGTGCGCGATACGACCCTTGCCGGAGGGGAGAATTCACTTCATGAAATACAATTCGCTGGTTTGGAATTTCGTAATATGTGCGAATTCCCGCCGATCCGGAATTGTAATTATGAAATTCCCAGGCGGTGACCATCCCATCCTTGCGCGCGCCGCTCTTGACGTCGATCACTCCCGCGGGCCGAAAATAGGCCCAGGTAAATTCCTCTTCGCGCGTCCAGACCACCTTCACTGGATGCTTCGCGGCCCGCGCCAGCCGCGCCGCTTCAATCGCGGTTTCTCCCGTATGTTTGCCGCCATAAGCGGAGCCGGTGTCGGGCATCAGTACGCGCACCTGGTCTTCAGCGATGTGAAATGCTTCGGCGAGCTGACCGCGAACTCCGAATGGCCGCTGCGTTCCCGTCCAGACTGTCAGGGAATCGCCTTCCCACTTCGCAAGCGCCGCGCGGGGCTCAAGTGGAACATGCGCGATATAGGAAATCGTGTAGGTCTGTTGCAGACGGTGATCGGCGGAGGCGAACGCGTCGTCCACCTTGCCCAACTCAAATCGGTCGCCGTCGCCCGTGGGATCATTTCCTTGTTTGGCGCCCTTGCGAAGATAGTCGAATAGTTCCTTGCTCGAAAGCTGCGGCTCCGATTTCCATTCTGCGCGGATCGCCTTGACGGCCGCAGCAGCCAGTTCTGAGGTCGTGGCCGCAACGCCCACAAAATTGCCGTCATGCACGACAGTCGCTCCCATCTGCTCCGCTGGTTCGCTGTCAATGGAAACCAGAGTAGCGTCGAAAGCGGCAGGGCGCAGGATTTTTCCATACAGCATCTCAGGTTGAGTCTGATCCGAAGGATAGCGGTGCTTCCCGGTTACAAAGTCGCGTCCGTCGGTCTTGGGCGCAGACTGCCCGGCTACCTTCCAATCGGCTGCCGCGATCAGAGGATCTTCGGCCGGCAGCGTCTGTGTAAGCTGCCGCCCTTTGATCAAGGCGGCATACTCCACGGCGCGCGCACTCCCCGGGTCCTTGACGCTTCCGTCCGAAGCAACAAGATGTTGAGGGCTGGTCTTCCACTGCTCGGCGGCGAGACCGACGAGAACATCGCGCGCGGCCGAAGCCACTTTGCGGAGCTGAAGGTTCATCGTCGGAGTGGTCCGGCTTCCGAACGTGCCCATATCGAATGGCGTCAGCTGGGTGTCGCCCATCACCAGTTCGATCTTACCGAGCGGCACACACAATTCCTCAGCAACTGCCTGGCTCAAGGATGTTCGTATATTTTGGCCAACTTCAACTTTGCCGGTATAAACCGTGACCGTGCCGTTCTCGCCGATGTGAAGCCATGCATCAATTTCCTGCGGCAGGGAATCGCCGCGACGCCGGCGTCCTCCGCCGGATTCCTGGGCTGCGAGAGGCTTCAGTACCGAAACAACCACCAGCCCGGCGCCAAGGAATTTGAAGAAGTCTCTTCGTCCGAGATCGAAATGATAAAGTGGAGCGGCGCGCAACTCGTAGCGTTCTGGCTCAATCGCGGCCGGGGTCAGGCTAGCGTCGGTCATTGGCCGGCTCCCTTCGCTGCTGTCGCATGGTGAAGAGACGACGCAGCTTTTTGAATTGCGGCCACGATGCGAGGATAGGTCCCGCAACGGCAAACGTTGCCATCCATGAACCGGATGATCTCGTCTTTACTCGGGGACGGGCTCTTTTGAAGCAGACTCACGGATTGCATAATCATGCCCGAGGTGCAATACCCGCATTGCAGCGCAGCCTCATCGAGAAACGCCTGCTGGACTGGATGAAGTTCGTCGCCCTTGGCGAGCCCCTCAATCGTCGTGATAGATTTTGCGCCAACCGTTCCGACCCGTGTGATGCAGGAGCGCTGCGCTTTTCCATCGATCAATACCGTGCATGCTCCACACTGGCCTTCACCGCAACCATACTTGCTTCCTGTTAAATCGAGGTGCTCGCGCAGGACAGTGAGCAGGCTGGTTTGGGGATCTACGTCAACCGCATAGGACCTGCTGTTGATAGCAAGATGAATTGCAGACATGCTGAACTCCAGAAGCGAAGCAGCCTTGCTGGTTTAGCGGAGAATACCTTCCACCATGATATACCCCGAAAGAGTTACCAAACAGTTGTCGAATCACTCGTTATATCGCGGCACGATATAACGTTAATCGTTGATGGCCTGATAAGCGAGTTCGTGCACTTGCCGATCCAGCGTCAAATCTCCGGTGGGATGCAACTGTGCCATGAAAACAACAATCATCTGCTCTTTCGGATCGATCGAGAATCCGGTGTAGAAGAATCCGCCCCAGTTGTACGAACCCGCGGAGCCGAGCTCCGACAATGGTTCTTTCACCCCATCAATTCCAAAACCCAGGCCGAAACCCTGGTCCGGGCCGATTTTCCCGAGTTGATCATGCGTCATCAATTCGACTGATTTTCGGCTCAGCAAGCGGATATTGCCAGCTTTGCCTTCGTCGAGCATCATCTGGCAGAAGCGGGCATAGTCCATCGCGCTGGAAACAAGGCCCGCGCCGCCGGAGAATAATTTCTTCGGCCCGCGATAAGGATAGTCCGCCGAATAAACGAATGGTCCCTCGCGGATCGGCGTGTCAGGAAAGCGGTTGAGTCCCTTGTCGTCATAGTAGGTGTAAGCTGTTGCGATTCGACCGACCTTGTTGTCGGGTGGATAAAAATACGTGTCTTTCATTCCGAGTGGCTCGAAAATTCGCGTACGGAAGAATTCATCGAGCGGCTTGCCGGAAGTGACTTCCACTAATCGGCCCAGCACGTCAACCCCGAGGCTGTATTCCCACTTTTCGCCGGGGTTGAAAAGCAACGGCAGTCCGGCGAGACGCTTCACGCTATCGCCAATCGTGCCATCGTATTGCAGCAGTCCGCTGGCGACGTTGGCCTTCTCGTAAAGGGGGCCAAGATCGGCGTTCCACTGATACGTAAGACCTGAAGTATGTCGCAGCAGGTCGCGAATTGTGATTGGCTTGCTCGCCGGAATCGTGTACGGCTCGCCTGATACGGGCTTGACATACACCTTTGCGTCTTTGAACTCCGGCAGATATTTCGAGACCGGATCATCCAGCAGAAACTTGCCTTCTTCATACAGCATCATCACGGCAACGCTGGTGATGGGCTTCGTCATAGAGCAGATGCGGAACATTGCATCGGCAGGCATCGCCTTCGATGCCTCGCGGTCGGCCATGCCTTGTGCCCTGAACCATGCGACGTGCCCGTGACGAACAACCAGCGTGACCGCCCCCGCGATGCGCTTGTCGTCAATACTGTGCTGAACCACGGCGCCGATGCGCTCCAGGCGTTCGGAAGAGAGTCCAACAGACTCAGGTTGCGCTGCGGGCAATTCCTGAGCGAAGGCCGCCATCTGCAGCAAGAAAAAGCCGACCAGTACCGGAATTGACTTCCGGCACTGCCCGGCTGAAAAAGTGGAGCCCATGTTTTCTCCCCGTTCTTTAGGACTTAATGGTCTTCGAAGCTGCGTCCCATGTAACCGCCTTCTGCCGGAAGTAGGACTCATTGGCCATGTGGCACGCGATCGCGGCATGGTTGCCGAATACCGCGTCTTCGGTCACCGGCTTGCGCGACTTCACCGACTCGAAGAACACGTTCAGGTGCGGGCGCATATCGTCCCAGTCGTGGCCCTTGTAGATCGTGTCTTCGTGCACCGGTTCTTTCCCCAATTGAGGATCGTGCTCGGCATGCCATTCCTTGACGTATTGTGCGCGAAGAGCGGCAGGGAAGCTGAAACTGTAGTAGCTGGGGTCCGTGTCCACGCCGGCCTGTGGAGAGTGGTGGAGTTCGAATTCGCCGGCTTCGAGGAGTCCCTTCGGTCCCATGAAGCGCGCCAGTTCCGGTGTTTCGCAACCGAGGTCGAGACGAACGTAGACTGGAATGCCGTGGTAATCGAAGAGCACGGTGTGGAAGTCCGGCATGTCGCGGCCATCGTTGAAGCGGAAAATTCCTCCCATCGCCGTCGCTGACCTGGGCACTTCGTTCCAGCCGAGGGTCTTCAGCATGCCACTGATCAAGTGCACCATGAGGTCGCCGGCAACCCCCGTGCCAAACGCACGCCAGCAGCGCCAGCGCGCGAAGTGGAGGGGGTTGAACGGCTCCTTGGGGGCGTCGTTCAGCCATGTGTCCCAGTCGAGCGTTTGGGGAGAGAGATCGGGCGGTGGCGGATATTCCCATGCGCCGGTGGGATCGTTTCGTCCCAGCGTGAGTTCGACCATTTCAATATCACCGATCGCGCCGGACTTGTAGAGTTCGTTGGCTTTGGCGCACAGCACGGAACTCACGCGCTGCGAGCCGATCTGCACGATGCGGTTGTTCTTCTGCGCCGCCTCCACCATCGCCAGGCCGTCGGCGACATTGTGCGACATCGGCTTTTCGCAGTAAATGTCTTTGCCCGCATTGCAGGCGTCAACGACCACGCGCCGGTGCCAGTGATCGGGCACGGCGGCGACGATGCAGTCGATATCTTTCCGGTCGAGCAGTTCCTTGTAGTGCCGGGTTGTCGGGAGGCTTGCATTGCCGGTGATTTCCCTGGCGAGTGTGTGGCGGCCATCATACAAGTCGGCAGCGCCGACGCACTCGACGCCCGGAATCGTGATGGCGCCGCCCAGCAATCCGGAACCCTGCATGCCTATGCCGACCATTCCGAAACGAACGCGGTCGCTTGGAGCCCCGGCGCGCATCAGCGGCGCGGCCTCAAGCAGGATTGTTTTCGAAACCGCCAACCCGCCGGCGGCCGCTGCACTGCCTTGCAAGAATGCGCGTCGTGAAAGAATACGTTTCATTACGAAACCCTCCAGTTTGAGTTCCCTTCGGCTTGCATTAACGGCGGTTACTTTTTCAGCGGTTTAATAGCTACTTCTTTAAAGAACACGATGTCGTTGTCGCTATGATTCTGTAGGCCGAACCAGCCGAACATCGGCCGCGGGCCACGCTGCGGTTCGAAGTCAAACTTCTTTGCGGGCACCGGATCGCCTTCTTTAAAATCCGTGACTTTCTGTCCATTCACTTTCACGATCGTGCGGGTACCGTCGAGCGTGATGTCCATGGTGTTCCACTCGGGGCCGGGCTTCCATGCATTCTTGACCAGCGGCTTCGTCAGCGAATAAAGCATACCCGTTTCGTGATATTCATCCTCATTCGATTTCTCGGGATGATTGTCAATCTGCACCTCGTACCCGTAATGGACGGGCATCCATTCTTCGCGCGGTTCGATCGGAATGCGGACGAAGACGCCAGAGTTGTCGTTTTCGTCGCGCATTTTATAGACAACGTGAATCTCGCAGTTGCCGACCTTTCCGCCGGTCCAATAGAGCAAGCCCATGCCGCCGTGGGTGCGAATCAATCCGTCTTCTACGGTGTCGCCACCGGGACCGACATGCTTCCATCCCGTCAGGTCTTTGCCGTTGAACAATTGTTGCCATTTATCGGAATCGCCCTTGCAGACATTTTCGTCAGCGGCGAAGGCAACAGATACGAGTCCGGCGAACAGAAAAAGACATACAGTAAAACGTTTCAGCATTGGGATTCTCCTAAGAGGCGGACGGTCGGTTCCATTGGACAGACCAATCTACTCGCACCCGCGTTTGGAATCAATGGAGAGGAATCGCCCGGCCGCCAGGAAGGGATTGGAAACGGAGCAGCGCCTAGAACAAACTTCCGCGCACAAGGGCCAAAAAACAAGCCGGCCTGCTGCCCAATCTGGTCCGGTCTGCTAGTCCGTGTCTCGTTCCTGACCGAGGAATCTCATGCCTGCCGCTGCGCCCGAACTTCCTTCGGCTTCACGTTTCTTCTGCCAGTCGGATTCAGTCAGCACGGTGATTGCTTCGGCCTTCTTCTTTTTCAGCGCTGCGTTCACCGCGGGCAATTCCATTTGTGTGAGTTTCTGGAAGTCTCCGATGACGTCTTCGAGGTCGCGCGCAAGCGACTCCGAGCGCGCTGCCTGGTAGTCGGTAGGACGACCTTCGTATCCGTTCACTTCGCCGTAGAGTTGGCCTAGAAGCTCGCGGATGCGCTCCTCTCCCGTAATCATGCCGCCTTCTTTGGTGGCCACAATTTTCGAGCGCAGATCGTCGCATTTCGCCGCCAGATCCAGAAGACGCTTTTTCAGGGGATCCTTGTCGGCCAGTTTCGCTGCCCGCGCATTTGCGGCATTTCGTACACCCTCGATGGCATCGACTGCAAAGGTCATGTGCTCGATCGTGCGATAGACCTTCATGGCGAGATCAAACTGGGCCTTGCGGTCCTGCAGCGAGAATTTCGCCCGCGGATCGAGCGTCACGTTCAGTTGCTCTGTGTATACGTTGTCGCCCTTAGTCAGCTTGACCGTGTACGTCCCGGGCAGCACTCGCGGTCCCGAGGCGGCTTCGAACAAAGCGGTAGCGGCGGGCGGAACCGCGGGAGCCTTCACGTGCATCGACCAACTCGCACGATTCAGTCCGCGGTGCTTGCTTCCGGCGACCGTGTCCACCAGCTTGCCGTCTTGGTCGAGGATCTCGATTTTCAAATCGCCGAAGATGTGCCGGCTTTTCTGGTAATAAGTGATCTGGGCATCTTCAGGGCGGCTTCGTCCGCTGAAGCTCTCGTCTCCCTCGGCCCATCCGCCGCCGGCCTGGAAATATTGAACCGCCTTGCCGGGAAGCAGTACCGCCTCTTTGGACATTAGGTCCGGCGTCAATGCGCGCAGTGGAGAGATGTCGTCGATGATCCAGATGCCCCGTCCGTGGGTCGCCAGCACAAGATCATTCTCGCGGGCTTGCACCACGATGTCGCGCACCGCGACTGCCGGGAAGTTGCTGCCCCTGTACTGCGCCCACCTATCGCCGCCATCAACGGAAATCCAGAGACCAAATTCTGTTCCGAGAAAAAGCAGGTTCGGATTTTTCGAGTCTTCGGCAATCACGTGCGCATAGCCGCGTGCTCCGCTTTCCTGCACGGGCAGGGCACTCCAGGTTTGCCCGAAGTCAGTCGTCTTGTAAGCGTACGGCTTCATATCGCCGAAGTTGTGGCGATCGAAGGTGACGTAAGCCGTACCCTCGTCAAAGCGGCTCGCGGTGACAGTCGAGACCCACGAGTTTTTCCCCAGGCCGCTTATGTTGCCCACCATATTGGTCCAGTTCTTGCCGCCATCGCGGGTCACCTGCACATTGCCGTCGTCGGTTCCAACCCAGATAACCTGCCCATTTTTAGGCGACTCTGAAATCGAGTAGATGGTCGTGTGCATTTCCGCCGACGAATTGTCGACCGTCACGCCGCCCGATTCTTCCTGCCTCTGCTTTTCCGGATCGTTCGTGGTCAGATCGGGAGAGATGCGGTCCCAGGACTGGCCGTGATCGCGTGAACGAAACAGAAACTGCGCCCCGATATAAATCGTGCCCTTCTCATTCGGGCTCATGTGAATCGGGGTGTTCCAGTTGAATCGAAGCTTCTTCTCGCCGTAGTTCGGGAGAGGCTTGATGCTGCGGGTCTCGTGCGTATAACGGTTCACCCGGCCAATCTCGCCGCCTTGCGCTTCGGCGTAAATGTAATCGGGATCGGAGGTGTCTTCGAACATCCAGAATCCATCGCCGCCGTACATGTTTTCCCAGCGCGAATTCGAGATACCGCCTGGATACGACGAGTCTCCGACCCACGCGCTGTTGTCCTGCAATCCGCCGTACACGTGGTAGGGATCGGAATTGTCGGTGCTGACGTGATAGAACTGCGAGACCGGAAGGTTGAGTTGATGCTTCCAGCGATTGCCACCGTCTTCGCTGCGCCACAGCCCCCCGTCATCCCCCGCGATCACGATGCTGGGATTTTTCGGATCAATCCAGACATCGTGGAAATCTCCGTGCGCTCCGCCGGAGACGACGTTGAATGTCTTTCCCCCATCGGTGCTGTAGAGCAAGATTAGATCCGGCTTGAAGATCTTGTTCTCATCCTTCGGATCGACGACCAGATTTCCGAAGTAAAACGGACGCCAGACCATGAAGTTGCTGGAGTCGAGCTTCGTCCAACTTGCGCCCGCGTCGTCAGAACGGTAAAGGCCGCGCCCTTTTTCGGCCTCGATATTGGCGTAGACAACTTGCGGCTTCGACGGTGCAACGGCGATGGCAAGTCGGCCCCAAGGTTTCGGGGGCAAGCCTTTTGCGTTGCTGTCATTGATATCGGTCCAGTGATCGCCCCCATCGGTGGACTTGAAAAAGCCGCTGCCCGGGCCGCCGGAGCGGAATGTCCAGCCCTGTCTGCGGAAGTCCCACATGGAGGCATAAATTGTTTTCGGTTCCTGGCGGCTCATCGTCATGAGCCCGCAGCCGGATGCCCCATTCGCGCCGGTAAGCACTTTTTTCCACGTCGTGCCGCCGTCGGTCGTCTTGTAAACACCGCGCTCGTCGCTGTCGTCCCACAGATGCCCCATCGCGCAGACGAGGACATTATTTCCGTTGGCGGGGTCGACCAAAATCTTCGCGATGCGTTCGCTGTCTTTTAAGCCGACATTGGTCCAGTTCTCGCCGCCATCGGTGGATTTGTATATGCCATCGCCGACTGAAACGCTATTCCGCACCCAAGCCTCGCCGGTCCCAACCCAAACAATTTTCGGATTCGACGGATCAATCGCCACAGCGCCAATCGACTGTGCTGTTTCCCGGTCAAAGACTGGCCTGTAGGTCGTGCCGCCGTTTACCGATTTCCACACTCCGCCACTCGCCGAACCGACGAATACCGTAATGCGTCCATCCTGGTCGATAGCGTCGACCGCCGCGATGCGTCCGCTCATGGTTGCAGAGCCGATGTTGCGGGCGGGCAACCCCGAAATAGTCGCAGAGTCGAACTTGACGCTGTTTTGCGCTGGAACCGCCACGGCGCAGGCCAGCATTGCGATCAGCATGTAGGTCGGCTTCGATGTGCGAGCGTCGCTCTTAATCATGAATGGAAGTCCTCTGGGATGTTTCTGAAATTCGTGATGCCAGGGTCAGCACCTACTTCTTCTCAGCCGCGGCCTTAGACTTCAGCGAGGCCGGAACCGCAAAGTCAGCATTGTCGATTGGGACATTGACTTCGATCTTTTCGACGGTCGTCGTCTGCTGGGCGGCGTCTTCCTTTGTCCCCTGCGAAATCGAAAAGGGATACATCACGCCATTCACGGGCTTGTAAGATCCGAGTTCGACTGCGCTTTCGCGTACCGCGCCGCGCGTGAACTCCTGAATCTCCTTGCGGATTTCAAGAAATGTATCCGGGTCGAGGAAGTAATAAATGATGTCGCCGTTTTTCAACGTGACTTTCAGGCGCAGCGCGTCATCTCCGTCGACGATGTCGTGACCCATATATTCCACAGTGTTGCCTTTTTCCTTGTAGTCCAGGAGAGGGCCGTCGAAATCGGCGTCGAGCATCAGGTCCTGCAAGTTATCTTCCCCCATGAATTCGGGGTCTTTATGGCCGCCGAAGGGCTGGATCTGCCACCCCATCGACCCGTCATACGCACTCACCGCCGTCATTCCCTGTAAGGAGAAAGTTTCGCGAACCAGGTTCGGGCGCTGATTCTCCTGGATGGTGGCGGCCGTGAATCCTCCCCCGCCGTTCAGTTTCCCAACGATGCGCACCGACTTAATGGCTTTGATCTTGTCGATTCCGCCCTTGGCCTGAATATTCTTGTTGACGAGTTCGTCGGCAGTTTGAGCATGCGCGAACACACTCGCGCACGCAACCGCCAGCAAAATCACTGCCTGACGCATGTGCGGACTCCTGTTGGATGGGACTTTGAGAGTTGAAATGAGACCCCAACTGTACTCGGTAGTAGACGGCTTTGCCAAGTTCTGGTGAGCGGTGGGCATCTCTGCGAAGCGTCTTACGAAAAGCAGCTTCCCCATCTACGAAGATTTTCGTTGACACTACGAATTCCTTCGTAGTAGCGTGTTTCACATGACAACGTCCCCGCAAAAACCCACCGCTTCCGAGCTGGAAATTCTTCGCGTGTTGTGGGCGCGCGGGCCTTCCACGGTGCGCGAAGTACATGATGCGTTAAGCGAGAAAAAGTCCCTGGGATACACGACCGTCCTCAAACTCTTGCAGATTATGACTACGAAAGGGACGGTACGGCGAAACGAAACACAACGGGCGCACGTCTATGAGGCAGGTATACCCGCCGAGCAGACCAAGCGCCAACTCGCCGGGGACATGCTGCAACGGGTCTTTGAAGGATCCGCCAGTCAGTTAATGATGCACGCGCTCGCCGGGCGGAAGTCCTCGCGGGAAGAGATCGAAGAATTGCGCCGCTTGCTGGACGAGTACGAAAGGAACCGCCGATGACGACCCTCACAAACTGGATTTCCCCAGGCGTCATGCAGTCCCTGGGGTGGGCATTGCTGCATTTTCTATGGCAGGGAACTGCCCTGGCTGCGCTCGCAGCGGGCCTGATGGCTCTTAGTCGCAAAGCCACGATGCGATACGCCGTCGGCATCGTGATGTTGGTGATGATGCTCGTAGCTCCGGCAGCGACGTTCCTGCTTTTCGGACGTCAAGAGGCGAAGCCGGGCGACGCGGCGATACCGTCAATGACCTCTGCGGCCGGGCATGCGGTGAAGAGCACGGCGGTCGCGACCGTGACGATTCATCCTTCTTCGATTTCACAATCGATTCCTGTGCTTCCGTGGCTGGTTGAAGCCTGGCTCCTGGGCGTCGCATTCTTCAGCCTGCGCTCGGCCGGAGGATTCCTGCTGCTGGAGCGGGAGCGCCGTCGCCGCTCGGCGGCCGTCAGCGACCGCGTGCTTGAAATGTGCTACGGCCTGCAAGGCCGCATTGGTATCGATAGGGCAATCCAGTATTGCGAGTGCGCATGGTTGCAGGCGCCGGCAGTGATCGGATGGTTTCGGCCCATCGTCTTCCTTCCGGTCTGCGCTGTGACCGGTTTGTCCGAAGATCAGCTGCGCTCGGTGATCGCCCACGAACTGGCGCACATTCGCCGCTACGATCCGTTTGTGAATGTATTTCAAGTCGCCGTCGAGACGCTCCTTTTCTATCATCCCGCAGTGTGGTGGCTGAACAAGCGGATCCGCGCGGAGCGTGAGCACTGCTGCGACGAAACGGCGGTAGCGCTCTGCGGAAATGCCGTCGAATATGCGCGGGCTCTGACCTTGATGGAGGAATGGCGCAGCGCTCCGGCGCTGGCGATGGCCGCCAACCGCGGCCCCCTCGCCGACCGGATCATCCGGGTGCTCGGACTGAAGACTCTGGGTTCGGGAATGCGCAGCATCGGCCTGACTGGCAGTCTGCTATGCCTCACGGCGGCGCTCATCGCTGGAAATACACTCCTCGGAATGGCAAGCCCGAAGACCGCGCAGGCAGCACCGATGGCCCGCATCTTCGGGACCGCATCAGGGAGCGCGAGCCCGCAAGCATCCGCCAGTGCAAGTTCAAATCCCAATCCAACGACCAAGCCGTCGGCCGGGCATGCGCCATCACAGAGCGCGACTTCCACCCCTTCGCCTTCCGCGAGTTCCTACGTCGATGCCATGAAAGCGGCCGGACTCGGCGATCTGAGTGTGGACGAATTGATCGCGCTGAAGACCCAGGACGTGACGCCGGACTACGTTCGCGGACTTCAGGAACTTGGCATGAAGCCCGATGTGAACAGCCTGATCGCGATGCGCGAGCAGGACGTCACCCCTGAGTATGTGCGCGACCTGCGCTCGGCAGGCCTCAATCCCAATCAGAATCAGCTGATTGGCCTTAAGGTGCAGGGCGCTGACGCCGAGTACTATCGCGGCCTCAAGGCGGCGGGCATCGACGCCGATGCAGACAAGCTCATTGCTCTCAAAGTGCAGGATGTGACTCCCGAGTATGTGAAGGAACTGCGTGCCGCCGGATTTGAAGTGAATGCCGATCAGGTCATCGCGATGAAGGTGCAGGATGTTACGCCGTCATATGTGAAAGAAATGCGCGCACTCGGCCTGCAACCGTCGGCCAACGATCTGGTTGCGATGCGTGTTCAGGACGTAACTCCGGAATACGTGCGCGACATAGAATCTCTGGGATTCAAACCGTCGACCAATGAATTCATCGCAATGCGGGTGCAGGACGTCACGCCCGCATACATCAAGGCCCTGCAATCGGCGGGGTACAAGGTCAACATCAACGACATCATCAGCGCCAAAGTGCAGGATGTAACCCCGGAATTCATCGAGCAGGCCAAGCAGCATGGATTCAAGGACCTGACTTTGCAGAAGCTGATTCAGCTGCGGGAACTCGGGATTCTGGACTCCAAAGCAGACCTCTAGTTTTCATTTGCCGAGGACGCTTGCCTTCGCCGGACGGCAGTGGCGACCGTCGCTACGGGAGAATCTTTTGCTTACCAAGTTCGAGGAGACGATCTATGAGAATGCGTCGCACCCTGGCTTTCTTCGTGTTCGGAATTTGCGTGCTGGCAGTTGCGGTCAAGAATCGCGCCGCCGAAGTGCGTAGCGGTGACTGGACAATCAGCAAGTCTGATTTTTCCGGCAAAGTTGAATTCTCGCTGATCGAGCACCACAACGGTGGCATGTCGAACCACCAGTCGCTCTGGCCTGTGAGCGTGTTTCAAGGCCTCGATTTGTCGAAGGCAGGGCGCCAGGAAGTGAACTTCACCATTACGCGTGACGCCGGCAAGATCGATTGCGAAGGATTCCTGAAAGACGGAGAAGGCGCCGGCCTGTTCCACTTCCAGCCGGACCCAAACTATTCACGGCAGATGGAATCGCTGGGCTTTCCGGTGGATGACGAAAAGCAGTTTGCGATGGCGGTCCAGGACGTGACTCTCGATTTCGCCAAAGAGATGAAGGGCCAGCACCTCAGCAACCTCGATACCGACAAACTGGTCGCCTTCCGAATTTTCGGCGTGGATTCTGCGTTCATCGAGGCGATGCACGCAGAAGGACTGAAGACCACCGACAGCGACAAGTTCGTCGCATTTCGCATTCACGGCGTGACCCCGCAAATGGCCCGTACCCTGCGCCAGGCAGGATATTCGCCTGACGAAGACACCTTGATCGCGCTACGCATCCACGGGGCGACTCCCGAATGGATAGCACAGATCAAGCAGCGCGGCTATGACCATCTCGATCTGGAAAAAATGATCGCGTTCCGCATCCATAGTGTTTCGCCTGAGTTCATCGACAAGGTTCAATCGCTTGGTTACTCCCATCCCGATCCCGACGAGCTGATCGCCATGCGCATCCACAACGTGACCCCGGAATACATAGCCGACATGCGATCGCGCGGTATTAAGGACCTGAGCATCGACCAGCTCGTGAGCATGCGCATTCACGGTATCGACTAGCCACTCGAGATTGAAACCTATTCTCAGTTGAGGCCAAAACTAAAGGCCGCCCTCTTGGGGCGGTCTCTTTATTGTTTAGAGCAACACGCTAATGTGTGAAGGCGATGTTCAATCCGGTCGTGAATATCACGTCGTTCTTCTTCGATCCGGTCGGCGGGTTCGACACATAGATGTCGCCGAACTGGTTCTGCCAACCGAACCATTTGTTCAGCTTTGTGACTGTGCCAAGATTGAAGACGAAGCGGTACTCGCCCGTGTCCTGAAGGTTGGGATAGAAGTCAAGGTTATGGGTGAGGACAGTACTCTTACCCAGCTTCTTGTTGAGTTCCTCACCCAGGGTCAAGGCGACGAAGCGGTTGGTCTTGCCGTAAGACTCGAAGATTCCGGTCGGAGTCGTCGAGGGAGGAGTTGGAGGAATCTCGGCCCCGTTGGAATAGGCTTCATGGGTGTAGTTCAAGCCGCCCAGGAAGTCGAGTGTCGTGCGGTCGTTGGCAATGGCATGATAGCCGAAGCCGCCGGTGTACACCTGGCGCAGATCGAGAAACTGTAGAGCGTTGGCCATGAAATCGCCCGCGCCGAAAGCGAAGATCTTGGGATTGAGATTGCGGTCATAGCGCAATCCACCGGTCGTCAGGTTCGCGACCGTGCTGGGAGTGGCAAGATTGTTCGTGGTGTCAATCGAGGTCGCATAAAGCGTGATCTTGTCGTTGAGAGAGGCATGAACGGCATTGAACGCGAGCGCCAGATTTTCGGTTTCACTATTCCCCCGGGCGACCGAGAATCCGACGTTGGCGCCTCCAGTCCATCCGTGAAGCAGTCCCGGATGCAGCGACTTGTCATAAGCGGCCTGTTCGGCGTCGTTGCGGATCAGCGTGACGTCTCCTGTGGGCGCTTCCACTGTGCCAGAACTCTTGGTTGCGATCTCAAGCTTTCCGTCGGCCGTGGTAACAGGCCCAACGGCCGTCTTTCCGCCCTTGAGAGTGACGTGCAGGTCCTTGTCCGTCTTGATTTCCTGTATCGCATCCATCTTGACCGTGACATCCCCCGCGGCATCCGTATGCAGGACCAGTTCCTTGCCATCCGACTTCACCACGGTTCCAGTCAGGCGATCGCCATTTTTCAGTGTGACCTGATCCGCGAAACCCGCGGATGAGACCGAAATCAGACCAATAAAAATGAGGACCTCAAATCTACGCAACACGGCCTTCCTCCAGCTTCAGAGTTTGTTGAATGAAATACAGTTGAGAGCCCGGAACAGCGTCAGAACGCAACTAGGGATACAGAGACGAAGAGGCGGACATTACCGCTCGACGAGGAGTCGATTCTAGCTCTTGGTTTCAGTGTTCTTGCTCTGCTCATTGGATGACTGGGCAGGAGGATTCTCCTTCAGTCCATCCTTAAATCCGCGAATGCCTTCCGCCAGGCTCTTGCCGAGCTCAGGCAACTTCCTCGGACCGAACAATAGCAGAGCGATGAGCGCAACCAGTAACCAATGCCACGGTGAGAACTCTCCCACAAGGACCTCCACGGAGCCTTACGACCAAGCTGCCAGTTCCTAGGGTAGTGGAGCTATTGGGGGAAGTCAAACCACAGCCCGCGCGGAGTTGGAGCAGTTGGGGCAATTTATTCTGAAACCGCACCACTCCTTCGCGGCGCCCGCCGGTGCCTTCCAGTTACCTCCGTGACCTTACTTGCGGCATCGCCAAGGGACTATGTTCAGAAGGGCTTCCGGTTGCCGTGAGATTGCCGGAAAGCCGCTTCACGCAAGCCATTTCATGCGTCGGGGAGTCCGGTGAGGATCAAATCGTTAATTGTCTTCTTCTTAGTGCTGGCCGCAGGATCTTTGTCCCTGTCTGCGCAAGGCCCCGACACGCAACCGGTCAATACCACACAACTGGCCGCGTGGCTGGCGGGCGGAATCTCCAGCGCCCAGCTGGCGCGTGTGGCCGCCCAGCATGGACTGGCAAACCTTCCGACGCATCGTGAAATTCAAGATCTGGAGGCATGCGGAGCCGGAAAAGAGCTGCTCAAAGTCTTGAACTCTGGAAACGCACAATCTGCCCAGATCGGGCCCGCAATACCTGAAGCGTTGCTGAAAGCCGCATCTGAGGCGCGACGGCAACAATTGCACCAGGCCGAGCTCGCGCTCCGCAACCTTGCGACCGCCGACAGCCAGAATTCAGCGCTGCACTTCGCGCTTGGCGTGATGCTCCGCCAGCAGGACCAGTTCGACGACGCCGATGACGAACTTGAACTCGCCGTCAAGCTGATGCCGGATCTAGCCGAAAACCATAGCGCGCTGGCCTATCTTTTCTATCGCCTCGACGATGGTCCGAATGCCATCGCCGAAGCACGCACCGCCCTCAGCATCGATCCGCAGAATGCCGAAGCCTACCAGTACCTGGGCCTCGGCCATTATTCGCTGGGACAGTATCAGGCCGCGATCCATGCCTACGCCGAGTCGCTTTCGCGCGATCATGACAATCCCGACACACTCTATGACATGGGCATTGCCCTGCACGCTTCTGGGAACCTTCCCGGCGCCATCGCCGCGTATGAACGCGCCCTCCGCCTCCGGCCATCGTTTTGGGAAGCACACTCGAACCTGGGTCTCATCCGGCACGAAGAAGGAAATCTGGCTGCGGCCGAGAGGGAATACCGCGAAGCGAAAAAGATTGCGCCCGAAGAAGCATCCGTCCGCAACAACTTAGGGAACACCTACTGCGACCAGGGCAAGTTCGATGCGGCGATCGAAGAAATGCAGGAACTCTACCGCCAGCATCCTGAGTGGCAGCAGGGGCATTCTTGCCTCGCCGCCGCTTACATGGCGAAGAACAACTACAACGGGGCGGTCGCCGAGCTGAAGCTTGCCGTAGAGCAGAACCCCGTCGGAGCCAAAGAGCACACTGTGCTCGGCCAGGCCTTGATGCTCGACAACAGGATGGAGGACGCGATCCGGGAACTGCGCATCGCGGTGCAGCTCAATCCAGAGTCGGATGTGGCCCATCATCTGCTCGGCACGGCGTTCTTCCAGCAGCAGGACTTGCACGCCGCCGAGCGCGAATTTCGGGAAGCCATTCGGGTCAGGGCAAGCGCCGACAATCACTATTCGCTGGCCGCCTGCCTGATGACGGAGGACCGCTACCAGGAGGCCTTATCGGAACTTGAAGTGGCGTCCCGGCTCGATCCGGAAAAGTCGCTCTATCGTGCTCGCCGCGAAGAGCTGTTGAAGTTGATGAAAGATACCAGTTCCCGGTGACCGGAATGGCTCCGCGCATTAGGTCAACAGAAGCTTAGTACCTCTGGTGCATGCGGGAACCGAAGGGCGCTGCTTAACATTGAAGAGAGATACCCCAGGCATCGTGATCGGGCAGACAGAGTCGGGGAGTGCGCGATGGCAACGAATCTGACAGGGAACAACCAGAACGCGGGAGCAGCCGCCAAGGCAGCGATGGAAGCCGGTGTCCGCGGCACGGATTATTCGGCCGCGTCCAAGGCTCCGACTGAAGCGCCACGCAGGTCCTCGGGCTACGGATTACCATGCGCCAAATGCCATCTGTACTATCCAGCCGATCTTGACACCTGCCCAACCTGCAAGCACAGCGATCGGGTTTCGCCCATTGCTCCGAAAATACCTCCACGGCCAGCCCAAGCTGCCGCCGAGCCCATTCCAGACGGCGCTGTGATTGAGCAGGAGCGCGAGGAGTTTCTTCGTCAGTTCAAAGCGCAGTTGCTCGAAGCGCACTTGGAGGCCGGAACCGGCCCCGAGGCGGTGTGCAAATTTGGGGAGAACCACCCGGGAGATTCCGCAAATGCGGAAATCTGCCAGGGCTGCTATGAGCGCATTCAGGAGCGAGCCGACGTTTGCGAAGCCGCCCTTCACATGGAATTGAAAGAAGCCGCGCAGATCATCTACGACGCGGTCTGGGCAGATCCATCGGACCCGAGCAAGACTTATCAGAACGCCGCCAGCTCATTGCTGACCGAATTACGCAAACGGGCGGGGATCACAACAGTTCTGGGCCCCTTCCAACCGCTCACCCACTAGGCCGCCCCGGGTTTCAGGAATCTTGCCGGTAGTTTCAACCGGAGCCCTGAAATCTAGGGCCGCTCCTACTCCACCTTGATCCCAATCCATTTCTTACCCGCATACAGCTTGTAGCCGTCTCCGTCTTCCATCAGTTTGAGCGGAACCGCGCGTTGCATGGCCTTGTCAGTCTGATAGCGGGCGGAAAGCACGTCGCTGTTGGAGACGTCCATCACTATGAACTTGTCGTCCGCGGCGAAGCCGAAGCCGTATTCGCCGGGAGCCAACGTGGACCCGCCGATATTGAGCTTGGTCTCGGTGATGAGAAGTCCCTGATACTTTTGCTGGATGGCGGTCGAATATCCCGACGCATCCACCAGGGCCGCCAGCATCATCTTGCCGTCGGCCAACTGGAATCCCACGGCATTGCGGAGTTGTACCGGCGCCTTTTGGCCGCGGTAAAAAAAGTCGCTCGGGACGGCCTTCTTCAATTCCTCGCTCGTGAGCACATGTTTCGACGCCTGCTGGGACACAGCGGTCGCCAGCAGCATCAAAATGAGTGATCCCAGAAGCGTGCAACGAAGCTTCATCATGGTGTTTCGGTCCTCAGGTTTTCGCTTGAAAAAATGCTGTGTGAACTCTAATTGTTTCGTTTCCGGGGTGCAAATTGATGTTTTGGCCCGGGAAGAACCCCACCGAACGAATTTGGTTTGAACGCAAGATCCGGATAGTCCGCTTCCAAGGTACGGCTTAGGCTTTTCTCACCATGACAACCAATGCCATACTCGCAGCAGGAAGCCTGGAAGACATGCCGTCGAAACCAAAGGCGCAGACGCTTCAACCATCGGACGATTCACGATGGAATGCGGTGGTCGCCCGCGACGCCAGATTGGATGGAGAATTCGTCTTTGCCGTGTCGTCAACCGGAGTCTACTGCCGGCCTTCATGCGCGGCGCGCCGGCCTCGTCGCGAGAACGTTCAATTTTTCTCCAGACCCGATGCCGCCGAGCAGGCTGGATACCGCGCGTGTCTGCGTTGCCGCCCCAAAGCGCGGAGCGGAAACGCTGAGTCAGACGACATGAAAGCCATCTGCCGATTCATCGAGCAACACCTCGACGAGCCTTTGACCCTGGCGCGCCTTGGCAAAGAGTTCCACCAAAGTCCGTTCCACTTGCAGCGCAGATTTAAGGCCGTGGTCGGTATTACGCCGCGCGAGTACGCTGACTCTTGCCGCTTGAAACTGCTCAAGCGCAATCTTCAGGCAGGCGATTCGGTCACTCGCGCCATGTATGACGCTGGATACGGCTCCAGCAGCCGCTTGTACGAACGCACGGCCTCTCAACTCGGCATGACGCCCGACAAATATCGTCGCGGAGCCATCGCAGCGACCATCCGCTACACGCTCGCAGAGTCCCCATTGGGCCGCATGTTGATCGCGGCAACGGACCGAGGCATCTGCGCCATCCAATTCGCCCGCACCGATAGTGAATTGATCGAAGGCCTGAAGCGGGAGTTTCCATTCGCTACCCGCAAGTCAGACGATGGTGGGCTAAGAGCCTGGGCAGCCTCGCTGATCCATCACATGCGCGGCGGAGACCGCGACTCCTCTTTGCCGCTCGATATCCGCGCGACCGCGTTTCAACGGCGGGTGTGGACCTATCTGCAAACGATTCCGTTCGGGGAGACGAAGTCCTATAGCCAGGTCGCGAAGGCCATTGGGCAGCCAACTGCCCAGCGCGCAGTGGCCCGCGCCTGCGCGACGAATCCGCTCGCGGTCGCGATTCCGTGTCACCGCGTTGTCCGAGAAGACGGCAGTATGGGCGGATACCGCTGGGGCATCGAGCGCAAGAAGGCGCTGCTCAAGATGGAACAGTCTTCGTAGAGGCGCATTACGACTCGCGAATGGAGCGGCTCCTCACCAGCAGCCAGTTCAGAAATGCAACCCCGATCGCAGCGAGCAGAACGATCGATTTGTTGTATTCGATTTGGGTGAGCAGGCCGGCGCACAATAGAGCTCCCAATACGGCGATAAATGTTCCACCCGGCACCTGTACTTGCGCGTCATTCTTTTGTTTTTTCCGCAGCACCGGCAATGCGATGCAAATCACGCCGTAGTAGAACAGCCGGGATCCGGCGGAGAGCGTCGCGTTTCCGGCGAAGCTGCCGAAAAGGGCCAGCATCCAAACCAGCACGGCGAAAACAACGATCGACACATAGGGCGTGCGAAAGCGCGAATGAACGAGTCCGAAGAAGGCAGGGAAGTCTCCGCGCTCGGCCAGGGCAAACGTAATCCGCGGCGTCGCCAACATATTGCCGCTCAAGTAGCCATAGATCGAGAAGAGTGCGCCAAGGGAAATCAATGCTGCGCCCACGGGGCCCATTACAATCCGGGCCACGTCTGCCAATGGGCGAATACTATGTCCTGGATCGGGCAGGATGCCGACAACCACCCATTGAATCAGCGAATAGCTGACCGCGCAGGTCACCAGCGCGACGGCCAATCCAAACGGCATGTCGCGGCGCGGATCTTTCGCCTCGCCGCCTGATATCAGCGCAGCCTCGAATCCGCCATAAGCGAAGATCAGCAGCACGATCGCCTTGCCCCAATTCCGCGGATCGGGAGCCGCGCTCGGCGCCGGCACGAGATGATGGGTTGCCGCCAGAAAGATGGTTCCCGCGATTGCCACGATTGCAAGTGAAGACAATTTCGCGATCGTAAATGAAGTACTGATCCGGGCCCCGGCACGCACTCCGGCCAGATTGATCGCCGCCAGAACACCGATCAGAACGGTCAGAATTGCGAGCTTCATCGCAGGAAGAACTGCCTGCGGCCAGAATTCTCCGATGTAAGTGACGAACAAGTTCGCATTGGCAGCGCACGACGCCAGGCGTACGAACCAGACCAGCCACGCCACCTGAATTCCCATGAATCGTCCAAAGGCCTCTTGTGCGTAGAGATAAGGTCCGCCGGTGCCTTCAAAGCGAGACGAAACCTCGGCAAAACAGGCGACAATGATCGCCATGGCGGCAGCCCCGAGCAATACAGCTACAATGCTCGCCCTTCCAAGCAGGCCCGCAAGTACCGAGGGCAGCCCGAAAACCCCGCTGCCGATGATGCAATTGACGATGAGCGCGGCCATGCTCCAGCGCCCAATCGCACGTACCAATCCTTTCGAGTTTTGTGCGGCCATCACCGCGCGTTTGTATCACAAATCGCGACCGCGCTGGCCGGAGTGAGACCGAGCCGCAAGAATGCCGCGAAATCCTGATTGAGCGGCGGTTCAAATTCGGCTATCGCTGGCCCCGTCGGGTCATCTCGCTGTACAAAGTCGCTGCATGGTTACCTTCGACGCGGGCCCGCGTCCAAACGGTTGGGCCCGGTTACCTTGGAGCAGAGGATCCACGCGCTGGTTTTCGCTGTGGAAAACCCCGCTTCCGGAAAGCGGATCCTGAGCGTGCCCGACATCCACGCTGCACGCCCATAAGCCGCGCCCAGCAAGCGTTTCCGCGCGATGGTGACCTTTGCGCGACCTTAAGTAATCGCAGAATTACCAAAGCCTATGCCCGTGGGACATCTGTTCGCTCGTCATTGCCGATGAGATGGTTGGATGGCTAAGAGAATGTCTTTCGACGACCAGGACGATCTTCATCTCCGCATCGCGCGCGTCACTGATGACTTGCGCACGATCCAGCAGGAGCTTAACTGCGCTGCCATGCAGGCTCCGAGCGATCCGGAACTGATGGAAGCGCTCAACTCTCTTTCTGAGATGGAGCCGATCGAAACCCTGCGTGTGGCCCTCGACCAGATGCGTCATTTCCTCTGGTTCTACTCGCAGGTGATGAGCGAGCCGGAATTCGGCGACAAGCTGCGGCAGGCCAGGGCGGCCCAACCGGTAGCCGAAACAGCAAAGACCGAGAGCGCGTTTCTCGATAAGCTTTCCCGCGCCGATGAACTCATGCTGCTGCATCATCTGGCCGAAGCCAAGCGCCGCAAGCCGAACTAATCCTCATAAAGATCTAATTTCGTTATATCTCGACGACAAGGCCACCCACAGCCGTCTTCAGTACTTCGCCGGATGAACTCAAGACAGTAAAGTCGGCCCACGCCCCGGGCTGCAAAATTCCAAATTCACCCGACATCCCTACAGCCTTGGTGGCATTCAACGTCGCCGCCCGCACCGCATCCCGCAGCGTCCAATCCGAAAACTGCGTCACATTGCGGACCGCTCGATCCATCGTCAGCACGCTTCCGGCGAGGCTGCCGTTGGCTGTGGCCTTGCCATCTTTCACTTCCACTTCGATCGGCCCAAGTTGATAGCGCCCTTCCGGCATGCCGGTAGCGGACATGGCGTCAGTGATCAACACGGCGCGTTCGTAGCCTTTCGATTGCAGGAAGATTTTTACCACCGCGGGGTCAACATGAATTCCGTCGACGATCATGTCGGCCGTAATCCGATCGTCGGAGAGTACTTCGGCGATGATTCCCGGATCGCGATGGTCCAGTGGCCGCATCGCGTTGAAAGTGTGGGTCGCGTGCCGCGCACCGGCAGCGACGGCATTCCGCGCAACCGGCATCTCGGCGTCAGAGTGGCCGAGGCTCACGCATACTCCGCGGCGCGCCGCTTCCGGAATCACTTCCATCGCTCCGGGAATTTCCGGCGCAATGGTCAGCACCTTCACGTGCCCGCGCGCGGCCTGCCACAGCCGGTCAAAAATTTCGACGGTCGGCGCAAGCAGGTACGCCGGGGGATGCACTCCGCGTCTTTTATGGCTGAGGAACGGCCCCTCGAGATGGATTCCGAGCGGCCGCGCTTCTTTCGGGTCGCCCCCGGATTGCGTGGCCTCGATCGCGTTCGCCAGCCGGTCCAGCGCAGCGCAGGTGGCATCGATTGGGGCGGCGACCGTCGTCGGAAAGTATCCGGTCACGCCGTGGCTCGTCAAAAATCGGCCAAAGCGCGAGATATCGGAGCCTCCCGCCCGCATCAAATCCACCCCGGCTCCGCCGTGAATATGAATGTCGAAATATCCCGGCGCAATCGTCGCCTCGCCGAAATCCACGACTTGCATCGTGGGCGAGATTGCGATTTCCTGGCGGGAAGAAAGCTGCGTGATCCGCCCGTCTTCCACGAGCAGAATAGGATGAAGAATTTCTTCCGTTGGAGTGAATAACCGTTGCGCGGTGAATGCGGTCTTCATGAGTTCATCCGAAGAAAGAATATCGTAGCCGCAGGCGAATGTTTCACACAAACAGCCATTTGTTTCGTAGCGCCCCTTCCGCGGCTGTCGCGCCGCGCTTCGTTGCCTGCTCGGAGATGGGTAACCTGATCTTGAAATGAGCTACCAACGAATCGGCGGTACCCGAACTGTTCGGACCCAGCTCAAGTCCAGCGCCGCCACCGCGATGCAGGATGCTATAATTTTCCTGCGAGTCTGCCGTTTCCGCAGCAGTCTCAGGCGTTTCCTCAACGCCCACGCAGTGTCGGGGAGTGGCTCAGCCTGGTAGAGCACCTGGTTCGGGACCAGGGGGTCGGAGGTTCAAATCCTCTCTCCCCGACCAATCTTTTGATTCTCATTCCAGAAGTGAAAATCTCTTGCTACCATCGGCACCGTGCCCGCCCTTCGCAAAGAGCGCGAAGAACGGGGCACCCAGGGTTGTTGGTGGTGTCGGCGAGGTCAAAGGCTGGGCCACCCGCCCCTGGACAGGCACACTGCAATTCGGGCTACCATCATCATCATGGAGCCATTCGCCGCTTGCTCCTTCTTGTTCCGCGGGACGCTTGACGTAGTTCACCGGTTTGTGGCATTTCCCGCATTCGGTACCAAGACTTATGTCCAGAGAGATTGATTCGGGAATAGCGCCCAGTGGTTCCAAGGCCTGAGCCGTGCCGAATGTCTCGCTCAAGTCCCAGTGAATTTCCATGTCAAGAAATCGCCTGCCAAACGTGGTACGGATACCAACGAAGCCATCCTTGCCATTCCAAACGCCACATTCTAGGTTGCGCGACTGTAAACGGTAGACCTTGCCTGGTTGAAGTTGCTCAAGTTTGATCATGGCTGTGACCAATGCAGAAAGGCCCCGGGACCCCCTCAGCCACCCGTGCCGCGCGAGCTAGAAGCACGGGGTCTCCGAGGCCTTCCAGGATTATTCGCAAGAGTCGATCACGTTTGTATCAAACTCGCTCGTGTTCGATGCGACAGGGGCGGCGTGTTCGCAGCCAGCGTTCAGTTCGCGGATGCTTGTAGCCGGCGTAGTCTAGGCGAAAAACCGCCTAACTTGATAATAGGCGGAAAAGCGCCTAGAATGCATGTAGGCGGAAAAGCGCCTAGACGACAAGAGAGAGCTCAAAACATGGAGACCATTGCCCGAACTCCCCTTCAACTTGGGAATTACATTCGACAGCGGCGACGCGAACTCGGCTTAACTCAGGAGAAGCTGGCCGCCACAGTCGGGGTGCGCCAACGGACGGTTTCCGACATTGAGACTTCTGCCGCGGCTCGATTCGATACCGTGTTGCGCACCCTTGCCGCGCTCGACCTGGAATTAGTGATCCGTCCGCGCACCAAGGGCTCATCCCAAGACATTGAGAGACTCTTCTAATGCCCCGGCGAACCTCGCACGACCGTCTAAGAGTCTTTCTCAACAGTCGTCTTGTCGGTCTACTTCGACGCGAGACTTCGGGGGCAATATCTTTTCAATACGACCGGTCATGGCTGGAGTGGGAGTCGGCCCTGCCCGCATCACTCTCCTTGCCTCTACGCGAACAGGCATACCTGGGCGCCCCCGTGCTGGCCGTTTTCGAGAATTTATTGCCGGACAACGATGCTCTGCGGCGTCAGATCGCGGCGCGCGCGCACGCCGAAGGAACCGACGCTTATAGCCTGTTGAGGGCGATTGGTCATGACTGTGTGGGTGCGCTACAGTTCCTTCCTGAGGATTCCGAACCCACTCCTGCAGGCGTGATCGATGCCGTACCCGTCAGTGAACGCGAAATCGCTGCCATTCTTCGCAATCTAGCAACCGCACCCCTTGGAATTACGGAAGATGAGAGCTTCCGAATATCGATCGCCGGCGCTCAAGAGAAGACCGCTCTTCTGCGTCGGAACGGCAGATGGTGCAAACCCCGCGGCACAACTGCGACGACGCACATCTTCAAGCCTACGATCGGGAAGCTCCCCAACGGAGTGGACCTCACCTCAAGTGTTGAGAACGAATATCTCTGCCTCAAGATCCTCAATGCTTTGGGTCTACCGGCTGCAAATGCGGAAATCGAAACCTTCGGAGAGAGGCGTGTCCTGATTGTTGAGCGTTTCGACCGACTGTGGACTGGCGATCAAAGACTGTTGCGTTTACCGCAAGAGGATTCCTGCCAAGCACTCTCGGTGCCGCCGACCCTGAAATACCAGAGCGATGGCGGTCCAGGCATAACCGACATCCTCAAGATGCTGCGGGGCAGTGATGAACCACTCTCGGATCAGCGCTCATTTCTGAAAGCGAACATCGCCTTCTGGCTCATGGGAGCTACCGACGGACATGCGAAAAACTTCAGCATCTTCCTCTCTCCAGGTGGACGTTTTCGCATGACACCACTCTACGATGTCATCTCAGCTCAGCCTAGCGTCGATTCAAAGCAGATCTTGTGGAAACAGTTTCGGCTGGCTATGGCATTCGGTACAAAACCGCACTATCAGATCAGGCAGATTGCGCCACGTCACTTTTTTCAGACGGCAGATCAAGCTGGGGTGGGGCGAGAGGCGGTTGAATCCGTTGTCCACGAACTGCTAGACGGAGGAACCGCCGCAGTTGACTCTGTTGTGTCAAAGCTGCCAAAGGACTTTCCCGATCAGATTGCCTCATCTATCTCGGCGGGAATCAAGGGACGACTTCGCCTCTTAGCGGCGGCGGAAACTCCCAGCTCTCAGAAGTAATAGCATAGCGATCCAAGATTCTTGCCTTTGACTGGACGCATGTGCCGGGATTGCTAGTGATCTGAGGCCGCCGCCGGAACCTCTGTTTTCTGTTTTCTTCCTCATGATGTCGGCGATTTCGTCATAGTGCCATGGGCGGAAATCGTGCGTGTCGACTCCCACATCCATGGAGAGTGAGTTGGGAGTTTCCAGCAGGCGCCCATGAGAATGTCCATACAGGTGCCATGATCCGTGGTTAGAACGGTTCCAGACACGCAGGGCGTAGTGACAAAGCACGATCGGTTGACCGTGGATGGAAACTTCCGCTGCATGATGGCTGATCACCACGCGCGGACCGTTTAGATTCTTGCCAAACCAGTTCAGCAATTTCGACGCGAAGTTCGTATGTAGGGCAACTGCGTGGGCTGGACTGAAGCGTGTTTGGTCTGGATTGCGAAATCAGCCTGAAGTCATTCATTTGATCCCGGGCGGTTTCCATGGCGAGCACGTCCCCGCCATTGAAATCCGTCCACATCCTGCCACCGAAGAAATGGACACTCCCGATGCTGACCTCTTCATCAAGTAGCAGTTTCACATGGGGATGTTTGGCTTTGAGCCACGCTCTGAACTCTCGTCCTCCTCATTCATCGGCCTCTGCGTGTAATACTCGTCGTTTCCTGTCGTACACAGAACAGGTTTCTTCCATTCTTGTAGAAGCTGATCTAGCGGGTCGTAATCCCTGAGCATAAATGACGTCGCCCGCCAGAGCCATAAGATTTCCGCTAGCATCTCCCGGCAATGTCCAATCCGAGCCAAATTCGATGCAGGTCGCTGTAAGTGAGAATCCTCATGCTCGTAGAATCCTTGTTTGACTTCGTCTTTCTCAAGTGCCGGGTCTCCTCCAACGGGACAGCGTTTTTGGCACTGTCTCGATGTGCAAGAAGGCCAAATTGCCTGCTACGAATCGGATTGCTGCGCGCGGCGCGCATCAACGCGCACCGAACCGGGTCTTCCATTCTGAAGGCGCCTTTCGGCCCTGGCGAAAATTGGGCCTTGTAGTTCAGAATCCTGCGCCAATAAAACTGACGCGTCATTGACACTGATCGGACTTTCATTGCTGGGGGATAGCGCTTTTGGCCGGTTTGGTATTCCTGTTGTCTCAATCTCAATCACTTACGAATTGGTCCGGCGGATCACTGACTTGGCACGGTTCTTGCATATTCGAGCTAGCAGGTGTGAGTTCGAAACAAGAAGGAGCCAAGTGTGCCGTACCGCAACGTCTACCCGGCAACTGCGTTTGGCGTAAAGCGAATGCCGTTGTATGTCGCCATCACTGAAGGTGAATCTGATCTAACCACAATCAGTGGTATGAGCCGATAACCGCCGCCTGTCCAATTGCAACGGTGTTATACCGCATCACGAACCGGAGTAGAAAATGCATAAACTACTATCAGCAGACCCCACACTTCTCGGCCGCCCTGATGTTCCCCCCTGTTCGGATGCTGTAGACGAAGGGCTTGTTGGGGGAACTCCGGAAGAACTTAAGGCTGATCTGATCGAGATACTTGGCGAGGACATTGTGCGGCATCGCATCAGCGACTTGGTGCGCTATGCATCGGACGCCAGCCCCTACCGTTATATCCCCAAGGTGATCGTACAACCTAGGAACATCGATGACGTAACGAGCATTTTTCGATACTGCATTCGCAAAGGCCGCCGCGCAACCTTCCGGGCCGGCGGAACCAGCTTGAATGGCCAATCGCAAAGCGACGACATCCTGATCGATGTCAGACAGCACTGGAGTGGCTGGAAAGTCGAGGACAACGGGGCGCGGATTCGTTGCAACGTTGGCACTACGCTTGGACGCATCAACGAAGTGTTGAAACCTTACGCTCGCCGCATGGGACCGGACCCTGCAAGCATTAACGCCGCAACCATCGGCGGCGTCCTGGCCAATAACGCCGGTGGGATGCGTTGCCGGCCTGCGATCGATTCCTACCACTCGATCGTCGGAATGAAAATCGTTCTTACGACCGGCACGATTGTTGATACCGAGGACCCGAACGCTGAGGAAGACTTTGCCGCCTCCGAGCCAGAAATAGCGGCAGGCCTGATGAAGATCCGCGAGGAGCTACTCGTGGATAAGGAGTTATGCGATCGGATTCGTCGGAAGTATCAGATGCGCAACACCACTGGATATGCCATGCATGCATTTCTTGACGGTGAAACGCCGCTGGAGATCCTGCGGCGCTTGATGGTTGGGTCAGAAGGCACGCTCGGCTTTGTAGCCGAGGCCGTTTACAAGACCTATCACCTGCCCGCAAGAACGGCGGTGGCGTGGATGCCATTCGAGACGATCGACGCGGCGGTCGCGCAAGTCGAAAAGCTGGTCGATCTCGGAGCGCAGGCAGTCGAACTGATGATCGCCTCGGCGCTGATCGCATCCGCCAAGCTGATGAAAGGCACGCCAAAGTATTGGAAAGATCTCGATCCGAAGAACGCGGCGTTGCTGGTGGAATTTGGCTTCGATACCGAGGAGGAATTTGACGCGATCAAGAAGAGAGTCGGGGCCGCTCTGCGTGACGTGAAAATGCTGCAGCCCTTGGAAGCCATTCGCGAAGCCGAAGCCATTGAGCTGGCGTGGCACATTCGTGATGGTCTACTTGGCATCGTCGGTGAGATGCGTCCGCAAGGCACAAACCTCATCATCGAAGACGTTTGTTTTCCACCTGCACAACTTGCGAATGCGACTCGTGACTTGCTCGCTCTTCTTGCCAAACACGGATATGAACCTTCGGCTGCGGGGCATGCTGCGTATGGGAACCTGCATTTCGTGATGATCGCGCGACTGAGCGAAGACGCAAGCCGTCAGCAATACGATGCTTTCATGCGCGACCTTGTTGAGTTGGTAGTGGGTAAGTATGACGGTTCCTTGAAGGCGGAGCATGGAACAGGAATCAACATGGCTCCCTTCGTCCGGCGCGAATGGGGCGACAAGCTCACCGACATGATGTGGCGGGTAAAACATCTTCTTGATCCGCATGGGATCCTGGCTCCAAATGTCTTGCTGAGCCACGACCCACTAGTCCACCTTAAGAACCTCAAAACCACTCCTGCAATCGAAGACGTTCATTCCGCATCTCATTGCATTGAGTGCGGTTTCTGCGAACCTGTGTGCCCAAGTCGCAACGTGACACTCACACCCAGACAGCGCATCGTCCTTCGGCGCGAAATGTCACGGCAGCCAGAGTGGTCGAAGCTGCTGACCCAATTGCAGCAGGAGTACGAGTACGACGGCATCGAGACCTGCGCTGTCGATGGCACCTGCGCTGATGTCTGTCCCATCGGCATCAATACCGGCGCACTGATCAAACACTTCCGAAAGATGCAACACTCCGCGGGCGCCGAAGAGGTTGCCCTCGACGTGGCCAGGAAGTGGGCTGAGGTAGAACAAATGGCTCGTCTTGGTGTTAAGGCGGCCGATATCGTGCAAAGCCTTACCAGCCCACATCTGCTTGAAGCTCTGACCGACGCGGCTCGCGGCATCGTCAGCAAGGATCTGGTTCCAGGAGTAGCTGGCCCCATGCCACACGCCGCTCCTGCCGAGCTTCCCAAGACGGAACGTGAGGGCGCAGCAGCTGTGTATTTTCCAGCGTGCGTCAATCGCATCTTTGGCAGGGACAACACCAAGCCCGTGTCCCCGGCGCTTCCTGAGGTGTTCGTGACTCTGTCAAAGCGTGCAGGCAAGCCTCTCTGGATTCCCGATGACGTGAGAGGTCTTTGTTGCTCGACTCCGTGGAGCTCAAAGGGCTATAAGCGCGGGCAGACGTGGATGTCCGAACAGATGAGCGATGCGTTGTGGCGCTGGAGTTATGGAGGAAGAGTGCCGGTAGTAGTCGACGCGGCTTCCTGCACGCTCGGTCTCGAAGATGACGTATTGGAGCATCTCGACGATGAACGTAAGGATCGGCTGAAACTGGTCACCATCGTTGATTCAATCGCTTGGTGTAAAGAGCTTCTGCCTTCACTGCAAATTCGCAAAAGAATTTCCAAAATCATGGTCCATCCCACCTGTTCCACGAATCACCTTGGCCTCAGCGAGACGCTCCTCGAAATCGCCAGTACCCTGGCTGAAAGAGCCGAGATTCCGTTGGGGACGACTTGTTGCGGAACGGCTGGCGACCGCGGCCTGTTGCACCCGGAACTGGTTCACTCCGCCACACGCGACACACTCGTACAAATCCAGAGCTCCGGGGACGACATGTGTTTCGTTTCTGCAAATCGGACGTGCGAGTTGGGTATGCGCCAAACTACCGGCAGAGTGTATGAATCCTTCATTTATGTGCTCGAGGAACTGAGTCGTCCGGAGGCAACCTAACGGATCACCCCTATGCGCATCGTCAATTTTGAGACACGTGGAGTCCCCGGAATTGCCGCGGACGAAGGCTCGGGCTGGCATGGCCTCACGCGGCCAGACCGTGGATTTCCAGGCACTCTGCCAGAGCTGATCGCACAAGGCGCAGACCTTTCAACACTCTGCTCGGAACCTTGTTAGTAGCAAGCGGCACCGGGGCGCTAAACCAATATCTGGAACGAGAGTTCGACGCGCAAATGCGTCGAACCTCCCGGCGCCCTGCCGCTGCCGGCCGTCTCGCACCTTCGGAGGTGCTGGCCTTCGGAACGGCATTGGCCGTGACTGGCAGCATCTATCTTGCGATAGCGGTCAATCTGCTTGCGAGCGGGCTCGCTAGTGTAACGTTGCTGACCTATCTGTTCCTATACACGCCGCTGAAGCGAAAAACACCAATGTGCACGCTGGTCGGAGCTTTTCCAGGTGCCATGCCGCCGCTCATTGGCTGGGCCGCTGCCTCCGGGCGATTGAATATCGATGCAGGGATGTTGTACGCCATGCTCTTTCTGTGGCAGTTTCCCCACTTCATGGCAATCGCATGGATGTACCGCGAAGACTACGACCGCGCAGGCTATTTGGTTCTGCCCAAGGGCGAAATGAGAGTCCCTTTCGTGATTCTTGAAACACTATTGCCGCTCCTTGTTCTCGTGGCTATCAGCATCATGCAATCCCCGACACGGCACGCGGCGATGTTTCATGTTGGAGTAGTTCTTCTGGGAACAGGCTTCACGTATTTCGGATGGAAATTCGTGTCCGAGCGTTCGAGAATCGCTGCGCGGCGGTTGCTTACGGCCTCCATCATTTATCTTCCACTCTTGTACGGGCTAAGCGCGACTTTATGCAATCGGGCCAGATGATCCCGACCTTCTCGATCTGAACAACTACGCCGCCACCATGACTTCGAGCAGAATCCGATCCCCTTAGCCTTGCGCCCAAGGCAGATGAGCCGCTACCGCTCCGCCAGGGTTTCTGTTCCACTCGAAATGGGACTGCCATTCGAGGACTTACATTCACCCCAAAATAGGATGATTCAGCAGGACTGAGGTGGTCGAAGCATCACCGCAAGAGATTGAAAACATTCAGCACGACAACCCAATCCCTTTTTCGGGACCAGGGGTCGGAGGTTCAAATCCTCTCTCCCCGACCAATCTTTTCAAGTAGATAAACATCATTTCTGGTTTTTCGTCTACAGCGCTGTTGGCAATTTTGAGGCTGAGGAATCCTCTGAGTTCAACCACCTCTCCTTCCAACGAGCTCCTTTCGCACGATGCCGCGCCTTTAAGAGAAGCCCTGACGACTGACGGACGATCAGTCGTCACTGCACTATTTCCCGCTTTTCGAGGAACCCTGTGGGTGAGAAGTGTGCCAGGTCGGCTCGTTCCAGAGCGGTTCTTGTCCCCACGGCGTGGAAGTGCTGGCCCATCACACCTCAGAGCCAAGGCGCGACACCACAACGTACCGACGTGTCAGACTGTGGTAGTTTCAAGAGCCGATCCCTCTGGTCGAAATGGCAGGACCGATGATGACAGCTGAAAATCACTTCCTAACAAGCCGCCTCTGGCCCGGGAATTGACTGTTCGCTCTCCTGAATACCGAGACTTCGTTCCGGAAGGCGGATGCTAGTGCTACCAGCTCAAACAAGTCGCTGTCCGTTGCGAATTTGTGCGCGGAGGACATGCTGGATAAGCTGGCAGGCCTTCTTTACTTCCGGCATGGCTAGGGAGAAGTAGACGTTCTTGCCCTCGCGGCGTCTGATGACGACGCCTGCGGATCTCAACACCATGGCGTGTTGTGAGAGGTTTGCTTTTGAGATTCCGAGTTCCTTCTGAATTTCAGCAGCGGACCAATCCCGCTTGCCAAGAAGATCCAGGATATGGAGGCGGGTAGAATTAGCAAAGGCTTTGCAGATCAGCACCTGCCGCTCAAGAATTTCGTTTTCCACGTCCCGTTGCTTAGAACC
>DASXDY010000103.1:0-79597 GCA_036490405.1 Candidatus Sulfotelmatobacter sp. | reverse complement strand
GAATTTCCACAGATTGATCGACTCCCGCGTGTGACCTATGGCGTCTTAGCGGCCGTGCTTGCCGGGGAGGTTCTCGGGTCCATGCGTATCATCGAGGCGTTTCGACCGAAGGGGGTGCGCCCTCGATGAGAGCCGCGGTCGATGTCCGCTGTTGCGTAGTGATCAATCGCCGAGATATTGCTCCCGATCTTGGAACACGTACGCCAGTGGGGCGATAAAGGCCTAATCCATCCTCGTGGCTTGCCTGCGAAATCCGGCAATGCCGCGAATGACCTGATCCCGGTTTCCATATAAAGCGGACTATGATTTCAGAATGGCTAACAGCGCGAATTTTGGTTGTAGACGATTTTGTGACGGTCAAAGCACCAAGGCCCAACAGAGAGAGCCGCAACGCGTCAGTGCGAGGATGCAACTAGTTCAATACCAATTACTTGCGGCCTACCGAATTCAATAGACTTCAACAAGTCGCAGAATCTGGTTCGGGACCAGGGGGTCGGAGGTTCAAATCCTCTCTCCCCGACCAATCTTTTCAAATACTTAAGCCTTACTTCTGGTTTTCCGTCTACATCGGTGGTGTCGAAATTGTAGACGGTGCCTGCATCACTGATTTTCTGGCGTCGCGCCTCATAGAGAACTGTAGTTTGCTGGTTATTTTCCGAACCGCAGATATCGCGAGCATTCCTCCGCCGTGCGCGACTCTTACCCAGAGAGGGGCGAGGAAGCCAGGCAAAGTATTCTGATCCGGCGGCAACTGTTGCGCTTGTCCCCGGCAGAACAGTTTGGATGAAGGTGGATAAAAGGAGTACTCCGGCGGCGACGGAAACGAATCCTATTGACCAATCCGTTTCGCCTTCTCGGCTTAGCCTTGTCAGTGCCGCGAGTCCAACACCTCCGCAACTCGTCTCAGCAAATACTCCTTGATGGCGGCGCATTCTCGCATGTCGGTATCAAATTTCTCAAAGCACGTATCGAGTTGCTCCGTACTCATGGAGATGAGGAGACTGTCGTGCCCTGCCAGAACGCCGCCCAGGTCAAACAAGTTTCCCCTGACGCGGATCGCGAAGGGCGCCGCCCTTGCCCGGAGCTTGAGACCTTGGTCTTCGCCCATCCAAGTTAAACGCTGAGTTGTTCTTTGGGAGGGTCGGGGGTGATGACGCTTCCGTTGGCGCGGCGCGCGATAAGCCTTCCGCCTTTGAGCAGCACGTAGTTGTTATCGCGCCACAGGCTACGCTTGGAGAGATAGCTGGCGCACCAGACGATGAAGCCGTGAAGATCTCTGATGGGGTAGAGCAGGGCCACGCGGGCGGCGACCGGATCCCCGGCAGCCCACCAACCCACAATCAATGACTGCATGATGCGATTCAGCAAGGCGGCAACAAGCAAGCCGAGGCCCAGCCCGGTATGTCCCAGAAGAGACGCCGCAATCAGGCCGAGGATTCCATACGGGACGGCGAACGTCAGTCCCGTTCCGAGATGGCCCTTCGGCCGCGAGTACCGGGTCCCCATGGCCCAACGCAGTTGCCGCTCCCACATTCGGCGAAATGTCATGACCGGCGAGACGTGGTCGACCACGAAGCTCGAGAGCACGACCGCAAACCCGGCTTTGTGAATGAAGTTGCCGGTGACGAAATCGTTAGACAGGTATTCCCGCAGCGCGGCATAGCCGCCGATACGGTCGAGAGCGTCTTTGCGAACTGCGATGGTCGGCCCCAATCCGAACTTGGTTCCTTCCAGCAGATTCGCGATCAGCACTCCGGCGGTGAACTCGACGGATTGTCCAATCGCGTCGAGAGCGGCCCAGAGGCCTCCCGCACTTTTCCCGCGAAATACGCAAGTGACCGCGCCGACCTGGGGATCGAGCAGCGGGGGAACCACTGTCCGCAGGTAGTTGGGATCAACCTCGACGTCGCTGTCGCTGGTCACGAGGATATTGTGGCTGGAGATTTCCGTCAGGCGATGAAAGCAATAATTGGGCGCGTTCGGCCAAAGCGGCTGGCCGGTGATGAGTATTCGAGTTGGAACATGAGGGTGGCGCGCGCTGATTTCCCGAATCACAGGGATCGCCGCATCTTCCGCTTCATCGGCGGCAAACAGAATTTCGTATTCGGGATAGTCCTGACGGAAGAAACTCTCGAGATTTTCTTTGAGCCGCGATTCGTTCCCATGTACCGGCTTAAGTACCGATACCGGCGGCAACTGGGACGAAAATTTCTCGTAAGTCGCGCGGTCGCGTGGGCGAAATGAGCGGAACTGGATCGAACCGATTACCGAGAGAATGAGGACAACTGTAGAAGTGATGGTTCCGATCACCGCGACCGCAAGTATCAGAGCTTCAATGACCAAACACGCACTCCATCTTTAAGTTCGCGGAAAAGGGGAAAAACCTCACATATTTTACCAAAGTCTGAGGGGCCATTGATCGGGCGGGTCGCCTGTGGTGGCTCTCTGGTTACCGTCTTGTTGGGGCCTCCGGCGAGATTCCGCCGAGGGAGCAATCCGCGAAGCAGTTCGAGAAAAGCGATTTGCCGCCACTGCGCGCAAGGAGAAAAGACCTCAGCCCGCGGAGTTCCTTCGGATCATCCTGGTCCGTCCACAAGAAGATGCGGTCCGGGCCATGCCACATCCTGGCGAGAGACTGCGCGGTTTCAAAGATGGGCGGAACATCCGGAAACTTCGCGCCATACCACAGGTTGCCGCTGGGCACGTGCAGTACGTGGACCTGTGTGCCCGTGTAGAAATTCAGGGTCGAGGCCTCATGGTATTGGCCATCGATCACAATCATATCTCCGGGACGGAAGCGCTCTCGAATCGCTTGCGCGAGATCGTACGAGGACAGGATCGGCGAGAATTTGATGAACGAAGAATGGATGCTGGCCAGAAGCGCCATCATCATCGCAACCAGGCAAACGTTGCCATACAGGACGCGGCGATGACGGCGGAAAATCCAATTCAGCCCCGTGCCCAGAAGCATGGCAAGGGAAGTGGCAAGCAGCGGGCCCCGGAAAGCGCCCAACGCCCGCGGTGTCAGATCAAGGACATGGCCGAGAGAAAAGTTGTAGTCTTCCGGGTTCTTGCGAAGCAGGTCGGCGAGATCGGCTCCCGGCTGCGGAGGATGCGAAACCAGCAGCAGATACGAACCCGCGCAAAATCCCAGCACCCCGATTGCGAACAGGATGGCGGAAGAAATCCTCCCGGCGCGCCGGTCCGCTTCGTGGGGGACCGAAGATGATTCGCCAGCCATCCAGCCGCCGACCAGCAAAGCCAAAGCCGGCAATGATGGAATCGTGTAGTACTCCTGGCGGGTCGAGAAGCTGAAAAAAGCAGGAATAATGAATGCCCAACAGGCAAACAGCAGGAAGGCGGATTGCCTTCTGTCGGGTGGCGGCAGCGTTTTCCCGCGAAGTCGTTTCCACCAGGGCGACAAACCTTTTAACGCCTGAGGCAAGAATGCGCTCCAGGGAAAGAGCCAAACCAGCATTAATCCCCAGAAAATTCCCAAGGGCACCGTGTCATAACCGGGAGGCACCCGCTTGCCCAGAAACCGCATGACGTGTTCATTAATAAAATAGAACCAGAGAAAACCGCGCGCCTGACCCTCTGCCGGATTGCGCAGTGCGGCGAGAAAATGCCAGGGAACGGCAACCACAAGAAAAATCAGGCTGCTGGAAAAAATGTGGCAGTAGCGCAGGAAGCGAAGATTACGGGTTAGGAGCAAGTACAAACCGACAGCTCCGAGGGGAAATACCAATCCGATCAGGCCCTTGGTCAGAACATTCAGGGCACAGGTGATGGCGAAGCCCCAGCAGAGAAGTCGGCCGGGTCTCTCGGATTCCAGCGCTCTCAGGAAGAAGTCGAAGCCGAGGGTGAGCCAGAGCGTGACCAGGACCTCGGGAATCAGAAATCGGGTAAAGACATACAAGCCGAGGCAGGTGGTGAGCACGAGTCCGGCGAATAGACCTCCACTTTCTCCGTAGACATAGCGGCCCAGGCGACAAGTCGCCAGCGTGAGTGCCAGGACGGCCAATACCAGAGGCAGGCGTGTGGTAATTGTTCCAACGCCAAAAAGCTTGTAGCTGGCCGCCAAAGTCCAATACATCAACGGAGCTTTTTCCAGATATCGAACGCCGTCGGTGTAAAGCGTGACCCAGTCATTGCGCTGGAGCATCTCGCGGGCCGCCTCGGCGTGAACCGTATCGACGTCATCGAGAAGCGGGGGCCGCGACAAACCGAGGATGTAGATTACGAACCAGAGCAGCACCAGAATCCCGACTGAAACTCGCCAGTCCGAAAATAACCGGATTAACGGATCAGTTGGACTCGATTCTTCCCTCAGGGAAGCGGGCGTTGGAACCATGGCGGTATTCTAAACGAGCGATTACGAAAGTCAGGAGTTGCTGAGGAGAAGCACTCCGCAAGCGACAAACAACGTCGCGAACCACCGGCGCGGATTGAGGTTTTCCTGAAGCAGGAACCTGGCGGCAAACGCGTTGATGACAAACGTGAGCGCCGCCGAAGCTGGACCTACGACGCTCAGGTCGCCCCAGGAAAGCCCGATAAGATTCACGAAAAAAGCGATCGCCATAAAGAGGATGCCCCCCAGAACGGTTCCAGTGGAAAGAACGCGGGCGATCACATGCGCGATGCCGCGACTCCTGCGGATCTCTCCTAGATCGCCCATTTTCCGCATGGCGAGCGCCAACAGGACGTCTCCCGCCGAGGCGGCAAAGGCGGTGATGGTGATGCAAAACCAGATATTGGCTGTTCTCACGCGGGTTCTCTCATGGCACGTCGAGACTGGCCTGGGTTCGATGCTCCGTCGGCGTTTCTGTGCGGGCAGGACTTCCGGCAACTAATCCCACGCCAATGACAATGGAAGCAACCCCCGCCCAGCGCCGGAAACTTACTTGCTCGTGAAGCCAGAAAACGGAGAGGAGGGTCATTCCGACATAGCCCAGAGCGGTTGCCGGCAAAACGTAGCTGAGGTCGGCAAACGAGAGCGCATTCATATAGCTGTACATGAATGCCAGCAGCAGCGCGATACCGACGATGATGAAAGGGTTGAGGATGACGGCAAAAACACTGGCGAGATGATGAATGTCGATGATCCCCGCCTGCTTCATTCCCCGCGCCAGGAATGCATCCCCTGTAGATCCGAAAAGCGCAATGCTCAGAATGACCAGGTATTTGCGTGCTGTCACCAATTCATCATAACAAGCGATCTGGCCGCCGGGTATTGGCCGCCGGGCGTTTGCGGAAGAGAGCACAAGCCTTTCATTTGACATGTGAAGACCAGCGCACGTACAAACGTCGAGATATCGCGGGTCCCGAACGATGTCATCCGTTTCGTGTTCGGCCTTGTCTGACCGCGAAAGGAACCTTATGTCAGCCACAAGAAGAGACCTGTGTAAGCTGCTGCCCGCATTCCTGGCAGCCGCAAATGGCCTGCCGGCAGCGGCTACAGCCGATGACGCGTTGCCATCCGCAACCTTCGAATTTAACAAGCTGCCGGTACAAATCAGCGATCACGCCCAGGTGCGTCATGTCATGAAGGGGAAGCTTGCTACTGGAGAAGCGGTCGAAGTCCATGAAACCACGCTGCCGCCGAACGGATATCCCCATCCGCCGCATCACCACGCGCATTCCGAAATGTGGCTGATCCGGGAAGGAACGGTCGAACTGACGATCAACGGCCAAAAGCAGGTTGTGCACGCCGGCGGCCTGGGTTTTGTACGCTCCAACGAAGAACACGGCATTCGCAATGTAGGAACGTCCCCCGCCAATTATTATGTTGTTGCCATCGGGCCGGGAGCCGACACACAGGCGTGAACGGTTCCGTGAACAATGGCCTCGCGCAACGAGTGTTTCGCCATTCATGCAGCTACCAACGAAAGAAGAGGAAGTCAGGCAAGCAGGCGCAGTTGCCATCGTGAACCAAGCGAGCGGGGCTGGATTGTTTGAAGGCCGTGCCCGCACACTGGCGCTGGCGGCTTGCTTCTGCGCGATGTTTTGCGTTGTAGGAATTTCCTTGTGGGGGCTGCCGTTTTACTACGATTTCATGGTGACCGACTTCGGCTGGACGCGAGCGCAAGTTACCTCGGGAAACGCATTCAGCAAGTTGCTGATTGGTCCGCTGTTTGGATTCCTCGCGGGATGGTTCGTGGACCGCTTCGGTCCGCGGAAGTTGATGATCGCCGGTATTCTTCTTGCCGGACTCGCCCTGATCGGCCTCGGAAGCGTTTCCACGCTGCCTCTTTTCTACTTCTTTTATTTGCTCAACGCATTGGGATACGTCTGCGGCGGACCGCTGCCGGCCCAGGTCGTGGTCTCGCGATGGTTTGAGAAATCGCGCGGCAAAGCGATGGGCCTGGCGTATCTGGGGATCGGCTTCGGCGGGGCCTGCGCGCCGTGGATTTCAGCATTTCTCTATCGCCACTACGGCTGGCAGGTCGCACTGAAGGTTCTCGGGCTGCTCATTATCGTCATCTCCCTCCCACTGGTGGCGGTAATGAAAGATGCGCCGGCCCGCCCAACGGCCGAGACTGGCGCGGATTCCAACATCGGTGGCGCATTCCGGACTCTCGCGTTGTGGCTCATCATCGTAGGAAGTATGTGTTCCATTGCAGCCGTGAGCGGGGCGCAGCAGAACCTGAAGTTGCTTCTTAGCCTCGATCGTCACTTCGATCAAAATGCCGCGGCCAGGATCCTCTCATTAGTTCTGGCGTTCAGCATCGTTGGCAGACTCCTGATGGGATGGCTGGCAGACCGCATCTCCAAGAAATATGTCATGCTTTTGATCTACATTCTGGTTGCGATCTCAATCCCTCTGCTTTTCTTGGGGAAGAGCTACGGGGAGATTGCTGGCGCGGCAGCCATATTTGGCATTGCGCTGGGCGGCGATTACATGATCATCCCATTGATGACGGCGGAAATTTTCGGGATCAGGTTTCTGGGCCGTCTGATGGGCGTGATTCTGACGGCAGGCGGCGTTGCTGAAGCACTTTCGCCCTGGTGGATTGGGCGCTTGCGGGATGCGAGCGGAAATTATCAGGGTGGCTGCATGGTTCTCGTCGGCATGGCGCTACTGGGCGCAGTCGCGGTGCTTCTGCTTCCGGCGCATCGGAGACTGGCATGAGTGACGGTACCATCACCCGGCTCGCGAGCCTCAAGAGCGTCGACGCTTTCAAGGAGCATCAACGGGCCCTAAACATCCACATCCCATGCGATCAGGAGATGGTCACAGGGGAAGATTCAATTGTGCGCCGGCCCATTTCAAGGAGGCGCTTCCAGATCCGTAATCGGATTGCAGTTCAACCGATGGAGGGATGGGACGGAACCGCTGATGGCAAGCCGAGCGAGCACACAATCAGGCGCTGGCGGCGATTCGGGCGCAGCGGCGCCGGATTGATTTGGGGCGGGGAAGCGGCCGCCGTTTGCCATGCGGGACGCGCCAATCCGAACCAGTTGGTCATCGCCGATCACACCCTGCGCGGATTGGAGCAACTGCGCAATGTCCTCATCGAGGACTATCGGGCGCTCACCGGATCCATAGATGCGCCGGTGATCGGGCTCCAGTTGACCCACTCGGGACGCTACTGCAAACCCAATGTTCAGAACCGCAATGAGCCGCAGATTCTCTACCATCATCCGATACTCGACAAACGTCTAGGTTTGTCTGCGGAGTATCCGGTGTTGAGTGATGCAGAAATTGAGCGCATCATCGGCGATTTTCATCGTGCAGCCGCGGCGGCTGCGAAGCTTGGTTTCGACTTCGTCGACATTAAGCACTGTCATGGATACCTCGGCCATGAATTTTTGAGCGCCCACACGCGCGCGGGTCGCTATGGTGGCAGCTTCGAGAACCGCACGAGATTTCTGCGGGAGATTGTCGAGGGAATCCGCACAGTTGCGCCGGAGTTGGAACTGGGCGTGCGGCTCTCCGCGTTCGATTCCGTTCCGTTTCGGCCCGATCCCCGGCAATCGGTTGCAGGCCGATTAGGCCCAGGCATTCCGGAGCAATACGACGGATTTGCTCCGTATCAATATGGATTTGGCGTGGATGCGCAAGATCCCAGAGAGATGGACCTGACCGAAACGATCCGTTTCGTCGCGTTGCTCGAAGAACTGGGAATTCGATTGGTAAATCTCACCGCCGGCAGCCCCTACTACAACCCGCACATCCAACGGCCGGCGTTGTATCCGCCCTCGGACGGATATCAGCCGCCGGAAGATCCGCTCATTGGGGTAGCACGCCAGATGGAAGCGGCGCGCCAAATCAAAGCGCAGTTCCCCAATCTTATTTTTGTCGGAACGGCATACAGCTACTTGCAGGAATATCTTCCACTGGTAGCGCAAGCTGCGATTCGGGAGGAATGGACCGACATCGTCGGATTGGGCCGAATGATTCTCTCCTATCCGGAAATTCTTTGGGACGCCTCGGAAGGGCGAGCATTGCAACGCAAGAAAATCTGCCGGACATTCAGCGATTGCACAACCGCGCCGCGCAAGGGATTACCCTCAGGCTGCTATCCCCTGGACCCTTACTATAAGAATTCGCCGATGGCGGAGAAACTCGACTTCGCAAAAGGAGTTCCGCCGAAAAAGCCGCAGTCTGTTTGAACAACGGCTCGCCGCAAGGAAGCAAGATTCATGCAGAATCCGACAATCGAGAGACTGATTTCACAAAAGAAACCGGGACGGACAATTGAGGGAATAGCGGCGGCGCTTTTGCCTTTTGATGCGGCTGGCAAAATCGCAGTTCGATCGTTCCAGGAGCATCTCTTAAAGACTCATCGTGCCGGGCTGATGAACGCCGTCAATATGGATACCGGGTATGTAAATCTGCTGACTCAGGGGGAAAAATCCGACGTACTCCGATGGACCCGCGAATGCCTGGGGCCGAACGTGCCGTTCGTGGCCGGGGCGTTCATCGAAGATGAAGCGGGCGATCCCGTTGCCCTGTACCGGCGACGCATGGATGCAATTGTCGCCGCCGGAGCGATTCCAATTCTGTTTCAGAGTTCACGTCTGAAAGGGAAGTCCCCGGCTGAAAAGGGGACAATCTACAGATCGGTGTGTGAGGGTTACGATCAGGTCCTGGCTTTCGAACTGAGCCCGCGATTCGCTCCGAACGGTGAAATCTTCGATGCCGAAACTTTCCTGCGCTTATTGGATATCCCCCAGATCAAGGGAATGAAGCATTCTTCTCTCGATCGAATGCTCGAATTGGAGCGGCTCCGGGTTCGCGACCAACGCCGGCCAGATTTCCGGGTCTATACAGGAAACGATCTGGGCATCGATATGATCGAATATGGCTCCGATTATTTGTTGGGCCTGGCGACATTTGCGCCGGAAAAATTCGCGGAACGAGACCGTCTTTGGGAGTCGGGAGATCCTGCTTATTACGCTTTGTCAGACTCGCTGCAATATCTGGGAAATGTGGCATTTCGCGATCCGCTTCCGGCGTACAAACATTCAGCTGCGGTTTTCCTACACTTGACGGGGCGAATGCCTACCGACCGGACGCATCCGGGAAGCCCCATTCGCGCGGCCTTGGAACAAGAGATACTGCGAGACTGCGCCATGCGGCTGGGATTGACCGGCACGCCGGCCGCCTAACATCGCTTCTATGCACCCAGCCGGCAAATCCGAAACAGAGGTTCCTGCACACGACCAAGCGCGAATCGGGACCGGGCCCGCAGAGATTCTTGGCCGTGTCGGCCGCTATCGCTGGATCATTTGCACTCTTCTATTATTCGGCGTCACCAAGAACTACATGGATCGCCAGGTGCTGGGCGTCCTGAAGACGACGTTGCAGCATGATCTGGGCTGGAACGAAATTGACTACAGCAATCTTGTGTCCGCATTTCAGGGCGCATACGCCATTGGAATGCTGGTGCTGGGGCGGTTCATGGATCGGGTCGGCACCAGGCTGGGATACGCGTTGTCGATGGTGTTCTGGAGCCTGGCCTCGATGGCCCACGCCGCAGCGGGTTCATTCGCCTCATTCTTCGCCGCGCGCGTTGCTTTAGGGCTGGGGGAATCCGGCGTTTTCCCGGCGAGCATTAAGAGCGTCGCGGAATGGTTTCCGCAAAAAGAACGCGCGCTGGCCACGGGCATCTTCAATGCCGGTTCGAACGTAGGCGCGATTCTGACGCCGCTGATGGTGCCCTGGATCGCCGTCCACTACGGGTGGAGGGCGGCATTCCTGGTGACCGGTGCGATTGGCTTCTTCTGGGTGATCTTCTGGCTCTGGTTGTATCGCAAGCCCGAGGAGCATCCGCGGGTTTCGAAAGCGGAACTTGACTACATTCTCAGTGGCCGGCCGCCAGCCCCGCCGAAGATCGGCTGGATGCGAATCATCTCGTATCGACAGACCTGGACCTTCATCGCAGGGAAATTCACGACTGATCCCATTTGGTGGTTTCTTTTGTTTTGGATTCCCGATTTTCTGCAACGCAACCACGGGCTCAAGCTCATTCAGATCGGCCTTCCCATCACGGTAATTTACGTCCTCGCCGATATTGGCAGCGTGACGGGCGGATGGTTTTCCTCAATAATGATCCAGCGTGGTCACAGCGTAAATAAATCGCGCAAGCTGGCGATGCTCTTGTGCGCGCTTAGCGTTGTTCCGATCGTTTTCGCTTACAGGGTTGAGAGCCTGTGGGGCGCCGTTCTGTTGATCGGCCTGGCAGCTGCGGCCCATCAGGGTTTTTCCGCCAATCTATTCAGCCTCGCGTCGGATATTTTTCCAACCCAGGCGGTTGGCTCGGTGGTTGGCGTTGGAGGAATGGCGGGCGCCCTCGGAGGGATCGTGATGGCAAAAATTGTGGGATACGTCTTACAGTGGACCGGCAGTTACATGATTCCTTTCCTGATTGCGGGTGCAGCTTACCTGGTGGCGTTGGCGATCATTCAAGTGCTGACTCCAAGCTTGGATCCAGTCGCGATCACATAGATTATCAAGCTCGACCGCTAGAGAAATTGGCGGCAGGAGTGTACTGAACCTTCAGCCGGTGTTTTTGAAAGAAGACTGAGAGCGTGACCAGAGGCCCCCGCAAAATTGCGCCTTCCCGCGTCGTCAACATCGACGATCTTCAGCAACTTGCCCGTCGTACCGTCCCGAGGATTATTTTCAATTACATCGACGGCGGCGCCGAAGGCGAGCGCACGATGCGCGAAAATCGCCGCGCGTTTGAGGCAGTCACTCTGCGGCCGCGCATGGCGGTTGCAGTTCCAGTTGCCGATCTGACAAGCAGCGTTCTTGGATGCCAACTTGCGATGCCTGTTTTACTGGCTCCAGTGGGCTATTGCAGTGTCATGCATCCCGATGGCGAGGCGGGAGCGGCGAGAGCCGCCGGCGGTGCGGGCACGGCCTATATCCTTTCCACGGTTTCAGGCCAGCCGCTCGAGGATGTGAAGGCCTCGTCCAACGGCCCGGTATGGTTTCAGCTCTATCTGACAGGCGGGCGAGAAGCCGCGGAACGGGCGATCTGCCGAGCGCAGGCAGCTGGGTACACCGTGCTGGTGGTTACGATCGATACAACCGTCATCGGGCTGCGCGAGCGCGAGGTGCGTGACGGGATGGACCAACTGCTGCGCGGCAGCTTCCGTTCCCAGGTCCCATTTCTGCCACAACTTTTCGCGCGGCCCCAGTGGCTGGCGCGTTTTCTGCTGCATGGGGGATTGCCGACCATGCCTAACATTGTGCTTCCGGGGAAGGGCCCGTTGAAGGTTGGGGATGCGCACACCACTTTGAAGCGCCACGCATTTTCCTGGCCGGACATGAAATGGATTCGCGATCAATGGAAGGGCCCGATCGTGATCAAGGGTGTAATCTCGGGCGATGATGCGATGCGCTCTCTCGACCAAGGCGCCGCAGCGATCGTGGTTTCGAATCATGGTGGTCGCCAGTTGGATGGTGTTCCCCCGACATTGAGCGTGCTTCCCGAGATTGTGTCGGCTGTGAACGGAAGAGCCGAGATTTTGCTCGACAGCGGGGTCCGACGTGGCTCCGACGTGGTCAAGGCAATTTGCCTCGGGGCGAAAGCGGTTCTTTGCGGCCGCGCTTACGCCTATGGTCTCGCTGCGGCCGGAGAGGCGGGCGTGGCCCGGGCGCTTCAGATTCTGCGCGACGATCTCGACCGCACGCTCAAGCTTCTCGGCTGCGCGTCGATTCGCGACCTTGACCGATCCTACGTGAACGTTCCCGATGATTGGACCCGGTGATCAAAGGTCCCGGTTCCTGGAAGCTCGATAAATTTCTTCCACCAACGCGAGGCTTTTGCGGCCTTCCAGACCGTGGCACTCCGGTTGCCGGTCGTCCTCGATCGCATGAATGAAGTCCTCCAGAACAGCCTGGTGTCCGCTGAAATCGCTGACCACCGGCGACGCAACGTTTTCCTTGCGTGGCGAGGGAACGCTCAACCTGATCTTGGAGGGAACATCTCGCAAATCGGCGGCGACAATCTCATCGTGCTCCAGGATCAATGTGCCGTTTGTTCCCGTCGCTTCGATTCTTCGGGGGTAGCCAGGAAATATGGCAGTGCTGGCGACAAAAGTTCCGATCGCACCGCTGGCGAAGTGAAGCAGGGCCATCGCCGTGTCCTCGCTTTCAATCGCATGGAATTTTGTCCCGATTTGCGATTGCACGTGAGTGACTTCCCCGAACAACCACAGGAGAAGGTCAACGGTGTGGATCGCCTGGTTGATGAGAGCGCCACCACCGTCAAGCGCGATCGTGCCTCGCCACTTTGAGGCGCTGTAATAATTCGGAGGGCGATACCACTTGACACGTGCATCCACGATCAGAGGTTGACCGATTGCGCCGTCGTCAATCCAACGCTTAAACCTGCGAATATCAGGCTTGAAACGGTCCTGGAAAATGACACCCAGCTTCACGCCCGCTTGTTCCGCAGCAGCGATCAGCTGGTCCGCCCGCTCTGTCGAAATGTCGATCGGCTTCTCCGTGAGCACATGCAATCCCTGGCGGGCCGCAGCGATGCCGTGGGTCGCGTGCATGCCAGATGGAGTGCCGATCATTACGAGGTCCAGGGGCTTGTGCTTCAGGAATGTTTCGAAATCGGTATAAACTTTTCCGCCAAACGCCCGGGTGAGCCGCGAGGCTTTCTCCGGATTGGCGACACAGACAGCGGCGATCTCCACGCCGAAGATTGCTTTCGCAGCGCGCGCGTGAGTTTCGCTGATGTTGCCGCCACCGATTAATCCGACACGGATAGTCATCTATAGCTCGCCGTTGTTCTTCTTTATGTGCGCGGGAATATATCATGCAATGCCTGAATCCGCTCCGGCGAATCCCGAGCGAGAATGAGACATTCTTATTTTCGCCGGCTCGGCTTCGGCAGCCCGTCCTCATTGTGCTCGGCACGGTCATCGTTTATGCTCCGCAGGTCACGCTTAAACGCAGTCATCGATCGGGGGCTGGTTTGAAAGCCCGATGAGAATCAACGTTTGAGGAAAGCCAGACATGTGGAGATCCACACAAGCGCGGCGGGACTTCCTGAAGTTGGGCGGAGCGGGCATCGCCGGCGCGGTGACCGAATCGCTGAGCTCGCCAGCGGTTGCTTCATCCGGGATTGCTTCCCCGCTGCTTTATGATGTGCGAACGTTTGGCGCGGCTGGCGACGGCAAGACCGTGGACACACCTTCGGTTAATAGCGCGATCGCCGCGGCATCTGCGAAGGGCGGCGGTACTGTGGTGTTCGGGGCCGGCCGCTATCTCTGCTACTCGCTTCACCTGAAGAGTAATGTCGAATTGTTTCTCGGGCATGGGGCGGTGATCGTAGCGGCAGAGACGCCCGCCGTGGGCGGAGCCGGTTACGACGCTGCCGAGCCCAATCCATGGGACAAATACCAGGACTTCGGCCACAGCCATTGGCACAACAGCCTCATATGGGCGGAAGGGTGCGAGAACATTTCGATTACCGGGCCCGGGCTGATTTGGGGCAAGGGCCTGAGCCGCGGCACAGGAGACACGGCGCTCGATGCAGGCGTGGGGAATAAAGCAATCAGCCTGAAAACCTGCCGGAACGTGACATTACGGGATTTTTCGATACTTCACGGCGGGCATTTCGCGATTCTGGCGACCGGAACAGATAACCTCACCATCGACAACCTGACGATCGACACCAATCGCGACGGCATCGACGTGGATTGCTGCCGCAACGTGCGCATCTCCAATTGCAGCGTCAACTCGCCATGGGATGACGGCATTTGCCTCAAGAGTTCGTATGGTCTCGGCTATGCCCGCTCCACCGACCATGTGACGATCACAAACTGCTATGTAACCGGCGGCTACGAAGAAGGGACGCTGCTGGATGCGACGTGGAAGCCGATCAGTGCAGAAAAGGCGCCGCGCAATGGCCGAATTAAATTCGGGACCGAGTCCAACGGAGGCTTCCGCAACATCACAGTTTCCAACTGCGTGACTGAACTATGCCGCGGCATGGCGCTGGAATCTGTGGATGGCGCGCTGCTGGAAGATGTAGCCATCAGCAACATCACGATGCGGGAACCGGTTGACGTGCCGTTTTTTATCCGTCTGGGCGGCCGCATGCGCGGCCCCGAAGGTGTTGCAGTGGGAAAGATTCGGCGAGTGAAGATCGCCAATGTCGTTGTTTCCGGCGCGGCGTCACAGCAGGCTTCGCTGATTACCGGAATTCCCGGGCACGCTGTCGAAGATTTGAGCCTTAGCGATATCTATGTTCAACATCAGGGCGGGGGTGCGAGGCAAGACGCAATGCAAGTTCCGGAGCTGGAAAATTCCTATCCTGACCCCAACCGATTCGGCCCATTGCCGGCACACGGATTTTATCTCCGTCATGTCAAAGGATGCGTCTTCCGCGACGTCGAGGTGCGTTGCGAGAAGCCGGACATGAGGCCCCCGATTCTGCTGGAAGACGTAGCGAACGCGGATTTTATCCATATGAAGCTGGACCGCGGGAACGACGTAGCAGCATTTGTCCTGAGGGAGGTGGAAAATTTCCGCTTGTACCAAACCCCGCCGTTCGGCGACTTGCACCTTCCGAATGCGCAGGAGCAGAGTCTGTAGAAATCAAATGGTAATCGGCCGGAAGCCCGGCATGCGATTCAGTTCTGTGCATTTCGCGCAAGGGCAGCGAAAATCCGATTGCAGCGCCATTGCGAGATGGCCACAGTTTTCACACATGTACCAGCCCTGCATCCCATCTCTTGGCTGCATCCGTTTGAATTCTTCGCCGTCGACGCAATATGGACATCGAAGCGGCGGAGATTCTACGCCTCGGATTCGACGATCTCGCGTCGCGTCAATCATTGAGACGACCACCACTGTCCTGGCGTTTTCCGTTGCGATCCTTCAAGCTTCGCATGGGCCAAGATCGTTGCGGCGGGGGCCCTGTTCAACCGTGCAGCGACACACGGGCACGCGGATCGTAAACCTTTCGTCCTCCCCGTCCATCCAGAAGGTCGCTTCGGTGAATTCCATTTTTCTTCCACAGCGCGAGCAGATCTGGACGCGTGCCTGCTGGCAGGATTGGGCGGCCAGGAAGCCTTTGATCCCTTGCCGGATATTCTCCCGGGAGGGGGAAGTCGAATTCCGAAATGACGTGTCTGCCACCGGATCGTGTAGATTTGAATGGTTCATTTAAGAACGCCCACTGCAAAAACGGTAGCAGGCGCCAGCGCCGAGGGAGCACGCCAATTTGCGCCAGTGCGGCTGCGGCGTGCTCCGCCCGGCAACGCTCATCCCGAAAAATCCGCGGGCATTTCCTGTCATTTCAGTGCTACAATGCCCGAAATACGAGGCTTTGGCGAGGGGAGCAGATCCGCCATGAAGGAAAGCCAAAAGAAGTTCGAAGCATCGCAATATCTCAGCGGTTGGAAAGAGGTCTCAGCTTACCTCGGCAAGGGCGTCAGGACCGTGCAGCGCTATGAGCGCGAGTTGGGACTGCCGGTGAGGCGTCCGGCGGGAAAGTCGTCCGGATCAGTGATCGCACTCAAGGCCGAACTCGACGGCTGGGTGCAGGCGAGCCCGATTCGAAAGACCTTTCAACTCAGGACTAAGTCCTCCGAACAGTCGCTTTTGTCTCATTCCCTTAAGCAGCACGTCATGGAACTGGGCCGCCTCCGCGCGAAAATGTCAGAGCTCCGGTCAGAGACGGATGCTTTGATTCGGCAGCTTCAGGAGAGCGTTACCACGCTGGTCCAAGCAAGGCAAATCCGGTACGAGAACGCGGTCGTTTCCAGTCTGTATTCCGCGGATGAACGCGACCTTCTCTTCGGCGGCAAGCGATTGCACGTGACGAAAGCCAGCTGACTTTTCATCTTCCTCATTCTCATTTTTCACCGATCCATTCTCGCGACCCGAAAACCTTCGATTGGCCGAGGACATCTCACACGCATGACGCCGGCAAAGCCACGAATGAGAGGACACGCCGCCAGCAAGCCCACCGTGGACCAGTTGCTCGCCACGCGAGAGCAGCTGAATCGCGTCAGCGCAGCGTTCCTCAAGACTGACCTGAAAACTGGTATTACCTTCGCCAGGATTGCGCGGGTGGCAGACGATGACATCCGTAAGAATCGGAACTGTCGCGCGGCCCGCAAAGCCTACGACACCGTATTGAGAATGATCGGCAGAATTGATATGAATGCCAGCGAGGAGCGCGTCATACGGGAGGAATTGATGCGATTACGAGAGCTGCTCCTGGCCCTTGAGGAAGCGGTCTAGGCAGTCTTGCTTTCCGGAGATTGAAGTATGTTTTTCAGAGACCGCGCGTTGCCGGAGCGTGATTGCTCAGGTCTCAATTCAGAATTCTGTTGAAAGATCATGTCGCGGATCACACGTGCATTGTGACTGTCCGATTCGGATTGATCGAGCGCCCGCGCGGACATCCTTCTATCGTTTCCTATGGTGTCGGCGATCCGGCGCTGCAAGGCGGACTTCTCCTCCAGCGCGCGGACTGCAGCCCACAGTGCCGCTTCCGAGGCCATGGAAATCTCCTGGCTTAGGCTCTGTGTTCCGAAGGAGTGGCCGACTCGGCAGCGAAAACGGACCATCTCGCCATCCTTCAACTCCCAAAGCACGCCGTGGCATTCCGGGCAGGCGAATACTGAAGGTCTGCCTTCTCCTTCATCCGCGTATGCCACATCTTTGTTCGCATCAGGTTTCGCCGTAACCGCCTGTGCGGCCGCTTTGCGGCTGCCGTTCCGGCCATTGGATTTTCTCGAAACAACATTGTTCTTCGCCATGACTGGCACACTCTTCTGCCCTTCCGCATACTCCACGAGGACGGGCGCGATCCCGGCCGCCGGCAATACATATTGAGGACGTACATACTCGATCGCATGGGCGGGCATGTCTCTCCATGCGGCGTCATTCGGATCTTGCGCAATAGCGATGCCGCCGCGCTCTCTGACTGCATAGAGCCCGGCCGAACCATCGTCTTGAAAGCCGCTCAGGATAACTCCGATCACTCTTGAACCGTAAGTTCGGGCCGCAGTCCGGAACAGGGGATCAATAGCCGGCCGATGACGATTTTCCCGCGGCCCGCGCAGAACTCGGACTCTTCCGTCTTCCACCGTCAGGTGATGGTCAGGCCTGGAAACGTAAATATGTCCGCGCCTGATCGGTTCCCCGTCAGATGGGTTCACGGCCGCCAGCGGGCCGAGTCTGGAGAGCAGGCCGGCCAGCATCATGGGGGAATCGGACGAGGTGTGGATGACCACGAACAAAGAAGCGGCCAAATTCGCGGGCAGAGCACTCACGATCGTTTTGAGCGCACCGATTGACCCTGCCGATCCACCGATCACAACCATGTCTCTGGGCTGCAAGGGTCGCTCCCTTTCCTTGGGCTGACAGGCATCTAGTTGGAGATGCTTTCGCCAGTGCAGGTTGCAGACCAAATACAAACGACCCCGGCAAGACGATACCGCCGGTCTAGAAGATCGCGGTGTGTGCTCTATCTTGGTCTGCTTGTTGCAACCAGATCGCTGATGTCCAGCAAAGTGATGACCACGCCATCAATTTTGTTTTCCAGCGTGCGATAAGGCGCGATGTGGAGCTTGTAGGACCTGCCGTCGCGGGAGCGCACCTGTTCCGATTTCGTGCTGACGTCGCGCATGACGTCGAGCATCCATCGCTCCATTTGCGGGAGTTCTATGTTCAGCGGGAGATGGGTCAGCGCCTTTCCCATGTCGTGATTGGAGAAGCCGAAAATGCGTTCGGCCTCGGGGGTGAACCGACGTATGTGCAGATCTTCGCCCAACATGATGATGGGAATCGTGGCGCTGTTGAGAATGTTGATCAGGTCGTTGCTGAGTTGCGCCAGTTGGTGATTGCGCTGCTGAATTTCTTCGTTGACCGTGTTCAATTCTTCGTTGGCCGACTCCAGTTCCTCCTTCGAAGTCTGGAGTTCTTCATTGGTGCTTTGCAGTTCCTCGTTGCCGGATTGAATTTCCTCGTTCGCGGACTGCAACTCCTCGTTAGTAGCTTCCTGGGCCTCGATGATCGATTGCAGATACTCCTTGGTGCTGGCAAGTTCCTGCTTGAGTTGCGCGATCTGCGAATCTTTGGCGTCAGCCAGTTCCCCCGACGACTGCCGCGGGGCCGCGACTCTCGGCTCACGTTGTTTAGGGCTGTCCTTTTCCTCGAACAAAATGAGGAAATGACGCTGTTCGCGGGCAGGAGTCCGGAACGGGATGACCTCAAGACGCATCACAGCGGTCTCAGTGCCGTCTTCCACCACGACATTATCTTTCGAAGCCGGAACCGAATTCTTGCGGGCCTTGTCGATTAAAGTGCGCAACTCATAGTGCAAGCCGGGGCGCGCCATCTTGAGCAAATTCAGGCTCGCCCGGCCGGTGGGAAGTTCCAGATAACGGTTCGTCCGTCCCCGGCTTTGCACGATTTCCAGTTCATCGTTGACCACCACGGCAGACGGCACATACTTCGTGAGAAGCAGGCGGTCGGCTTCGCGCTGCACATCGACCGGCGTCTTCAAATGCTCTTCCTCTTTTGGAGGATGGTGGGGCTTTTCAGGGAGTTCTTCAGTCCTCTTGTGGTCGCCTACGGTCAGACCGAACGTGACCGGAGAAAGGACGGACCTCTTCTGATAAATTTTGGACTTTCTTTCGAGAAGATCGAACAGCTCTGCGCCGGAACCGAGAAGCCCCTCGGTGTTCCCGACGAGCAGAAAACCATTCGGTTTCAAAGCGTAATGGAAGATAGGGATCACTTTCTTCTGCAAAACCGGACTCAGATAGATAAGCACGTTGCGGCAACTAATCAGGTCCATGCGCGAGAAGGGGGGATCGCTGAAGATATTTTGCCGCGCAAAGACGCACATATCGCGGATTGATTTAGAAATCTGGTAGCCGTCCGGAACCTTGTGGAAGAAGCGGCGAAGGCGGATCTCCGAAACTTCGTTGGCGATATTTTCCTTGTAGATGCCGGTGCGCGCCTTCTGAATGGCATTTTCACTCAGGTCCGTTCCGAAGAACTGGATGGGCGCGTCGATGCGAAGCTCGGAAAGCGTTTCTACAAGAGAGATCGCGTGGGAATAAGTTTCTTCCCCGGTCGAGCAGCCGGGAACCCAGACGCGCACCGGACCGGAATGAGAATGGTCGCCCAGAATCTTCGGGTAGACAACCTCATGAAGGCTGTCGAAGACCTCTGGATTGCGGAAGAAGCTGGTGACGTTGATGAGAACATCGCGGTACAGAGCTTCGACTTCCTGCGGGTTGCGATGCAGCAGCTTGACGTAATCGCGTAGTCCCCTAAGGCGATTGATATTGATGCGGCGCAGGATCCGGCGGCGGATGGTCGCCACCTTGTAGTCGCCGAAATCAACTTTGCTGTAACCCTTCAGCAGGCGGAAAACGTCCTTCATCAGCCGCTCTTTGCCGTCGAAAGCATCTTGAGAGACTTCCTCGCCCGAGGGCTGCCTCGGAATGCGGGCGAGTTCCTGCGCGATGCGGTCCGGGGGAAGAACAAAGTCCACGACGCCGGACACGACAGCGCTATTGGGCATCCCATCGTACTTTGCGGAGTCGGTGTCCTGCGCGAACGTGATGCCCGACCGGTCCTTGATTGCCGCCAGGCCCAGGGTGCCGTCGTTCGCCGTGCCAGACAGGATGACCCCGATCGCGTTCGATCCCTGATCCTCGGCGAGGGAACGAAAGAAACTGTCGATGGGCATGTGATGCCCGCGGCTGGCTTCGCGCCGAACCAGCCGCAAGACGCCGTCAGAAATCGTCATGTCGGAATTCGGCGGGAGCACATACACCTTGTTCACCGCGACTCGCATGCGTTCGGTCGCCTGGACAACTGGCAGCCGGGTTGTGCGCGACAGCAACTCCACCATCGCGCTTTCGTGCGTTGGATCGAGATGAGGGATGAAGATCAGCGCGATCCCTGGCTCTTCGGGAAGCGATCGAAGCAGATTACTGAACGCTTCCAGCCCGCCCGCGGATGCTCCAATCGCGACAATCGGAAAGTTGGCAGAAGTGTTTCCGGAAGAGTTCTCGCGCTTCGTCTTCTTGTTGCGCACTTTTTTCTTTGGCGCATTTGCCATGGGAATGAACTCCAAGGATGGCTTTCCGGGAAACGTCACATTCTATCGCAGAGTCAAAGCGGAGCAGGAATGCAAAACCGGCACAGCGGGGCCGCTTCCAGAACTGGGGGACGCCTTTCCCGCACTAATTCAGCCGGGCTTGTGTTCAGGCTGGATGCGCTCGTGCTTCCGCTCGAGCAGATCGTTTAGTTCTCTCACCAGCGCATCGAATTGTTCAGGTTTTTTTTCAACCGCAATTTTCTCGCACAGAGCGTTCATCTTCTCTCGTTCTTCGGGAGTCATGGGAGTCCTCCGTGGGACAGGGATTCTAGCACGGGACAGCGCGAATACGATGGATCGGTAGGGAGCACTACGGAAACCCGGAATCGGTCCGTTGCGATACGCGGGGAGGGGAATCCTTGGCGTTTTTTGGCGCGTTCCATGGTGCGCGGACCGTGTTAGCTTCCAACCACAGGAATTACATCATGACGCCTACTTACGTCTGGCAGCAGTTTTATCAGCAGGCCATTCTTGAAACAGACCGGGGGCTTCTTCCGGTTCTGATAAAGGGAGCGCAGGCCGCGATTGACTTGCGTATCGATCAGCTTCGGTTCGACGAGAGTGACTCTACCGCCGAACGAGAAGCCATCGCCGATGCGCTCACGGGTCTCAGAGTGCTTGAGCGTGAATTAAAACCTCCCCGCGGTTACAAGCGACAGCACGGTGGGTCGGAACTCACCGGAGATTAGGCGAGTGGAACTGCGCAGGCGAATCTGCGATTTCGCGTAAGACTCCCGATCTCGCGGCTGGTTACATTTGGGTATGAAGAAGCGCGACCGGAAATTGCTGGAGCAGATCGCGGGCCAGCAGGCTTTTTTCGCCAAGCCGATTGGTCAGGGTCGAGGCCGATGGGCAAAGAATGTTTTTCCATTGATCAGGACAGAACTCCGGCAAAAGCAGGCGGGTGTCGCACCAATCGAATCGGCCGGAATCGCGCGCTGGCAACTGTGAAAGCCAACGCGGAACTGCAACCAGCACCAGCGATCGATTCTTCCTGCGAATGAAACCGGTGAGGTTCCCGGCGTGGCATCCGGCGGCGCCTAGCGGGAGTAATTCATCCCCCTGAAATAAATCAAGGTGCTCGCGGCGGAAGCATAGCGCTTTTCGAATCAGGTACAGCTTGATCCGGCCGTCGGGCCAGTTTTCCAGCAGGTTGCGTAGCCCGGTCTCCGTATTCTCACCGTCCAGGGCGAAGATTTCTTTCAGCGCGCCGGCCCTTTTCGTGAAATTAACCGGGCCGCGGTTATCAGGGTCTACCAGCCGCAAATCCCACAATTCGCTTCCCTGGTAGAAATCAGCCACCCCAGGAGACGCGATTTTCAGCAATGTTTGGGAAAGCCCGTTCAGCATGCCGTAATAGGCGATCTTTTTTTGGAAAGTGCGGAAGTCTTCGAGAAACTCGATGTTCTCGGGGGCAACGATTTTGGCGACGAAGGCCCGCAAGGCGTCTTCGTGGGCCTGGTTGGGCCGCGTCCAACGAGTGTGGACCATCGCCTCGCGAGTAGCTTTGGTGAGATGTTCCTGAATTCGCTGAAGAAGATTCCCGTCATCTGCATCTTCCAGCGGCCAGGCCCCCAGCAGCGTCTGGTACAGGAAATATTCCTCATTGTGGTCCGGGGCGAGTTGCTCGGGCGCGCGCTGCTTGTGACGGGCATTGAGATCGCTCCACAATCGCAGGTGTCGCTCCCATTCATCCGGAATCTCGGAGAGTACGTTGATGCGGGCGCGCACGTCTTCGCTTCGCTTGGTGTCGTGGGTGGTTGTAGCGTTGAGGGAAGAGGGCCATCTGCCGCTGCGGCGATCGAGAAACGAAAAGAATTCCTGCTCCGAAGGAGGCCCTGCCGGACGCGGATCTCCGCCAACGTCGTTGAGCGAGAGCAGCGGGTGATAGACATACAGCGCGGTATCTTCCAGTCCCTTGGCCACGATTGGCCCGGTGAATTGCTGCCAGCGCATGACAAAGCCGAGGCGGGCTTCCCGCTGGTCCGCCAACACATGAGGAGGATTCAGCAGCAGCAGCACTTCCCGAACAAAATCGAACGCTTCCTCCTTCAAATGCGAGGCGCGCATTCGTGCCGCGCCCACTGCCTCTTCGATATATTGCGTGGCATGGCCGGGCAATTCCATATTGCGAATGTATGTCCGGTAAACGGAAAGACACGCCGTCACTTCGATGAGGGCGTCGATCAGGTGGCTACGATTCAACTCGCGCGCGTAGCGGTCCTGCGCAGCCAGATCGGCAAGCTGGCGTCCAAGCGAACGCATTTCGACGCCGAGAAGCGTGTTCATCACCAGTTTTTTCTTCTGATAGAGAACATCCGCAAAGTCCTGTTTGCGTCCGATGAAGCCTGAATAAATCTCCTCAATTTTTCGCGCGCCCTCTGGGTTGACGAAGATTCCGTTCATCTGATTCAGGAAGTCGTATCCGGTTGTGCCGGCAGCCGGCCACTCGTCTGGAATCTCCTCGCCCCGGGCGAGGATTTTTTCGACGAGGATGTAGCTCTGCTTTCCCGCCCGGTTTTCATCCGCCGAAAGACGTTCCTGGAGCCGATTGAGGTAGGCGAACGGATCGCGCAATCCGTCGATGTGATCGATCCGCAATCCCGCATTGGGGTTCCTGGAAACCAGGCGCAGGATGTAACTGTGGGTCGCCTCGAAGACCACAGGATCTTCCACGCGGATCCCCACCAGGTCTGCAATCGTGAAGAAGCGTCGGTAGTTGATGCTTTCATTCAGGTTTTGCCAGAAGGACAGCTTGTAGTTCTGTTCGGCCAGCAGTCGTTGCAGGAGACCGAAGCTGCCGGGGTCTCCAACTTTTCCATTGATCTCGTCCACGTTCTCCTGAACAAGAGTGGAAATTTCCGGAGTATTGCCTGCCAGAGAGCGGAGGCGGTCGCGGGCAGACTCAAAGCGCATGCGCTGTTCCGGCCCGGTCGTGGCCATCCGGCGATCGGCGCGCGCGAGGGCGAGTGCGGCAGAGAGAATGCCGGAGTATTCGTGATAGGCGGCAGTTTCCTCGCTGAGAAAATTCTTCAGGCGCCCGGCGTGCAGATTGAGAATCGCATGGTACGACCTGGGCGAGAGCGGGAACAGGGATTCAAAATACTGGAAAAAGAAACGGCCATCGTTATAGATAAGCTTCAGTTCGCCCGCATCCAGAGCTTCGCCGAAAGGCCGCCCGAGAACAGGCAACAGAATTCTGCCCTCCAGGCTGCGAACCTGCGGCTGCCAGTCGACATCGAAGAAAGCGGCGAAAGCCGATTGCGCGCCATTTTCGAGCACATCCATCCACCAGGGATTCTCTGCGCTGGCGGCCATGTGGTTGGGGACGATATCGAGCAACAGACCCATGTTCCGGTTCTGCAGTTCGGTTTGCAGAACCGAGAATTCTTCTTCAGTGCCAAGATCCGGATCTATACGCGTGGGATCGGTCACATCGTATCCGTGAGTGCTGCCTTTACGGCTGGCGAGAACCGGCGATAGATAAAGGTCGGTGATTCCGAGTTCCTGAAGATAGTCGAGAATGCCGGTGGTGTCGGCGAAACGGAAGTCTTTATTAAGTTGAACCCGGTAGGTCGCGGAAGGGAATCGGGTGGACGCCATGTCTAGCCTTCCGGAAGCAGGATGTGCAATTGTGCAGCCAGGCGATTCAGATCGTTGTGTCGTTGCAGGGAGGCTGGATCTGCGTGAGGCGATCCCCACCCATTCTGCTGGTATGCAGTGAGGAGCGGACGATAGACGAGATTCTGAGTCTCCCAAAGTACGACAGGAAACGGCAATAACGGTAGTAAGTCCAGTAGACGGATCATCCGGCTCAGGCTCGCTGGATCAGCCAGATTCGCGGCCAAATTTGCGGCCTCTCTTTCCACTCGTTTGCGCACGCGGAACTCGAGCGTGGTGCTGTCCAGGCTGACTTTGGTGGCGGTAGCTTCCCGAAGCAAACCCTGGATTCCATCCGTATCCAGATCGGGGCGTTCGAGGCTCTGTTGAAGCTGGTTGTTGATCGCGATCTCCGCCGCCGATTTCAAAGCCTTGGGAACGGGAATCTCCAATCCAGTCAAGAAGCGGATCAGCGGAGCCTGCCCGTCGAATACAGTCCGATAGACCGCGGCAGCGGAGTCCAGCGAATCATTGATGATGAGATTCGTGATCTTGCGTTGTTCGTCGCGGAACAGCAGACGCAAGGAGAAGATGTCCTTGCCATAGAGATGGTCGAGCAGCCGGATCACCTCAGCGGTGTCGGCTTGAGAGAAGGCCTCGATCAGCTTCTGGCGGTCCGCTTCGGAAGAATCCTGCGAGGCCAGAACCCCGGCTGTGAGGTTATGATCGCCGAGATGCAGAACGGAGTAGTCCAGCGTAGCTGACTCGGTGGTAATCGCGGAGCGGAAGCGTGCCGCTCCGGTCGCCAGCCGCATTTTCCCTTCCGCTTCCAGCGAGTGCTTCAGGCGTTCGACGTCGTAGCAGTAGATGCGTGTTTTTTCCGGATAGGCTTCGAACAACGAACTGATGGCATAGTGTCCCGCAACGCGTTTGATGTCAACGACCGCCGGCTTCACCCATTTCTCGTAAATCTGTGCGCCATCTCCATGCTCGGGAAGGTTGCTCTTCGCGTTGGCCAAATGCTGCAAGAACTCAGCTTCAATGGATTCACCGCAGCATTCTTCCGCCAGCCGCAACGCGCGCCCGGCATAATGGATCACCTGGACGGTTTCGATGCCCGAAAGCTCGTCGAAGAACCATCCGCAACTCGTATACATGAGCATGGCATGGCGCTGCATCTCCAGAACCTTCAGCGCCAGAACCTGCTCATCGTGCCCCAAAGGCCGTGATGCCTGTTCAGCAAAATACGCATTGCGGCTGTCGTCCGACCGGTCGAGAATGATGCGGATGTACTCATCCCGCGCCGCCCAGGGATCGCGGAAATAGACTCCAAGACGCGATTCGTAAATCGGCGCGAGACGATCGCGCAGCCAGTCGAGGGCCGCCCGCAAAGGGGCGCGCCATTGCTGGTTCCATGCATGACCGCCCGAATTGCATCCGCAATCGCTCCGCCAGCGCTCGATCCCGTGAGCGCAACTCCAGGAGCTGTTGTCCACGATCTCCGCGAAATCCTCGGCGGGATACTTTTCCAGAAATTCACCGTAATTGGTGAGGTTGGCGACGTCATTGCGGTCGATTTCTTCCAAAGCATAGCTCAGAGCCATTTCCCCAAAGTGATGGTGATGGCCGTAGCTCTCGCCGTCAGTTGCGATGTGCACGAGTTGGGGGCCCTGCCGGGCATCTGAAAACCCGCTCATAAGCCGGTCGGCAAAACGCTTGCCGTCGCTTAGAAGCCCCTCGAAGGCGACGGCCTGGGAGATTGGGCCGTCGTAGAAAAACAAGTTGATCTTTTTCCTCGAGGGAAGCTTGGCGATGTACGCATGCGCCGGATCGATCCGCCCCCCGCTCACATCGTGATAGCGCGTGCTGGCTTTGCTGCGCACGCGTTTGGCCTGGCGGGGAGCGAGAATGGTGAACAAAATTCCTTGCTCCGCGAGAACTTCCAGGGTTTCGGTATCAACGGCTGTTTCTGGAAGCCACATGCCCTCGGGCGCGCGTCCGAAGCGGCTTTCAAAATCTCTGATCCCCCACTTCACCTGCGTCACCTTGTCGCGCCGGTTCGCCAGCGGAAGGATCATGTGGTTGTATCCCTGCGCGAGGGCAGAGCCGTGGCCTGAGAACCGTTCCTTGCTCTCATTGTCCGCTTCGAGAATTGCCTCATACGGGTGCGGAGCCTGGTCTTTCATCCAGGAAAGAAGCGTCGGCCCGAAATTGAAACTGATGCGCGCATAGTTGTTCAGCAGTTTGACGATGCGGTTTTCTGCGTCAAGAATCCGCGACGCCGCGTTGGGTGCATAGCATTCCGCGGTGATGCGCTCGTTCCAATCGTGGTAGGGATAAGCCGAATCCTGAAGTTCGATCGCTTCCAGGTAGGGATTCTCGCGCGGTGGCTGGTAGAAATGCCCGTGAATACAGACGTATTTCACTTGACCTCCGTCTGCGCCGGCGCCTTCGTGAGAACCAGAAACGATTGGGCCGAAAGCCTAATCGGTGAGGCTGACGGGCATTGCAAGCGGTCCGCTGAATTTGAAGGAGGCCCGTCCCAGGAGGCATCCGCGGAGTACAACAAAGCGGTCCATTCTTCATGCAACTCGCGCACGTCCAGGTTGACCCCACCCTTCGCAAAGTTGAACAGCGCTGCCAATGGCTGGACCTCATCCGGATAGATCAATAAAATCGCGTTTTTCCCAAAATCGCGGACGATCCGCTCCCGTTGGCGGCCTAAGTCGTATTGAAGTCGAATTTCTATCAACCGCTGGTAGAAGCGATAAAGGGTTGCGTGCGACCCGCCTTTCTTCCCCGCATGATTTAGATGGGACCGAAGAAACGTCTGTTCATCCTGCGGATCAGGCACTTGATCCTGCCATCCGAAAGCGGCGAACTCCTCGCGGCGTCCGCGACGAACAGCGTCGACCAGGTTCGGGTCTCCGTGGCTGATGAAATATTGAAATGGCGCGGTCTCGCCATACTCTTCGCCCATGAACAATAGGGGAATGAACGGCGACAGAAGCGTGATTCCAGCGGCCAACTTAAGCGCTTCGAAGCTGACCAGGCCGCTAAGGCGATCGCCGGCTGCCCGATTGCCCACTTGATCGTGGTTCTGATTGCAAGCGACGAATTTCGCCGCCGAAATTCCCCGAGGCGAGTTGCCATGCCGCCGCCGGCGGAACTCAGAATACTGTCCCTGGTAATACCATCCGTCACGCAGGACTGCCGCCAATGGCGAAGTTCCAGCAAAGTCGGCGTAGTAGCCTTGATTTTCCCCCGTCAGCAGAGTGTGGACCGAATGATGGAAGTCATCACTCCATTGAGCATCGAGATCAAAACCACCACCCTCCACCCCGCGCAGCAGGCGGACATCATTCAGGTCGCTTTCGGCGATGACATGAATCTTGCGGCCCAATCTAAGCGAAAGGTCCGCGGCTGCTGATCTTAGTTCCGCCAAAAAATGACGTGCGCTGAAGTCGAAGATTCCGTGGACCGCATCCAGCCGCAAAGCGTCGAAGTGGTAGCTTTCAAGCCAGTACATTGCGTTCTCGATAAAGAATCTTCTGACTTCGTCGCTGCCAGGTCCGTCGAAATTAACGGCCTGTCCCCATGGAGTGTGATATCGGTCCGTGAAATACGGTCCGAAGGCATTAAGGTAGTTGCCTTCCGGTCCAAGATGGTTGTAGACCACGTCCAGCGCGACCGCCAGACTCTGCGCGTGGGCTGCGTTCACCAGGCGCTGAAGGGATTGCGGGCCGCCATAGGTGTTTTGTGGCGCGAAGGGGAAGACGCCGTCATATCCCCAGTTGCGCGAGCCGGGGAACTGTGCGACCGGCATCAATTCGATCGTCGTGATTCCGAGATTGTTGAGTTCCGCAAGATGCGGAATGAGCGCGTCGAACGTTCCCTCGTGGGTGTAGACCCCAACATGCAGTTCATAGAAGACGCTGATCTCGAGGTCGCGCCCCTTCCAGTTGCTATCGGTCCAGGCAAACTCGCTGAGATCGATAATCTGTGAAGGCCCGTGCACGCCATGAGGCTGGAAGCGAGAGGCGGGATCGGGCAGCTTGTCACCGCCATCGAGCAAATAACAATACTCGGCACCTGGGTCAAGATTCTTGATGACGGCCCGGTAATAGCCGCGCGACAGTGGTTCCATCGGCAGCGGCTTTTCCTGGTCGCTGAGTTGCAATCGGACCGAGCGTGCGCGCGGGGCCCACATCAGAAACTGCCAACTGCCGTTGGAGAGACGGTTTGCGCCGAGCTGATTGGGATTCATTGCAGGTTTGTCGGCTGACATGTGGAATATTCGGCCTATCTTAAATGTCAAACACCCGGTAGACGGCGGATGGAGTCTGGGACTGCAACAAAGTGACCGCGACGTTGTAAACATGATGTCCAGCCGTGGTCTTGCCCTCCAGCTGACCATGGTGCGCATGACCGTGGAGCACCAGGTCGGCACCATGACGATCAACAACCTCGGCCAATCTCGACGTACCCAGGAACGGGAATATTTCCGCCGCTTCCCCCTGCACCGTGGCCGAGATCGGAGAGTAGTGCAGCACGACAACCCGCTTTTGGGTGCGAAGTTGCGCCATCGCACGCTCAAGCTTGAGAGCTTCGTCGATGGAGGACTGCACGAACTGCTTGATTTCGGGCTCTCCGAATGCCGTCAGCACGCCGCGGCCGAAGCCGCCCACAAATCCCTTCGTGCCCGCGAACCCGACCCCGTCGCGCTCGTAAGCCGTGCCATCGAGTACTTTGATTCCGGCGCCTTCCATCATTCGCATCAACTCCCCTTGTTTACCGCTCTCATAGTCATGATTGCCGAGCACCGCAATAGTCGGAATGCGGGACCGCACGACCACATTCAAGAGAGATTCCATCTCCTCGGGCTTTCCGTAGTTCGTTAGATCTCCAGCCAGAACCAGCACATCCGCCTCCTCGCGGACACGACCCAACTGATCGTGGAGGGCTCCATGTCGCGAGCTGGAAAAGTGCAAATCGGCAGTGGCCGCGATTCTCATACGTTTTCAGCGGCTGGCAACGTTTGCAGGCGCCGCTCCCGGAACTCTCGCAGCAGGTTGTCAAGACCCCATTCATTGAGATCGATGGCAAACATCTTGTCGTCGATCAGGCTGCCGCGGAACCTGGCACTGGGGTCGGGTCGGGCTATCGCCTGCTCGAAGCGGCGGAGCAGGTGCTGCCAAATCTCCAAGGGCACATAGTTCGTTTGAGCGGGATAGCAGTAGCGGAACAGGATCAAACTCCACAGCAGGATTTCCCAGTTTTCGCCCGTCAGATGCAGGATTCGCTGCCAGTTCATCTGCCCGCGGGTCCCATAAATGATATGTGCGATGTCCACCCCGTCGAATCGTTCCCTGCGGGTCACGAAAAGCTTCGAGACCAGCAGCTCCTCTCCCGACAGAACTCTGGTTGGCACGTCATGGACCATCGCCGGAATCGAGCGTTCGATCCATGAATCGTCTACGACGATTGTGGCATTGCTCATGCCAGTAATGAGGTCGACGAAAAATCCATCACGATGCGCTTTGAAGAGCCAGACCGGATCACATACCTCACATTCAAAACCTTCCTCGCGAAGAAATTCCAAGACTGCCACGGCATTGGGCGCAGTCAGGAAGAGGTCAAGATCCTTCGTGTCGCGGCAAATCCCCGTGTGCTCCCGCAGTGCGAACGCTCCCGCAACCGCGTACGGTACCTCGCGTCGCTCGATCGACTCGAGAATTTCACGGAATAGTAGTTCCTGCTCCTCGGGAATTTGCAAAGGAGCCGAAGACGTTTCGGGTGCGATCGCATGGTGACGTTCGGCCATAGGCCACCCTTGGATGTGAAAGCACAAAACACGGTTGTAATTTGGTTCGGAGGCTTCTTCGCGCAATCCAGAGTCTGGGGTGTCCGCTCCCCTAAGCATCGCAGGTCAGACTTCTTAATCCCAACCGATTGGAACGATTCCGCATCTCATTTCGGCTGAATTAGCTCGGACAGCAAAAATTATGAAAGCGGTCAATGCGTTGCCGTGCGTTTATGGGGGGTTTTTCTATTGTGGTTTTCGGGTGTCATGGTCGCGCAGAAGGCGGTGGAACACCCGCAGCCCGTCTATGAAGGACAAAACGTAGCTGCGATCGACCTCATCGCAAATCCCCATCGCGATGTTGAGCCATTGCGCGCCTTGGTTGTGCAAAAGGCGGGCCAGCCCTACTCGCAAACCAAGGTACAAGCCAGCATAACGGCGCTCCAGGCTACGGGCGATTTTCCCAAGGTAACGGCCGAGGTTGTTCCCGACCCTTCCGGCTTGCGCCTCAACTTTCTGTTGGAGCCTTCCTACTATTTGGGAATGATTTCTTTTCCGGGAGCAACCAAACTATTTCCTTATATCCGGCTGCTGCAAGTGACAAATCTGGCCGATGAGGACCCGTACGATCCGGATCGCGTTGAGGTCGGAACCAAGAATTTGCAGGAGTTTTTTCAACGCAACGGGTATTTTCAGGCGTCCATTCGCAGTGCTCCACAGATAGATGACCAGCACCAGATCGTCAACATCGCATTCACGGTAGAACCGGGGAAGAAGGCCAAGATTGGAAGCATCACCTTCCAGGGAGCGGATGCCGCCGAATCTGCCCGGCTTGAGCGTGCGATCCGGTCACTGCGCGCACGCTTCACCGGCGGGCTGTTGAAACCTGGAAAAGCCTACTCGCCCGGCCGGTTGTCCTCGGCAACTGCCCTCATCAAACGGGCGCTCACATCGCAGCACCGGCTGGCCAACCGCGTGGAAGAGAACCCTCCACACTATGAAGCTGCCACCAATCGCGTCGATGTCTCATTTCAAATTCAGGTGGGACCGGTGGTGACGATCCGCGTGGAGGGTGCACGCCTTTCGTTCTTGCCTTTCCTCGCGAATCGACAAATGAAGAAACTGATTCCCATTTACTCGGAAGGCGCGATCGATCGCGATCTGGTTCTCGAAGGACAACAGAACCTCGTCGATTATTTTCAGAAAAAAGGATTCTTCGACGTCCAGGTAAAAACGGATTTCCAGCGCCAACCGGACAAAATCTCGCTGGTATACAACATCGAGAAGGGCAAGAAGCACAAAGTCGGCCGGATTGACTTTGCCGGCAATCATGCGATTCCAAATACCGACCTTCAGCCGGTGGTGCTTGTGAAAAAGGGGCATATTCTTTTTCACGGCAGTGTCAGCCAGAAATTGGAAGAGCAGAGCGCTAAAAACATCGAGGCCCTTTACCGGGATCGCGGCTACGAAGACGTCAAGGTCTCGCCGCAGATTGTCGACCACGATCCGAGGGTGGGCATCGTTTTCAACATCGAGGAAGGCGCGCAGACTGTTGTACAGGATGTTCATATCGCCGGAAACCAGAGCCTGTCGATCGACCAGCTCACCAAGCCCGTCGGGCTTCAGATCCACTCCGGCGCAGCGTTTTCCCCGAGAAAGGTTTCGGAGGACCGCAATCGCATCTCCGCCACGTACCTCGACCGCGGTTATCTGAATGCGGAGGTCAAGACGGCCGTACAACGCGTAGCCGGAGACCCGCACCGCGTCGATGTCTCATTCAACATTGCGGAGCATCAGCTTGTTCGCATTAATGATGTCGTCTATCTCGGCGCCCGGCACACAAGACGTTCCCTGATCGAGAAAACGGCCCAGATTCGGCCCGAGCAGCCGCTAAGTAAGGGGAATCTGTTGCAGGCGGAAAGCCGGCTGTATGACTTGAACATCTTTGACTGGTCGAGTGTAGGCCCCAGGCGACCGATCACCGAGCAGGACGACGAAACCGTTCTCGTAAAGGACCACGACGCCAAGCGCAACGAAATCACCTACGGCTTTGGTTTCGAAGTTTCTCATCGCGGCGGCAATGTCCCTTCCGGCAGCGTGCCTATTCCCGGCGGTGGAAGCATACAGTTGGGTAACAACCAGATCGCACCCAGCCAGTCAACGTTTGCCAGCCCGCGCGGTTCGATCGAGTTCACGCGGCGAGATATGCGGGGCCTAGGAGAAACTTTGGGCGCCTCGCTACTCGTGTCGCGCCTCGATCAGCGGGCGCTTGCCACTTACACGCAGCCGCATTTCGTCGGGTCCCAGTGGAGCTCTTTGACCAGCATTTCCGCCGAGCGTACCACTGAGAATCCACTCTTCGCCGCTGGATTGGGAGATGCCTCCTTCCAGGTCGAACGCGTGATCAGCAAGAAGAACAACACCCGTCTGCAACTTCGCTATGACTTCAACCGCACAGTTCTGTCCCAGTTGCTGGTCCCTGAATTGGTTTTGGACCGTGATCGCAACCTGCACCTCTCGACTCTTTCCGCTTCGCTGGTACGAGACACTCGCGACAAGCCACTGGACGCCCACAAGGGTGAATTCAGCACAATAACCTTCGGCGTGACGCCAATGGAACTGGGATCGAGCGCCAGTTTTTCCAGATTCTTCGGCCAATATGCCCGTTATAAGCCGGTTCATTCCGTGGTCTTCGCGAACAGCATTCGTCTGGGACTCGCCAAACCATTCTCTGGAGGTTTCGTGCCCACAAGCCAGTTATTTTTTTCCGGCGGCGGCACTTCGCTGCGCAGTTTCCCCATTAACGAAGCCGGCCCTCAGCGCCTTGTGCCGTTCTGCAATGTGCTCGTCGGCCAGAGCAGTTGCGTCAATGTGACCGTTCCCGTTGGCGGACGAGAGTTATTCATTCTGAATTCGGAGGCGCGTTTTCCGCTGGGCATCATGAAGGCCCTTGGCGGGGTGGTTTTTTACGATGGAGGCAACGTTTACAGCGCTATCAATCTGAATGAATTCGTACACGGCTACACGAACACCGTCGGCCTTGGCTTGCGTTATGCCACGCCCATCGGCCCGATTCGACTGGACATCGGCCGCAATCTGAATCCGGTGACAGGCATCACGGCGACCCAGTATTACATCACTTTGGGACAGGCATTTTAGAGGGCATGCAAGGCGTGAACTGGAAAAGAATCATTCTCCGCGGCGCGGCAATTCTCGGAGCGGTGATCGTGCTGGCCCTGATTGGAGGCTATCTTTATCTTCGAAGCGGCAGTTTCAAACGGTTTGCGATGCGCAAGGTCGTCGAGCAGATCGACCAGTCGACTGGCGGGCGCGCCGAGATCGGCAATCTCGACTTCAAACTTTCTACGCTGACTGCTCGAGCCGATCACATCGTGATTCACGGCAAAGAATCGCCCGCAGAACCCCCGCTCCTCGCCGTGGACCGTCTCATCGTTGGTTTGAAAATCCAATCCATCCTCAGGCGTAAAGTCTATCTCAGCGAGTTGCTGGTTGAGCACCCGGTAGTGGATGTGCGGGTGGATTCCCAGGGCAACAGCAATCTGCCGCAACCGAAAGAACCGCCTAATTCCTCCGGAAGCCGAACCAATCTATTCGCTCTGGGAGTCAGGCATGCTGCAATCTCCAGGGGAGAAATCTCATACAACGATCGCAAGATTCCTCTCGATGCCGATCTGCACGATTTGCACACAGACATTTCTTTTGAATCACTGGCCCGCCGCTACCGTGGTTCGATCGCCTACCGGACAGGCGTCTTGCGTTACGCGAATGATGAGCCGCTGACGCATTCATTGGAAGCCGTTTTCACGGCCACGCCAACGGAGTTCGACCTGAGTTCGGCAACGATGCAAGTTGCGTCTTCGAGCGTGACGTTGAAAGCCAGTCTCGCAAATTATGCCGCGCCGGTCGTGAACGGGACGTACGACATTCAGTTTCATGCACAGGACGCCAGGAAGTTCGATCCTTCGCTTGATGTTTCCGGAGAAGTCGGCCTGGCTGGAAAGTTTCACTATCAACTCAACGACGACCAGCCATTCATAAGAAGTGTCACTCTGGACGGCGGCATCGCCAGTGAAGTAATTTTCGCCAAAGCCTCGGGTGACCGGATTGAATTGCGCAAGTTGCGCGGGCAGTTCCAACTTGCGGACGGGAGCCTGCGCGCAAACGACATCGTGGCCGACGCCTACAATGGGCACATCTCCGCCGAAGCGAACCTGGCCAATCTCGACACTACGATCCGCGGACAGGCGAAGGTTCACGTCGACAATCTTTCGCTGCTGGCCCTCCAGCATTCCCTCAGCCAAATGAGGGGCGAGCGGGTCGCGGCCTCCGGCAATCTCGATGGAAATGCCGAAGCGACGTGGACAGCAACTCCCGTCAATGCCCTGGTTCGCGCGGATCTTTCCATCAAGAATGGAGGCGCCGCTCGAACGGGCAATCCGGCAATTGTTCCAGTCGACGGAGTCATTCACGCCATCTACGATGGGCAGGCGGGCGTGTTGAGCCTGAGGCACTCGACTCTGCGGATCCCCTCCGCAACGATTGCGGCCGACGGGCAGGTCAGCAACCGTTCGAGCCTCAGAATCCACGCCGGCGTCGAAGATCTGCATGACGCCGTCGAATTTGCTTCGTCGTTCAGGACCCCGAGTTCGCCGCTCCCGCCAATTGCCGGAGCAGCGTCGATCGATGCCACGATCACAGGCTCAACTTCCCAGCCGGCCATCTCCGGCATGTTTCAAGCGCACAACCTCGAAGTGCAAGGCAGCCAATGGAAGAGCATCGTGCTGTCCGTGCGGGCAAACTCGAATCACTTGACCGTCGCAGATGGGAACCTCGTCGCTATGGACAGCGGTCGCGCGACTTTCAGCGCCGACGTAGCGTTACATCACTGGGCCTATCAGCCGTCGAGTCCGATGGAAGCGAATCTCACCGCTTCACAAATGCGGATCGCCGATCTTCAGCAAGCAGCAGGAGTTCACTACCCTATGAGTGGAAATATCTCGGCGAAAATTTCGGTCCGTGGATCGCAGATCGATCCTCATGGCTCTGGAAGTATTGAGATCACTAATGCCAGGGCCGGGGATGAGCCTTTCAAAACCGTGAAGGTCACATTCCAGGCCCAAAATGGTTCAATCGCATCGCAGATGCAAGTAGTTTCCGACGCCGGCACGACCAACGCCCGGCTGGAGTACACGCCCAAGACCAAAGCCTACAAGCTGAACGTGGATGCGCCGCAGATTGTGATTCAAAAGCTCCACACGGCCCAGGGAAAAAATCTCGCAATCAATGGCAATGTCACGCTTCACGCAAGCGGCCAAGGCACGCTCGACGACCCTGCGCTGAATGCGAGCATCGTGATTCCAAAGCTGGATGTCAAAGGCAAATCGGTTGCGGGCGTCAAGGCGCAGTTGCAGGTGGCGAACAAACGCGCTGATTTTGCGCTCGACTCCGAAATTTCGCAGGCCTCGCTGAAGGCGCGCGGGCGAGTCGATCTGACCGGCAACTACGAGACTGAAGCCTCAGTCGACAGCTCCGTGATTCCGCTCGGTGTGCTGCTCGCTACCTACGCCAACGGCGCTCCCGAAGGATTCAGCGGTCAGGCGGAACTGCATGCTTCGCTGAAAGGGCCGTTGAAGAATCGCAATCAGTTGCAGGCGCACCTTGAGATTCCAAAGCTGGAAGCCCGCTACCAGTCGCTGGAAGTCGGGCTCGCACAGCCTCTTCGGGCGGACTTTGCGAACTCTGTCATAAGTCTGGAACCGGCTGAAATTCGAGGCACCGGTACTTCCATCCGCGTACAGGGAAGAGTGCCGCTGTCCGGATCTTCGACGGCAACTCTGACCGCCCAAGGCGCGATCGATGCGAAAATCCTTCGCTTGTTCGCACCTGATGTTCGCAGCTCGGGAACTATCAATCTGGATGTTCGGGCCACAGGGAGCGCGTCGGAACCTCAACTCGGCGGGGAGGTCCGCCTGCAAGACATCGCCGTGGCAACTCCGGATTCGCCCTTGAGTATCGATAAGCTAAACGGCGTTCTCAAGCTCGACAACGAAAAGATCCGCATTTCTGAGATGAGCGCCCAGGTCGGAGGTGGTCAGGTATCGCTGGGCGGAACATTTGGCTATCGCGGCGCGAAGGACTTCGATCTTGCGCTGAAAGCCAGTTCGCTCCGGCTCCGCTATCCAGAAGGCCTGAGGTCGATGCTTGACGCAAATCTCATCTGGACCGGCGACATGGATGGCTCGACTCTGCGGGGTACCGTACTGGTCGACGGCATTTCATTTACTCCCGATTTCGATCTCGCCTCCTTTGGGGATCAGTTCGGTGGTGGCGCGACGGTACCGGCCGCGCCGGGTTTCGCCGACACTGTCAATCTTCAAGTCCGGGTTCAGTCGAAAGATAATCTTAGCGCCACCAGCTCACAAGTCAGCCTGGAAGGTTCCGCGGCACTCAACGTTGGCGGAGCTGCCGCCGATCCGGTCATCACGGGGCGAACTGACCTTACGTCCGGAGAACTCTTCTACCGAAACGTGCGCTACCAGCTCCAGAGGGGAATCATCACCTTTTCCGATCCGAATGAAACCAGACCGAATCTCGACGTTTCAGTTACGACGACCATCGAGCAATATAACCTCACTCTGAATCTGCGGGGTCCGCTTGACACGCTTACGACTTCATACTCGTCCGACCCTCCGCTTGCCACCGCTGACATCATCAATTTAATCGCGCGCGGCAAGACCAGCTCCGAACTCGCGGCGTCGAGCCAGAGCACCGACTCGATGATCGCTTCCCAGGCCGCGAGCCAGGTGAGCGGCAGCGTGCAGAAGTTGGTCGGGATTTCGAGCCTGACGATCGATCCCACCCTCGGCGGCAACAGCCAGAATCCATCGGCAAGGGTGGCCGTTCAGCAGCGCGTCACCAAGAATTTTCTGTTTACGTTTTCGACAGACGTCACTCAGCCCGGAGATGAGATTGTGCAGGGTGACTACCAGATCAACAAGCGCTGGTCGGTGAGCGTGGCCCGCGATCAATTAGGAGGAGTCTCCGTGGATGGCCGCTATCACACGAAGTTCTAATGGCGGCTAGGCGGCTTGCTGCATATCGTCTTTGAATTCGCCTGTTCTGGCTTGCGCGATCGGTCCCTTCTGGCTGGTTTTTGCCAGCTCCGCATTCAACTCCGCTCCAATCAGCAACGCCAGCAGGTTCCAGTAAAGCCACGTCATCAATACGGCAAAGCCCGCCAGTGTCCCGTAGGTCGCTCCAAAATCCGCGATGTGCCGGAAATAGAAGCCCAACAGGTGCGACAAACCCACCCAGCAGAGGACCGTCAGGATGGAGCCCGGCAAGGTCGCCAGGAACCGCTGCTTCACATTCGGAGCCAGAAAATAGATTAACTCGACAGTGATCAGCGCGAAGCAAACGGAAGCGATCCACCGAATGGCAGGCCACATCACCAGGGCCTCGCGCGTGAGATAGGACCGGCGCACAAGCCATTCTGAAAGGGGCGGCGCCACGATGGTGCAGGCCAGAGCAAACAGCATGAGTCCCGCGGTCACGCCTGCGAGCAGAAAGGAAACCAGAAGATTTTTCCAGAACGGCCTTTCATTGCAGGCATCGTAGGACATGTCGAGTGCTTCAATCAGCGATCCGAACGTGGCCGCTACCAGCCAGATGCTGCCGACCGAGCCAACCGACAGCCAGGCTGTGTGATTCGATTTAAGGGCATCGAGCAGGATGGTTTCGAATCCATGCGCTGTCTCGGCTGGGAAGAACCTGAACAATGCGCGGCTCAAGGGGCCAAAAAGGTCTGGAAGTGGCAGCGCCGCGATGAGTGCTAGAAACAGGATGAGTGCCGGGAATACAGACAGTGCGAAGCGGTAGGAAACCCCGGCGGCCACCAGCAACGTGTGGTTCTCCAGCAGGCCTTCATAGGTGCGAAACAGCGCTCGTCTTAGCCGGCCAAACTGCACCCAGTTGGGATGCGAATCGGTGCAACCTGTTTGTCGCCGGATGACGATTGCACCTCCGCGCGATTCAATCCCGGTTAGATTTCGTTCGGTTCCTCTGGGTCGGGCTCCCGAATCGGTATATCGGGATTCTCTGGTGGATCGATCGGTTCTGGATGCGGTGCGGGCTCTGACGGAGCACGAAGGCTATGTTCAATCATCGGGATGTCCATTCCAAGAAAATGTCGTTGTTTGGGATGACGGCCGGCCGATTGTGGTTTACAAGTTCTCTTGAGCTGAGTTGAAGTTGATGCTTTTTCCTGCCATCGTAAGGTGATTACTGGCTGCCGACCCGATTCCCGCGTCCCTTTGAGCGCAGGTGGGCGCGGCATACATTGTCGGCCGGTAGATATCTGCAACAAGACTGACGGCAATTTCACTCCATAAGATTTTGGTTGAGGACGGGTGTCTCCGATGTGATCGCCTTGGTATCATTCGCCTGTCTAAGATTGAATTTCGATGGATCGGGACGCTCCGCGATGCTCATAAGAATGTTCCACGACAAGGTCTCACTGGGCGGTGCCGCCGCAGAGCAGGCCGCAAGCGCGATCCAGCGCGCGATCTCAGAGCGCGGCGCAGCCAGGATCATCGCGGCGACTGCGGCCTCTCAACTCGAATTTCTCGATGCGCTGACAAGAGCTTCGGGCATCGACTGGAGCAAGGTCGAAGTTTTTCATCTCGATGAATATGTCGGCCTTCCGATGAGCCATCCCGGCAGCTTTCGCAAAATGCTGATGGAACAACTGGTGAACAAGGCCGGGGTCAGCCGATATCATCTGCTCGAAGGCGACGCCGCTGATCCCCGCATCGCCGTCGCGGAGGCGAGCAAACAACTCTCATCGGCGCCAATCGACATTGCCTTTCTCGGCGTCGGTGAGAACGGCCATATCGCGTTCAACGATCCACCAGCTGATTTCAACATCGAAGATCCGTACATCATCGTTGATCTCGATGAGGCTTGCCGGCAGCAGCAGGTCGGCGAAGCCTGGTTCGCGGATATCTCACAGGTCCCGCAGCGGGCCATTTCGATGTCGGCAAAACAAATTCTTAAAGCGAACGAAATTCTTGCGGTCGTGCCCGATAAGCGCAAAGCTGCCGCGGTGAAGGCCTGTTTCGAGGGGGAAGTCAGCCCCATGGCGCCAGCTTCCATCCTGCGGCGGCATCCGAATGCGACGGTTTACCTCGACACGAACTCGGCGTCATTGCTGGGGCCTGCATTGCAGGTAGCTCTGAGGACCGATTCGCGAGTGAGCCTGAGCTAGCCGGGCTCTCAGAGCCGGTTCTGGTCCACAGTTCCTGTCTTCTGCGGTGGAACAAGAGTTCTTAAAGGATCCACTACGAGCCAGCTGAGACCGCCCAGTACGCATAAGCCTGCCGCCACAAGGAATGAGGCTGTCCACCCGTAGCGCGCCGCGATCCAGGGTGTGAGCGACCCAGTCAAGGCTCCGCCGATCTGTCCGCCCATATTCATGAATCCGGAAACGGAGCCGGCTGACCCTCCGGCGATGTCGGCCGTCACCGACCAAAACGAGCTCTGAGAAAAATAAAGTGCCCCGGCCCCACCAGCCAGCACCACGCTCGCCAGCCGGACACTATCTACCTGCGCCCCGAAGGCGATGAAAAGTCCAGCCACCACCATCGAAACGGCTGCGAGAATACATCTGCCCACGCGCGCTCCCCGCCATTTCGTCAACCGATCGTTCACTGTGCCGCCAACCAGGCAGCAGACCAGCATTGCAAGAAATGGCAGCATGGAATAGAAGGCGCTGCTTTTCAGATCGAGGCCGCGAACCTTTGCGAGGTAACGGTAGAACCAGCTGAAAAAGATCCACGCTACGTAGCCGTAACAAAAATAACTCGCGCTTACTGCCCAGACTTCGCGGCTTCGTACGACCCGACTCCACGGCACGAGTGCCTGGACCGATTCACCGTCCGGTACACCCCGGGCTGCGTTCACGTTAAGCCCACTTTGGATCGTTGCCAGTTCTTCAACGGAAACTCGCGGATGCTCCGCGGGAGTGTCGCGGGCTGTGACATACCACACTATTCCCGCCAGAACTCCGACGATGGCGCACACCCAGAAAGACGAACGCCATCCAAAATGAATCATGAAATAGGTGATGAGAGGCGGCGTTAATCCCGCTCCGGCGCCGACGCCGGCGAAAATCCATCCATTGGCAATGCCTCGTTCGCGGACGGGTATCCAACGCGCCACGAATTGATTCGCCGCCGGATAGATGACGGCCTCACCGGCCCCGAGCAAAAAGCGAACTGCGATGAAAATAATCAGCGCGCCGCCGATGTTCGCAGGCACAAGGGCCGTCAAAGCCGTGAATGCTCCCCACCAGAGGACGCCAGCGGTGAGAACACGTCGCGGACCAAAACGGTCGGCGAGGTGGCCTCCGACGGTTTGGAACAACGCGTAACCGGCGACCAGGGCGCTGAACACTCTTCCCAATTGCACGTCGGTGAGGTGATAGGCATCGACGATGGATCCGCCGGCGATGGAGATGTTGACCCGGTCGAGATAGGACACAGCGCTGAGGACAAAGAGCCAGAAAACCAGAAACCATCGCACGCGAGTTGGAGTCGCCGGGGCCATCGCTATGGCTAGGCGGAGGGCTCGCGCAGAATGTGCGACAGTTGCTGGGCGACGATCTCACCGTAGGGGTTGCCGCTTTGTCCCAAGCCCGTTAATGCGGTACTTGCCGCCGGCGCGCCCGACTTCGCGAACGCCCGACGCGGCGTAAACAGGGAAGACTCGGCCGCCATGCCGGTTCCCAAGAAACCGCGGCGATTCCACGCTGACTTCATTTCCATAATGCCCTCGGGGTTCTTATTTGCGGACCACCGCAGCAATGCAGTTGATTTCAACCAGCGAATCGCCAGGCAGAGCTGCCACGGCAACGGTGGTGCGCGCCGGGCCGCCATGTGGGAAGTAAGTGGCAAACGTCTTGTGCATGCCTTCCCAGTGTTCGATCTTGACCAGAAATACGTTGGCCTGAAGCACCGTGTCCATCGTCCCGCCGCCGATCTCCACCATCTTCTTCAGCTTGTCCATGACGATGGTTGTGTGGGATTCGATCGTCCAGTCTTTCTGATCGCGCGCCGAGTCGTGCGCGCCGATCCCCGACACATAGATGACGCCGTTGTTGATGACCACCGGCATGATGACGTCTTTTTCGCTGCCCGGCTTGCCTTCGCCGTTGAGCTTTTTGATGCCGCCGGAATCACCGGGACCTTGAGCTACCGCCCTGGTCGACGCGGCGGCGGTAAGGCCGAGAGCAGAGAGCATGGTTCCGAAGCGCATGGCGAACGTTCTTCGAGTGGTCGCGAAATCCATATTTGTGTTCCTTTCGGTTTCTGAAACTATGTTCAGGGCCAGATCAATGTAGATTTTCACAGCCCACACTTGGTGACTCTTGGTGCTATACCGCGACCGGCGTCTCTCTTCTGCCGTTTGCATTTGCATCCGCGGAACGAAAGCGCGAGACGCCCGCCTGATACCCAAGCTCACTCGAAATCTTCAACCCTGCCGCCTGAATCATTGGTGCCAGCTGGCGCAATCGCATCACCGGCATGCGGAATGCGGGCGCGGTGATGCTGAGGCTCGACTGAACGCTGCCGGTGTGGTCCCAGATGGGTGCGGCCACGCAACGGATGTGCAACTCATGCTCCTCCAGATCGAACGCGTACCCATTCTTGCGGACGCGATACAGTTCCGTTTTGAGTTGCTGCAAATTTCCTACCGAGTTTGTGGTGAGCCGCTTCAGTTCCAGTTGCGGCAAGACTCTCTCCTGCTCGTCAGCCGGCAAGTAAGCCAACAGCACCTTGCCCACCGCGGTGCAGTACAAGGGAACCGTAGCGCCGATGCGGGAATAGATCCGCAAGGGCTCGGGAGAATCTAATTTCTCCACATATACTGCCGATAAACCATGCCGGACCGTGAGATGGATGGTCTCCCGTGTCTGCTGATTGAGTTCCCGCAGATAGGGCAGGCTCAGGCGGCGAATGTCGAGTTGCCCGGCCGCCGCTTGTCCGATCGAGAAGCATGCGATGCCCAGGCAGTGAGTGCCCTCCGAATCGCGGTTGAGAAATCCCGCTGCCACGAGATTTGCCAGAAAGCGGTGAACTGTACTTACCGGCAATCTTGACTGGGCCGCAACCTGCTTTGCGGTCAGGCCGCTCTGCGATTCGCTGAAAAGGTGGAGGATCCGCAGTCCCCTTTGCAGCGCCGTGATGTCGTAGGTCCGTTTCAGAGGAGAGGTCATCGGATGGCGCAAAAATGAAAACGCTGGATTATCTGATGAAAATCGGTTTTTATGCAACTCTACTTTGCTAGAGCCGCCCGACTTTCTTCACCGCTTCTACGATCGACTTCAGTTGTTCAATGATGGAATACATCGAGTGCTCTTTATAATCCATCTGTTGCGCGAGCGTGAGCACTGCCTGTGCCTGGGCCGTTGGAACAACCGCAACGCCATCGCTGTCGGCCACGACAATGTCGCCCGGATTGACCGGCACTCCGTTACAGACCACCGGAATTTGTGCTCCCGCAAAGCGGTAGTGATGTACCGACGTCGAGGGGACGATTCCAGTAGCGAAAACGGGAAAACCAATCTTTCTGAGATATGCGACATCGCGCACGCCGCCATCGATGACCGCGCCCGCATAGCCCCGGACTGACATTGCTGTGCCCATCAGTCCGCCCATCCCGGCGATGTCTTCTCCGTCTTCTACGACCATCACATATACGGAGTTGGTTGATCCCTGGTCGATCGCCTCCAGCATGCCCGTGAGCGCTCCGGGATCGTGGTTGCCTTCGTCTTTCTTCAACTGTACGGTTCGAGCGTATCCCGCAAACTTGGCGGTGAAGATCGGCTGCATCCGATGACTCATATATGCCCGCTTGTGCGTGATCTGCTCGATCGCATCGGAAACAGAGGCCACCTCCACGTGGCGGAATTGTGCGATGAGGTCGTCGTTACTCGACGCGCTCATGGCGGCACTCGACTGCGCCTGGACATGATGCTCGTAAGAAATCGCAATCGAAATGCCGGCCAATACTGCGATGGCACTGACAAGTACCCTCACTCGGAAAAATCGGGGACCTCGACGCATACGCTCCTCCGTGAACTCGAAACCAGCGCAATCTAACACTCCAGGTGCTGTGCCTACAAAGAGTAATTCGACAAGCCGTCCGAAAATCGTCAAACTCCGGATGAAGATAACAATTCTGCCAGTATTTTCATCTTGTGAGAACTCAGAGACGGCGCAATCCGTGGGCGAAACCTAATGCTGTAAAATGCTCTCCTCATGCGGGCGGATCTTATCTGGCAACGGTGCATCGGTCTGGCTTTGATCATGCTGGCACTGACTGAATTGGGCCTCGCGCAGGCGAACGATAATCCTGCTCTCAACAGCGAAGGTCGAATTCCCTTCAATACCTCTTGCTCGGAATGCCACGGCCTCGACGGACGTGGGACCGACAAGGCCATAGATATTGCTACCAGCGCCAGCATCCGAAATCTCACCGATTCGCAAATTGCGAGCATCATCTCCGAGGGGGTAATCGAAGAGGGGATGCCCGCATTCCGCAGCCTCAACGAAAATCAACTTCGCGCCCTCGTCGGCTACGTGAGAATTCTCCAGGGCAAGGGCGAACCTGAGGTTCTGCCTGGAGATCCGAAACGTGGTCAGGAGATCTTCTTCGGCAAGGGGGATTGCGGGCGCTGCCATTCGGTCGCAGGCCGCGGCGGTTTCATGGGCCCGGACCTTACAAATCACGCGATGACGTCTTCGGCGGAAGCAATTCGCGAAGAGATCATCCGTTCGCCACGCGTACCAGCGGTCAGATATCGCATGGCTGCTCTCACCACTTCGGCCGGCGTCCGGTTCGAGGGATTGGTTCGCAACGAAGACAATTTTTCCATTCAGTTGCAAACCGCCGACGGAAACTTCCATCTTCTCAGGAAGAATGCGCTGAAATCGTTCGAATATTCCAATGTTCCCCTCATGCCCACCGACTACCGCACCCGTCTCAGCGATTCCGAATTGAATGACCTTGCGAGCTATCTGTTGACGACGCCTGACAAGAAGAACACCGCGCCTCTTCACAAGAAATGGGAAGAAGACGAAGAATGAGATCTGCCTTTTGCCTTTTAATTTTCGCAGCTGCGATCGGGTTTTGCGCAGCCGGTGATTCGGCCCAAAAGACCCGGGCTTTCAACCTCGAACCGCTCTCACCGAAATTCGACCAACTCATCAGCCCCGACGCTAAGCTGGAAACCGTTGCCGCCGGTTTTGGCTTCACCGAAGGCCCGATGTGGGATGCCGCGGGATTCCTCTATGTCAGCGACGAAACTATCAACAAGATTTTCCGCGTTTATCCGGACGGCAGGAAGGAAGAAGTGATTGCCCTCGGCGACCCCGACGGCAATACTTTCGACCCGCAGCATCGCCTGATCGATTGCGCCAGCGTTCTGCGCGCGATCATCGAGGTAACTCCCGGCGGTAAATACACCGTGCTCGCTGACCGTTATGAAGGCAAGCGGCTCAATAGTCCGAACGACGTGATCGTCGGCCCGGATGCGGCTCTCTATTTCAGCGATCCCACTCTCGACCTGGTCGCGGGAGAAAAGCAGGAAATTCCTTTCCAGGGCGTCTACCGCCTGGATGATCACGGAAATCTCCGGTTGCTCACGCGCGACTTGTCTCAGCCGAACGGCTTGGCTTTTTCTCCAGACGGCAAGAAGTTCTATGTGGACGACAGCAAAGAACACAACATCCGCGTGTACGACGTAGCCGCGGACGGAACTCTCAGTAACGGGCGAATCTTCGGCGACGAGCACGGAGAGAAAGGCGAAGGCGTTCCTGACGGCATGAAGGTGGATGAGAAGGGCAATCTTTTTGTGACAGGCCCGAAAGGTATATGGGTGTGGGATGCGAACGGAAATCATCTGGGCACGATTGTCATGCCGGAGCAGCCCGCCAACCTGGCGTGGGGAGATTCGAACTACAACACGCTCTATATCACCGCGACCACATCGGTCTATCGTCTGCACACCAAAACCCGCGGTTTCATCCCCTATTCGCCGCACTGAATGGAAGAGTTCTGATCAGTGCGCCAGCGCAAAACTGAAAATGTCGCTGCCGGCCGCGATCGAAACATATTGCACGCCATTCACCGCGTAGGTCACAGGAGAAGCGCTGAATCCCTGCCCGGTGTTGAAGTGCCAGAGCGGCCGGCCCGTCTCGGCATCGACGGCTTCGAAAGCTTCCGAGTCATCGCCGAAAAAAACGAGGCTGCCTGCTGTGGTGAGAGTTCCAGCCCACGAAGTGCCGCGCCCCGCTTGCGGATATTGCCACACTTTTTTCCCATCCCAGGGTGAGATGGCAAGCAGAATTTTTTTCGAATCTTCGCCGACAGGATGTTTTGTTCCGGTCCCGTAGAAAGTTTCGCCTACCTTGAAGGTTTGCGGTTTCAGAAAATAGAGATTGCAATTTTCCAGTGCCAGCAGATAAAACAACCCGGTCTTGGGATTGTAAGAAGGCGAGAACCAGTTCGTGGCGCCCACAATTCCCGGACAAATGTGCGCGCCATCTTTCGTTGGAACGAGTCCAGAAAGGATTGGGCGTCCCGACGCGTCGATGCCCTTCGCCCAATTCAGCTTCTCCACAAACGGAGCCGCGCGCAGGAATTTTCCATTGCTGCGGTCGAGAACATAGAAAAAGCCGTTGCGGTTCGCTTGAAGAAGCAGATGAACGCGCTGGCCATTTACTTCCCGGTCCGCCAACACTGGAGTTTCATTTGCATCGTAGTCGTACAGATCATGCGGAGTGAACTGGAAATACCATTTCAACTTTCCAGTGTTCGGATCGATTGCCAGCACGCTCGCGGTATAAAGATTGTCGCCTGGCCGCGAGCCTCCGTCGAAGTCGGGGGCGGCGTTGCTGGTCGTCCAGTACAACATGTCGAGTTCCGGATCGTAGGTCCCGGGAAGCCAGGTCGTAGCCCCGCCGTGCATCCAACTATCCCCCGGCCAGCTGTCGGAGCCGAACTCTCCCGGCGCCGGGATCGTCCACAGTTTCCAGCGGAGCGTTCCTTTTTTCGCATCGTAAGCGGCAAGAAACCCGCGCACTCCCGAATCGCCGCCGGAACTTCCCACAATCACTTCGTCCTTCACCACCAGCGGTGCGCTAGTTGCGCCGTAGTGCTTCAGTTTGTCGGCAAACTCGACGTCCCACAGCAGATTGCCCGACCTCGCGTCGAGGCAGAGAAGGTGAGCATCATCGGTCTCGGAATAGACAAACTGCTCCCATACCGCGACTCCGCGGCTTTTGTGAGATGCAGCATCGTCGAGCAATCCGGAACTTACCGGGCGGGAGTAATGCCACAGGGTTCGTCCGGTCGCAGCGTCGAGGGCGAACACATCGTTGGCGGCGGTCACATACATGACCCCGCGAATGACCACGGGCGTGACTTCCAGTCTCTGCGAATTCCCCGGATGAAAGACCCATTCAGCCCGTAAACGCGAGACATTGCCGCGATTGATTTCACTTAAGCTGCTGAAGCGCCGGCCACTATAGTCTCCGTTGTACGAAGGCCAGTTTTCGCCAACAGGGTTCTTGAGTAAGTCCTCTTTTGTGACTCGAAGCGGGGAAGGCGCAGTGGGCGAACTATTTTCCTGGCCGCCCAGAACGCCCGAGCACCCGAAAAGAGTGACCAGGGCGATTCCCCTAAGAAGGGTCCGCATCAGTGATGATCCCCGCCACCCAGTTGAATTTCCTGAAGAGTGCCACGATCGACGCCACTGTCATCGATTAGATGAAGCGACACTCGCGAGCATTTTCCCGGCGAAGAAACCGTGCTATCAAGCGACATGCGCTCGTTAGGGCTTACATCCGCGACCTGCGTCACAGCCGAAACATGCCCGTGCTCGTCGTATATGCGCGCAACCAAATGCCCGGAGTAAAAAACTCCGAACGTTCCCGACAGGCTGATCGTTCCCGCCTGCGTAATCGTCGCCGCCAGGGGCTTGATTAGAATTCCCACGCCGGTGACGCCGTGGAAGTCTCCTCCGGAGCGCGTAGGCAACCACTCCGTATCCATCGTACAACTCTCGCCCTGGCGCAAGCGGCACATCGGGCTGTTCAGTTCCGCTTCAAGATAATACGGGCTGGCATCCGGATCGGCGCTCATTTGCGGATTGCCTTCGCTGTTCAGATGCATCTCCGGTCCATTCATCCAGAAAATTACGGAAGCCTTTCCCGGATAAGTCCGGCGATCGTCATACTGAAAACGTTCGACCATGGCGTACTGGGTATTCTCGTCGACGACGGCAATCCATCCTTCGATCGAATCGAGCCACAATTCAGCCGCCATGTGAGCGTAGTGAACGGTAAACAGATCGTCATCCCGCACGCGCACCGCCGGATTTTCTGCCGGGCCAAATCGCACATGATAGCGATCCAAATAACCGCTCGATCTGTTCGCCGGCGTGAAAGTCCAGAAATTGCGATTTTGCGCCGCCTGCGCAGCAGATACAGACGTGTCGTATTGTGACACCGACTGCATCGACCAATCGACGGTGTGGCCGCTCACATTTTTCATGATCCAGTGAAACGCGATTCGCGGCGAATCGGCATCAATGTGGATGGTGCGAATGAATTGAATTCCGGTCTGGGGATCGCTCGGGCTCGTCAGCTCGATTTCGCAGCTCCGCCCTTCCGAGACTTTCCGGAAGGTGAATGGCCCATCGTCAAGAATGTCGGAGTTTCCGGCCCAGTGCTGTTCGTCGTCATTCCCCTCTGGGAGCAGCCAGAGTTTGTCGCCGCCATAGTTGAACCAATGATCCGCACTCGGGGGAAAGTACTTGCCGGCCAGCTTCGGATTGACGAACAGATAGGCATGGCCCGCAAAGGTGACCTGCATCAACCTGCCGCCATTCTGCGGCACCACCATCAGTTCCACCCAACGATTCGACATCTGCTGCGCTTGCCAACCTTTGTAATCCGCAGCCTGGATCCGACAATCGCCGTTGCCGGAAGGCTTTGACTGGCTGAACCCAGAAGCGCTCGTCACCAGGAACACGAGGATCGCCAACGACATCTCAACTGCTGAAAGGCGATGCGACTGCGTATGCAGCTTCATGGTTCGTTTCTTTCCACCGGCAAGAGATGCTGAAGCGATTGAGAGTAGCACGGAGGCGCGCCGCTCCAAGCATTTCGCTCCAATGGTAAACGAAATAAATCCAAATGAAACGAAAGATTTCGATTGGCGTGAAAGCAACTCTGTGTTATACCAGCGTTCACGCAGGCCGCCAACGTGAACCCGTTCGCAGGAAAAACATTCAGGCTTCTGCTGTCTCTCTCATGGCTGGCCGCGGCCAGCCTTTCGGCCCAGGAACGGGCCGTTGATCCAACATGGCTGCATCGTTTCTTGCCCACCGTCGCCGATATGAAAGCGGACCTTTCTTCTGCGACCTGTCACGTTCACACCGTTTTCGGGCCCGGTGATCAGGACAGTCGAATTTTGAGAAGCGTTTCTCATTTTTCCGAGGTGATCATCGACCCTCACGGAAGCTGCGAAAGCGTCCGCTACGAACGCGAAGAGGAAATCTACTTCGTATCGCAGGGAACGGGATTGTTGCAATTGGCAGATGAGACTCATCCTCTCCGCGCTGGCGATTTCACATACTTCGCGCCGGGCCTGAAGCATGGGGTCTCCAACAATTCCTCGTCGCCATTGCGCGTTCTCGTAATGGCGTTCAAAATTCCCGCGCGCATCGCGCTGAGTGCATCACCGCCGCAGCCCAAAATAATCAATCTCGACGCAGTCAAGGAACAGCCAGTTCAAGGACATCCCACCTCGGTTTTGTACAAGCTCATGGTTGGCCCGCGAAAGGCGACGCGCGATGCCATCGACGACGCATATGTCGTCACCAGCCTGTTTTGGATGGACTTCGCACCCGGAGGCACAAACTTTCCCCACCACCATGAGACCGCCGAAGAGATTTACCTGGTCATGGATGGCGAAGGCCAAATGGTTGCCGGGAGCGGCATGGATGGAATCGAGGCCCGTTTCCCCGCGAAGGCAGGCGATGCCTATTACTTTCGTCCAAACTGCACGGTAGGGTTCTACAACAAGGAAACGCCGGGAGCGAAGGCCCATATCCTCGCGGTTCGATCCAGGATCCCTTTGAGCAACGAAGAAGATTAGTCCCCGCATCTGGCGCATGCGCTGTTTAAGATTAGAAGTTTTTGAAGGAGGAACCTTGATGTCGGTGGGAAATTCAAGCCGGAGATCATTTTTTAAACTGCTGGCAGCCGCTCCGCTGCTTACCCGCATTGCAGCGCGCGACGTTTACGCCCAGGCGGCGTCCGCGATGGGCCGCGATCCTCGCGAAAACGTCTATACCCGCCTGGGTGTCAAGACGGTAATCAATTGCCGCGGCACCTGGACCTACCTGAGCGGATCGCTCGAGTTCGCCGAGGTGCGCGAGGCGCAGGTCGAGGCCGCACAGCACTTCGTCAATGTAATCGACTTACAGCGCGCCGTTGGGCGCCGGCTCGCCGAACTGACCGGCGCTGAATCGGGAATTGTCACCTCCGGTGCGGCTGGCGCAATGGCCGCCGCAAGCGCCGGATGTATGGCCGGCACCGACGACAAGCGCATCTGGCAGCTGCCCGACACCACCGGCATGAAGCACGAGGTCATCATGGTCGGCGGACGAAGCGCATTCGACAGCGCCATTCGTCTTACTGGCGCACGGTTAGTGCTCGTCTACTCTCCCGAAGAACTGGCCAACGCCATCAATGAAAACACGGCCATGATCTACACCACCGACCTCGGCGACAAGCTTCAGAAAGATCTCGCCGTCGCCAGGGACCACAAAGTCCCGATGCTTCTCGATGATGCGGCGGGCATTCCTCCCGTAGAAAATGCCAAGCTCTACGCCCGCATGGGCATCGATCTTTACTGCTTCTCTGGGGGAAAGGGATTGCGCGGTCCGCAGTGTAGCGGACTGCTTCTGGGCAGAAAAGATCTGGTCGAGGCCGCGCTCATGAATTGCAGCCCGCGCGAGGGGGCGGTCTGCCGCCCGATGAAAGTCGGCAAAGAAGAAATCATCGGCTGTCTCACGGCCCTGGAAACCTGGCTGAAAATCGACGACAAAAAACTCTACGCCGAATGGAACGACCGCCTGGACCGCATCCGAAAGCTGGTGGAAACGGTGCCCGGCGTCAGAACCGACACCTTCGTTCCCGACGATGGCAATCGCTATCCAACCCTGCGGATTTATTGGGACCAGCAAGCCTGGCACTTCACGATTTCCGATTGCGTGCAGGAATTGCGCGCGGGAGATCCGGTGATCGAAGTCCTCGGCGCCGACAATCCGAGTCTGGTGAAAGCCGTGCGCGAGGGGAATCCGAATCCCAGGCCCAACCGCAAGGAACTCAAGCAGCCCGACCATATCGAGCTTGTCTCCATGACGATCAAGCCCGAAGAGGAAATCATCGTCGGCCAGAGACTGCGCTCCATCCTGGGCGCCGCCCAGAAGAAAGCTGCTGCTTAGGACGAGGGTCGTCTTGAAAAAGGTTTGCCACAATGCGCTGCTGTTACTACTTGGCCTTGCACTCGCGCTTTCGTCTCCGCTCAGCGCCCAGGACCAGGTCAGAGCGGTTGTTCCCCCGCAAATGCCGGCGCGCGCGAATCTGTTCTATTCGCCCGGAGTCGATGCTGGCGATTACGTCTACATCTCCGGGCAAGGCCCACGTAAGCCAGACGGCAGCCTGCCCGGAAGCTTTTCAGAGCAGGTCACCCAGGCCCTGGACAACATTCGCACCATCGTGAAAGCTGCTGGCCTGGATCTCGACCACGTCGTTTACATGCAGGTGTATCTCGAAGACATCAGCAAGTACGGAGACATGGAAAATACGGTCACCCGATACTTCGGAAAATCGCAGCCGGCGCAGTCCGTGCTCGGCGTCGCCAAAGTGTCTGACTCACCGATTGAGATCAACGCGGTTGCGGTCCGGAGCCTGGACGGCAAGAAACCGCTCTACACCACCGCCGGTTCAGAAGATGCCGTGCCCGCAGGCATGCTCACTCACGATCGTTTGTTCGTTTCGAGCATGGCCGGCGTCGACCCTGCAACGGGAAAAATTCCCGGCGATCCCGCCGCGCAGGTTGATCTTGCTCTCGACCGCATGGAAGCCGTTCTGAAAGCCGCTGGCCTCGACCTGAAGAATTTGGTCTTTGTGAATCCGTATCTCACGTCAGAGATTCCCGGGCGGATCATGAACGAGCATTACGCTCGCCGCTTCGAATTCGGCAATACTCCTGCGCGCGCAACCATCCAGGTGACCGCCCTTCCGGGGGGCGCGCATATCGAGTACACCGGCGTAGCCGTGCGTGATCTCACCAAACGGGAAGCTGTCCGTCCAAAGAACATGCCGCCCAGTCCCACGGCGAGTCCGTGCGTGTTCGCCGGCGACACGCTGTACTGTTCCGCGAAAGATGGCTTCATTCCCGGCCCCCACGGCGGAGTCTATGCCACAACGACCCCGCATCAATTGCGCCAGACCATGCGCAATCAACTCGACAACCTTGAAGAAGCCGGGATGAAGTTCGACCAGGTCGTATCCACCACTGTCTATCTCGATAATTTGTCGGACGTGTCTGTCTTCGATGAAGTTTATGCGCAGTATTTCGGGACCATCCCGCCCGCGCGGACGACGGTCCAGCAAATCGCGCCAGAAGAGCGCAAGGCCGACAAGGATGATCATTTTCCGGGATTGGAACAGGTTTCGCTGATCGCAGTGCGCAATCGCAGTAGTCGTTAGAAAATCGATTTCCTTTGGCGGGCACAAAAAGCTGTCCGGATGTGAAGTGAACGTTCTTGACAGACTTCCATGGAGTGGAATATGTTTTCGCGCCATGGAAGTGGGCAGGTTTTAATCAGGTCGAGTCTGCGGCAGTCTGCGCGAGTCTTCAAGGGGCTTCAAAACATTCAGGTAGTTTGGGATGCAGTCGAAAGAGGCTGCCGTCCCCGGAGATGAGTGATGCGAAATGACCACAAGTCGTTAGTCCCGCTTTTCGTTCTCGTCTCGCTTCTGTTGCTGCCTTCGCTGCTGTTCGCAGACGTTACCGGCTCAGTTCTGGGAGTGGTGCGCGATCCATCGCAGGCCGTGTTGAAGGGCGCCCGCATCAGGATTACGAACGTCGAAACCAACTTGTCGCGGGAAACCGTCTCCGCGGAGGATGGCTCTTACCGTTTCCTGGCGTTGCCGGTCGGGACCTACACGCTGAATGCGAGTCTCGCCGGTTTCCAGCAATTCAATGCGACGGACATCGTTTTGAAAGTGAACGACGAACTGCGCGTCGACATTCCCCTCCACATCGGAAATGTGAAAGAGGAAGTAACAATCTCTGCCAACCAGGTCCAGGTCGAAACCGAGAATACGCAACTGGGCGACGTTATCGATTCCAAGAAGATGCTCTCCCTGCCCCTGAATGGCCGCAGCTATCTGGACTTGTTAGGCTTGCAGGCTGGCGTGGCGCCTACGACGGCTGGAACAATCGGCGGCGACCGGCCCGTTTCGGGCTACATTTCGAACGCCGGCAATATCTCAGTCAATGGCCAGCGGGAGACGGCCAACGCTTTTCTGGTGAATGGCGGCGACGTCAGTGAAGGACGAAATCTGGGCGCCGGACTGGTTCCGAACCTTGATTCCGTCGAAGAATTTCGGCTCATCACCAATAGCTTCGACGCGGAATACGGAAAATTCAGCGGCGCGGTGATGAACGCCATCACCAAGTCGGGCACGAACGGCTTCCACGGCGATGTTTTCGAATTCCTGCGCAACGACGCCATGGATGCCAAGAACTATTTTTTCACCGACCAGCCTAAGTCGGAACTGCGACGGCATCAGTTCGGTTTTACAGCCGGAGGCCCATTCCTGAAAGACAAGCTGTTCTGGTTCACGGACTATCAAGGAACCAGACAGGTGCAAGGCGCGGAAGTCAGCAACGTAGCCGTGCCCAGCGCCGCCCAACTTGGAGGCCAGTTTGACCCTTCCACTTTGACCGGCACAGTCGACGGCACTTCCGGCGGAGTTTGTCCGGCCTGCGGCTGGCCGGACGAGCTAACCCAGCGATTGGGGTACACGGTTACCGCAGGGGAGCCATATAGTTTCGCAGGCTGCGCTTCGACGGCGGACTGCGTCTTTCCCGGCGGATTGATTCCCACAACGGCATGGGCGCCCCCCGCCGCTGGAATTCTTCCATACATCCCGGCCCCCAATAACGCCAACGGCACATTCTCGGACAATCGCCAAAAGGATAGGGTCACTGACAATAAGATCGGAGAGCGGGTTGACTTTAATAGTCAAAAGACGGGCAATTGGTCCTTCTATTATCACTTTGACGACTCGACAGTTTTAAGCGCCCTGCCCAGCGGTGGCGCAAGCGTGCCGGGCTTCCCGGCGGTAACGCCGACCCGCGCGCAAGAATTCGTCATGAGTAATAACAAGACCGTCGGACCCACGGCCGTGAACGAAGCGCGGCTGACTTTCTTCCGCACGTCCACCCATCTGGATAATCCGACCGGCGGGAAGGCTTCGCTTGCATCTCTTGGTTTCGTAACCGGCGTCGGTACCCTTGGCATCATTCCAGATGCTACTGCCGGATTTCCGGAATACGTACCCCAGATCTATTTCAATAACTTTGCCATCGGCACCCCCTCGCTGATCACATTCCAGCCCAATAACACTTACACGGCTTCGGACGGCTTTTCCAAAGCCATGGGCAAACATACGCTTAAGTTCGGGGGAGAGTTTCGCTATTTGCAAGTGAACGAACGCAATCTAGCGAGCCAGGACGGGGCTTTCGTGTTCGATGGTACGGCCACTGGAGTAGATTTCGCTGACTACCTCATTGGAGCGCCTACGGGAGGCGGGGGCGGCTACACCCAGGCAGCGTTACAACTTCTGGACTCGCGCACGAAATACGGCGGCGCTTATGTTCAGGACACCTGGAAAGTAACTCCCAATCTGACATTGAATTTGGGCCTTCGCTGGGAAGCGAGCATGCCCTGGTACGACACTCAGGGAAAAATCCAGACTTGGGTTAAGGGAGAACAGTCCACGGTCTTTCCGAATTCCCCCCAAGGGCTTGTGTATCCCGGCGATCCAGGCATTCCCAAGACGCTGGCTCCCACCCGCTACAACAACTTTGGACCGCGCCTTGGTCTGGCTTACTCTCCGAGCTTTAGCGATGGACTGCTGGGCAAGGTTTTTGGCGGGCCTGGCAAATCCAGCATCCGTGCTTCATATGGCTTGTACTACACTTCGGTTGAGGATTTGAATCTCTTCTACGAAGTGGGAGACGCTCCCTTCGGCCTGTACTGGACCAGTCCGGGTCCCGTTGATTTCGCCGAGCCATTCCGAAATCGGCTGGATGGAGGCACCGACGGCGAGGGACAGCGCTTCCCATTCACGGTCCCGATTCCCGGCAGCCCGGCAAATAAGACGCTCGATTTCTCGGTTTACGAGCCGCTGTCTTATTTTCCGGGATACGACATCCACAATAAGCTCCCCTATGCTGAGCACTTCAATTTCTCCTTCCAGCGTGAGTTGAGCAAATCCACCGTCTTGACTCTGTCTTATGTCGGCACCGAGGGTCATCGGCTCATTTCGCAAACTGAAGCTAACCCGGGCGACCCCGCGTTGTGTATGCAGCTCAACGCGCAGGGCTACACCGATGCATCGAGCGGTGCTCCCGGATGTGGGCCGAACCTTGAGCAAGACACGTTCACACAGGGCGCCAATACGGTTTACGGCACCAGGGACGCGCTTCTAAATCCGAACTACTGCCCGACGGCGGGAAGCCTCTGTTTTGGTTTCGGCAACACCTTCACCAAACTGGTGGCGAATTCCGTCTACCACTCGGGACAGGTGACGGTTCAGCGTCAAGCGGGGGATGTGACCTTCTCGGCTTCGTATACGCTTGCCAAAGCCATTGACGACTCCTCTGCTTTCGGCGAACTGATCAACTTCTCAAACGCCAAGCTTAGCCGTGGCCTGTCATCAACGGACGTGCATCAGAATTTTGTGGTCAGCTATGTCTGGGAGTTGCCGTTCTATCGGCTTTTTAGCCGCATGCCAAGGCTTACCAAAGGATGGCAATTGCAGGGCATCACCCGCTTCGCGACAGGATTTCCAGTCCAGATGGGTGAAGGGAATCCCATCGAAGCCGGGAGCCCTCTGTGTCCGTCGGACGAGTGCGCGGGAGATGCCTCACTCACTGGCAGCCCCTCCACCGATATGCCGAATCTCGTGGGGCCAATTCGCATCCACAACCCTCGCGCTACCCCTGACAGGACATATTTCGACCAGAGCGCATTTACCGGGACTGTGTGCAGTCTAACCTCTGCGGGAGTTTTGATCGGTCCCGACTGCGGAAGTTTCGGGACGGCCAACCGTCGATTCTTCCACGGCCCCGGGTTCAACAACACCGATTTCGGGATAACGAAGATAATTCCTGTAACCGAAGCAATGCATTTCGAGATTCGGGGCGAATTCTTCAATATCTTCAATCATGCTCAATTCAACAATCCGTCCGGGGACATCAGCAGCAGCAACTTCGGTAATGTCACGAGTGCGCGCGATCCACGTATTGGTCAGGTCAGCGCGAAATTCGTCTGGTGAGTTGACGCCTAAGCTGAAAAGGGACGGCCTGCTACCGTCCTTTTTTCTGTTTTTGCGATAAATTGTCAGGGATGCCCCCACTCGCAGCGAGAGTCCAGGAAAGTCGACAGCCGCTGACCGTCCTTTTGGTTCTGTGCCTGTTCGCATGGATTCTTCCTGCCGGTATTCAAGCGCAGACTGCGGATGCATACCGCCAACAGGCAATGCATTTCTCCCGAACCAAAGCCTGGGACGATGCTATCGCCAACTACCGCAAGGCGCTCGAACTTGAGCCCAACGATCCTCTCACCCACTACGACCTCGCACTGGCGCTTAAGTACAAGGGAGACACGAGAGAGGCCCTGAAAGAATTTCAGTCCGCGACCAGGCTGAGTCCAAAATCTGCCGAGGCGCACTACGGGTTAGGCGCGGCCTGGTACGACCTGCAAAACCTTGACGAAGCGATTAAAGAGTTACGCACGGCGGAAACGCTTGATCCGGCGAATGCCGATACGCATCGGCTCTTGGCGCGCATCCTCTCCCGGCAGAACAATCTTACAGATGCTGAACGGGAACTAAAGACAGCGGTTCGTCTGAAATCCTCAGCTGAAACTCATCTGGAATTAGGCGTCGTCGAGGGACAGTTGGGAAATCTCAGCGAAGCCATCGTTCAATTTCGTAAGGCAATCCAAATGGACTCGCAGGTTGCCGCTGCCCACCTGATGCTGGGCATCGCTCTGCGTCGCCAACCGGACCATAAAGGGGCCCTTCAGGAATTCCATAAAGCGGTTGCGCTGAACCCGAAGGATGCCGACACTCAGTACAACCTCGGCCGCGAACTGAAAGCCGATGGCGATACTCCTGGGGCAGTCGCCGCCTTCCGGCGCGCTATCGAGTTGAGGCCCGATTTCGAGCAGGCACATTACAACCTCGCTCTCGCATTGCGCAGCCAGGGAGACACCAGCAGTGCCCAGAAGGAATTGACGGAACTCTCCGGCCTCCACGATCTTCGATCGCGGCTGGCGCAATCGAAGATGCTGATCCTCCAGGGCGTCGACGCATTGAAGAAGAAGCGCATCGATGACGCTGTAGCTTTTTTTCAAAAGGCCGCGGCGCAATCCCCCGAGCTTCCCACCAGCTACTACTATCTCGGCATTGCCCGCGAAGCTAAGGGCGAACAGGCGCAAGCCAGAGAAGCCTACGAAAAAGCGCTGGAACTGAAGCCCGATTATGCGCAGGCCCACGCCAGCTTCGGATTATTTTTATGGAAGTCCGGAGATCAAACGCGAGGCCTCGATGAGTTCCAGAAGGCAGTCATGACCGATCCCGACCTGGCGGAAGCGCACTACAATCTTGGAGTCGCGCTCATTCAACTCCAACGCTTCCCCGAAGCCATTCGCCAGTTGACTGACGCATCCAGCCTCGATCCCGACAACGTTGATGCGCGCGTCCAACTCGGGCTGGCGCTCAGCCAGAACAACGATCCTGCTGGCGCAGCCAATATTTTTCGCGAACTGGTGCGCCGCGATCCGAAATTCGCCGGAGGCCACAATAATCTCGGCCTCGTCCTGCTCCAGACTGGGCACCCTCATCAGGCAGAAAATGCATTCACCGAAGCAATCCGTCTGAATCCGGCTTACGCCGAAGCCCACTACAACCTTGCTTTGGCATTTCGTCAGGAAGGAAAGAAAAGTGCTGCCCAGCAGGAATTCGATAAAGCATTCCAGCTCGCGCCTGAATTGAAGACCGTTCCTCTGCCCTAACGTGAGGGAATCCGCGATCAGCTCAGATCACTGCGTGAACAGAAGTATCGGTTTGATTCCCACCGGAACGCTCCCATTGATGCTGTGCAATGTGCCCGCGAGGTCCTCATACGTATTGAAGCTGGAAGAAACGTTGTACTGGATCGTCCCGCAGGCCCCGTTGCTGCAAGTCTGCGAAGTGTCCCAGAGAATCTGTGCGGCGGATCCGTTCGGCTGAATCAGATTGCACGTCCAGCCTGTCCCGACGGACGAGCAGTTCGTCAGTGTGGAACCGATCATCCAGCTATAAACCTGCTCGTAGGCAACTCCGCCGCTGCACAGGAATCCGCTCGTGAAGGGGGTCGTGCATACCGCAATGCTGGTGGGATTCCATAAAGTTCCGTACGCGGCGTTGTCCCACTCATACCAGTAGCTTCTGGTCAATCCCGATGCCCAGTTCATCAGGTAAAAGCGGGCGATCCATGCCGCTTCCAGATCGGGGTCGCCATTGTTGATCTGCGCCGCATTCGAGTTCTGTCCCCAGCCGCCTTCATCGCTCCAGAGCGGCTTGCTCGCCAGATCGGATGCGCTGAAACTTCCCCGCACCGCGGCAACCTGGCTCGGAATCTGCTCCGGAGTGTAGCTGTTGGGATAGATGTGGGCAGAAAGTATGTCTACCGCAGCGCTGCCGGCTGAACCGGTGGTGCATCCCGTTGTGCTGGCCGAACACGAGTTGTTGGAACACGTGCAATAGAGCACGTTTTGCATGATCTGGTAGTAGTTGTACTTTCCATTCTTGATCGGGCTCGTCGGCGGCATGACCATCTTGGCCGATGGATCGATTCCGGTCACCGGGTACCCAGCCTGTCCGCAAGTCGTATTCAGGGCGGTAATCGGATCGTCAGCATTCCCGACGATGACGCAGCGCGCATCCTGCATCATGCGCACAAGCTGGCTGTAGGTTCCTCGAAAGGCGATCGATCCGCCGCCGCTGCCATACCCCGGATCCAGTGTCGGCGAGCGGTAACATTCATTGCAGGTTTCCCAATAAGAAATTCTGGCGTGCGTTTGCAGATAGGTCGGATCGTTGACGTGCTGCGCGATGTTCTGCACCCAATTTCGCCAGATCAAGTCTGTGCCCGTGCCATCATTGGCCAGATCGCTCGGCGGGTCGCAAGCCCCGTAAAAGTTACTTCCCAGGTTGGAATAGTCACAGCTTGCGTCGTTCTTGCCATTCACCGAGGCCCAGACCGGCACGCGCCATAGTGTGTAGATAACATCATTGACGCCGGCACTCTTGAGGCTGGAAAGAACGTTATCCAGGTTCGTCCACGCAAACGTTCCGCTTGCGGGATTCAGATTAGGCCACTGCGCGGCATTCGAGTCCCAGATTCGCGCTGCCCCTTCCATCGATCCCGGCACCGCCGACGAAGCGTAATGCAGGTGCATCCCGAAGAAGCTTTTCGTGACGGGAACGAGCGAGCCAATCGTCAGCGATGCGGTGCCCGCGCTTCCGCTGTTGGCCTGCGACGTCGCAGTGATTGCATGATTTCCGATCATCGGCGGAGCAGTATAGAATCCAGCCGCCGTGATCAGGCCGAGGCTGGAGTTGCCGCCCACAATGCCATCGACGGCCCAGGTGACTGCCTGATTGCTCGTCCCGGAGATCGCTGCCCCGAATTGCTGCGTCCCGCCGATCCCGATGGAGGCGCTGGCCGGAGTCACCGTCACGGAAAAGGCTGAAATATTCAACGTGGTCGTAGCCGTCAGCGCGCCATTGGCCCATGAAGCCTGGATCACGCTCGAGCCGACTCCCACGCCCGTAGCAAGCCCGCCACTCGCGATGGTTGCAACCCCTGTTGTAAACGATGTCCACGCGACCGATGACGTGACATCGATCGAACTGCCGTCGCTGTAAAGCAGGGTCGCCGTGAATTGTTCCTGGCCATTCAGGAAGATGGACGGATTTGCCGGGCTGACCGACAGAGAAATCGGCACGGCGGCGGTCACAGTCAAAGGCGTTGATCCTGAAACCCCTCCCACGGTCGCAGAAATTGTGGTTCCTCCCGCGAGCCATGCCGTTGCCGATCCCGTTGCGCTGATCGTGGCCACGCCCGGAACCGACGAGTTCCAGACTGCTGACGCCGTAAGGTCCTGCACTGATGCATCGCTATAAGTGCCAGTCGCCGCGAACTGCAAGGCATACCCCTGTGCCAATGATGAATTCGCGGGCGTCACCGCGATGCTGAGCAGCGCGGCTTGCCCCACCGTCGCCGTGGTCGTCGATGAAATCGATCCGGATGTCGCACTGACACTCGCTGTTCCCAATCCTGACGTCGTGGCCAGCCCAACTGTCCCGGGAGCGTTGCTGACGACAAGCACCGTCGCGTCCGACGTGCTCCACGTTACAACCGAAGTCACGTCCTCCGTGGATCCATCCGTATACGTTCCGGTCGCGGCGAACTGCTGCGAGCCGCCAAGCGCAATCGTCAGGTTCTGCGGGCTGATCGAGATCGAAAGCAGTGCCGCCGGATTCACTGACAACATGGCAGTCGCATTGACCGGACCGGAACTCGCGCCAATGGTGGTCGTCCCCCCCGCAACGGTAGAAGCCAGTCCCGCCGCCCCAGAGGTATTGCTGATCGTGGCGACGCCGGCGTCGCTCGAACTCCAGTGCGCCGTCTGCGTCACATCCTGCGTCGTGCTGTCCGTGTAAGTTCCGGTCGCGGTGAACTGCTGGGTGGTTCCCAGTGCGATGGCCGCTGATGGTGGGTTGATCGCAAGCGAAGTCAACTGCGCCGCCGACACGATTAAGGCCGTCGATCCACTGATATTTCCAGACGTGGCGGTGATGTTCGCGGTTCCAATCTGTAAGCTCGTCGCCAGTCCCGTATTGCTGATCGTCGCGGCCGAGAGATCGTCAGAACTCCAGGTCGCCGTCGAGGTCAAATCTTGCGTCGAACCGTCGGTGAAAGTCCCGGTGGCCGTAAATTGCTGAGTTGTTCCCAGCGCAATGGTGGGGTTGGTCGGGGCTACAGCAATCGACACCAGCGCCGCTGCGGTAACCGTCAGCGTCGTGCCGCCGCTGATTGAGCCTGAGGTCGCCGCGATCGTTGCCGTCCCGGAGCCAACACTGCTGGCCAATCCAACCTTACCGGTGTCATTGCTGATTGTCGCCACGCCCGGCGCATCGCTGCTCCATTGCACCGTTTGGGTTACATCCTGCGTGGTGCCATCCGTGAATGTTCCAGTGGCGGCGAATTGGAGCGTCGTTCCAAGAGAAATACTCGGCACCGCCGGCGTGACTGCAATCGAAACCAGCGCCGCGGGCGTGACCGTGATTTTGGTCGAACCGCTAATCGGTCCTGAAGATGCCAGGACGGTCGTACTTCCGACGGCCACGCTCGTGACGTTACCTTTGGCGTCCGCTGTCGCGATTGTGGTATCGCTGGTGGTCCAGGTTGCGGTTGTGGTCAAGTCTTGCGTGCTTCCGTCTGTATACGTTCCGGTCGCCTTCATTTGCAGAGTGGTGCCCAGTGCGAACGATGGACTCGCCGGGGTCACCGCAATCGACACCAGGCTTGGCTCGCCGACGGCCACGCTCGCCGAACTCGACACTGACCCCAAAGCAGCGGTGATCGTGGCATTCCCAATTCCCCGGCCGCTCGCCAGTCCGCCACTGGTGATCGTCGCAATGTCGGGCGCGGAGGAAGTCCAACTTGCCGAATTGGTCAAATCCTGCGTGCTTCCATCCGAGTAAGTACCAGTCGAAGTAAATTGCTGGGTCGTGCCATCGGCAATGGAAGCGCTCGACGGCGAAATGGCAATCGAAACCAATGTCGGGGCACTCACCGTCAGCGAAGCCGAAGCGATGAACAGGCCAGAAGACGCTGTAATGTTGGTCTCACCCTGGGCCACGCCTTTTGCCAGTCCTGCGCCATTCACGGTACCCACCGCAGGCGCGGATGACGTCCAACTCACTACCCCGGTCAGGATCTGCATGCTGCCGTCGCTATAGGTTCCGGTCGCGCTGAACTGCTGCATGTTTCCCGCCACAACGCTCGCCGTGTTCGGACTAACTGCAATTGAGACCAGGACCGCCGGCCCAACGCTCAACACGCCCGAACCCTGAACGTTCCCGGAACTCGCGATGATGTTCGCCGATCCCAGGCCTACGCCTACAGCAACACCACCCGCTCCAACCGATGCCACTTGCATCGTGTCTGACGTCCACGTCACCGCCCCCGTCAGGTCTTGCGTACTTCCATCGCTGTAACTTCCTGTGGCCGTGAATTGCTGGGTCGTGCCCAGTGGAATCGAGGCAGTCGAGGGAGAAACGGAAATCGATACCAGAGACGCCGCGGCGACCGTCAGTGTCGTCGAATTCGAGATGGCACCGACCGACGCGCTGATATTCGTGGCTCCAGTGCCGGCGCTGGTCGCCAGCCCGCTCGATCCACCCGTGTTGCTGATCACCGCGACGTTTGCATTCGAGGAATTCCAGTTCACCGTTCCCGTCAAATCCTGGGAAGTGCCGTCGCTGTAGGTGCCCGTCGCGGTGAACTGCTGTGAAGTGCCCAGAGAAATCGTCGGCGCAACCGGACTCACTGCGATGGAAACCAACGCTGCCGGTGCCACGTTCAGCGTCGCCGAAGCCACGACTGAACCCGAAGTGACGTTGATAGTTGTGGTGCCCGGGCTGAGCGCTGTGGCCAAACCCTGGCTTCCGGCAGCATCGCTGATCGTTGCCACGTTGGCTGCCGAAGAAGTCCAATATCCCGTTTGCGTCAGGTCCTGCGTACTGCCATCCGTGTAAGTTCCGGTCGCCGTGAACTGCTGCGGCACTCCCGCCGGAACGTTCGCCGACTGCGGATTGATCGCAATCGATACCAATTGGGCCACCGTCACGCTGACCGCTGTCGAGCCGGATATCGATCCCGAAGCCGCGCTGATGCTCGCGCTCCCAGCCGCAATGCCTGTGACCAATCCTTTCTTTACGGTCGCCACCGAATTCGTATCGGAAGACCAGGCGGCAGAAGCAGTCACGTCCTGCGTGCTGCCGTCGGTAAATGTCCCGGTCGCCGCAAGTTGCTGGGTCGTCCCCGCTACGATCGAAGGATTCGCCGGAGTCACTGCAATCGAAATCAGCGCCGCAGACGTGACACTGAGAGTCGTGGTGCCGCTGATCGAACCGGAAGTCGCCGTGATGCTGGCCGTTCCCGCAGAAATGCCCGTGGCCAGACCCTGATTGTTAGCCGCATTGCTGATGGTTGCGACCGAAGTCGTGTCCGAAGTCCATTGCACGCCCGTCGTCAGGTTCTGCGTGCTGCCATCGGTGAACGTTCCGGTAGCCGTTAACTGCTGCGTCGTTCCCGCCGGAATCGAAGGAATCGCCGGCGTGACCGCGATCGACAGCAGCGCCGCTTGGGTCACCGTCAGGTTCGTCGATCCGGCGATCGACCCGGACGTTGCCGTCACGCTGGTCGTTCCAATCCCCAGGCTCGTCGCCACGCCGGCACTGTTGACCGTTGCGATCGCGTGATTGGCCGTATTCCAGGTCACAGAGCTAGTCAGGTCCTGTGTGCTGCCGTCTGTATAGGTTCCCGTGGCTTTCAGCGCCTGCGTCGTTCCCAGCGCGAACGATGGATTGGCCGGCGTCACTGCAATCGAGACAAGCGTCGGAGCTGCCACGGTCAAAGTCGTCGACCCCGAAATCGACCCTGAGGTCGCGATGATCGACGTGCTTCCCGCCGCCACCCCGGCCGCCAATCCCGTCGAGTTCACCGTCGCCACACTCGTGACCGAAGAAGTCCACGCCGCCGAACTGGTCAGGTTCTGCGTGCTTCCATCGCTGTACGTGCCGGTAGCCGTGAACTGTTGGGTTGTGCCTGCCGCGATCGAGGCGTTCGCCGGCGTCACCGCGATCGAAACCAGATTTGCCGCAATCCCGGTACCCGTCAGGGTGACGGTTTGCGGGCTGTTGCTGGCTTTATCGTTGAAGGTGAGCGTTCCGTTTCGCGTGTTCTGTTGCTTCGGCGAGAAAGTCACCGAGACCGTGCAACTCGCGCCCGCGGCAAGCGTGGTGGGGCACCCATTGACCATGGTGAAGTCGGTCGGGCTGATGTTCACGCTCGTGATCTTGAACGACGTCGACTGATTGTTCGTCAGCGTAACCGCTTGCGCGGCGCTCGATGTACCCAGCGCCTGGTTGCCGAAATTCAGGCTCGATGGGTTTGCCGTCGCCGCCAGAGTTCCGGTTCCGGTCAGGCTTACAGTCGGACTAATCGTGGCGTTATCGCTGATGGTCAGCGTGTCATTTCGTACACCTGCCACGGTCGGATCGAAAAACACCGAAACCGTACAACTCTTTCCCGCTGCCAGAGTGCCGGTAACGACCGGGCACGTCGTCGTAGTTGAATAATCCGCGAGCGTCGCTGCAATTTTCGTGATCGTAAGCGCCACGCTCTGGTTGTTGGTGAGCGTTACCTTGGATCCCGCACTCTTCACGCCAACAACTTCGTTCCCGAACGATAGGCTTGCAGTCGAAACCGTGACCGAGGCAACTCCTGTCCCGCTGAGGCTGACCGCCTGCGAACTGCTCGTCCCGCTGTCGCTGATGGTTAAAGTCGCGCCGCGAGATCCCAGAGCGGATGGACTAAAGGTGACAGAAATCGTGCAGCTTTTCCCCGCCTTCAGCGTGGACGGACTTACCGGGCAATTGTTGGTCTGCGTGTAGTCAGGCAGGTTTGAAGTGATGCTTGTGATCGTGATGGCCGTGCTCTGGCCATTCTTGAGCGTCACGTTTTTCGATGCGCTCTTTGTCTCCTGCACCTGATTGCCGAATGAAAGGCTGGTCGGAGACACTGCCACGCTCTGTGCGACGGAAACTGTCGCGAGCCCAAAACAGACGATAAGAAGACCGCACAGCCGTAGGCCTGTATTCACCCGGAATCCTCGGGAGTGAAATCCAAATTTTCATTGCAGGGGCCCGGTGATGCCGTACTCGCGTGGCTGGCCGATCGCCCGAAACCCAATGGGGAAGGGAATCTTGAGGTTCGTGGCTAGTGACGATTGACTGGGACTTGTAGCGAAAGGATTGTAAAGAAGTCTACATGGAAGTCAATCATGCAAGAACTTGCACTATTCCTCCGTCATTCCGTGGGATACTCCAGAAGCCCTCTCACGGCGACGAAGACAAGAAGCACACGATCAACTTAATAAGCTCATGCGACTATTCCACGCGCTCCTCTTCGCATCCTCGCTCAGCTTACTCGCAACGCAATCTGCCGAGCGCCCCAGTCCCCCCACCCGCGATCCGCATTCTCCCGGATATGTAACTGCGAAGGAGCTACCGGACGGCGCCATTCCGCCTCGGGACGCCGAGGGCAACTTCATCATCGGCCCCACCCACAACCCTGCTGAAGAAATAATCGGCGGCATCTCGAACGGAACAGTGATCGAGTTCACCATGAACTCATCCGACAGCAAAATCTATCCCGGCATCACGCGTGAACCGAACACATTCGGCACGCCGGATCCCTCCAATCCGGCAAGATTGATCGTAACCACGAGCCATCCCGCTTCCTACACACGAAAGGTCGCAGTTTATGTTCCCAAACGATACGTTGCCGGTAGCGATGCGCCGTTCATGGTTGGAACCGATGGCCCCGATCCGCGCCTCTTCAAAGCACTGGACAGCCTGATCGCATCCAACAAACTACCCGCCATGATCGCGATTTCCATCGCCAATGGTGGCGGAGACGCGCAGGGAAGCCAGCGCGGCTTGGAATACGACACGATGTCCGGCGTCTTCGCAGAGTTTGTCGAAACGGAAGTGCTGCCGCTGGTCGAAAGCAAAGCCCATGTGAAACTCACCAAAGATCCCCGCGGCCGTGCCACCATGGGTTACAGCTCAGGAGGGGCCTGCGCCCTGATCATGGCCTGGTACCATCCGGAGCTTTATCACCGCGTGCTGGCGTATTCCGGAACATTCGTCAACCAGCAATGGCCTTACAATCCGCAGACGCCGCACGGCGCCTGGGAATTTCATGAGCATCTGATTCCCAACAGCCCCGCCAAGCCGCTTCGCATCTGGATGGAAGTCGGTGACCGCGACCTGTTCAACCCGAATGTGATGCGCGATCACATGCACGACTGGGTCGCCGCCAACGAGGAGATGGCAAAAGCGCTTGCCGCGAAGGGCTATCACTACCAGTTCGTCTTTGCCCGCAACGCGGTCCATGTCGACCGGGCAGTGGTTCAGCAAACGCTGCCGGAGGCGTTGCAGTTTCTCTGGCGGGACTATTCCGGCGCGGGCAAGTAGAAACATTAACCTCGCCGCGCCTGCTTCATTGGGATGGAGAAGGTGTGGCGCCGCTGACGGCCCGGACTTCCCGGTGATTAGAGCAGGCGATAAGGCCGATCAGTCCCGTTTATCATTGATCATTCATGCGTACCCTGGTCTTCGCGCTCGCCCCGGTCCTTTTCCTTGCCGCCGCACTCCGGTCGTTCGCGGCTCGGCCATGCCCATAACGAAAGAGGTTAAACGATCTTATTTTTCACGAACCGCGAGCGGCCTCAGGAAATCTTTTTCCGCGAGACCTCGCTGTTTGGGGGCGCGCAGGTCGTCTCCCGGACGATCAACTCCGGTTCGACCATGATCTCGCCGCCCTGCGCGTCGGGTTGCGCTTTGCGGATGCGGCGCAGCAGCGTTTCAGCCGCAGTTCGTCCCATCTCTTTAAGAGGCTGTCGCACGGTGGTAAGTCCAGGATTCTGATAGGCGGCGCTTTGAATATCGTCGAAGCCCACCACGGAAACGTCGGTGGGGACTCGCAGTCCGGACTCACGCAACGCCCGAATGGCGCCCATGGCCGAGATATCGTTGAACGCGAACAGCGCCGTGAACTGTTTCTTCGACGCCAGCAGCTTCCTTGTCGCCTGATATCCCGGCTGCGGCGTGGGAGACTCGCCCTGCAACTGCGCTACCAGCGAACGTGAAACCGGCAGCCGCAATTCGCGCGCCACCTTTTCAATGTTTGACCAGCGGACCGCGGTGTCGGAGCTGAACTCCTGCCCTTTGATGAAGGCGATCTGACGATGCCCCAACTGGCGGAGATGATTGAGCGCGACTCTTGCCGCGCGCTCATGATCGAGCACCACGTTCATCACGCCTTCCACCTGGTTATGTCCGGAGACGGTGACCACAGGCACGGAAAGCGAAAGCGTCCACGGGGTATCGACCGCGATCAGGCCATCGACCGACCGCTCCAGAAATAAGCGGGGATATTCGTCGATCAGGTCGGCACGATGGCGGTGGCTGGCGACGAAATAAAAGTAGCCTTCCTGCAAAAGATGGTCTTCGACTCCGCTCATCACCGATGCGGAGTAGCCGTCGCTGACCTCAGGTACTATCACCCCGATCGTAAAGCTGCGCTGCGCCCGCAGCGAGCGCGCGAAAAAATTCGGCCGGTACTTGAACTTCTGCACCGCGGCAAAAATTTTGTTCTTGGTTTCCTGCGGGATGGAATCGGCGACCGGCGCACGATTGATGACCAGCGAAATCGTGGCGGGGGAAAGTCCAAGATACTCCGCCAGTTGTTTCAGGCTTACCGGCTTGCGGCCCATACGCACGGCCGCTTTGCCGGAACCAGATTGTCGAGCCGTCACCCTGCGCAGTCTCGCACAAACAGCATCGGCGAGCAAGCGCGTGCCGGACCTTTTGATTTGCTAAGGACAACGCGCTCCGATCGCAAACAACCGGGCGGGCCTTGGGATTTGAACGGTACTTCGTCAGCTTCCCATCGCATTGTCACCCGCTCTATCTGACACGCCAGGGTAGCTCACGGCGTGCAAATCGTCCTTCCAACAGCGTTCCATCCTTGTTCACCATCTGACTAAGAATGGAGTTAAGAACGCAGGCGGCACTCGTGGCGCTGCTGGCATTGCCCGCCGTGTCATTCCCGCTTCCTCCGACTGCGATCCTCCGAGTGTTCCGCGACGGGATTTAACCGGGTCACTGGAGTCAAACCGATCGGGGTCACGCAGTCATTGGCGCCGGCCGGCGGAGGCGCAGTCGCAATGTTGGTGTTGTAAGGCGGCTTGTGACCGAAGATATTCGCCCACGTTCAGGAAAATATTCGGAGCCGAAGAAAGCCCGCCGCGTCCGGCAGGCGCAGAGCGGCAACCAGCAAGGCTTTTTCTTGGGATTCGCAATCCCGTTAACCTCTTCCGACCGGCGAGTTACGGAATCGGAACAACTACGCAGACGCCGCCGCTTCGCCCTTGAAGACCGCGTCCACCAGGCCGACGATCTCTTCCATGGCCCCGTCAATGTCCATGGTCAGTCGAGCAAGATCAACATTGGCAAGCGCCGGGCAGTGTTCCACCAGAATCGTCCAGCAACTGTCTCCCGTGAGATCTACACCCATGGACTCGTAGTATCCGTAGCCCAGCTCCCGCAATCGGCAGAGCAGATCGCTAAGGTAAACCAGCGACACCAGCGCCTTGGCGGTCGGGGCCGCCGACGCGTTGTGGTGAAACTCCACCACTTCAACGATGTCGGCGGAAAACCTCCATTGCTCGGCCAGAACCTTCCCCGTCTGGCAATGGGTCAGGCCCAGAATCTGCGCTTCTACTTGGTCGAGGGCGACGTGGTTCTCGCGAGCCAGGCGGAAGCACTCGCGATATTCATCGGTACACGCAATCGTGTTCACCAGAATCCCAAGATCGTGCAGAAGTCCGGCGAGATACGCTTTCTCCGGGTCCGGATAGCCGATGAGAGTTGCGAGTTTTCGGCTTACCAGCGCGCATCCCATGGCGTGGCGCCAGAAGGTGGTCGCGGGCAGCGCCCATTTGCCGGGCGGCACGATATGGTTCATGCAACAACCCATCAGAATCGCTTGCACTCGTTTCAAGCCCAGCGCCATCACTGCGCTGCGCACCGTCTCTGTGTTGCGCCGCCCGAAAAGGGGCGAGTTCGACATGCGCAGGCACTGCGCCGCTATCCCCGCGTCATACGACACCAGTTTGACGACCTCCTCGATGTCGATCTTGTCGGAAGGCAGTTGCAGCATGGAGATCAGCGGATGCACGATCGCCGGCACTGCCGGGATGCTTTCCAGAGACTTGATCTTGGGCCGGATTTGATCGAGCGTTGTCATTTCTTACCTCCGCCGTTGTAGCCAATCGGTGGTTTCCAATATCCGATCGTGCCCGGAAAGTGGACGAGGTGAAAGCGGTCGTCCACCTGGTAGAGAGATTCCGCGTGCCCGAGGAACAGGTACCCTCCGGGCAGAAGGTTGGAATGGAAGTGCTGCATTACTCTGCGCTTCGACGCCAGGTCGAAATAAATGAGCACGTTGCAGCACAAAATCAGGTCCATGCCCTTACAGAACGTCATCTTCCGGTCGTCGCTCAGGTTGACCCGGTCGAAGCGGATGATGGATTTGAGTTGATCGCTCGCCTGCAAGCGCTTGTCGTCAAATTGCTTGAAATACTTTTTCCTGAGCAGTTCGCTTGTGCTGCGCAGCGAGTACTCCCCGTAGACGCCGGTTTTGGCAGTCGTCAGCGAATTTTCGTTCAGATCGGTGGCCAGAATGTCGAACGTCCACCCCGCCAGTTGTTTCGCGCTTTCCTCCAGCAGGAACATGGCGAGCGTGTAAGGTTCCTCGCCGGTCGAGCAGCCTGCGCTCCACACATGCAAGCGTTTGAAGCCCATCGCGCCCTTGGTTTTCGTGATTTGCGGCAGAATGATGTTGCGCATCGCCTCGATTTGCGGAGGGCTGCGGAACATATAAGTTTCTCCAATGGTGATTTCGTTCAGCAGCAGCCGCATCTCCGTGTCGCGATTGCCGCGCACCGTCAAATGCTCGAGATACTCGGCCGGGCTGGTGGTTTTGAGGACGGCCATGCGCCGCGCACAACGCGAGGCCAGCAGGTACAGCTTTTCATCCGGCTGGTAAATTCCCGAGACCTGATAGATCACCTCGCGGATCTTCAGATATGCGGGATTTTTCGCGTCGTCGATTTCGGGTTTCGCAGCTACTTGTGTACTTGCCATGCTTCTCTACCATCCCAAAAACTTCGTTCCGATTAGTTTCTCGCGTTCATTCTGCCCACTGCCGAAGCCGCGAACCGTTGCGCGCTTCCCTCGGAAACGCGTTTTACGATTTCTTTGCTCATCGCCGGAAGAGAACAGATCTTGTCGGCCACCCCTGCGCTCACTACCGCACCCGGCATTCCCCACACCACTGAAGTCGATTCATCCTGCACAAAAACCTCGCCGCCCGCCCTGCTGATTTCCTTGGCGCCCAGCGCGCCGTCCGCCCCCATACCCGTCAGCACCACCGCCAGCGCGTTTGCTCCGAAGACCTGGGCCACCGACCGGAACAGCGCATCGACCGCCGGCCGGCAGGAGTTTTGCGGAGGGTCCTGGTTTAGATTCAACAGTACCCCGGTCCCTTTGCGAGTAATGGTCATGTGGTAATCGCCGCGCGCAATCCAGGCCGCGCCGGGCTCGAGCTTTGCCCCCGCCTCGGCCTCGCGCACGGGAATCTGCGAATGTGAATTCAGCCGCTCCGCCAGCAGCCGCGTAAACAGCGGCGGCATGTGCTGCACAATGACCACCGGCACTGCCAGGTCCGGCGGCAGTTGCGGGATCAGCTCGGCCAACGCGTTGGGACCGCCGGTAGAAACTCCGATGGCGAGCACATCGATCCGTTGGCCGCCGCTTTTCCGGCGTAGCGCCGGAACGCTCAGTGCCGGTGTCCCCGCGTCCCTGCGCGCCAGCGACAGAATCTTGGCCGTCAATTCCCGGCGTACCTGCTCCATGGAATCGCTCAGGCTCTCGCTGTTCGTCGGCTTGGTCACGTAGTCCGACGCACCCAGCGACAATGCTTCCAGCGTCGTGCTCGCCCCGCGTTCGGTCAGCGTGCTGAACATGATCACCGGCAACCCGGGATAGAGCGCGCGAATCCGCCTCAGGGTTTCGATCCCGTTGAGCCCGGGCATCTCCACATCGAGCGTGACCACATCCGGGCGAAGGATCGGAAGTTTTGCCAGGGCGATGGAGCCGGACGATGCGGTGTCGGCGACTTCGATCTCCGGGGTCGAACCCAGCGCGTCGCACAATAACTTGCGCACGACCACCGAATCATCGACGACCAGAACTCGAACTGGCGGCATGCAACCTCTGCTTAATTTACGAACTTAGCGCCGGACCTGCTCCGCAGATCCACGGTCATGCTCCTGCCCGGGCTCCCATCGCCTTTAGCGACTGATGGCGCGGCTCGAATTCAGAGCGTGCATCGCCGATCCTGAATTGCGAAACCAATTGGTGCAGCCGGGTCGACATCTCGGCCAGCGTCTGCGCCGCGGCATGCGATTGATTGGCCCCCTGCGCCGTATTCTGCGCGGCTTCAGCCACGCCCGAAATGTTCTTGGTGATCTCCGACGAGCCCCGCGCCGCTTCGCTGACATTGCGCGCCATCTCGTTGGTGGTTGCATTCTGCTCTTCGACCGCCGTCGCAATGGTGTTGGAAATGTCGTTGACCTGCTTGATGACCTCGCTGATCTGGCCGATCGCGCCTACCGCATTCTTGGTGTCGCCCTGAATCGCTTCGATCTTGCGGCTGATGTCTTCCGTGGCCTTCGCCGTCTGCTTGGCCAGTTCCTTCACTTCGTTGGCGACCACCGCGAAGCCCTTACCGGCCTCTCCCGCGCGCGCCGCCTCGATCGTCGCGTTGAGCGCCAGCAGGTTCGTCTGCTGGGCGATCGAAGTGATGACCTTGATCACCTGGCCGATTTCTGTGCTGGAGTCGCCCAGCTTCCCGACAATCTGCGTGGTATCTTCCGCAACCCGGACGGCGCCGGTTGCGACTTTGGCCGACTCGTGCGCGTTCTTGGCAATCTCCTTGATGCTCGCGCCCATTTCTTCCGAGCCTGTGGCCACGGTCTGGAGGTTTTCATTCACCTCGCCACTGGCCTTGGAGACAACCTGCGCCTGGGTCGAAGTTTCTTCGGAATTTGCCGTGATCTGCTGGCTGGTGCTGGAAAGTTCCTCGCTGGCGCTGGCGACTTGCTGCGCGGTCTCGGAGATCGAGCGTACGATCTGGCGAAGATTGTTCTTCATGCGGTTGAGCGCCTCGCCGGCTTCCCCAATTTCGTCGCGAGAGGAGATCTCGAGGTCATTCACGGAAAGATTGTTGCCGGCAACTTCCTGAATCATGTCCAGCATTCGGGCTGCAGGTCGGGCCACTGCCCTTCCGATGCCCGTGGCAACCAGAAACCCCAAGACCACCGCCGTTATCAGGATCCCAATCACCCACAAGCGCGCGGCGGAGTATGTGGCTGCAGCCTCTTTCACCGAATCCTGGCCGCCTTTTACGTTCAGAGTGATATCGTCTTCAACACCCTTCACAGCGGCCAAAAACGTTGCTATGCCGTCGGTCATCGACAACTCTGCGGATTCCGTCTTCTTGTCATGCCGAACCAAGTCCAGCACATGCTCCCGAACCGCGAGATACTTGTCGAGGTCAGCCCGCATCTGTTGGTAGATCCGGCGCTCCTCGTCGGAGTTGATCATTGGCTCATATTGATTTTCATCGTCTTTGAGCCGGGACAAAGTTGCTTGCTCTAACTCCTCGGTCTTGCGGATTTGGGAATCATTGGAGTCAACAATGTGAGCCAGTTCATATCGGCGTATCCCGGCGACGTCAACCTCGAGTTTTCCAAGAACTTCAACACTTGGAAGCCAGTTCGTTCCAATGTCGAGCGAATCTGCATTCACTTTCGAAAGCTGCACGAGAGCAAAGATGCCGAGCGCGATGATGAGGACCTCGACGATGCCAAAGCCGACGGCAAGTTTCTTACTGATGTTCAAGTCCTTGAACCAGGACATAGTTGCTCTCCTCAATTCTTTGTGGGCCGCACGAACCGGCTTCGCCAGCCGTTATTGTTTTCCCGGTAAATGATCGGCAGGAGAAACACCCGACCTTAGTGACCGTGCATTACCTCCGGGCTAGCGATCGGCGCCATGGCCCCGCTCCGGACTAAACCAGGAGAATGCGTTCCCAATGGCATAGGTAAATCCCGTGAAAAGCCTCTTGTGAGGGGCAGCCTCGGTCACGCCGGCATCCGCGCCGGCATCCAGGAAGAATCGCGGCCTGACCTGATAACTCACGGCACCCGTCAGGCTGGCGAACCCCGGGGTCGAGGGATTGGCGGCAGTATAGCCGTAAGGCTCGAGGATGAGACTGAGCTTCGAGCGAACGGGCACGGTTGCAGCCAGGGCAAAGCCCAGAGTGCGATCAAAGCCGCTGCCTTTTCGACCGATCAAGGTTGGAATGACGTTAAAGTCGAAGTGAACCGGATGAAAGTCTTTGCTGATGAGAATGGCGAGTGAGTGGTCTATTTCGCCCGACCCAAGACCTTCGCGTTCACTACCCGAAGGAATTTTCACCTGGTAGAAGGCGCCGAGACCCGGCCAGACGGTACTTTCCGGGAAAAAGCGATATTTCACTCCAACCCAGGTATCACCGAATCCCTCGACGGCAGTGCCGTTGGCACTGAGGCTGAGGTAGTCGATCGAGGCCCAGTGCAAATCCATGTTCGGAGTAATTCCCAGGCGGAGGCCACCGGTGAAGTCCTGGCGATGGCTGCCATCGGCGACCCAGAAGTGCTCAAACCCATATTCGGCTTCCACGACGCCGCACTCGGTGGTGTCCGTCGAAGTGGAGAGCGTGGGACGGGTAGGCACCGAGTTCACAGTCTGAGAAACACAACGGGGTTGCGAATCCGATGACTGTTGGCCCTGCACAACTCGCGCACCATGAGCAAGAAAGACCGCGAAAAAAAGGAGGCGCGCACGGGTCCGAAACATTGACTGGTTTCCTGCTTCTTGTTGCACTGCTTGCTCACCGGCTTGCAACGAACAGATCGGCCGTTTAAGAAATCTGGCATGCCTTGGCCGTGTTGAGAACATGCAGCAGTTTTTGTTCGAGCTTGTGTACCCCGAGAATCATCTCCCGCAGTTCGCTGGGCACATTGCCCGGCGGTGGTTCAAAGCCATCTTCGGCAACTTCGAGCACATCGCCGATCTCGTCCACCAGCAGGCTTATCGCGCCTTCATCGGTGCGGACGACGACATTCATCGGCAACTCCGAAGCCGGCCGTCCTTCCATTCCAAGCCGCTGCCGTAAATCCACCGCCAGCACAATCTGCCCGCGTAGGTTGATGAGCCCGCGAATGACCTCAGGCACCAGCGGTACGCGCGTGATCTCCTGGTAGCGGATCACTTCCTGGACCTGCTGTACCGGAAGCCCGAAGAACCGGCCGTTCAGATAGAAAGTGCAGAATTGTTCGGTAGTCGCCATCGGAGTTTTTTCCCTCCTCGAATGTCACAAACTATCCAGCCATGGCAGAGATCAGCCCGGGCGCGTCGAGAATGTCGGTGACCTTCTGCTGAATCACGGCCGATCCCAGCACGCCCGTCCGCCCGCTCTGCGCCTGCATGACGTACGATCCTTCGACGATGTCCAGAATGCGGTCCACCACCAGCCCGACGCTGCGTCCCTGATCGGAATAAACTACGACTTGCAAAGAGTCGCTTTCGCTCTGTGGATGGCCGCCGAGCGCGTTCGATACGCGCAGCAGCGGCATGATCTGCCCGCGATACTGCACAACCTCGCGGTCGGCGGCAATTTCGACCGAGTCGCGGGGAAACTCTTCCAGGCGGGCCACGAGAGAAAGATCAATTGCCATGCGTCCGGATTCTCCATTCTGAAACAGGAGCACGGCGTGGCGCTGGTCCTGCTCGCCGGCTTGGCCGGCTGCGTTTTCTTCCAGCTCCGCAACCGCGCGGTGGTGAATCTCGCCCACCACCCGGGCGCGCTGGGCCAGGCCCATCACGTCGAGGATCAAGGCCACGTTTCCGTCTCCCATGATGGTTGCGCCCGCGTATGTGTTGATGCTCTTCAGCTGCTTGCTCAAAGGCTTGACCACGATTTCTTCGGTGTCGTTGATGTCATCCACGACCAGGCCGAACTGGCGGTCATCGGCACAGAGCACAACGATGTTGACGCTTTCGTTGGCCGCAGCTTCGGGTGCAGCGTCTGAGTCGGATCCGACGCGGGCCGGGGTGCCTTCGGTCTGGAGTTCGCGGCTCAAGTAGACGAGCGGCAGCAGCCGCCCGCGCAGGCGGTAGACGGGACAACCATTGACCGATTCGATACCGGTCCTCACCTGTTCTCCCTCCAGGCGGACCAGTTCGAGCAGGTTGACCTGCGGAATGGCATAGCGGTCGCCGGCGGCCGACACGATCAGCGCCGGAATAATGGCCAGCGTGAGCGGAATCTTCATCCGCACCGTGGAGCCTTCTCCGGATTTCGATTGCAGGTCGACGGTCCCGCCGATTTTCTCGATGTTCGTCTTGACTACATCCATGCCGACGCCGCGCCCGCTCACATTGGTCACCTTTTCGGCAGTCGAGAGGCCGGGAAGGAAAATCAGATTGGAGAGTTCGCGTTCGCCCATGCGCGCGACCTGCTCGGCGCTGATCAGTCCCTTTTGAACCGCCTTGTTGCGGATCTTCTGCAAGTCCAGCCCGGCGCCGTCGTCGGTAATCTCGATGTTGACCTGTCCACCTTCGTGAAATGCACGCAGGGACAGGCGCCCTTCCGCCGGCTTGCCGAGGGCGCGCCGCACCTCGGGCGTCTCAATGCCGTGGTCGACCGCGTTGCGGACGAGATGGGTGAGCGGATCTTTGATGGCTTCGATGATCGTTTTGTCGAGCTCCGTCTCTTTGCCTTCCATCTCGACGCGCGCCTGCTTGCCGCACGCCATGGCAACATCGCGCACCGTCCGGGGAAATTTGCTCCAGATGTTTCCGATAGGTTGCATGCGCGTCTTCATCACGCTTTCCTGGAGTTCGGTGGTGAGCAGGTTCAGGCGCTGGCTGGCGCCAAGCAACTGGCTGTCTTCGGTGGAATTGGTGTACTGAACGATCTGGTTGCGAAGAAGAACGAGCTCTCCAACCCGGTTCATGAGCCGGTCGAGCAGATCGACGTCGACCCGGATGGTGCTGTCGCTGGCGCTCGGCCCGCGGGGCGATGGCTGCGCGGATTTGTCGGAGTGCTCGTCGTGTCTGGCCGCGGTCATGGCGGCGGAGTCATCCGCGTTCGAGGGAGCACCCTGCTCCGCCGGTTCCGGTTCTTCGTACAACTCGATTCTTGGCTTGCCGGTTTCGGATGGGTCGGGAGCAGCATCGAAATTGGCTTCCGAAGCATCGCCGGCTGCCTGCGGATAATCCTCCGGAACGAGCACCGGGCCGGCGTTTTCGGACGGGGCACGTTCTGCCGGCTCAAGCAGATTGGTCAAGGTTGCGATCAAATACTCATCGTTGCGGTCGCCTTCTGTGCCCGTGGCCTCGATGTTGGCCAGCATCTGGCGCACGGCGTCAACCATCGAAAGCAGCGCCGTGGTGATCTCAGGCGTGAGCAGCAAAACGCCGTCGCGCAGGCGGGCCAGCAGGTTCTCCCCTACGTGGGCGACCTTTTCCAGACGATTGAAAGCCAGAAAGCCGGACGTGCCCTTGATGGTGTGAATCGTGCGGAAAATGCTGGCCAGGGTATCGCGGTTGCCGGGATCCCGTTCGAGAACCACCAGGTCCTGATCGAGGCGGTCGAGGTTTTCGTAGCTCTCGATTAGGAATTCTTTAATGATCTCTTCATCGCCCATGATCAATCGCCGCTGAACGCCGGCTTAACGATCAAGCGGCGCATTGGCGGCCGCCTCGGCGTGCAAGACGGCGCCTGCTGATTCATCGGGAGTTGCGGCGCAATCTTTAGGACAGAAAGAAAGAAGGAAGAGGCCGGCGCCGGTTCCTTGCCTAAAGTTGTTACTTCGCCAACCGATAAAGTCAAGGGAACACAGCGCTCCGGGCGGCTCAAGTCCCGACGGGCGGCGAAAAGGATCTGCGACCCATGGACAATATCCGGGTGCTCATTATTGACGACTCATCCGTGATGCGAAAAATTGTGGAACGCTCACTGCGGCAGGCGGACATCAAGCTCGGCGATGTGGTAGAGGCGAGCAACGGAATGGAAGCGCTGGCCGCGCTGAATGAGAAGAAAGTAGATCTGATTCTCTGCGACATCAACATGCCGGTGATGGACGGCCTCGAATTCGTGAAGTCGCTGCCGAGCATTGCCAATGCAAAAGGAGTTCCGGTGGTGATGATCACCACGGAAGGCAGCGAAGGCCACGTGGTGCAGGCATTGTCGGCGGGCGCCCGGGGCTACATCCGCAAGCCTTTTACGCCCGACCAGGTGAAAGAACACATCCTTCCCCTGCTGGCAGGAACGACCGTATGACGACGAGCAAAGTGGACCTGTCAGGCAGCAATCAACGGGAGTCATGGATGGCGCTGCTGGGATTGGCGGCGCAGGAAGTGTTCAGCCTCATGCTGGCATGCGAGCTACAGCCTTCGCCTGCGCCAATTCCAAGCGAGGGGTTGGACGTCACGGCGATGGTGGGACTGGCGGGATCGTTGTGCGGGCTGGTGACGGTCCGCTGCGCCGCGAAGTCCGCCGCTGTGATGGCGTCGCACATGCTGGGCATCGATGCCGACGCGGCCGGGGCCGAGGCGCTGGATGCCGTGGGAGAAGTGTGCAACATGATCGCAGGCAACTTCAAAAACAAGATCACCGGCATGGGAGACCGCTGCAAATTGTCGGTGCCGACCGTCATCACCGGCGAAGATTATTCGCTGCACTCGATGGGCGAAGACACCAAGATTGATGTGAGTATGCTGCTCGAGGGTTCCCCACTGCTGATCTCGCTCGAGGTCAGCGGTTGATGCGGCCACTGCTGGCTGAGGCTAAATTATTTTCAGCAAGGTCTGCCAAAATCCTGAATCTATGGCGCTTAAGCCTTCGCTATAGCCTGCAGGCCCAGGCAAAATATTGTCAAAGAACAACTTACGCGCAAAATCTTCTGAAATAAGGACTTAGTCGCCGACTCGCTCGGCCCTCACTGACAGGAAACAATTTTGCCGCGTGCCATGTGCACGCTTGCCATTGTCCGCTTCTGGCGGCCAGGGTCAAGGTCGTTCGTCACAATGCGCGGATTCTGCCTGTGGAAAACGTGCGGTCGTCCGCAACCCAAAAGTGCGGCGTCTTTTATCCCGACACCGTGGTCCCGGCATGGCTGGATTTGGCTAATCAGCGGAGGGATGCCGCTCCCGCGATGCCAAGCCCCCAGGAATCGGGAGGGCGCTTCGATCGAGAATCGCGAGAAAGCCAGGGTTTCCCACGTCACATGAGAGAATGACGCTTTGGAAGCTTATGGGGAAGATATTGAGAGGGAAGCTGTTTTCCAGCGTTTTTCTGGTCGGGGCATCGTTGGTATGGCTGGGAGCAGCCACCGCGGCCGCTGGACAGGAGCAGACCGCGCCTGCTGCACCGAGCCAGCAACCGAGCCAACAACAGAAGAGTCCGCCGGACACCGCCAAGCCGGCGCAGCCCGCCAAACCAAGTGATGGAACGGTGGGTAAGAGCAAGATTGAGCAGGAAACCGGCACGGTCAACGATCGCATTTTCGATGTGCTGCCCAACTACGGGACGGTGGAAGGGAAAAAGAAGCTTCAGCCCCTGACCAGCGGGCAGAAATTTCGTTTGGCGACAGCCGGTGTCTTCGATTGGGGATCCTATCCGTTTAACGGCGTGCTTTCCGCCATCGGCCAGGCAAAGAACGATCCGCCTTCCTGGGGGCAGGGATGGGGCGCCTACGCCAAGCGCTACGGCGCCAACTTTGCCGACAACAGTATTGGTACGTACAACACGGTCGCCATTTATCCCAGCCTGCTGCATGAAGATCCGCGCTATTACCAGATGGGCAAAGGGCCGATGTTCCATCGCTTCGGCTATGGACTGAGCCGTTTATTTGTGACAAAAACGGATTCCGGCGTCAACCGCTTCAATTACTCGGAGATTGTGGGCAATGCGACTGCGGCCGCGATTTCCAATATTTATCACGCGCCCGAAGACCGCACCGCCGGCCGCAATGCGACCACGCTGGGATTTCTCATTCTCTATGACGGGCTATCGAATGAGCTGAAAGAGTTCTGGCCGGATATCCGGCGGAAAGTTCTGCATAAGAACAATCCGTAGGAAGGTACGGCAGACCCATAGTCCGCCGAGGCCACAACGGTTCGCTTGGCCTGAAACGCCATCACTTTGCGAGGGAGCATACTCTGAGCCAGGCCGGGAAGCCGCCAGGATCCATCGCCCTTAACCGGCGCGATTTTCTCATCCGCTTCAGTCAGACTGCCGGAGCCGCGCTGGCGCCGGTGCGGCTTTGGAGCCCTGCATTCCACGACCGCCTCGAAACAGGGAACAAAGTTCCGGGGAATCCCAGTTTTTATGTTCGGCCGCACTACAGAAGTGAGCGTCCGCTTGATGCGGTGCTGTTCAAAGTACAAGCCGGATCAGACCAGTTCATCAGCGAAGGGTATGCTGACCAGTTGAGCGCAATCCTGGCCGCGTGGAGTGTGGATCTCTTGCAGTCTCCGCGGAATACGCAGGTGATCGCTCAATCTTTGGCGCCGAACTTTTCTGGCGCTTCGCTCCGCCCGGCGCAGTCGCGAATCGTCCGCAGCGACGTTCTATTGCGAATCCGGCAAAACAGGTATTCCGATACCCCAGGGCTGAATCGAGAGGCATTTCTTGGCGAATGGCAAGCTGAACTTCACGATCTTTCAAAGATCATCGTCGCCGAGTTTCAGATCACAGCGATCGAGATCGGAAAGTCTGAAGGGTCAATCCAGCGCATTCATACGCACGTCCGCTATGAACTTGTGGCCAGCGGATCGGGCTTCCATCGCGAGCAGCGAGTGGGCAACTGGCGGATTAGTTGGGAATCTACGGTTTCCGGAGAATGGAAGATCGTCAGCTGGAGCGTTCTCGAGGAGACCCAGGCGCAGGCCAGCGCTCCGGTATATGTCGATATTGCTTCCGCCGCATGCGGCAGGGTTGAGTCTTACGCGGCGCAGATGCTGCACGGCGCAGACTACTGGCGCACTGTGCTCGACGGCGCGTCGGGGATAGACATCTACGGACACAATGGAATCTCGGTTGCCGA
>DASXDY010000095.1:0-2862 GCA_036490405.1 Candidatus Sulfotelmatobacter sp. | reverse complement strand
ACCTGCTCGGGCGCCATGTAGGGCAGGGTGCCGGCGACCGCATGGCTTTCGACAGAACTGGTGGTAATTCGATCGGTCCGCGCCGGCTGTGTGATCTTCGCAAGACCGAAATCAACAATCTTCAGCCGCCCCTCTGGCGTGATTCGAAGGTTGTCCGGCTTGATATCGCAGTGAATCACTCGCACCGCGTGCGCGGCGACCAGTCCTTCCGCAAGCTGAGCTCCGAGTTGTGCGATCTCCCGCTCGGCCAATGGCCCTGCGGAAATTTTCTCGCCAAGGCCTTGTCCGCCGATGTATTCCATCGCTAGAAAATCAACGCCTTCCTGGCTGTCGAAATCATAGAGGATTGCGATGTTGGGATGGCTCAACTGGGAAAGCGCGCGCGCCTCTTTGCGAAATCGCTTGCGCGCAGACTCGTCCACCAGCGTGCCAGGAGGAAAGATTTTGAGAGCCACGTCGCGCGAGAGGTGTTCATCGCACGCACGATACACCTGCCCCATTCCGCCTTCGCCCACTTTTTCCAGGATGCGGTAATGCGAGATGGTCTGCCCGATCACTGCCGTGGAGAAATCTTAGGTGGCGGGGGTGGGCAAGTCAATGAAACCGGGGAGGGGCCCCGAGTTGCCCCCTTCTGAGGGAGATGTGGTTTGATTTGGGGCGTCAGAGGAGCGGCAACTGAAGTATTCGCCTGTCTTCCAAAGTGGTTGGCAGTAATCTGGATTCAGATCTCTGGCTGAATCAATTGACGGGAGGACACTTCTCGCGTGTCCACATGATTCGAAGGCAGCGACAGTCTGTGGGTACAATGATCCGCAGAATGTATGTCGTGACGCTCATCGTTTTTTCCGTTCCGTGCTTTCTCATGTTGAGTGCTTGGATCCGTGCGATGAATGCACAACAAGCAGCTCTAAAGCCCCACTGGAGAATAACCTGCCTGGTCGCCGCGCTGGTCGGCGGGACGTGCACGATTGCTGCGGGACTGTCGTTCGTGTTCGCGTGGCTGCACGCTGGTGGAAATCCTCACGGGATGGGGACGCCACCCGGAGTGTGGCAAGTTCTACGCTGGGTGTTCTGGGCAGCGCTTTTGGCAACGGTAGGCTTGACCATCGTTGCCAAAGGGCACGGGAGACTTCTCATCCTTGCATCAATAGTCAGCGCAGTTATTGCAGATTTTGCAGTCATTAGGTTGGATTTCGACTAGAAATTTCGGTACTTTGCCGCCTCGCAGATTTTTCAAGGATCCCAGTCACACTCATCGCCCTTGTGTAACAAGGTCTTGAGTGCAAGCGTTCTGTAGGCTATCTCTTTCCCTCCCCGCCAACGAACCGGGATTCGAGAAAGGATTGGAATGGAGAAACGGGGATTCCAGAAGTCCTGACTACGGTTGCCGCGCCCAAGCGAGACCATCCGCGCCGGCGCCTGCATCGATCAACCGGGCCACGGTCCAGTCCGACGTACGAATCTCGGCGACTTTCCTGCTCGAATCGCACGACACATACGCGACCGCTCCATCGGGACGCACCAAAACTTCCTGCGGCGCTGCGGGGACATCGATCGCGTGATCGAGTTTCATCGTCTTGAGATTCAGGACGCCGACTTTGTGCACCGTTGGCATCGCGATGACAAGCCAGTTCCCGTCCGGAGTTGCAGCAGTTCCGTAGCCCGTTCCTGGCAGTTCCACCCACGACTTCACCTTGCGCGTCGCCGTGTCGATCACTGCCAGTTGCGGCTTCGATTGATCGGAAGTGAACGCCCAGCGGTCGTCCACTGAAAGCGAAATCCGCTGCACGACAGGAGCCACCAAAATCACATCGAGCGTCTTGCGCGCTTCCAGATCGAGCACCGACACCGTTCCCGATCCGACATTGGTCGCGAAGGCGTAATGCCCGTCGTGCGTGATCGCGAACATGTGCGACTCGGGCTTTCCGGTTGGAATCTTTCCGACAATCTTCAGCCCATGCGGATCGATCGCCGTGATCGCGTTGTCGAGTTCGGTGCTGACGTAAAGCAGTCCATCCTTCGGCCCGAACATGGGGCAGTGCGGGCGAACGCCGCGGCCGAAATCCAGATTGCCGACAACTTTGCGCGAGGCGATATCGATGACGACCATATTGCTGCCATCGCTGCCCGGCTTGCCCACGCCGGAGTTGCCGTAGATGGGAACATACGCCAATTTTCCGTTCGGAGACGCGATCACTTCGTGGCCGGTGACTCCGCCCTCGGGAACCGTGGCGACCTGCTTACCGGATTCTGGATCAATGATGCCGAGGGTCTGATCGCCCTTGTTGGCGACCAGCAAGACGCCGTGAGATGAAGAAGGAGCACGCATAGCAAGCAGAAGCAGACATCCGCAAAACAGGAATACAGCCAGCAGCATGGAACGCGTCATGATGGGACTCCTATTCCCAGCACTCAAGAATGAGGGAGCAAGTCTACATCAGACAATCGTTTCAGGCACTCCCCGACATTGCTGGTGCAGCGGGTCAGTTTGAATTCTGAATCCTATACGGCGTCATCCCGAAGTGCCCGCGTTCTTACCAGCCGGCCGAGGGATCTCCCGTGGCACACCGCGTCGTGGCGGGAGATCCTTCGCTCCGCCGGAAGAACGGCTACGCTCAGGATGACCCCGCGAGGACGAACTGAGCCACTACCATTGCTTCCATTCACTTGTCTTTTGGACTGGCCTTTCCGGGCAGGCCGGCTGGATTCTCATGCGTACGCTCGCGGAAGGTGCCGCGCATTCCCGCAGCCAGTCCAACCTTCGATTCGCCAAATTTGTCGCGCAGTTTGTCAGCGGCGGAGAGCGCGTCTTTCCAGCGCTGCTGGCGGGTCCCATCGATCAGATCAATCTGCGGCGCAGCC
>DASXDY010000073.1:0-111272 GCA_036490405.1 Candidatus Sulfotelmatobacter sp. | reverse complement strand
GGGTGCGCGGAGAAGAAGAGCGCGTAAGCCGCAATTTCCTTCGCGCCTTGGGCGCGGGCGTTCCATCCAAGCAGGTGAACCCACCGCTCGCGCGGTGGACTGCAATCTTCCGCCGCTTCGCGGCTTCCATTTTGTTTCTATCGCAATTCTTCCATGCAGGCGTCGAGCACTTCTTTTCCTGGGCGTGTGACTGAGTCGGGAAGGGTGGCCAGCGGCTGGTCCACGACATTCAGCATGTCGATGAAGCTAGGGGCTTCGGGATTGACGTAGAAGATCCCGGTCAAGACTTCGCCGTCATGATGTGCCTGGTTCAGGCGGGTAATCGCGCCGATCTTGTCGGTGGGATCGAAATCTTCTTCCAGCTTGCGCAGGTTCAGGCGGGAGCCGTCGTGCATGGTGACCTGGACGGTCGTGCCTGCGTCGTATTCCACGTTGATGTCTTCGAAATGCGGGACGAAGCTGACTTCCTGCAACATCTCTTCGTGCTCCTTCACATATTTGTAGGATTTGGTTGAGCCCTCGTGATCATTGAATGTCACGCAGGGCGAAACCACGTCGAGCATGACCGTGCCCTTGTGAGCGATGGCTGCTTTGAGCATGGCGCTGAGCTGCTTCTTGTCGCCGGAGAAGGAGCGGCCGACCAGCGTCGCGCCGAGTTGGACGGCGAGCGCGCAGGTATCGATCGGCGGAAGATCGTTGAGCACGCCGGTTTTCAGCTTCGATCCGAGATCGGCGGTGGCGGAGAACTGGCCTTTGGTCAGGCCGTAGACGCCGTTGTCTTCGATGATGTAGATAATCGGCAGATTGCGGCGCATGAGGTGAATGAATTGTCCGATGCCGATCGAGGCCGTGTCACCGTCGCCGGAGACGCCGATGCAGATCAGCTTTTTGTTGGCGAGCATGGCGCCGGTGGCGACGGAGGGCATGCGTCCGTGGACGGCGTTGAAGCTGTGCGAGCGGCTGAGAAAGTAGGCCGGGGTCTTCGACGAGCATCCGATGCCACTGGGTTTGATGACGAACTCGGGCTCGACGCCCATCTCGTACATGGCCTCGATGATGCGCTCGGAGATCGCGTTGTGGCCGCATCCGGCGCAGAGCGTGGTTTTACCGCCCTTGTATTCGATGACGGTGAGGCCGATGCGATTGGTTTTTGGTCCGGGAGCGGTGGTGCCGGGTTCAACGCTTGTGGTGCCCATTTATTTTCCCTTCGGGGCTGAAGCCCGATCTTCTTTGGTCGTCTCAACGCGGCCCTGAAGGGCCGCTCTTCCACGTTTGCGCTCACGCGCGGTCACGAATCTTTCTCCCTTTGCTCTTGGCTCTTGCGGCCGGACCATTCGGCTTCGCTCACAGCAAGCTGCGTCCGCCGCTACACGATCTTTATCTACCTTCCATGCTGGTCAGTTCGTCGGTGATGGACCTTGCGTCAAGCGGCAGGCCGGTGATGTGGGCGAGGCTGCGCAGGCGCGGGATTAATTCTGCTTTCAGGTCGAGCTTGAGCAGGCTGAGCATCTGCGCGTCGCGGTTTTGCTCGACGACATAGACGTGCTCGTGCTGTTCGATGAATTCATGCACTTCGCGCGTGAATGGATAAGCGCGCAGCCGCAGGTAGTCGGTCTCGATCTGGTATTCGTCGCGAAGCTGGTCGCGGCTTTCGGTGATGCCCCAGTGCGAGGTGCCGTAGCCGATGATCCCGATTTTCGCGTTAATGCCCTTCGTGAGTTCGGGCCGCGGAACGAACGAGCGCGCGGTTTCGAACTTGCGGTTCAGGCGCTCCATGTTGTTTTCGAAGTCGTCGGCGCGTTCACTGTATTGGGCTTTTTCGTTGTGGCCGCTGCCGCGCGCGAAATAGGCGGCGTTCGGATGCGACGTGCCGGGCAGGGTGCGGTAGCCGATGCCGTCTCCGTCGACGTCTTTGTAGCGGGCGAAGCTGCCGAGGCGGTCCAGGTCTTCTTTGCCCAGAACCTTGCCGCGCTTGATTGGCGTTTCGGGATATTTGAACGGGTCGGACATCCAATTATTCATCCCGAGATCGAGATCGGACATCACGAAGACGAGCGTCTGAAATTGCTCGGCTAGATTGAAAGCATCGGTCGCCATGCTGAAGCATTCTTCGGCGGAGCAGGGAATCAGCATGATGTGCTTGGTGTCGCCGTGCGAGAGAAATGCGGTGGAAAGAATGTCGCCTTGCGACGTCCGCGTGGGAAGGCCGGTGGAGGGCCCGACGCGCTGGATGTCCCAGATGACTCCGGGGACTTCGACGTAATAGCCGAGGCCGGCGAATTCGGACATGAGCGAGATGCCGGGACCGGCGGTTGCGGTCATGCTGCGGGCGCCCGCCCATCCAGCGCCGATGACCATGCCGATGGCGGCGAGTTCATCTTCCGCCTGCACTATCGCGAAGGTCGCCTTGCCGTCAGGGCCGATGCGGTATTCCTTCATGTAGTCAATCATGGTTTCGACCAGCGAGGATGACGGCGTAATCGGATACCAGGTGACGACCGTGCATCCGGCGAACATGCAGCCGAGGGCGGCGGCGGAGTTGCCGTCGATGATGATCTTGCCGGTGGTCTTGTCCATGCGCTCGATGTAGAATGCGCCGCGCTTTTCGAGATTGGCCTTGGCGTATTCGAACCCGGCCTGTGCGGCGGCTAAATTGAGATTGGCCGCTTTCACTTTCTTCGCGAACTGCTTGCGGATCGCCTTCTCGATCTCCGCCATGTCGATGGTCAGCAGGTTGGCTACGACTCCAACGTAGACCATGTTCTTGACCAGTTTGCGCAGCTTGGCTTCGGGGCACACCTGCGCGACAATTTTGTCGTAGGGAACGGAGTAAAAAATCAGGTCATCGCGCAGCTTGTGCAGCGCCAGAGGCTCGTCGTAGAGAACGGAGGCGCCAGCGGCCAGCGACATGGTGTCTTCCGTCGCCGTTTCAGGATTCATGGCGACCAGGAAGTCGATTTCCTTCTTGCGGCCGATGTATCCGTTCTTGTTGGCGCGGATCGTATACCAGGTTGGCAGCCCGGCGATGTTCGAGGGGAACATGTTCTTGCCGGAGACGGGAACGCCCATTTGAAAGATGCTGCGCAGCAGGACTGTATTTGAACTTTGCGAACCGGAGCCGTTGACCGTCGCGACCTGAATGCTCATGTCGTTGACGATGCGCTTCTTGTTCATGCCGCCGGCAGATTCCCGGGGCACGACATCGGTAGTGGCCATCCCAACACCTTCCTTCAATAGGCCGGGGAGGAATCCCCAGCGTGGTTCTAAGGATCACAACGGAGGAAACATCCTATTATACGGCGGCTGAGGACCAGATCACGTCGAATCGCCCGTCTGTAGCGGAGAGGAACCCACTTTGAAAACGGTTCAGGAACGGGATGGTTTCAGGCGCCAGTGTCAAAAAATTGCGCCATGGTACGGAACTTATTATATCGTGACACGACTAATTCGGAGGGGGACATCTTTTTCAGTGCAGCGTAGTGCTTCTGCAGGCTGACGTCGAGCAGGTTGGCGGCTGCCTCGTGGTCGCGATGGGCCCCGCCCTCGGGTTCGGGAACGATGTCATCGATCACGCCGAGTTCGCTCAAATCGGCGGCGGTGATGCGCATGGCTTCGGCGGCGAGCTCCTTCTTGGACGCGTCTCGCCACATGATGGCGGCGCAGCCCTCGGGCGAGATCACCGAGTAGATGGAGTTTTCCATCATGAGGACGCGGTCGGCGACGGCGATGGCCAGGGCGCCTCCACTTCCGCCCACGCCGATAACGGTCGCGATGATCGGCACTTCGAGGCGGGCCATTTCGCGCAGATTGTAGGCGATGGCTTCGGCCTGGCCGCGTTCCTCGGCATGAATGCCGGGATATGCGCCGTCGGTGTCTACCAGGGTGAAGATAGGGCGGCGGAATTTTTCGGCGATCTGCATGACGCGGATGGCCTTGCGATAGCCCTCGGGATGCGGCGTGCCGAAGTTGCGGAAGACGCGTTGCTTCATGTCGCGTCCCTTTTGCGTGGCGACGATTAGGACTTCGTCGCCATGAAAGCGTGCCATACCACATATCACTGCGGCGTCGTCGCCGAAGTGGCGGTCGCCGTGGATCTCGGTGAAATCGGAGAAGACGCGCTCGATATAGTCGAGAGATTGAGGCCGCTGCGGGTGCCGCGCCAGTTCGGTCTTTTGCCAGGCGTTGGAAGGCGCGTTCATTTCCATGCGCAGGGTTTCGATGCGTTCCTTCAGCACGGCAATTTCGCGGTGCATGGCCTCGTCGGGCCCGGATGATTCCAGTTCGGCGACCTGGCGTTCGATCTGTTCGAGTTCCTGTTGCGCTTTTTCGGTGGGTGCCATGCTTGAGTTGACGAGTTCTGTCAGCTGATCGCGCGGAAACTGCCGCGTCCGCACAATTGTTCGAGCCGCGCGACGAAGTTGCGGTCCGGCAGCACATTATAGCCTTGGGCTTCCATTACGACCATGAAATCTCCGTCGCGTTCCACGTCAAACAATACCTGCGCATCGCCCTTGCGTTCGAGAAACAGTTCGTGCAGTTTATCAACGATCGCCTCGTCGGAATTCTCAAGTTTGATGCGAATACGGATTGCGCGCGGCAAGGGAACTTTCGCGTCTTCGAGCGGCATGATGTCGGCCGCGGTGATCTTTGGATTCGCGCCCTCTTCGATGCGAACGCCCGCCTTCACCAGCACTGGAACTTCAAGCTTCACCTTTTCTCCGATCCGTTTGTAGGCCTCGGGGAAAACGATCATGTCGATCGAGCCGGACATATCTTCGAGCATGGCCTGGGCATAGAAGTCTCCGCGCTTGGATTTGAGCACGCGTACATTGCTGATGATGCCGGCGGTCAGGATGGTCTCGTCTTTGCCCGTCGACTTGGTCATTTCGGAGAGGGCGTCGATAGTGTGGGCATGCAGGTCCTGAAGCTTGTCGCGAAATCTTTCGAGCGGATGCCCGGTGATGAAGAATCCCAAAATCTCTTTTTCCGCTGTGAGGCGGGTGTGCTCGTCCCAGTCGGGAGTGTTGGGCAGCTTGTCGTTGTGAGCTTCGCCTTCGTCGGCGAATACGCCAAACAGGCCGTGCTGGCCGGATTCGGCGTCACGCTGCGCTTTTTCCGCGCGCTCGACGGCTTTGTCGAGGACGGCCATCAGTTGTGCGCGGCGGCCCATGGAATCCATCGCACCGCTCTTGATCAGGGATTCGAGGACGCGCTTGTTGAGCAGGCGCAGGTCGACGTTTTCGCAGAATTCGAAGATGGACTTAAATCTACTCAGCTTTTTGCGCGCCAAAACGATCGATTCGATGGCGTTGCCGCCGACATTCTTTACCGCGGCCAGGCCGAAGCGGATCGATTCGCCATGCGGCGTGAAGTTCGCATCCGAGACATTGATATCGGGCGCTTCGACCGATATGCCCATCTCGCGGCATTCGTTGATGTACTTGACCACGTCGTCGGTCGAGCCGGTGACTGAGGTCAGCAATGCGGCCATAAATTCGACCGGATAGTGCGTCTTCAGATAAGCCGTGTGGTAGGCGAGCAGAGCATAGGCCGCGGAGTGGGACTTGTTGAATCCGTATCCGGCGAACTGCGCCATCAGATCGAAAATCTTTTCGATCTTCTTGGGTGGAAATTTTCGCTTGGCAGCGCCGTCGACGAAGCGCTCGCGCTGCTGGGCCATTTCTTCCGCTTTTTTCTTGCCCATGGCGCGGCGGAGAAGATCTGCTTCGCCGAGGGAGTATCCGGCGAGGCGGTTGGCGATCTGCATGACCTGTTCCTGATAGACGATCACGCCCAGCGTTTCTTCGAGAATTTCTTTCAGTTCCGGCAGTTCGTATTCGACCTTCTTGCGCCCATGCTTGCGATCGACGAAGTCGTCGATCATGCCGCCCTGGATCGGGCCGGGGCGGTAGAGCGCGTTGAGAGCCGTCAGGTCTTCAATGGAGTTCGGCTGATATTTCCGTAGCACGTCGCGCATGCCGTGGGATTCAAACTGGAACACGCCCGAGGTCAGACCCTTGTAGAAAACTTTTTTGTACGTTTCGTCGTCCTCGAGAGGAATCTGCTCGAGCGTCAACGGCGTTTCGCGCGCCTGATTGATGAGCTTGAGCGCGTCCGTGAGGATCGTCAGCGTGGTGAGGCCGAGGAAGTCCATCTTCAGCAGGCCCATCTTTTCGATGGCAACCATGTCGAAGGCGGTGACGATTTCGTCGTTCTTGGTGCGGTGCAGCGGGACGAGATCGGTCAGCGGGCGCGGTGAGATCACGACGCCTGCGGCATGCACTCCAGAGTTCCTGACAAGCCCTTCCAGCTTTCGCGCGGTGTCGAGCAGTTCCTGCACCTGCGAATCTTTCTCATAGGCCTCGTGCAACTGCGGCGATTCTTCGATGGCCTCGTCGAGCGTGATGTTCAGCGTGGTGGGGACCATCTTGGCGATGCGATCGACGTCGGCGTAGGGAATGTCCATGGCGCGGCCGACGTCTTTGATCGCGGCTTTCGCGGCCATGGTGCCGAAGGTGATGATCTGGGCGACGTTGTCGCGTCCATATTTCTGGGTGACGTACTGGATGACTTCCCCGCGACGGTTCATGCAGAAATCGATGTCGATATCGGGCATGGACACTCGCTCTGGATTCAAGAAGCGCTCGAAGAGAAGTTCGTGCTGGAGCGGGTCGATGTCGGTGATGCCCAGCGCGTAGGAGACGAGCGATCCGGCGGCCGATCCGCGGCCCGGACCGACGGGAATCTCGCGCTCTTTCGCGTAGCGGATGAAATCCCAGACGATGAGGAAATATCCGGGAAACTTCATCTGCTGAATGATGTCGAGTTCGCGTTCGAGGCGCTGCTCATAGTCCGCGATGGAATGCTTGAGCTTCCCTTGCTCGGACAGCGGGCGCAGCGCTTCCAGGCGGCGGGCGAAGCCTTCGCGGGTCACGTGAACGAAGTAGCTGTCGATCGTATAGCTCGGCGGAACTTCAAACTCGGGGAACGGGTTCGCAACTTTATCGAGATGCAGGCTGCAACGCTCGGCGATGTCGAGAGTGCGCGATAGGACTTCCGGCGAATCCTTGAAGACGCGGTACATTTCGTCGTGGTTCTTGACGAAGAATTGGGTGCCCTCGAATTTCATGCGGGCCGTGTCGCGGATCGACTTTCCGGTCTGGATACAAACCATCACGTCCTGCGCGTGGGCGTCGTCTTCGCAGAGATAGTGGCTGTCGTTGGTGGCGACGAGCGGCAGGCCCAGGTCTTTTTCAAGCTTGAATAGGCCGGGATGGATGCGGTGCTCGAGCTCGAGGCCCTGATCCTGAATCTCGAGGAAGAAGTTACCTTTACCGAAGATGTCGACGAACGATCCGGCTGCCGCTCGGGCGGCATCGTAGTTGTTTTCAACGAGGCGCTCGGCGACTTCGCCCTTCAGGCATCCGGAGAGGCCGATCAGCCCTTTGGAATGCTCCGCCAGAAACCTCTTGCTCACACGCGGCTTGTAGTAGAAGCCGTGCAGGGAAGCTTCTGAGGTGATCTTTACGAGGTTGCGGTATCCCTCTTCGTTTTCAGCGAGAACCAGCAGGTGGTTGTAAGTATCGCCTTCAGGCGCGGCGCGGTGGTCCTCTTTCTTACAAACATATAGTTCGCAGCCGACGATCGGCTTGACGCCATGCTTGTGGGCCGCGTTTACGAAGTGAACAGCGCCGAAAATATTGCCATGGTCGGTCATGGCCACGGCGGGCATGCCGAGTTCCTGTACGCGTTGGCAAAGTTTTTCGACGTCGCAAGCGCCGTCGAGCAGGGAATAGTCGGTGTGCAGGTGCAGGTGGACGAATTGGGACATGGGCTCTGTCTAGTCTAGCGCAACCGAGACAGAGGAAAAGTTCATAAGCTGTGAGTTTTCGAGCACAAGCGAGCTTGGCATTGTCGCTCCATTTTTGACTGTTGAATTGCGAACAGACTCCATTCGCCGGCCAATCTGGGGCTGAAGCTCGAACGGATTATGGAACCTTCACGCCGCGCTGAAGCGCCGCTCTTCCACCGTACTAGACGCGACAACGGCACTGGACGCAGTGCGCACAGCACCGTTTCGGAGTTCCTCCCGCAGCCTAAAGGTACTCAAGCGGCGGCGAAACGGCACGGGAATGTCATGAGAATGTTTTCATCCGGAGTTTCTCTGGCCAGACGGTACATCATTACTGCTTGCACTTTGTTTGGCCGCATACCGAGCCGTGATTCTACAAGTCCCATCTGAAGCTTTCGCAACAAGCGCCCCATTCTAGCGACCTACCAAAGAATGTATGCGGAAAGTCCCGCATTCGGCGCGGCTCGCACCTACCTATTCTTGTATGTGTGCTCCCGGAAATCATGAAGCTTGTCCCCTGACATAACGATGCACAGCGCGGCGCCTACAGAAGAAATTGGACTTACGCCGCGCATTGTTATGGCACGGCGTTTGCCGTCTCTGAGTTGGGCGCTGCGCGCCCCCAAAAGCGCAGCAATACAAGACGGTGCAAGACACTCGTGTGTCAGGCACCACGGCAGACGCCGAGGAGTAGACAGATGAAGTCGTATGTTTATCGCAGCCTGTATCGCGCATTTTTTCTTACCACGTTGCTGTTGGCGGCGAGCTTCGCGCTGGGGCAAGGGATTGTGACTGGCTCGATTTCGGGCGTGGTTGAAGATCCACAGGGAGCAGTGATCCCGAATGCCAAGGTGACGGTCACTCATATCGCAACCAATCGCGTCTTCGCGACGGAAACCACGTCGGCGGGAATCATCGCGCTGCGCGATCTCCCAACCGGCACGTACAACCTGAAGATCGAAGCGCCGAACTTTCGCTCGTTCGAGTCGAACAACGTGGTGGTCAGCGTTGGCAAAGACACAGGACTTGGAACCGTGCAACTGACGCTCGGCTCTTCCACCGAAACGGTTACGGTCGAGGGCGCGGCGCCGTTGATTGAATCGACCACGGACCAGATTTCCGAAACTTTCAGCTCCGAAAAAGTCGCCAGCCTGCCGATGGGCAACACGTTCGATTCGCTGGCCCTGTTTCTTCCCGGCGTGGTGACTGTGGGCGACGCCAGCTTCAGCAACAACAACGGCGCGGAAATGTCGGTGAACGGCCTGCGGGCACGCGCCAATAACTTCCAGATTGACGGGCAGAGCAACAACGACAATTCGATCGCCGGTCCGTCGATTTTCTTCGGGAACCAGGACGCGATTTCGGAGTTGCAGGTTGTAACCAATTACGACGCCGAGTTCGGGCGCAACACGGGCGCGGTGATCAACTACGTGACCAAGGCCGGAACCAACCAGTTTCACGGGACAGCTTACGAATTCTGGCAGGGTTCCACGTTTGATTCGCTGGAGAATAACGAAAAGAATCCGCTGCTCGGCTTCTGCGTGCCGGGGCAGGACCCGTCGTCGGGATGTATTAAGCCTGAGGTGCCTGGATTCGTCGATAACCGTTTCGGCGGGACGGTAGGGGGGCCGGTCAAGAAAGACAGGATCTGGTTCTTCGGCTCCGCCAATATTGAACGCCAGCGTTTTGCCGGCTCTCCGGCTTCGACGGCGACCGGGTTGGTCCCGACGCCGAACGGCGATGCACAACTGGCGGCCGCGTTTCCCAACAGCCCGATTAATCTGATCGAGAGCACGATCGGGCCGAATGCGATAAGCGGGGGAAATCCTACGTTCACCAATGTGCAGAACGTACTGGTAACGGACCAGATCGACCCGAGCACGGGATCGGCGTTTGGTTGCACGGCCCAGGGCGTCAATGGTTGCGTGCCGATCGAGATGGGATCTTTGACCCGGTTCGTTCCCGGGCCGTTTAACGACTACGAAACGACGGGCCGGTTGGACTTCAAGCTCTCCGAAAAAGACAACTTCTTCGGGCGCTACGTTTACCAGAAGACGTTTAGCGGAGGAGTGAACTTCGGCAACGGGATTCAGGTCGGTGACTGGCAGAGCGTGCCCGGGTTGAGCCAGCAGATCGGGCTTGACTGGGTCCGTAACTTCAGCAACGCATTCGTCAATCAGGTGCGCTTCAGCTATTCGCGTGCCAGCAGCTTCTTTCAGGAGCAGTCGTTCTCCGGCTGCAATTCGAATTCGCCGACCAACTGCCCGGCGGACATGGTCTTGATCGGCAGCGAACCGCAGGACAGCGTGAGCTTCGGTGTATCGGCAGGCTTCCCGCAGGGCCGCATCATCAACGTGTACCAGTTGCAGGACAACGCTTCGATGGTGATGGGGCAGCACAATATCAAGTTCGGCGCCGAGATCGATCAGCAGCGGTCGCCGAATGTTTTTCTGCCCGGCAACAACGGAATCTTCCTCTTCAGTTCCTTCAATGACATGGTGGCCAACAATCCAGGTGGAACCCAGATCGCGCTGGGTAGCCCGACGCTGCCATTCTCCGAATGGGACCTGGGCCTCTATTTCCAGGACAACTGGCGGATCAAGAACAACCTCACCCTGAATCTTGGCATGCGCTGGGACTGGTACCAGCAGGCCATCAACCTGCTGCATGATCAAAGTGTGCAGCAGCAGACGGGTCCGAATCCGCTGTGGTCGACGTCGCTGCCCATCAGCCAGACGACGGTACCGACGGTGCCGCAGGCCCTGAAGAACTTCGCTCCCGTGGTTGGCTTTGCCTGGACTCCGCACATGTTTGGCCGGGACAATACGGTCATTCGCGGGGGATTCCGCATCGCCTATGATCCGGCGTTCTACAACATGTTCCTGAACGTCGCGACGGCCGCGCCGAAGGTGAATTTCGCCAGCATCGGCCCGTTGTTTGGAGCCGGCGCATCCACCGGCTTGCCGACCGATGGACTGTTCGGTACGCAGGTGATCCCATACCTTACGCCTTTCGCCGCGGGGGGTGACCCGGGATTCGCCAATCAGACGCAAGTCCCGCAGAACTTCCGCAATCCGTACACGGAGCAGTGGAACATCGGCATTCAGCATTCCTTCACGCCGCGAGTTGTAGGGGAAGTGCGCTACGTCGGCAATCACGCGGTAGGGCAATTTCAGGAAAGCAATGGGAACCCGGCGTTGCAGCCGCTGATTGACGCCGGCTTCAGCAACCTGATTCCTGCCGGGCTCACGCCTTGCACGACGCCGGGCGCTCCGGGATCGTTCTTTGGAAATGCGAACTGCAATTTCATCAATGTGATCCAATATGCCAACACAGCGCAGTCGAACTACAACGGCCTGCAAAGTGAGCTGCGGATTGCGAACTGGCATGGCCTGACCGCGACCGGTTCATATACCTACAGCAAGACCATCGACAACGCCAGCGAAGTATTCAGCACGCTCGGTGGCGGAAATACGCTGGCCTACGCGCAGGATCCGTTCAACACCGGCGGCCCGGAACGCGCGAACTCGGGCATTGACTTCCCGCATGTGGTAGGTATTGCGGTCGTTTACGATCTGCCGTTTTACAAAGCGCAGAAGGGCTTGGTCGGCCACGTGCTCGGCGGATGGCAGGTCAATACGACCTACCGCTACACCAGCGGGCAGCCGTACACGACCATCCAGAGAATTCCCACCGGCGGAAGTCTCTGCGATCCTTTGGGGGATTTCGGAGGCTCGTTCGACGCATGCCGCCCGATCCTCTCGAACTCGGCTGCTCCATTGAATACCGTGGGCACGTATGAAGGCTGCCCGCCGACGGTTACGTTCTGCGACTTCACAACCGGAGCGAGCATCACTCCCAACGACGTGCACTGGATCCAGAACACGCCGGAAGCAGCGCAAGTTTACGGCACGCCCTTCGCTGGGGTGGGCCGCAACACGCTGCGCGGGCAGAGCATCAGCACATCGAACCTGTCGTTCTTCAAGGACATTCAAATCACCGAGAGGTTGAAGGCGCAATTCCAGGCACAGGCCTTCAACGTCTTCAACACGCAATTCCGGGGCGTGCCTGATCCGGTGCTCGACGATGTCGCCCGCGGCACCTTCCAGAGCACCGACTTCAACAGCAACGGTGGCGCAACTTTTGCCGGCAACATCATCACCGACGGCATCGGGCGGCGGCGGTTGCTGTTCGGGTTGAAGCTGATCTTCTGATCGGCTGAAGGCTGTAACGTTCTTCATCGGCAAGAGCACCGAAAGCGTGCTCTTGCCGTTTCTCTTTTTAGATTGTGATATCACCCGGAAGCGCGCGGGCGCGCTCCGAATCCCTTGCCGGAAGCCGCTTTTGGGCTGAAACGGGTTATAATCCCTCTCCATTCTGCTGGGAGCCGGTAACAAACCCGTTTCCGCGCAGAAAACGGTTGCCCCCGGGGAGCAAATATGAGCCGACGGTCGCGAAGTCATTTTGCAATTCCATCGATTCGATTCCAGACAAATATTCGCTGCATTTACGGAATTCTTTTGGGAGCGCTGCTGCTCATAGGCTTGTCTGCAACCACGTCAGCTCAGACCGGCTATACCGGGATTTTCGGCGGAGGTCCGTTCTACAAGAACTCGGCCAGTAATATCACCGAGATTGAAAATTCAGGTTTCACGGAAGCCATTGTGTGGAGTGTCGAGGTCAGCAGCGCGGGCGACCTGAACTTTAACGGTGAGTTTCCACTGACTTCTGGCGGCGTCTACGTCGGGAGCCAGACGTGGCCTGATTTTTCCGCGCAGATGACGCAGCTTAAGCAAGGGACCGTCAAGCGCGTTACCTTCAGCATTGGCTCGTCGAATTTTGGAGACTGGGAAGACATCGCTTCACTGGTCAGGTCCCAGGGCACTGGGCCGGGGAGCATCCTTTATCAGGACTTCGCGGCGTTGAAGGCGGCGATTCCAGCGCTGGATGCGATCGACTTCGATGACGAGAACAGCTTTGATTCCGCAACCACGATTCAGTTCGGCGTGATGCTTGGCCAACTTGGATATCACGTCATGCCCGACGCCTTCGACCAGTCGAGCTACTGGACGAACGTAGTGACCCAGATCAACTCGCAACTTGCAGGAACAGTTGATGGCGTGCATTTGCAAGCGTACGCCGGGGGAGGCGGGAACAATCCGTGCGAGGGCTGGAATTTCGGGGCGGTCCCGGTCTTCCCAGGATTGTGGGACCAGGACGATACGCCAAGCCAGGTGCAGTCGGTTATGACCGGCTGGCACAGCCAGTGCGGAATCATCGGCGGCTTCATGTGGCTTTACGACGATTTCGTCGGCAATGGCCTCGCGGCGCAGTATGCGGCGGCAATTAACACTGCTGTTGGGGCCGCCGGTTTTACGCTTTCCGGCGGGCAGAGTCTGTACCTTAATCAGAATTCAACGGCAACTGAGACGATCACCATTACGGATTCCAACGGATTTACCGGGCCGGTCACGCTGACCGTGTCGAGTCCGCCCAAGGGAGTGATTGCCAAAGTGCAAGGGACTGGCAATCAGCAGAAGATTCTTTTCAAGTCGACCGTTTCGGCGCTCACCGGAGCGGCTTCCATTACGGTCACGGGAACTTCGGGAACTACGACGAACACATTCGTCTTTACATTGAATGTAAGTGCCGGGGTGGGCAAGTCGGGAAGCGGAACTCCGGTCGATCTCTCTTCCCAGCTCAATCTGAACGGGATTTACAGCGACGGCTCGCAGTATTCGACGGGCGGCCTCGACGGGCAAGGCTACTCCTATTCGGCGAACTTACTGACGACTTCCCGTGTTTATAACGGAACGCTACTGAATTTTGGAACGGCGAACGTCGCCGATGCGGTGAGCGCCAAGGGGCAGACGGTTTCGTTGCCAGCCGGACAGTTCTCGGCTCTCACGCTGCTCGCGACGGGTATTAACGGGAACCAGGTATCGCAATCCTTCACAGTGAAGTACACCGATGGAACCAGCACGAAGATCGTTCAGAGTCTGAGCGACTGGTTTACGCCGCAAAAGTATGCGCGAGAGGCCGATGGCGTGATCATGGCATACCGGAACTTCGACAATGGCACGAAGGACCAGCGCACATTCTACCTCTACCAGTATCGCTTCGCATTGAATAAGAGCAAGACGGTCGCGAGCATCGTTCTGCCGAACAACGCGAGTGTGGTGGTGCTCGCCGCGACCTTGCAATGAAGCAACGGCGGTGAAGCTATCTGTCCTGAGAATGTCACGGCCGCGAACTTCCGATCACCGGCAAGGGCTCTGCGGCCAGCGGCTGCTCTAGCCGGTAATTTTTCCCGGCGAGCGCGGCTATTGTTGCGGCGATCTGCGACTGTGTGACCACGGGTACGTTGGAGCGCTCTCCGAGAGCGGGCGTATCGGGGCCGATTACGGCGATCCAGATGTTCTCCGAGCCTTTTTCGTCCACGCCATGCTCCTTCCATTGCTGCATGCCGCTGCCGCGGCCGTGATCGGTAGTGAGGATGAAGGTCGTCTGATCGCGGTACTCCGGCATGGATTGCATTGTGTCCCAAAGCTGCTTCACGAAGGCATCGAACTGGTGAGCGCTTTTGAGTACGAGATCGTAACGGCCGGCGTGGGCCCAGTCGTCGGTTTCACCGTAGCCGACGAACAACACCCGCGGATGGCTTACATACAGATGATCCAGAAGCGCTGCCTGCATGAACGAGTCGTAGGTAAGTTCATCGTCGAAGCGGGTGGTCGTTTCGTAGAGCTGGTTCAGTAATTCCTGGCGAGGAGTCAGTTCGCTGTTTGCCGGCTTGTCCCAGCCAATCTGCATCGTCAGGCCGCTACGCCGCTGGTTAAAGATTTCTTTGAAAGTCGCCCAGGTTCCGTAGATTTCAACTTTGCCGCGCAGATCGGAATCGCGGTTCAGCCATTCGAACACATTCACGTTCGGATTCGCCCCGAATTCGTTGCTGTTGATGCGACGGTCCGCGTGGCCGGTGATCATCTCGTTGTAGCCGGGATAGGAAAATGCCATTCCGTTTGTAACTCTGGCGATACTTTGTTTCGCTTGATTGCCAAAGACCTCGCCTTTCTTCGCGACCTCAGTCCAGAGAAAAGGGAATAATGCTTCGCGGCGCTGTCCCACATCGTCGCGCCAGAAGCGCTTGCGCAGTTCGGCGGGATCTCCCCAGATGCCGCCGTGTTTGCTGTCCATAAGCGCGGCCTCAGCGCCCGTGAAGACTTCCTGCCAGCGCAGCCCGTCGGAGACGATCAGGACCACGTTGCGAGTCTTTAGTTGCGGTGTTTGTGCCTGGGCTGAAAGATTGACTGCAACCAGGAAGGCGAGTGCGAAGAGCATTTTGATCGTGGGAATTGCGGAGCGGCGAGTTTGCATTGTGGCCCCAAGCAAGAGATTTCGTCTGAACTATTACACGGAAAGGCGGGGAAGTGCCAGTAGCGGGGAAAGAGGTAGTGGTGCAGTTTGATTTCGCCTGGCATTCGTTATGCAATCCAGCGGAGCCGCTTTTCAGGGGAGCAAAAGGATCTCGCGAGGAGCATATGTGCTACGCGCGAGATTCCTCCGCCAGCTGGAGAAAACGCGGGCGTTCGGGATGCCGCCGCTTTCCGATTGAGAAAGCGAATCTGCACCTCCCATCGGAAGAGCGCAGGCTGCGAAATCGAGAGAAGGTTTAGTCCGCGCCTGCGCCTGCAGCTTGTGCTTTCTGCAACAGCTTGCGCGCCTGGCTGATGAGCTCAGCGACTTCGAAGGGCTTTACGAGGTAGGGGATTCCGTTTTCTTGCAGGAATCCGCGGCTGTCGCCGGGCTCCATGCTGTTCGAGAACGTGTAGAGAATGTGGCGCTCCATAACCGGGCAGTTTTCTTTCACCCAGGGATAAGATTCTTGGGCACTCCACTGCTCGGGCATCTTTCCGTTCATGATGATGGCGTCGAAGTGCTCGGAGAGAAGGCGGGTCTTCACGTCCTGACTGGCGCGAGCGGTGACCACGGTCGCGCCGGCCCCGGTGAGCACATCGCGCTCGAATTCCAGGACCGCTTCTTCTTCCTCGACCAGCAATACCCGGCCGGCAATCACGCCTTCATGCAGCCGCGGAGCCGCCTTCGGCGCTTCCGGTTCGGCGGGTACTGTAACTGCGGCCGGCAGGCGGATTTCAATCACTGCTCCGCCATCGGAGGCATTGTTTGCCGTGATATCCCCGCCATGTTCCTTCACGATTCCGTAGCAAATGCTGAGCCCAAGTCCGGTACCCTTGCCGACGCTCTTCGTAGTGTAGAAGGGATCGAAAATTCGCTTGGGATCCTTGATGCCGGGGCCATTGTCGGTGAACTGCGTAGCGATGCACCCGTTTTGGCTTGCGATTGAAATTTTCAGCTTGCCGGGCTTGCCGGTTTCGAGAATCGCGTCGACAGCGTTGTTGATGATGTTGAGAAAAACCTGCTCGATCTGATGAGGATCGGCGACCACTAGGGCCGGTTCGGCGGGAGTCTCCCGCTCGACTTTGATGTTGTTAATCTTGAGATCGTAATCGCGCAGGGCGAGCGTTTCGTCGAGCACTTTGCGGATATCGACTTCATCGCGCTGCGGCGTTCTCTGACGGGCGAACGAAAGCAGATTCTGCACCACGCGATGGGTGCGCTGCGCCTGCTTGAAAAGCTTTGTGACATAATCCTGGGCGCGATTGTTGAGACCTTCGGATTCGAGAAGCTGGGCGTAACCAAGGATCGCAGTCAGGGGATTGTTCAGTTCGTGCGCGACGCCGGCAATGAGCTGCCCGACGGCTGACATCTTTTCACTTTGCAGCAATTGCTCCTGCGTCTTGCGCAGGTCTTCGTAGGCGCGGCAGGTTTCTTCGTAGAGCCGGACTTTTTCGATCGTGGTGGCGAGTTGCCGGCTGATCGCGACCAGCAGGTTCTCGTCATTGCTGGAATATTCGTAGCCCAGGTGATTGCACAGGCCCATGATGCCGACCGGGCTGTCCTTGCCCCAGAAGAGCACCCAGAGCCAGGAGCGCTCGGTGTCGGAGCGCAGAAATTCGGCGATGTTGGGCGGCAGGTGCGGCATGTAGTCGGCGGTGATGACCTCGGCGCGCGAGCGCACCACCAGATCGCCGAAGCCTTCGGCGAACGAGACTTCCGCGGCTCGGATCTTGTCGCGGCTGCGCGGGCCCCAGGCCGCGCGGCGGCGATAGGTCGGCGCGTCGACATCGGAGAGATAGACCGTTCCACTCTCGGCGCCGAACAGGGTCACAACCTGGCGCAGCGTGAGGTTGAGAATTTCGTCGAGATCGAACGACTGGGCGGCGACCACCGCCATCGCGTTGAGCGCGTTGAGTTCGCGATTGCGCCGGCGCATCTCGTCTTCGGCGCGCCGTTTTTCCGTGGTGTCGAGAACAAAGCCCTGATAACGGTGAATCTTGCCCGCGCTGTCGCGTGTGGCGAAGCTGCTTTCGATGGCCAGCAGGATCGTACCGTCTTTGCGGCGCAGCGTGACTTCGAAATTGCGGACGTAGTTGTGGGCCTCCATATCGCGATGGAAGGCTTCCCGCTGCTTGGGGTCGACGCAGACCTCGGTGTCGAGATTCAGCACCATCAGTTCCGCGCGGCTGCTGTAGCCGAGCATGTGAACGAACGCGTCGTTGCAATCGATGAGCTTGCCGGCCGGATCGGCGACGTAAACGCCTTCCTGCACCTGCTCGAAAAGCAGGCGATATTTCTCCTCAGCGGAGCGGCGATCGGTGATGTCGCGGACGACGTGGATCGTGCCTTTCTGCGGACTTCCTTGCTCGGTGTAGGAAGAAGTTGAAACCACGGAGAAGCCGCCGAAGCAGGCGTCGGCGCCTTCGGTGAATTCTTCGCCGCCGCCTGCGGCGCAATAAGGACATCCCGACCACTGGCCGAAGGTATGCGGCAGCGTCGATTCGCAGGCGCTTCCGATCACATCGGCAGCGGCTTTGCCCAGATGCTCCAGCAGCACCTGATTGGCCTTGATAATGCGGAAGTCGGCGTCGTGGGCCAGGATTATGTCGTGGACGGAATCGAATGTATTGATCCACTGGCGCTGCGAGCGCAAGACCTGCTCGAGCAGGCGGAAGTTCTCGACGGCCACGGCGAGTTGCTTGGCGCAATCCTGGAGATATTCGAGCTCGTCGAAGGTCCATTGGCGGCTGCCGGAGCTGCCCAGCATGAGCATCCCGACGGGCGCCTTGTTGCCAAAGACCGGGACGGTCACCAGCTGGCGAATCTTTTCGCGCCGCATGGCCTCTTTGGATTCTGGAGCGGGATCATCCCGCGTGGCGACGACGGCATCGGGGCGTTCCAATAGTTTGGCGAGGCCCTCGTTGACCGCTGCGAATCCTTCATCGCGCAGGAAATCGGAGGAGAGCCCGACCGCGTGGGTTGCGAGCAGGCGGCCGCTTTCCAGCAACCGGAACCAGACGGCGCGCGAGCCGGTCAGGCGCTGCAACTCTTCAATCGCACACTGCACCACGTTGCCGTATTGCTGGGCGCGGGCAATGCTGTCGGTAATGTTCTGCATCACGAGCAGGCGGCGGGTTTTCATGCGCGCCTGATCGAAAACCAGCAGCATCATGCCGAGGCCGAGCACAATTTCAGTCGTGAGATAGGCGGGAGCGGAGACGCGATCGGAAAAACCCGGCCACGGAAGATGCAGTAGCGGCAGGGAGAGAGCGACCAGCCACGCGGCCGGCTCCCATCGCCCGCGGCGAGCACGCATAAGGACGATCGAGGCTGTGAGCAGCACGATCCGATAGCCGATTTCTTCGGCAACCCTTAAAGGCAGAGAATCCGGCCAAAGCAGAATGCGGGAGCCGGCAAACCCTACCAGCACCGGAGTCACCACCATCAGCGGGACCATCAGATCGCGGCTGCGGGTGTATGCGAGCACGGATCCGGCAAGCAAGCCCACGGCAAGGATGAACGTTGTTTGTACGGCGACCTGATCGAATGGCGCGGGAATCCGGCTCAGGAAAGTGTGTTCTGCGAAGCGCGAGACGGTCAGGGCGAGCCATCCCAGGACCCATATTTTCAGGTAGCTCTCACGGAATGAGCGTAGCGCGAGCAGGGAAGCGCCCAGCAGAATCAGCAGGGCCAATTCCGCGCCTGACGGCCGGGCAAAACCCCAGCCCGCCGCGGTGTTCCAGATCGACCAGAGGGATGCGCTCATCGCTTCGTAGACATACGTACGCCTCCTCTGAATAACACGGCCAAGGGGTTTCTCGATGGAGTTTCCGGACCTCGATGATTACTTTCGGAATCTCGTAGAACAGTTACAATCGCCGATAGACTTTCGAGTATTCCCATGCCAGACCGCATTCTCGTTGTCGACGACGAAGAACCGATTCGCGAAATCGTGGCCTCGATGCTCGGGGCGGCGGGCTATGCCTGCAAACAGGCCGGCTCCGGCATGGAGGCGCTGTCAATTCTGACCTCCGGCGAGCAATTTGAATTGATGCTTTCCGATCTCATGATGGCCGATCTAGACGGCATTGGATTATTAGAGCGCACCAAGGAAAAATATCCCGACATGCCGGTGGTAATGGTGACTGCCGTCCACGACATTTCGGTGGCATTGGCGGCCATTCGCAACGGGGCCTACGACTATCTGTTGAAGCCGTTCGAGCGCGAGCAACTGCTCAATACCGTGAGCCGCGCCCTGGAAAATCGCCGCCTCAAAGTCGAGAACCGGATGTACCAGATCAATCTGGAATCGCTGGTCAAAGCCCGCACCGATCAACTGCAATTGGCGATGGGCAATCTGGAGCGTTCGTATGACATTACGCTGGAAGCTTTAGGCGACGCGCTCGATTTGAAGGACCGCGAGACGGAAGGCCACTCCAAGCGCGTGACGGCGTTCACCATTGCAATTGCGCGCGCCATGGGGCTGCCGCGGGAACAGATCAACACCATCGCCCGTGGCGCATTTCTGCATGACATCGGAAAAATGGCGATTCCCGACAAAATCCTCAACAAGCCGGGCAAGCTCGAACCGCATGAGATGGACATCATGAAAGAGCATGCCTATCACGGCTATCAAATCGTAAAGAAGATTCCATTTCTTTTGGAGGCCTCGGACATCGTCTATTCGCATCAGGAGCGATACGACGGAACCGGCTATCCGCGAGGGCTGAAGGGCGAGCAGATTCCGCTTGGGGCGCGAATCTTTTCCATTGCCGACACTTTCGACGCCATTACCTCGGACCGTCCGTACCGGCCGGCGCAGTCACCCCAGGCCGCGCGCGAGGAGATCAGGCGATGGTCGGGGCGGCAGTTTGATCCCGATGTGGTCAAGGTTTTTCTCGAAATGCCGGACAACATCTGGGAAGATCTGCGGCGGGAGATTCACCAGCAAATCTACCGGGTCGCGTACTCCACTGGTGCCAGGGGCTGATCGGTCGGGAAGAGCAGGGTATCTTGCAGGGGCGCAATCCTTTGAAATTAGTGGTATTGGCTGCCGTGCTGTTCACGGCGGTGTTGTCGGTGGCGTGTCTGACCATGCGCCCGGGACTAGCGGTGGCCGCGATCAGCGATATCGGCGGCGGCCTGCTGATGCTGTGCGCCTTCTCCGCCTTCGCGATCAATGGCTTCGCCAGCACTGGCCGCGTGCGCTGGTTCTGGTGGTTGCAGTCGGCGGGGTGGGGCCTCTGGTTCAGTGACCAGATGTGCTGGGTGGTCTACGATCTGGTCCTGCAAAAAAAAGTGCCGGCGATGTTTCCCGGCGATGCGCTGCTGTTTCTGGCCGGGGCGCCGATGATGGCGGGTTTGCTCTTGCGTCCTCATCAGCAGCCTTCCGAACGCAGCGTCCGGCTGGGCGTACTTGATTTCCTTCTGCTGCTGCTGTGGTGGCTCTATGTGTATGTTTCGTTTGTGGTGTGCTGGCAATATGTCTCGCCAAACGAAGAATTGTACAACGGAAATTTCGATCTGCTCTCGGGGATCGAGTCGGTCCTGATCGTCGTCGTCCTGGTGATTTTCTACCGCGAGAGTTCGGGGCTCTGGCGAAAATTCTACGCAATGTTCTGCGGTACGGTCGTATTCAATGCGGCGACGTTTTATGTCCTGAATCGGGCCATCGAGAAAAACACCTACTACACCGGAAGCTGGTATGACATTCCCTATGCGGGTTCATTCGCGGCCTTCAGCCTGATTGCGTTCGTCGGCCAGGGCTTGACCCCGTCCGCGTCCAGAAGATCGGACGATGCCTACAATTCGCTCATGATGAACACGGCGATGCTGGCGGTACTGTCGCTGCCCATCATCGCACTGTTTGCGCTGCTCGATCCGCGGTTGCCGCACGAGGCGTCGAATTTCCGCGTGCTGGTGACGCTGGCCACTATGTTTCTGATGGCGTTCCTGCTGTTCATTCAACATCGCCGCTTGAACCAGGAACTGCGCCGCACCAACGTGGTGCTGGAAGAGGCCTCGCTGACCGATCCGCTGACTGGATTGCGCAATCGGCGCTTTTTTTCCGCGACCATTGAAGCGGATGTGCAACAGTCCCTGCGCTCGCATGAAGACAGTCACGATCCGCACACACGCGACCTGGTGTTCTATCTGATTGACGCCGACAATTTCAAGGAAGTGAATGACCGCTGCGGGCATGACGTGGGCGACAAATTGCTGACTGAGATGGCGCGGCGGCTGAGTTCCTCCATCCGGCATTCGGATGTGCTGGTGCGCTGGGGCGGAGAAGAATTTCTAATCGTGTCGCGCTATACCGATCGAAACGAAGCCGAGTTGCTGGCGCAACGCGTGCTTTCGGCGGTCGCAGACGTGCCCTACAGCCTGGGCCCGGGCCGAAAGCCGATGTACCGCACCTGTTCGGTGGGATGGGCAGCTTTTCCATGGCTGCTTCACGATCCGCGCAGCGTCTGCTACGAAGAGGTTCTGACTTTGGCCGATCGTGCGCTGAATCGCGCCAAGCAGACCGGTAAGAACCGCGCCATCGGCATGCTGACCGCGAGCGGAAAATCGCCTTCGACCACGGTTGCGGGGCTACATTCCAACGCTCTGGAAGTCGATGTACTCGCGGTTGCCGGACCGCAGACGGACGTTTAAGCATTTCTGGTAAATCATTGAAATAGCTATCGCCAGGTCTTTGGATCGTCGGCAGGCTCTGCGCTTCTTGCTTATTCTTCCCCAGGCATCAATTCGAGGTTTCCTGCCATCCAATTGCACAGCTGATCCAGCCCAGAGGGAATCTCTATGTCGAGTCGCACTTTCCGCGTTCGAGTGATCCTTGGATTGTTCACCTGCCTTATCGCTCTGCCCCTGATCGCTCAGGACACACCCACCGGCCCTCCGAATGCAATTGTGCAGGGCACGGTTTTTCTGATTCAACTTACCGATCGCATTGACACCCGCGCCGTGAAGGCGGGAGATCATTTCAGCGCTCGTGTGGCAGAACCCGTCGCAGCCCTGAATGGCGTGACCATCGGCGAGGGCAGAAAGATCCATGGGCATGTGAGCGCGGTCGAGCCGGGCCTGCACACGCGGCTCATTTTGAGCTTCGACGAGATTGAAACGCCGCGTGGATGGGAGCCGCTGATCGCTACCGTTACGGGAGTTCCGGGAGAGCACGGCATGAGGCAGGTCGGCGACGAGGGTGAAATTGGCCGCAAAGGAATGACGAAAGAGGAAATTGCGGAAGCCGTTGTGGTCGGCGCCGGCGAAGGCGCGGCGGAGGGGATGAAGAACGGCGGGAAGCGCGGCGCGGCGGCCGGGGCCGGAAACGGCGCCGCGAACAGCGCATTTTCCGCCTTCGAGTCCGGCCATGATTTGGTCCTGGAAAAGGGTACAGCGCTGGAAGTTCGGCTGGATCGGAATCTTGTCGTTTCTCGATAAGACTCGCCTCATGCAAGTGATCTGCTTTCAAACGTTCTTTCAAAGAAGGCGATTGACCTGCGCGTGGGATAATCGCCTCGGAGGCAGATCATGAGACTTCCACGTACGCTGCTGGCGCTTTTCTTTCTCGGAAGTGCGCTGTTCGCCCAGGATCGCCCTACAGTCAAGGCGGAGGACAATACCGTCTACGTCGGCGCGGACGGAAAGTTTGAAACCGCGCCCGATACGGCTGTGCTTCAGTTCAACGTTTCGGTGCAGGATGAAAGTTCGCAGGCGGCCTACCAGCATGCGTCCAAAGACGTGGAGCAGGTGCGGCAGGTCCTGCACACGAATGGGATCGATCCCAAGGCAGCATCAATCGGATTCTTTTCCGTGCAGCCAGTCTATGACTGGAAACCCCGGCAACACGTGGTGGGATATCGCGTCACGACCGACGTCACGCTCAAGCTGAAGGATTTCTCGAAGATTGGCCCCATCACGCAACAACTTGCCGAGGCCAATGTCAGCGAGACGCAAAGCCTGAATTACATGCTGGAGAATATCGACGAGGCCAAGAACAAGGCGATTGAAGACGGCTATCGCCGCGCCAGAAATGCGGCCGAGACCATCGCGCGGGCGAGCGGCCGCACCCTGGGAGAACTCTCTTATGCTTCGGTCGATACGTTTGAAAATATGCGCCCGGTGGTGGCGCACATGGCCCGGGCCATGGCCCCGATGGCCAATGCCGGGGTCGCCGCGCCGACCGAAGAATTTACTCCGCAGACGGTCAGCGTGGGCGCGCACGTGAATGCGTTGTTCACGCTCAAGTAAAGCTTCGCATCGATGTTCCGGTTACAGCGCGGCGGGCGCGGAGGTTTCCGCGGCAGCGCCGGTCAGCGGACCCACCCGCAGCGTGAGGCCGTCGATGCTCTTCACAACCACGACCTGTCCGGTAGGCAAGGGAGCCGCAGCAACAGCGTCCCAAAGTTCGCCGTGAATAAAAACCTTTCCCTCGGGTGAAAGTGCGCTCTGCACTACTCCGGTTTCGCCGATCAGTCCCTGCTCTCCGGTCACAATCTTGTTGCGGCGAGCCCGCAGCGCGATCGTCATCAGGAAAGCGGTAATGAACCCCAGGGGAATGCTCACGGCGAGCGCCGTGACCAGATGGACCCGCATTTCCGGAATCGGAGAATCCACCAGCAGCAATCCACCGAGCGTAAGAAGCGCGATTCCGCCGACGGTGAGAACTCCGTGGCTGGCGAATTTGGCCTCGGCGGCGAACAATGCAAACGCTCCGAGAATCAGGACCAGCGACGCGAAGCGAGTAGGAAGCAGATTGAGGGCGAAGACTGCAACCAGAATGAACACCACGCCCACTGTTCCGGGAATCACCGCTCCCGGGTGGTTGAATTCGACGTAGAGCGCCAGCGCTCCGATGGCGAGCAATATGAATGCGAGATTGGGATCCATCAGTTCGTCGAGGATTTTTTCCTTCAGCGTCATCTCGAAGGGAGCAATCGACTGGCCGACGAGATTCAGCGTGGCGGTTTCTCCGCCGAAGCGCTTGAACGATTTGCCCTGCATTTGATGAAACAAATCTTCCGGGCTGGACGCGATGTAATCGATCAGATGCTGCGCCAGCGCTTCCTGTTCGGTAAACGACTTCGATTCGCGCACGGCGCTCTCGGCGGCCTCGACGTTGCGCCCGCGCTTCGACGTGAATGACCGGATCAGCGCGGCCGTGTCATTTTCAATCTTCCGCTTCATTTCTTCGTCCGTTTTGACCTGCATCGGACCGATCAACTCCACGGGATGAGCAGCGCCCGCCGCGGTGCCGGGCGCCATGGCGGCGATGTCGGCAGATTCCAGAATGAAGATGCCCGCCGATCCGGCATGGCCGCCGGTGGGAGTCACATAAACAATGACGGGCACCGGCGAACTGGTGATCTTCTCGATGATCTCGCGGGTGGAGCTGATCAGCCCGCCGGGAGTATTCATCTCGATCAACACGGCCTGCGCATTCGAGCGCTGCGCCTGATCGATGGCGCGCGAGATATATTCCGCGCTGACCGGCTGGATGGTGTCGTCGATGGTGACCTCTACAACTTGGGCGCGCGCCGAGACACCAAAAAAGACTGTGCCGAACAAGAGAATCAGGGATAAGAGTGCCGATCGTTTCATGGCGGAAAGCGAGCGCAAGCGAAGCGCCACGCATTAGCTCTATTTTCCACTTATTTTCGCGCGGACGTATGAATTTCTTGCGACTCGGAGGTCGCAGGCGTGCTGTTTTGAGCTGGCTGGCCATCGGCCCATCCCGGCAGATAAGTGCTGCCGGTGATCAGCCGCGCGCCCCGTTCGTAAGTCACATAGGACCATGCCCATTGGATAAATACCAAAAGTCGATTGCGAAAGCCGATCAGAAAAAAGATGTGAATGAACAACCATGACAGCCAGGCAATATAGCCCGAGATATGGATCTTGCCAAATTGCGCAACTGCCGCGGCGCGGCCGATGGTCGCGAGACTGCCTTTGTCCCAATAATGGAATACCGGGCGCGGTGTTTTCTCAGGCCGGGCCTTCACTTCTTCGCGAATGAGCCTGGCTACGAACTGCCCCTGTTGGATGGCGTTGGGGGCGACCCCGGGAAGCAATTTTCCGTGCTCGTCCTGGGCCGCCGATAAATCCCCAATCACGAAAATTTCGGGATGTCCCGCGATGCTGAGATCGGGCTGAACGGGAACGCGGCCGGCCCGGTCCACGCCCACGCCGAGTTGTTTCCCCAGGGGAGATGCAGCGACCCCTGCGGCCCACAAGATGACGGTGGCAGGAAGGCGCGTTTTTCCCACGTACACAGCGCCCGCCTCCACCTGGGTTACGATGGCCGACGTCTGCACTTCGACGCCTAAATGCTGGAGTTGTTCCTGGGCGCTGCGCGACAAATCTTCCGCGTAAGCCGGCAGTACCCGCGGCCCGCCTTCGAGGAGCAAGATGTGCGTGCGCCCGGGATCGATCGAGCGGAATTCATGGGCCAAGGCGTGGCGGCTGATTTCGGCCAGCGTTCCGGCCAGTTCAACTCCGGTCGGGCCTCCGCCCACGACGACGAAGTTGAGCTGGGAAGCTGTTTCGCCGGCGGCGGCCTGGCGCTCCGCCAATTCGAACGCCAGCAGCACGCGGCGGCGGATCTCCAGCGCGTCTTCGATGGTCTTCAGGCCGGGCGCGAAGGGCTCCCAGTCTTCGTGACCGAAGTAGGAATGGCCGGCACCGGCGGCGACGATCAGATAGTCGTAGGGAATCTCGCGGTCGGGCGTGTGGACTACCCGCTTATCTAGATCGATTCCCGTGACCTCAGACATCAGAACTTCAATGTTTTTATGCGAGCGAAAGATCGAGCGGACAGGCGCGGCGATCTCTCCGGGAGAAAGCCCGGCCGTTGCCACCTGATAAAGGAGTGGCTGGAATGTGTGGAAGTTCTTGCGATCGATGATCGTGATCTGGACCGGGGCTTTGGCCAGCGTCTGCGCGGCGTTCAGGCCACCGAAGCCCGCGCCCACGATCACGATCCGGGGGAGAGACTGGTTAGTCATTGTCGGCACCTCCTCCACCTATATAAGATTCAACCCGATGGCAGATGGTGCAAGAAGTTCTTCACTCGAATCCGCTCCCGCTCGCCGCAGTTGGGCGAACTGGCTGCTGCCTTCCGCCTCCGACCTGATTTACATTGGGATCTTTTGCGTATTGATATTTACGGCGCTCGCCGTGAAGTTGCTGGGCGATGCGGGCATCGGCTGGCACATTCGCACCGGGCAGCAGATGCTCGCCGAATACTCGATTCCGCGGACCGACCCCTTTTCTTCCACTATGGGCGGCAAGCCGTGGTTTGCCTGGGAGTGGCTCTACGACGCCGCTGTCGGTGTTCTGGCAAACATCGCCGGGCTGAACGCGGTCGTGTGGTTCACTGCGGCCGTCATTGCCTTTGTGTTCGGGTGGATGTTCCGGCTGCTGGTGCGGCGCGAGATGAATTTTATCTACGCGCTGTTGCTGGTGATGTTGGCCATGTCGGCGTCGACCATTCATTTTCTGGCGCGCCCGCATGTGGTGAGTTGGATGTTGATGCTGGCATTCTTCTGGGTGCTCGACTCGACCGAGCGCAATTATTTCAAGGGTATCGGACGGCATCGCAAGTTGTGGGCCTTGCCGTTGCTGATGCTGGTGTGGGTGAATGTCCATGGCGGCTTTGTGCTGGGATTCGTGCTGCTCGCGATTTTCTGGTTTGGCGCGATCTGGACCTGGCACCGCACCCAGGGTGCGGGCATCAACGATGTGTTGCGAAAGATCGCAGCGGCCAAGCGTGTTGGCGATCTGACTCGCGTGGGTTTGGCGTCGCTGCTTGCGAGCTTCATCAATCCGTACGGATGGAAGCTGCATGGCCACATCTATTCGTATCTGACGGACCGGTTCCTGATGGACCACGTGCAGGAATTCCAGTCGCCGAACTTTCATGGGGTGGCGCAGAAGTGTTTCCTGATCCTGCTCGTGCTGTCGTTGGGCGTGCTGGTCACGCGGGGACGCCGGCTGCGGACGAGCGAAGGATTGCTGGTCTTGTTCGTGACCTATGCGGGACTTTACTCCTCGCGTAACATTCCGATTTCCTCCATCCTGCTGGTGATGATCGTGGGGCCGTGGCTGCCGAGCGAAGGGGCAATTGACAGATTTTCACTGCGAGTGAGCGCGGTGGAACTCAGCTTGCGCAGCCATCTCTGGCCAGTGCTGTTTACAGTATTCACCTTCGCGATAGTGCTCAATGGCGGGCGATTGGGATCCAGCACCCTGATCGACGCGCACTTCGACCCGAAGCGGATGCCAGTGGATGCGGTGAGCTTCCTTGCGCAACACGACGTGAAAGGACCGATCTTCACTCCCGATTACTGGGGAGGGTATTTGATTTACCGGCTCTATCCGGGGGAGCGGGTCGTTGTGGACGACCGGCATGATTTGTACGGCTCGGATTTTCTAAAGGCATACCTTGGTGCGATCCATGTGGAGCGGGGCTGGGAGGAATTCCTGCATCAGACCAATCCAGGGTGTGTGCTGATGCCACGAGACGTCGCACTGGCCAGTATTCTGGGCAAGACCGCAGGATGGAAGCTCGTTTACGAAGACCAGACAGCAATCGCATTCGTGAGGGCCCAGTAGTGTGAGCTTCGCATATTTTTCCCGCTGTAAGCCCGCTCCGGCGTGGACGGCGGCTTGCCTTACGATCCTGTTGTGCGGATGTTCCAGCCCGGCACCCGCAAACCATCTGACCACTTCTCCACCGCCGCCCGGGAACCCGGTGGGAGCGAACCTCACGCAGATCAGCTCCGATCCGTTCACGATTGGTCCGGGCCAGCATGCCACTGAAGTCGAGCCGCACTTGCTGGCCAACGGCAATACTCTGGTTGCGACGTTTCAGGTCGGCCGCATTTCCGATGGCGGCGCAACCGATGTTGGCTGGGCTACGTCAACGGACGGGGGAATGAGCTGGGCACACGGATTTCTTCCGGGCCTCACAATCGGTGAGGGAACGGGACCGTACGATGCGGCTAGCGATCCCAACGTCGCCTATGACGCGAAGCATGGCGTGTGGATGATTTCGTCGCTTCCGCTCTCGGGAACGATTCAAACCCCGGCTGTCGCCATCAGCCGATCGACCGACGGAGGATTCACGTGGCAGAATCCCGTCAGTGTCGCGCCGACCGCGCCCAGTTCCGACAAGAACTGGTTGGTGTGCGATAGTTGGGCCGCGAGCCCGCATTATGGGAACTGCTATGTCGAGTGGGACGATCCGATCAGGTCGGCCGCCGATGAAATCCTGATGAGCACTTCTTCCGACGGCGGCTTGACGTGGGGCGCGGCAACCCCGACGGCCAATCTGGCGCAAGGCATTGGCGGGCAGCCCCTGGTCCAGCCGAATGGAACCGTTGTGGTCCCGATCGAATTGACTAATTCGCCCATCATGGCGTCGTTCAGTTCGATCGATGGCGGGGCGAGTTGGAGCGCTCCGGTGACGATCGCGAACATTCAGCTCCATCTGGATGCGGGAGGAATTCGCAGCGGGCCGCTGCCCTCGGCTGCGGTGGATGGAGCCGGAACGGTCTGGGTGGTGTGGGAGGACTGCCGCTTTCGAACCGCCTGCTCTACCAATGATCTCGTCTACAGCACATCGAGCGACGGCGCGAACTGGAGCACTGTCACGCGCATTCCGATCGACGATGTTTCCACTGCCGTAGATCATTTCATTCCGGGGATTGGAATCGATCCGGCAACTTCGGGAGGCGACGCGCACGTTGCGCTCCACTATTACTACTATTCGCAGAGCAATTGCAGCGTGGATTCGTGCCAGCTTTTTGTCGGATATATTTCTTCCGCCAACGGAGGAACGACATGGAATGTCCCCTCCACGTTGACCAGCGCGGCGATGCTGCTCGACTGGCTGCCCAACTCGCAAAACGGATTGATGGTCGGGGACTACATTGCGACGGCATTCACGAACGGCGTACCGCATGGAGTGTTCGCAGTCGCGCAGGTGAACTCGGCCGCGACCTTCGGCGAGGCCACTTACACGGCGCAAGGCCTGACGGTTGTGTCATCTGGAAAGCAGCTTTCATCGGCGGCAGACAGGCCTCTGCACAAGCTGTCGGGCGAAATTGAAAAAGAACGTCCGGAGAAGGGAACGCGCCCGCCGCTGAAACGGCGCGCGATGCAGAGGAAGAAATAAAACTGGGGAGTTCGTTAGAAGCGATCGTTCGTGTCGATGCCGAATCCGAGGATCGCAGTGACTTCGACGGGCTGCTGGCCGCGCATCGCGGGCTGGAATTTCCAACCCCGCAGGGCGGCCACGACTTTGGCGGTCATGGCAGCGGGGCCGGGTTCGAGCACGCGCATGATTTTCAGGTTGCCGGCGGTATCGAGGGTACACATCACTACCATGCGGGCGCGAGGCAAACCCTCGGGAAGATCGGTGTGAATGGAAACCGGCGCGCTGAGCGTTCCGCCAAACGGATGCGCGGACGTGCTTTCATCGGCGAACTCCATCACGGCCGTGCCTAAAGACGTGTCTAAATAGGTCGTATATTTCTCGTCGCGGAGCAGGTGCTTGTAGGGCTCGAATGCTCCGCCTGAACTTGCTGTCGCGACGATGGTGACGCCGAGTTCCTGCCGCGGTTTGCTCGAAGTGCGGCTCGGAGTTGCCGGCGTGCCGGTTGCCGGATCGGAGCCGAAGCTGGGCAGCGTCACAATGCTGCTGCCGCCCGAGATATCTACGCCACGGACGGTTGGCGTTCCCGATGGCATCGTTCCCGCGCCCCCCGGGCCTGGAGCGGGTGAGATGCCGCCGCGGGCGCTGGGATCGGAGCCGCGTCCTGCGCCGCTCTTTGCCGCGCCGGACCCGTCTGCGTTCAAGCCGCTGCCGGTGCCATCGCCGTGACCAATGCCTGTGCCGCCGCCCGCGCCGCCGAGTCCGGTCTTGTCGCCCCCTGAGGGCGACATGGCGAGCGAGCCGGTGCCTCCGCTGGTCGGTAATCCAACCTTGGAGCCGGGCTGGCTGGAAATCACGGCCCCGGCATTTGCGCCCGCGCCGCCATTATTTGCGGGAGAGAGTCCGGAGCCGACGTCAACCGGGGAGGCTAATCCAACGCCCTTGCGACCCGAGCCGGAGCCGCCGGGATCAGACCCTCCGCCGACCGACGGTGGCGGTGGAACGATATTGTTCGCCAGCAAAGTGCCTTCCGGCGTGCCCTTGCCGCCTCCGGTGGTGCCTGTACCGCCGCCGGCTCCTGCCAGCGCTGGAGGCGGTGGAACGATTCCAGGATTGCCGATGTACGGCGCGGAGCCGCGTCCCTGCGTGCCGGTGCCTCCGGCAGCGCCGACCGAGGGCGGCGGCGCGACGACGTTTGTGCCCAGAGACGTGCCTCCGTTCCGGCTGCCGCGAGCCTCCCGTCCGGAATTGTTGGCATTCACTGTGGGCGGAGGTGCCACAGCGTTAGACGGAAGAGATGGGCGCGATCCTCCATTGGAGCTTCCGGCATTTACGTTCGGCGGCGGAGGAACAACTTCGCTTGCACCGAAGATCTTTCCGATAATGCTGCTCATGAACGTCCCGCTGCCGGATTGCGAGGGCGGCGGAGGAACGACGGTCTTACCGGGGTCGGGGACGCTGCCACCCGCCATCCGGCGCATGTCGGTCGAGATGTCAGCCGAAGGCGGAGGCGCCACAACGCTGGGAGCGGGCAACGTGAGCCGGGCATTTGCCGACGACGCGCGCTCCGGGGCAGATACCGGAGGCGGCACGACGGCTGAATCCATTTGCACGGGAGCGCTGGAAATCTGCCGGCTCACCGCGCCTTGCGCCGGAGGGATCACATTGGACGACAAAGCCGGGGTCGACCGCATGCGATCGCGGGATACGCTGGGCGCGGGGGCGACCACGGAAGCATCGAGTGAGGGTGCGGCAAGAGAATGATCGCGCGTGACCCGTGGCGCAGGGGCAATAATCGCCGGCGTCAGGGCAGGCGCAACCAGCGTGTGATCGCCATTGACGCTCGGGGCCGGCGGAATCATTGTTGCGTTATAGGAAGGCGCGGTGAGCGCATGGTCACGAGTTACATTGGGAGCGGGCGCGATCACGGAATCGAGCCGAATTCCGTTGCGCGTATAGTCATGAATCGCATTCGGCGCCGGGGCGACGACGGATGTCGCCAGATTCGGCACCGCCCGATTGGAACGCAATCCTTCCGCTGGCGGCGGGCCGGCATCCGGTTTCACGGCAAGCAGATTGGCGACCGCATCCCGCGAAGCGGGAAGCCTGAGATTGGGCGCATCCACGACCTGCGGGACCAGCGAGGCGCCGCGGGCGATCTTGATCGTCTGGGTGCGGTGGTGGGCTTCGTTGCCTCCCGCTTGCCCCGACTTTCCGATTTGCGCGCCGCCAAGATCTTCGGTACGGGGCAGTTCATCGCCGGTGTAGTAGATCACGTCATGGCTGGTGATTCGGGGCGCGACATAGGGCCGCAGTTCGTCCACTTTCACCTTGATGAAGATGGCAGCCATGATCAGGAACGCCTCGATCACATAAGACGGCGCCATGATTCGGAACGGGATGAGTCCGAAGGGCGCTTCACCGGCCAACCGCCGCTGGGATCGCGCCAGCGCCGGCCCGATCGACGTGACGAAGTCCTCCCATCGCGGAGACCAATCGACGAGCAGCTTCGGGCTTTCCTCCCGCGGTCGGACGGGAACGATTTCTTCGAGTTGGAGAACGCTGCTCATGCGTCTTTTGCCCTGCGGTCCTTGGCGAGCGTGATCTCAATTCTATCGCCCACAGCGGTTTTCGTTTCCGAAGCGACCGAACACGGAAGTTCCAGAACCGAAGAGGCTTGCCGCCGTATGGCCGCGAAGCGCCACGGTTTTATTTCATGGGCCACGTGGACCACCTTGTTTTCGCGATCGAGATACACCACATCGATCGGAAATCCCATCCCTAAAGTATGTATCCCATGGCAAGGGATAATCCAGAGGCCTGCGCCGTTACGGAAGTCATCGGGGGCGAGGCCGAGCAGACCTCGCAGGCGGGTCCAGTGGGTATTGGCGACCGCAAGAGAAGTGGCAAGAAACGCCTGCCGCGTCTGGTTGAAGGCCTGGCCTTGGGTTGAGAGAACTGCCATGAACTCCCCGATTGTTCTCAGCCTATCGGCCTGAAACCGGCCCCAACTGCCGAATCAGGCTGATGACGGCGGGACCGATCGTGACGAAAATGATGGACGGAAGAACAAAGATTACCAGCGGGGGAACCATCTTAATGGTGGTTTTGGCAGCTTGTTCTTCGGCCCGTTGCCGGCGTTCCGTGCGGAGGGAGTCGGAATGCACGCGGAGAGCCTGGGCGACGCTGGTGCCGAAGCGGTCGGTCTGAATCAGTGTACCAACAAGCGAGCGGATATCGTCAACACCGGTGCGATCGACCAGATTGCGCAAGGCTTCGGCGCGGGGCTTGCCGGCGCGCATTTCCAGATTGACCAGATGGAACTCGTCGCTCAGGTCGGGATGGGCGTGGTGCAAATCCTGGCCGACGCGCATCAGCGCCTGATCGAGCGCCAGGCCGGCTTCGACGCAGATGACCGTCAGATCGAGTGCATCCGGCAGGCCCAGCCGGATGCGGTTCTGGCGGTCCTTAATCATGCGCTTGAGCATGAAGCGGGGAAGGATGAATCCAAGGGCGGTGACCCCAATCAGGAGGAACGGATTCTCGAGCCCTTCGAAGAGAAGGACGCCGACGAAGCCGATGGCCGCCAGCAGCACGCGAAGACCGAAGTAGTAATTGGCATCTGCCGCATCCCGGAAGCCGGCTTGAGTGAGCCACTTCCGCGTTCGCGACATGTCCGCGGTGGACATGGGGATGGCCTTGCTGAGCGGATCGAGGGCCTGCTCGATGCGATCCCTGATCGCAGGCTTGTTCTCGACCGGCTGGGCGGCCTGCCCCCCGAGCGCGCGAAGACGCGCGCCTAGCAAGGAACTCGGCGTCACCGCAGCCGCGCCAAAAGCGAAGACCGCGCCGACGACGGTGAGAAACACGACAATGAGCAGAAGCAATGACATCGCTAAGCCCTACCGGTAACTTATTTCCCCAAACCTTATTTTATTAAATCTTATTTCTCAAACTCATTTCTCAAACCTGTTGTTCAAACCTGGATCCGGATGATCTTGCGGATCACGAAATATCCGACCGTTTGCAAAGTGATTCCCGCGACCAGCAGCGTGTGGCCGATGGGATCGTGAAACAGCGGATCGATGAAGCTCTTGTTCAGGAGCAGCATCGTGCAAACGATGATCGGCGGCATTCCCATCAGCAGCGCCATGGTGAGGCGCCCCTGCGCGGTGTAAACCCGCACCTGGCGCTGAATTTTGAAACGCTCGCGGATTACATAGGACAGATTGTCGAGAATCTCGGCAAGATTGCCGCCGGTTTCGCGCTGCAACATGACCGCGGTCACAAAAAATTTGACGTCAACCAGCGGGACCCGCTCGGTCAAATTCATCAGCGCATCACGGACGGGCATGCCGAACTTCTGTTCTTCGTAGAGCTGGCGGAACTCCCCTGAAATCGGCTCGGCGATTTCATTCGTGATCATCTCGAGCGCCGTGGTGAAAGCGTGGCCGGCGCGGACGGCGCGCGCCAGCGTGTCGATGGCTTCGGGGAAAAGTTCTTCAAACTTTTCGAATCGCTTGTTGCGTTTGATGGAAACGTAGGAGTACGGGAGGATGAAGCCGACCAGAAGGGCGATCCACGCGACCTCGGCGCGGCTGCTGAAGACATAGCCGAGGATCGCTGCCGCAACTCCGGCGAGCGCCGAGAGGCCAAGAAAGTTGCCGGCCCGCATGTTTTCGATGCCGGCCTGCGAGAGCATTTTCTGGAGAGCGGAAACGCGTGCCGAACGGCGCAACAGCGTGTCGAGAGCGGGGATGCGGCTCAACTGCTCGTCGCGCAGTAGAGCCAGCTCTTCTTCGGCGGCAAGTTCGGGGGCCTTGCGTTCGTTAGCCAGGCGTTCTTTGATAAGCCGTGCCTGGGCGCTCCGCTGGTCGAACAGCGAAATCGACGCAAAGACCAGGATCGCGACTACCGCGAAAGCGACCAGCGCAATGAGAGCGATAGACATTCTTGGCTAGACCTCGGTCCTCGATTCAAATAATGCCGGACGCAGCCGCGCCCCGGCGGTCGCCAGACGATCGGCAAATTTCGGCCGGACTCCAGTGGCCCGGAAAGCGCCGCGCACCTTCCCATTTTCATCGATGCCGGTGCGATCGAACGAAAAGATGTCGTTCATGACGAGCTGGCCCTCGTCGAGGCTGGTGATCTCGGAAATCGTGATGACCTTGCGCGTGCCGTCGGAAAGGCGCGCGATCTGTATGACCGCGTGCACGGCCGATGAGATCTGCTGCCGCACCGCACGCTCTGGGATATTCAGGTTCGCCATCGAAACCATGTTCTCAATGCGGGCCATGGCGTCGCGAGGAGAGTTCGCGTGGACGGTGGTGAGCGAGCCTTCATGGCCGGTGTTCATGGCCTGCAACATGTCGAACGCTTCTTCGCCGCGCACCTCGCCCACCACGATGCGGTCGGGGCGCATACGCAAGCTGTTGATGACCAGCTGCCGCTGTCGCACTGCGCCCTTGCCTTCGATGTTGGGCGGGCGGGTTTCGAGGCGGACGATGTTTTCCTGCTTGAGCTGGAGTTCGGCAGCGTCCTCGATGGAAACGATGCGCTCGGAGTTGGGAATATAACCCGAGAGCACATTCAGCAGAGTCGTCTTGCCTGCGCCGGTGCCGCCGGAAACGATGATGTTCAGTCTGCCCTTCACCATCGCCGAGAGCAGTTCCAGCATGGACTCGGTCAGGGTCTGGTTTTCGATCATCTGGCGGGCCGTGACTGGCTCGCGGCCGAAGCGGCGGATGGAGAGACACGGGCCATCCAGCGCCAGTGGCGGAATGATGGCATTGACACGGGATCCGTCGGCCAGGCGCGCGTCGACCATCGGCGAAGACTCATCGACTCGCCGTCCCACACGCGAGACGATGCGCTCGATGATCTGCATGAGGTGCACGTTGTCTTTGAACGACAGCGTGGTGAGCTCGAGCTTGCCGGCCTTTTCTATGTAGACGCGATCGTATCGGTTCACCAGGATGTCAGAGATGTTGGAGTCCTTGAGCAACTGCTCGAGGGGGCCGAGCCCGAAAATCTCGTCGAGAATTTCGCGCGAAAGCCGCTCGCGCTCGGCAAAACTCAGGGGAACGACTTCACCGTTGACCGCACTGCGGATAACAACCAGGACTTCGTCGCGCGCCGAATCGCCCGAGGTCCTGCCCAGCTTTTCCAAGTCAAGCCGATCGAGGATCTTGCGGTGCAGGTCCGCCTTTACCTGCTGGTAGTCGGTGCGCTCGAACGATTGAAGATTGGCCATGGTCCCCTACATCTTAAACCGACTTGAACAGCGACCACGCGGCGCGCTTCACTTCGGCGTCGTTGCGGGTCAACTCCTGGGCAAGTCCTGAAAAGCAGCGGGCAATTTCCGAATTGCGCTGGTCCATTACGGGCGTGCCGCGATCAATCGCCGTGGAGATGGCGAAATACTGGTTGGGCACCCGCCACAACAGCTTGGCCCCAACCGCAGCCTCGGCATCGGCTTCGCTGAACCCGGAAACCTTGCGAAACCGGTTCAGAACAAGGCGGACGCGCTCGCGGCTCCCCGCCTCTCCCAGATATTGCTGCACCCGAGCCGCGCTCCACAGTGAAGCCACATCCGTGCAAGCGACCAGCAGTACGGTTTCGGAGAGGCTCGCAATCAGGCGGCTGGCCGCATCGAAGCGAGAGGATGCGTCCACCACCACGTAACGATAGTGCGACACCAGCATGTCGAAAAGCCGAACAAATTCCGCGGTGGAGGGATCTACCGCGGCGGGAACGTTGGTTCCCGCGAGCAGTTGCAATCCGCCGTTATGCCGGGTCATGAAGCTTTCGAGCAGGGAAGCATCCATGCGGTGCAGGTTGCGGGTGGCGTCAGCCACGGTGAACACCGGCTTCAAATTCATATGCAGCGCGTCGTGGCCCAGGGGGGCAAGGTCAACCAGCGCGGTCTGGCCGTAGGCCGACTGCAAGGCCAGGGCCAGGTTTACGGCAACGGTCGTGGCGCCGTTGCCGCCTTTTGCATTGATGACCGAAAAGACTTTGCCGCGCAAGCCCTCCTGGCGCCCGCGGCGCTGGGAGGCGGTCAGGCGGACGAACGCTTCCAGCAAATCGGTGGTCGTAGTCGGGCGTTCGACGAACTCGCGCGCGCCGGCCCGCATGGCGTTCACAATGACTTGCGGCTGATTGAGGCTGCCGACGGCGAAGATGGCCGTATCGGGCATCTCCTGGTGCAACAACTCAATGGCGCGCAGGGCGATTTGCGGATTGTCGGCAGGGATATCGACCAGAGTGACGTCAGGATTGGCCGAGCGCACGCGCCGGGTCACTGGATCGGCGCCAGCCACCGGAAAACTGGCACAGGTATGGACCGTCCTCGCGACGCTCGTCCCATCCACGAGCACCTGGAGCAGGGCGCGCTGCTCGTTGTCGGTGGCCACGATTACGACTGCAAGCTCTGGCATAGTGAATCTACTTCGTTTCCGCGCTTTTACGGCTCACTCTGCCCGAGCCGGCTCACATGACGGTCGAATCACTTACTTTTATCAAACTTGCCGGTATCCATGAAGGGCTTCGGATTCTTTGGCCCCAGCGGGGTTTCGGTCGTCGGAGAAACCCGCTTTACCGTACACAGCACCATCAATTCGGAGTTGCTCTTCTGTAAACTTTTGCTGCGAAAAAAATTACCCAGGATTGGGATGTCGCCCAGCCCGGGGATCTTGTTGTAGATGTCGGTGACGCGGTTGTCCATCAAGCCGGCGATCACGAAACTTTGGCCGTCCTGCACCTCAAATTCAGTCTCGGCTTTGCGGGTGCTGAGGGCGGGCACCGTAAATCCTGAAATCGTCAGCGCATTGGCGAAGTCGAGCGTGCTGACTTCGGGCGCGACCTGGAGATGGATATTGCCGTTCGGAGTAATCACCGGAGTGAACTCCAGACGCACGCCGAATTCTTTGAAGGAAATTGTTACCGCGGTAAATCCGTTTCCGGGCTGAACAATCGGAAAAGGGAACTGGCCTCCGGCGAGAAAGCTGGCCTTCTTGCCGTTGATCGCGATCAGGTTGGGTTCGGCGAGAATCTGCAAAAGGTTCTTGGTCTCGAGCGCCTGGATCACAGCTCCGAAATTAATGTCGGGCCGGAAGACAAACAGGTTGAGAACGTTGTTCAGGGTTTCACCGGTCGTGGTTGTCGTGCCCGTGCCAGACGTCCCGGATGCAGTGCCGGTCGTGAGTTGCTGCGGGCCAAATCCGCCAAACTGGCCGGTGGTTGTCGTGCCGATCGTGTTGCCGCCGCCGGTCGAGATGAAGTTGATTCCCATCTGCGCCAGAGCGGTGCGGTCCACTTCGGCAAACTTTACCTGCAACAGAACTTCCTGGGAGCCGACCGGCCCGAACGTCAGGACATTGACGACCTTTGGCGAATACGCGCTGGCGAGTTCGCCTGCGCGTTTCATGACGTCTTCCGTGGAGACATGTCCCGAAAGCACGATGGCGGCGCGCGAGGGCGTGACCGTGATCTGCTCGTCCGGGAACACGCGGTGTTCCTCTTCGGCGCATGCGCTGACATCCACGTCAACGCGAAGATCAAAGCTGCGCGAACGCTCCAGTTCATCCCAGATCAGCAGAGAAATCTCTCCCGGTGATTTGCCGTGGACCAGGATCTGCGTGGGAGTGATCACGGTCGCGTAGGCAATCGCCGGATCGGTAAGCGAGATGCGCTTGAGGCGCTCGGTGGTGTTGATCAGCAGCGATTTTCCGACCATGACGCGCAGCGGCGCTGCGCCCTGCGTCTGCTGCGATTGTGGAGGCAATGTGGTGGTCTGGGTTGTGTTCGGCGCCTGGGCCTGGCCTCCGCTCTCGGGCTGTTGCGCGATTCCGGTAAGTGCGGGAGCGGCCAAGGCAGCCGTCAGAAGAAAGCCACCGAGCAAGAAGCTGCGGACGTTCATTTTCAGATTCGTCTCCATGTGAGGAAACCGGCTGGCCTCCAAGAGGTCCCATTTCATCGTTGAACGTGTCTGAATCACTTGCCCTCGCAGGTGTCTTCAGTGCATTTCGTGTCAGACTTCTTTTCACCCTGGTAGATCTGAATATCCATGCCCGCGGGCGGAGGAGGCGTTATCACCTTCGGAGCCGCCGCGTGCCGTACTGGTGCTCGAACCGGTTCCACATGTACAGGAGCCCCTTTGAAAAGTGTAGGAGAGAGTGTGGAGGGCACGTCATCCTGCTTGGTATCGAGAGGATTGCGCAGCGCAAGTTGGATGTGGCCTTCCTGACTGGCCAGCGTGAGACGCTGGGCGTCGTCTGGGGAGACCAGCAGCGTGATCACCGCCGTGTTCTGTGCTTCGCCCGATGAGTTTCGCTCAAGCGTGTGTCCGGAGGCGAGAACCGCAACGTTCTGAAGTACGGTCGTAGTCTGCTGGTCGCCACTTGCGCCTGGAGTGCCAGTCAGCAGCACGTCGACGCGAGTGCCGGGCGTTACGAATCCAGCCACGGAAACCACTTCATTCACGCGTACCGACACGGCGCGCATTCCCGGAGGGATCAGCGAAGGCAGACCCGAACCGGCGTTTTCAGCCGCGAGCCGGTTGGGCAGGATGAAATCGCCCTTCCAGATCGGAATGATTACGCCATGGCCGATGACATCGGACCGTTTTCTGGGAGCACCGGGGGGCAGATCGGCGGCGGGCATTTTGATGATCTTGACATCGTGCTCTTCGATTCGAGAGCCCACCGGCAAATCATTGGCGGCCACCATGACATCGGCCCCGGAATCGGAGGAGCTGTTTTTTCCCTGCAAGCCGCGGTAAACCAGAACGCTGACGAGCAGGCCCGCGGCCAGCGCCAGAACCCCGATCATCAATAGACGTGTGCGATTCATTCGTTGTCCTTAAACGATCCACTGCCACGGCACGCGCCGTGTTTAATCAGCGATGGACGCTTATTGAATGGAACTGGCGACGTTGGAGAAGACATTGTTGGCATTGGAGCCGATCAGCCGGATGGTCCCAACTACGATGACCAGAATCACCGCCAGCATCACGGCGTACTCGGCGATGTCCTGCCCGCTCTGATCGTTCCATAGACCGCGCACAAGATCTGTAAACATGGTTGTTACTCCTGCTTGCTGTTTTTTAACGACAATGGAAAGTTGCCCGGGAGCCCGGCTGGGAACTCGCTTCGACTGCCCGCCACTCGACTTAAAGTAATCATACCTTCATCCTGCCGGAAAGTGACAAGTTCTTGAGGCCCCGATACCCCTCGGTAACTCCAGCCGTCAAGCCGACCGGCAGGAAAACGTGCAGGCAGCGGCTTCGATTCGGCAAGGCCACGCTGCCCGTTCGCGTCCCGCAGAAGTTCTAATGTTCGGGGAGCCATAGCATACAATAAAACGCTTGCCACATGGCCAATCGCCGAATGCTACGCTTCGCGGCCGTCTCATTTTGCGCCGGCATGATCGCGGTTAACTTTGCGGCGTTTTGGCTGGCCCGCAGGGAGCCCCTTTCCGGATCCTCCGATTTCAGCATTTTCTACACCGCCGGATTCATGCTGCGGCATGGCGAAGGCAAGACTCTTTACGACGATCGCAGCCAGCAGGCGGCACAGGAGCAGTTCAGCCCGCAGCATCGCGGAAGCCTTCTTCCCTACAATCACCCGCCGTTTGAAGGGTTACTGTACGTTCCGCTGACCTATCTGACGTACTTGTGGGCGTACCTGGCATGGGCGGTCCTTAATGGCGCTATCTTGGCGTTTTCCGCGTATTTTCTTCGGCCTTTCCTTGTGCACCTTGAACACTTCTCACGCAGCGGGTTGGCGCTTGTCCCCTTCGCTTTCTTCCCGGCGGCGTATGCCCTGATGCAAGGCCAGGACTCGATCCTGCTGTTGGCAAGCTATTGCCTGGCTTACTGGGCGCTGCGCCGGCAGCGGGACCTGCAAGCCGGATTTTTTCTCGGTCTCGGCCTGTTCAAGTTCCACCTGGTGCTTCCCTTTGCGTTTGTCTTTTTGCTTCGCCGGAAATGGCGGGCAATTTACGGCCTGAGTTTGGCCGCGGTCCTTGAGTTCCTGGTCTCATGGGTCCTGGTCGGCAGGCAGCAACTGGCGTTTTATCCCCAGTATGCGTGGCTGATCAATCAGAGAATGCCGAGTGGAATCATCGTTCCCAGCAATATGCCAAACCTGCGCGGCCTCTTGTTGGGCTGGCCCATCTTCGACCCGGAGCCGTTTTGGGCCCGAATCGTTCTGCTGATTGCTTCCGCAGGCTTGTTGATCTGGGCGGCGACGAAGTGGCAAACAGACGATCTAACCGGCACAGACTCCTGGAACTCCGGATTTTCCATGGCGGTGATCGCCACCTTCCTGGCCGGATATCACGGCTACAACCAGGACATGAGCATTCTGCTCTTGCCTCTGCTGCTGGGCCTGGATTCCGTGGTTCGCCGCGATTCCTCCGGTTCAAACCGAGGTCTGAGAATCGTGCTCGGTCTGATGATGCTGAGTCCGCTGTACCAGGTCCTTACATTCCGCTACCAGCACCAGAATCTGTTTGCGCTCGTGCTATTGGCGTGGTTGGCTTGCCTGGCCGCACGTTCCTCAACAACACCACGGCCAGCATGGGCAGATAGATGAAGATTACGGTCACGCGGCCGACCTGGGTGAAGCTGTGCGGAGTGTAGCACCAGCGCCAGATACCTGCTCCCCAACTGAAGAACACGGTCCAGATAATTTCGCGGCGGGATTTGGGCACCAGCCAGAGAGTAAAGGTGTCAAAGAACCAGCGTTGCGGCATGAGGGCGGAGAGCAGAAGCAGCCTCGCATCGCGTTCGCGCCGGCGCCAGAGGGCGAAAAGCAGGAATTCTCCGGGAAAGACAAAAAGCGGAAAGAAGTGCTCGTAGTATCGGCCTTGATGAAGCCATAGCCAAGGCCAGTTGGGCATCGCCGCGATGGTGACAGCGGCCACGAAAGCACATGCCGCCAGACCTCGCCAACTGAAATAAGAGAGGAAGACCGGCAGTCCAACCTGGGGTTTAGCCATCGTGAACGGCAGCAGAATCCAGAAGAAGGCGCCGGCGGCGATAGCCACAGACCACTGCACCGTGAGTATGCCCGCCCAATAGGGATAGGCGAGAAAAACCAGAAGGCCAAGATAGCTTCGACGGGTGACGCCGAAGGCGAGCAGTCCCGAGCTGACGCCCCAGAAAATTGCGGCTGCAATCTCCGGCCGGAGCTTGATGAGCGGAAGGGCGAAGAAACCGGCGGTGAGCGGATATTGTTCAAGCGGCGTATCGTAAGGTGCTTGCCGCGCCACAACCTGCTGCGCCAGGTGCAAGGCCCAGCGAAAGTCGGCGGCGCCCTGATGAAGCCGCACCATCAGGAACCAGCAGGCCAAACCACTTGCCGCCGCGATGAGGCACGAGACGAGAAGCCTGATCTTGATCGAGCCCGCGGGTTGTTGCGGATGGGACATGCAGGCGGTTAGAAAGGATTCGCGATCGTGGGCAGCCGCATTCGATTGACTGTGTGCGTCGTTTTAGTCGCACTAGCTTCAGTCAGCAATTGGCTTTACGTCAATCGGATTCTCAAGCCCCGGCAGGTTGCGGAGTCCAAGGCCCACGATATTCCCCGCGGCAATCTTTCCGATTTATATCCGCGATGGCTGGGTTCGCGGGAACTGCTGCTTCATCATCGCGATCCCTATAGCGACGCGATCACGCGAGAAATCCAGGCTGGGTACTACGGGCGCGCGCTCGATCCGGAACGCCCGAATGACCCCAAAGATCAGCAGGCGTTTGCCTATCCGGTGTACGTAGCGGTGCTACTCGCGCCGACGGTCGAAACGCCTTTCTGGATCGTGCAAAAGGTTTTCTTTTGGCTGCTCATGGCCGCGACGGCGGGCTCGGTGTTGCTGTGGTTGAATGCGCTGGGATGGCGCGTTTCCTGTGCCGCTCTCGCCATCTGGTTGCTTCTGACGCTGAGCTGCCTGCCGGCGATTCAGGGCATCAAGCTCCAGCAGTTGTCGCTATTGGTGGCGGCACTGATTGCAGGGGCGATGTCTGCGCTCGCCCGGCGGCATTACGTGCTGGCGGGGATGCTGCTCGCTCTGGCGACCATCAAGCCGCAGCTTGCCGCATTGCCGATCTTATGGCTTTGCATCTGGGTAACGGGTGACTGGCGCACTCGGCGGCATGCGTTTTGGAGCCTGCTCGTCTCCGCCGCGCTTCTGGTTGCGGCAGGAGAGTTACTGCTGCCTGGCTGGATTCATGAATTCCGCGCGGCGTTGGCCGCCTATTATCACTACACTGGCGGCGGAAAATCCGTGCTCGACGTCGCCCTCACGACGCTCTGGGGCCGATTGGTTTCTGCGATTCTGGTCGGCATGCTGATGGTGCGGAGCTGGCAATTGCGGAGCGCGGACGAGCGGTCGGCGGCATTCCAGTGGTCCTTCGCGCTCTCCCTGGCAGTCACTCTGGTTGTGATTCCGATGTTTGCGCCTTACAACCAGCTTCTGCTGCTGCCCGCAATCATGATCATCGCGCGCTCGTTCCGAAGACTCTGGACGAAGAACCTGGGGTCGCGTTTTCTGGTGGGAATCACGGCGCTGGCCGTTTTCTTCCAGTGGATTGCAGCGGCCGCGCTTGTGGTCGCCCTGGTTTTCATGGGAAGGTCAACCGGTCGAGATGTCTGGGAGTTGCCGTTTTATCCGAGCCTGGCAATTCCCATCGTGGTTCTGGCCTTGCTTTTGCTCGCCTATCGCGTGCCGTCCGATGAGGCGGCGGGTGTGTAGTCCATATCTTGCGGCAAAGTCGGCCTCAGAGTAGTCTGTGTGCTGCGAGAAATCTGGTTGGGGCGTGCGCGTCGCCCGCGGCCGGCAGCACTTCTAATCCCCTTCCATGGCCTTAAACACCATCAGCCAGTCCAGCCACGGTTCCGGCTCCGGCGTGTTTCCCGCTCTTGTGTTTGTGCAGGGCAGCGAGCAGAAAAACATCGTTCTGAACCGGACGCCCTTTACCGTCGGCCGAAAAGTGGACAAAGATCTGGTCATCGCCGACCCCCGCGTCTCGCGCGACCATGCGCAGATCATGCAGGAGGGGCAGGATTTTTTTCTTGTCGATTTGGGCAGCAAGCACGGCACCTTCGTAAACGGGGAGCGTATCCAGCGGCAGAAACTGGAGCGCGGCGACCGGCTGGAATTCGGCGCGCGCGATTCCGCTTACATTCTTTTCAATCCCGCAACCTCCACTTCGAATACGGCGCGTGAATTTCTGAGCCAGATTTCCGTTATCGGCATGAAGCCGGAGACGACGGAACTGGAAACCCTCCGACTTTTCCTGGAAGCGGCCCGTAAGCTGAATACGGCGGGCGTGCTCGATGAAATTCTGATCACGATGCTCGACGTTACACTGCAATTGACGCGGGCCGAGCGGGCATACGTTTTTCTGAAAGACGAGGACGGAAGCCTTCGACTGGCTGCCGGACGCAACGCGAAAAAAGAACCGCTGCTCGATGACAAAACCATCTCGCATTCGATTCTTGAAGAATCCATGCGGGCGAACTCGGAATTTCTTCTGACCGATACGAGCCGGTCGCTCGATCTTGCGGGACGGCAGAGCATTGTGGCCTACGACTTGCGCACTGTCGTATGCATTCCACTGAGAAAGCTCCAGGTGCAGCAGACGCGAGACGCGCAAACGCCGGTCTCTCCCGCCAATGCGGCCCAGGCAATGGGCGTGCTTTATGTCGACTCCCGCTTCGCATCCCGCGACATCAGCGGAATCGGCCAGGACATTCTGCACGCGATCGCGACGGAAGCTGCGTCGCTGATAGAAAACGCGCGTTTGGTTCAGGCGGAAGAAGAAGCGCGCCGCTACCAGCAGGAGTTGAGCATCGCGGCCAGCATCCAGCAGCGGCTGATGCAGGTGAAAATTCCAGAGGTGCCGTTTGCGACGCTGCGCGGCAGGAACCTCTCTTGCAAAGAAATCGGCGGTGATTTTTTTGATGCGGTGAATACCAAAGAAGGACTGGCTGTAGTTTTGGCCGACGTCAGCGGCAAAGGTGTTTCGGCTGCGCTGCTGGCTTCAACTTTGCAGGGAATGATCTATTCGCACCTGAGCACGGGGATGCCGCTTCTCCATGTGGTTTCCGCGGTCAACCGCTTCTTTACCGACAAGCTGATCGGCGAAAAATACGCGACCGTCCTGCTGGCGCGCCTGCGCCGCGACGGCGAGTTGGAATACGTAAACTGCGGCCACGTTCCTCCGTTGCTGGTCTGTGGAGACGAAGTAATCCGGCCCCCGCACGGCAACGTGCCAGTCGGACTGCTTGCTGACGCGACTTTCGAAAGCTCCACCTGCCAGATGAAATCCGGCGATCGTTTCTTCATGGTGACGGATGGCGTGACCGAAGCGGAGAATGCGATGGGAGATTTCTTCGAGGATTTCCGGCTGGAAGCCGCCGCTTCCAAGACCCCGACGCTGGAGGGGATCTTCTCCGCGGTGACTGAGTTCTGCGCGGGTAATCCACTAAGCGACGACTGCACCGTGGTCGAATTATGCTACTCGAGTGCGGAGAACTGATCCGGTTCCGGCACTGGAAAACAATCTCGACAACAAGTCTCGACAACTAGTCTCCGGAATTCACTCCTCCACCAGCACCCGGAAATCTGTTCCCTCCCATCGGTCCTGATCGGGCCAGTAAAACGTGAAAACCGCCGATCCTGCTGCCGGCAGAGATGCCGTCGGCAAATCGAGAACGTAGGTGCCCAATCCTGTGTCCCGTGCGTCGGTATCGTGCGCGGTCTTCCAGTCGTCGACGCTCCAGTGCACGCGGCCCGGTGTAAGAAGCACGATCCGCAGTGTTTTATTGCGGGGAATGCTGCGAACTTTATTGTTGAACCTCCAGCCAAAGATGCGGCGAATGTTCTTTTCCTCGAGATAGCGCTTCACGGTTTGCGGAGGCTGATCAAAAATCTTGCCATCGCGGATGGAGCGGCGCAGCTTGATGTATTCCGAATGCGCCCATACCAGCGGGCAGGCGGAGCCGGTCGGCTTGCCGCGAAAAAGCTCGAGCGCCGGAATGTCGGCCGAGTCCCAGATCTGTTCAGGAAGCAGTCGGCTGTGGCCGACGGTGGAGTTCTCCATGACCGTGAGCAGCGCATCGGCTTCGTCGCGATGGCCGGCGGCGAGCGCGTAATGGGCACGCTCCCCGGCGAGCAGCGGCCATGCGCGGCCAATGCCGGTGCCGTCGAATGCAGAACCGTCTTTGTGCTCGCCGTATCCGTCGCCGTTGTAGCGATACCAGCACGGTCCCTGCGGCATCTCGACCGACAGCAAGGCATCGATCGCGCGCAGGGTGTTCAGAATTCGCGGGTCGGTGGGCGAGCGCAGTCCGAAACGAACCAGGGCGAGCGCGTCGGGACTGATGATGTGATAGGAACGTTCGCCGTCCTGGCCTGGCGGGCGGTTTTTGATGGGAACAAATCCCTGGGTTGGCGACGATGCGCCGTCAGTTTCCGGCGGGGCAATGCGAACGTAGTAACCGGAGATGCCGAGCTGTTGCGCGAGGTCGCCGCCGTTGGCGTAGGTCCAGCGCTCGATGTTGTCGTTCCAGGCATCGGCGGCGTCGCGCATGGTTTGCGCCTGGTCGGAATGCCCGGTGAGATCGGCCATATCGGCGCCGGCCAGCAGCGCCGAAATTTCCGCCGCGAGCGTAAACGGGGAATAGCCTGCGTCCTCTTCCCATCGGTCCTGTTGGGTGACCGGGCCGTTGCGTAAAATAAACGTGATGGCCTTGCGCACCATGGGCCACCAGCGATCAAGCTTGCCCAGGGCGTCCGGAGCTTCGCGCCGGATGAGATCGATCAGCAGGACGGGGAACGCGGTTTCATCCATCTGGATGCCGCTCCAGTAAGGACGGCCATCGAGCCACATGTTCTGGGCCCAGTTGCCATCGTTTTCCTGGGTGGCTTCCAGATAGCGCAGCACGCGTACGGCGTCTTGGGTGGCTCCGGCGGCGAGCAGAGCGCCGGCCGATTCCACCAGGTCGCGCGGCCATACCAGATGATAGCCGCCGAGATCTTCATCGCCCTTGTTAAATCCCCAGGGAATGGAAAGGCTGGCGATAATGCCGCCGAGAAAGTCCTTCGATTCGTGCGTGCGCAGGACTACGGCGGAAGGTCGATAGAGGTCGTTTTGCCGCAACGGTTCATCGAGTTTGATCAGCGTCGTCTGCCAGTTTTTCCATTGCAGAATGTAACGCTGGCGCAAGTCATCGTAGTCCTCAAAGAGGCTTGACCGGGCCTGTTGTCCGGCTTCGCTCCACATCGAGCCGAAGCCCAGCGCGAGAATGAATTCTCCTTTGCAGGCTTCGAGATCGATTTCGCCGGTAAACGCAATGTTGCCGTTCTCCGCCCGGGTGTACTCCCAGGTCATTTCGAAATGCTGGGAGATGTCTTGCCAGCCGTCGGATGCGCCGACGAATCCCACGGAAGCTTTTTTCCAGGGCGCAGTCGAGGCCAGGCCGAGGGTTGCCCCGTCATGCTGTGCAAAAAACATGGGAAAGCCCTTGTAGTCGCCGATCCAGCCGGTGTTGCCGTTGCCGAAATTCGCCAGATGAGGGGAGAGCAGGGCGTAGAGGTGATAGTCGGACAGCTGTCCCTGCAGCGCCTCAAAGCGGACCTTTTGCAGAACCACGTTGCGGTAGGGATCGCTGAAAACCTCCTTGTGAATCCGATAACGGCCAGAATTGCACGCGTTAACGAGGGTGTAGGCGGGAATGCCGGGTTCGAGCGGGCGATTCTCGTAGGTGCAATGCCGTTTTTCTTCGGAGAAGAAATCGCGGCCGTCGGTAATGAGAAATCCCATATCGCGGGTGCAGGCCTGGTCGACGCGCGGAAAGTACACTTCGTTCAGGATTCCGTGGCTGAGAGTGAACCACACCTTGCTGTGCTGGTTCAGGGCCGTGCCGATGCCGGTTTTGGCGCTTGAGGTCCAGCGGGGCGGAATGCCCGGCCAGCCTGGCGCGTAGCGAATGGGAGTGTCGGTCATGAAGTCCTCACTGAGCAGGGTACATCGCCGGATTATAAAAACGACAAACCTTTTACATCGCAGAGTTGCTCAAAAGGAAGAGGTTTTCATTGAAATGACGGGGACCTCTGTAAATCACGGATTGCAAACCCGCGGAAATCACCGATAATGAGAACGACCGGGCGCTGAACATGATCAGACGATTGAATTCGGGAGTCGGGATTGTCTTACTGCTCTGTGTTTGCGGCGGGTTCTGCCCGTGGCTGCTGGCGGACGATGCGCCCGGCGGCGGCACTCCCGCGGCAACTCCCGTTTCACCGCTGGAAAGCGGATTCAAAGGGCTTTACAACCTGGATTTCGAAGGGGCCCAGCGAGATTTTACGGCGTGGCAGCGGCAGCATCCCGACGATCCGGTGGGCCCCGTGAGTGAAGCGGCGGGCGATTTGTTCTCTGAATTTCACCGGCTGGGGATTCTCGAATCGCAGTTTTTCGAAGATGATGATGCGTTCGACCACCGTCCTAAGCTTAGCCCCGATCCGGAATTGCGCAAGCGGTTCGATGATGCCATCGCCCGCTCGCAGGACCTGGCGAGGAAACGGTTGGCCCGGGACCCGAAAGACCGCGACGGACTTTTCGCGATGACACTGGCCTCGGGACTGCAAGCCGACTATGCGGCCTTGATCGACAAGCGCAATCTTGCGTCCCTGAAATTTACGAAAGAGGCGTCCACGTCCGCGCAGGAATTACTTGGAGTTTGCCACGATTGCTACGACGCGCTGCTGGCCACCGGCTTCAGCAAATACATTATCGGAAGCATGGCGGCGCCGGTGCGATGGCTGTTGCGGATGGGTGGGCTGCCCGCGGACAAGCAGGGCGGTATCGCCGATCTGAAAACCACGGCCGAGCACGGCCATTATCTGGCGCCATTTGCGCGAATTCTTCTCGCGATCGCCTACGTGCGCGACAAGAGAAAGGCGGAAGCCATTCAGTTGCTGGCGGACCTGCGCCGCGACTTCCCAGGAAACACCCTTTTCCCGCGCGAAATTGCCCGCCTGGAAAAGCCGGAAGACCGCCACTAGTGCTGCCGGGGACGTCAAGCGGAGTGGCTTTCGCGGAACCAAACTCTTCGGCCAGAATCAGCTGCCAATCTCACCCCGTTCATCAGAAATTCACCACGTTGTAACCATCCTTTAACACTGCGACGATAAAAAGGGTGCATCAATTTTCAAGGAGGAGTACCAGGCAATGCGCAAAACTTTGCTGCTGTTGGTGTGTGTGCTGGGGGCTATGCCCGTCGTAGCGCAGACCACGCTGAACGGAGCAGGCGCTACTTTCCCGTATCCCATTTACTCGAAGTGGTTCAGCGAGTACCACAAGACTCACCCTGAGGTCCAAATCAACTATCAATCCATCGGCAGCGGTGGAGGCATCCGCCAGGTTACAGCCGGCACCGTCGACTTTGGGGCAAGCGACATGCCGATGACCGACAAACAGTTGGCCGAATCGAAGGTAAAGATCCTGAATCTGCCGACGGTCCTGGGCGCGGTCGTTCCCGCGTACAACATTCCCGGAGTTACGGGCGAAGTAAAGTTCACGCCCGAAGCGCTGGCGGGGATTTTCCTCGGCAAGATTTCGAAGTGGAACGACAAAGCGATCACGGCGGCGAATCCCGGTGTGAATTTCCCGGACAAAGACATCATCGTAGTGCACCGTTCTGACGGCAGCGGCACCAGCTTCATCTGGACCGACTATCTCTCGAAGGTGAGCCCGGACTGGAAGAGCCAGGTGGGCAGCGACACATCAGTGAAATGGCCGATCGGCATGGGCGGCAAGGGCAATGAAGGCGTCGCCGGCATGATCCGCCAACTGGGCGGCTCCATCGGATACGTCGAACTGATCTATGCGGTGCAGAACAACATTCCCTACGGCAGCGTGAAGAATGCGGCGGGAAATTTCATCAAGGCCTCGCTGGAAAGCGTGACGGCTGCCGCCGCGTCTGCGCCGAAGATGCCCGCTGATTTCCGGGTCTCGATTACGAATTCTCCGGGCAAGGACGCTTATCCCATTTCAAGTTTTACTTGGCTGCTGATCCCACAGCAGTCGAAGAGCGCGGCAAACGGGAAAATTCTGGCCGATTTCCTGAACTGGATGGTTGCAGACGGCCAAAGGCTTACTTCTGCGCTGTCCTACGCACCGCTGCCGGACAACGTGGTTGCGAAAGAGAAGGACGCTATTAAGCTAGTCAAATAACCCCGCGCGAGCGGGATTCTTCATTCATCGCAGGACAAAAAGGAGAGCACGATGAAGTCTGCGCTACACGTGTGCGTTGTCGTATCGCTGGCAGTGGGCCTGGTTGCGCAAACCAGCACCGCGCCTAAAACAACGAAGAAGAAATCGGCGGCAATTACGGCCGCGGACGTACAGTCCCTGAAAGATGCGATCGCCTCGCAGCAGGCAGCCCTGGCGCAGCAGCAACAGCAGATTCAGGAACTACGCGATGCCTTGCACCAAAAGGACCAGGTGGCGCAGCAGGCGCAGGCCGCGGCTTCAGACGCAGCCAGCAAGGCCGATGCCGCCCAGGCCACCGCCGTGCAACAGCAGCAGTCGGTCACGGAAGTGAAAAACGACGTTGCCGACTTGAAGAATAATGTCGCCAATACGGTCGTCTCGATTCAGGAGACGCAGAAGCGTTTCGGCGAGTCGCCGGCTGCGATCCACTATAAGGGAGTTACGATCACCCCCGGCGGATTCCTGGCGGCTGAATCCGTATACCGTTCCCATGCCCTTGGCTCCGGCATCAATACCCCCTTTAACAGCGTTCCCATGCCAGGAGCTTCGACCACGAACCTCTCGGAGTTCTTCGGTTCTGGTCGTCAGTCTCGTGTCTCGATGCTCGTCGAGGGCAAAACCGGGATGGCAAAGCTGAGCGGATACGTCGAAGCAGATTTCCTCTCTGCGGGTGTCACTTCCAACAATAACGAAAGCAACAGCTATACGATGCGGCAACGCCAGGTTTGGGGACAGGCAGCGCTCGACAACGGCTGGAGTTTTACCGGAGGCCAGATGTGGAGCCTGGTAACCGAAACCAAGAAGGGTTTGGACAACCGGACCGAAGCCCTTCCGATGACCATCGATCCCCAATACCACGTAGGCTTCAGTTGGGCCCGCCAGTATGGATTCCGCGTGGTCAAGAACATCGACAACAAAGTCTGGTTCGGGATCTCGGTGGAAAATCCGCAGGCTACGCTTAGCAGCCATGGCAACGCCAGCAACTTCCTTGTGGGCACGGTTGGCGTGACCGGTGGTCTCTACAATAACCAGACGAACTACTCGTTCAATCCCTCGCCCGATATCGTCGCCAAGCTTGCCTTCGAGCCGGGATTTGGACACTACGAGGTATATGGCGTGTACAGCCGGTTCCGCGACCGCGTATTCCCCTGCGAGGATGTGGCGTCCACCGATTTGTGCGGTGGTAGTACCACCGCTGGGCCGAATGCGCTGGGTGCATTCAACAGTTCCAAGAATGGCGGGGGCATTGGCGCGAACGCCCGCTGGTCTTTTGCGAACAAACATGTCGATTTCGGACTCCATGGAATGGGAGGCAGCGGAATCGGCCGGTACGGTACGACTGGCCTACCTGACACCGCCGTCCGGGCGGACGGAAGTTTATATCTGGTCAAGAGCCTTCAAGGGTTGACGACCTTGGAATTCCACACTCCAAAGATCGACATCTACCTGAACACCGGCGCAGAGTATGCCGGACGGGCCGCCAGTTACGATCCAGTGTCCGGAAAGCTTGTCGGATATGGGGCGCCAACGTTTAATAATAGTGGCTGCCTGACGGAAGTTGGCCCTGGCTCCGGCGGTTTTTCTCCCACCTCCCCGGCGAATTGCACGGCCGACACACGCGTCATGATTGAGGGTACTGCCGGCTTTTGGCACAAGATCCATAGCGGCCCCAAAGGCCGTGTGCAATGGGGTATCCAGTATTCCTATCTGGACCGTCTGGCTTGGTCGGGTTCGGGTGGGGAACCGAGCGGCACGGATAACTTGTTCTATACGTCGTTCCGCTATTACCTGCCATAAGGACCCACTCCGCATGGCCGTAACCCAACGCATGCCGGCGCCGGACGATTTCCTAGTCCGGCGCCTTTTTTAATGCTTTGATTCTTACCGGGGCATGGTTTTAGCGCCGCCGCCCCAGTGTTTTATACTTGAGGCTCGGCAAATGGCGGCCTCGCCCGGAAAGTAAGCACGTCACATGGCTCGTGTTTCGCTCGATAATCCCCAGTACTACCTCAACCGCGACACTTCCTGGCTCGCCTTCAACCGGCGCGTGCTCGAAGAGGCCGAGGACGGGGGAAATCCTCTTCTTGAGCGGCTGAAGTTCCTCTCGATTTCCGCCAGCAACCTGGACGAATTTTTCGAAATCCGGGTTGCCGCAATGATGCAGCAGATCGAAGACGGCTACAACGAATCCGGGCCCGATGGCCTGACGCTCAACGAAAAGCGCGATGCGCTCAACCATCTGACGCATGAATTCGTGCGCGATCAGTACGACTGCTGGATTGCGCGCCTGCGGCCTGCGCTTGCCGAAAATGGGATCCGGGTTCTGGGCCTTCACGAACTGGATGCCGGTGCTCTCCGTTTCGTCGAGGAATATTGCGAGAAAGAGCTAGACCCCCTGTTGACTCCGGTCACGGTCGATCCTGCGCATCCGTTTCCGCGAGTGATCAATAAAGCTTTGTGCGTCGGCTTTTTGCTGCGCCGCCGCCGGCGTTCGGCCCTGACTTACACGGGCGTGGTTTCGGTGCCGCGGGTGCTGCCCAGGCTGGTGCGGCTTCCCTCCGAAACCACCGCCGACTTTATTTTTCTCGCGGACCTCGTGGCGCACCATGCGGTGCGCATGTATCACGGATACGACATTGTCTCGTCGGCCCCCTTCCGGGTGACCCGCAACAGCAATCTTTACCTGGCGGAGGAAGAAGCGCGCAGCCTCCTCGAGTCGGTGCGCACGGAGTTGCACAATCGCCGTAAAGGCGACGCGGTCCGCATGGAGATCGAGGCAGACGCCGATCCGGAAATCATCGACCGGCTTCGCACAGTTTTCGAACTGGATCCATGGCAGGTTTTTCCCGTGAACGGGCCGGTGAATCTTTCCCGCCTGTTCAACGTCTACGAGCAGGTAAATCGCCCGGACCTGAAATACCGCGCGTTTTCGCCGCGGGAACTGCGCCTGACCGCCAAATCAAAGGACCTGTTCGAAGAACTCCGATCGCATGATGTCCTGCTTCATCATCCCTTCGATTCCTACGATGCGGTCGTTTCCTTCATCGAGTCGGCGGCGGAAGATGAGCGCGTGCTCTCGATCAAGCAGACGCTGTATCGCACCAGCGAGCATTCTCTGATCGCACAATCGCTGATGAGCGCCGCTTCGCTGAAAGAAGTTACGGCTGTGGTCGAACTGAAGGCGCGGTTCGATGAAGCCCACAACATTCGTTGGGCGCGTGACCTCGAAGATGCGGGCGTACAGGTGTTTCACGGGCTGGTCGGGCTCAAGACGCATTGCAAGCTGTCTCTTATCGTCCGCCGCGATCCTGACGGAATTACGCGCAGTTACTGTCATATTGGAACTGGCAATTACAACGCGACCACGGCGCGTTTCTATACCGATCTCAGCCTCTTCACCGCGAACCCGGAGATCACGCGCCCAGTGCACGATGTTTTCAGCTTCCTGACGGCCTACGCGGAGAATCCCAGCTACGATCCGCTTATGGTCGCACCTCTGGATCTTGCGGAAAAGTGCATCGCGTTGATTGATCGCGAAGCCGAGCATGCGCGCCAGGGCAAGCCGGCCCGCATCATCGCCAAGATGAATGCATTGCTCGATAAGGCGATTATTCAGGCGCTGTACCGGGCCTCCCAAGCTGGAGTTGAGATTGACCTGATCGTTCGCGGCATTTGCGCGGTGCGCCCGGGCGTGCGGGGAGTGAGCGACAATATCCGCGTGCGCAGCATTGTCGGCCGCTATCTCGAGCACAGCCGGATTTATTACTTCGGAAACGGCGGCGAGGAAGAGATCTATATCGGAAGCGCCGACTGGATGCCGCGCAACCTTTACGAACGCGTGGAAGTGCTGGTGCCCCTGCGCGACGAGAGGCTGCGCCAGCGGGTTCGCCATGAGATTCTCGATGCCTATCTCGCCGACAATCGCAAGGCGCGTATTCTGCTGAAAGATGAAACTTATATTCCGGCATGGCAGCCGGTGACTGGGAAGCGCGATCGCCGCCCGCCGATGGGAGCAGCCGCATTCAGCGCCCAGGATTTCCTGATGAGCGTTGCGGAAGGTAAAGTTCCCGCTGCTCTGCCTGTCCCAATGACGCCGCGAAAGCGTAAAGTACTAGCTGGGAGGGAACGATAGCCCGTGATCCTGTACTTTCTACGCCACGCCAGCGCCGGCGAACACGTCGCCAATCTGAAAAAAGACGAGAAACGGGCCCTGGACAAAGAGGGAATCGAGCAGTGCGGCTACATCGGCCGCGCGCTCATGGCGCTTAACGCGCAGGTGGACACGGTCGTCTCGAGCCCACTCAAGCGCTGCACACAGACCGCATCCCTGGTCGGCAACGAACTTGGCTACGAAGGCAAGTTACAACTCGACAACGGCCTTCGTCCAGGGGCCGGACTGGCCGATTTCCGCAAGCTTTTGGAGAAGTATTCGAAACTCGAAGCCATCATGGTGGTCGGCCATAATCCCAACTTGAGCCAGTTTCTCGGAGCGGTGATCAGCGACTCGGGTTGCGAAGCGGCGATCGAGTTAAAGAAAGGTGCGGTGGCAAAAGTCGAGATGCGGAGAAGCTCGGGGACTCTGCTCTGGTGTGTCACTCCCAAGGTCCTGCGGGTGCTCTACGAAACGGCCGTCGAGAGCTCGCGGCCGAACACCTCGCGGAAGTAGCCGCATTCCTTTTCGATTGCCCACAGCTCCAGGTCTACGCCCATTCGCCGCCGCGGGACAAGCGTAAGTCTTACCGCGGCGGACCGAACGCTAACGCGAACTTTTTCGACGGCGCGGCTCCGCCCCAGATTCAAGGCACGCGACAAACGCAACAGGACGATTGCCTTCTCCACGTCGCTGCGGTCAGCTGGATCGATGACCTTCATAGGCCCATCTTCCATTGTGGGGCGCGATTTTCCCAGGTAGCGGGCGATGGCCGCGATTGTGCGCCGCTGCTGCGGCGTGTAGCCCAGAATTTCCGAGTTGGAAATAATGTAGTTGGCGTGGCGGTGCCTGCCGTTACGGTTGACGTAGTCGCCGACTTCATAAAGCATTGCTGCCGCGGTGAGCCATTCGCGGTATTCCGGCGGAAGACAATGTACCGAGCGCAGCGACGAGAACAGCAGGATGGCCGCGTCGCGAACGTCGAGCGCATGCTTCGCGTCGACGTGGTAATGCGCTACCGCCATCATGATCGATTCCCAGCGTTCCGACTCGATCTGTTTTCCGGAGCGCGTGCTGCGGTCGTAATCGGCGGCCATCTGGGCGAGGATGCCGTCGCGCAGGCCCAGCGGCGAGTAGCGGAAGCCTTGCAGGTGCAGGCGCTCGAGAATTTCGTGATAGACGATCACGCCGGCAACGATGATTTCGGCGCGGCGCGGCCCAATGCCCTCGATCTTGCGCCGTTCACCGACGGGCAGCCGGGACAGGCGTTTGGCAATGCGCGCCATTTCAGTCCGGGAGACGGCGTAGCGCTGGCGGCTGCCCCCGCTCCGCAGGTGGCTCGCGGCAGCCGCCAGAGCGGCGGCGGTGCCCGAGGTCGCAATCACGTTCTTGATTTTGGCGGCTGATATGCGGCCTACGATGCGATTCACCTCGCGGGTCACGAACCCGCGCAATCGCTTTAACTCGCCTTTTCGCGGTGGATCATGCGCCAGAAATTCGTTGCTCAATCGCACTGCGCCGAGCGGCAGGCTCACCGCGTCACGAATGTGTCCGGCGCGAGTAACGGTCAGCTCGCAGCTTCCTCCGCCGAGGTCCATCATCAGCGTGGGCGCGCTATCGATCCGTGCTCCCGAAACCAAGCCCAGGTGGATGAGCCGCGCTTCTTCCACTCCGGAGATAATTTCCACATTCCAACCCGTGGCCGAGCGGACCCATTCCAGAAATGCTTGAGAGTTGCGCGCATCGCGGAGCGCGCTGGTGGCGACCACCCGGACCGAATCGGTTACGATCTGCTGCGTGGAACGATGAAAGCGGCGCAAGACTTTCACCGTCCCGGCCATGGATTCCGGGGTTAGAAATCCGGAGCCGAAAACTCCCTCACCCAAGCGGGTGACTTCTCGGTCCTCATGTAGCGGGCGCAGACGGCCTCGTTGCAGGCGCGCAATTTTCAGGCGGACGGAGTTTGATCCGATATCGACTGCAGCAAACGTGGGCATGGGAAGGCACACAGTTTACATGCAGCGGGCAAGAACGTCGAAGGGTAAGCCGTGATTGCGTAAGGGTGGACGCCCCCGTATCGCCCCGAGCATGAAACCGCGGCGTTCATCAAACGAAAAGCTTGAACCACAGAGGGCCGGAGGTACGCAGAATTACGGGTTACCCCGCTCTCCTGTGAGCCTGGGTGTCCTCTGTGGTTGATGATCCTGGAAAGTGCTAGCGATTTACCAGACCGCCATTCGCGTAGGTTTCTTCCGCCTTGCCCAGCATCGCGAGATCAGCCGCCTCCACGCCCTGCATGAAGGCGTGGTCCTGGTTGGAAATCTCGTACTTCCATCCGCCGAAACGCCCGCGGCTGAGAATGCCGAATGCCTCCAGTTGCGGCTGGATTTCGTTGAGCACGTCGTCGCGGCCGAGGAAAGGCGTCGGATATCCATGTTCCAGCCGTGCACACCAATGCGTAACCAAATCGGCTTCGTTGCGAAGTACACCCATCTTCTTCAATCCGGCGATGACCTTTGCCAGCGCCACGGACTTTTCCATCGGCGGTCCGGCGTTCGGAGGTTCGCTGATCTCGCACAAAGCGGACCAGTAGCCCGGCCCCGGAACATTCGTTGAAGAAACATTCGAGGGAAAATTCAAGCGCCAGAATGCGATATCGGAATCCGGCACCAGCGTTGAATGCGCCCGGCTCAAGTAGCGAGGGAGTTGCCCACGCACTCCCAAGCCGACCAGATAAGATCTTGAATACTTCAACATGCTCGCCATGGCGGTGAGCGACGGCTTATTCCGCAGCAGACGCAGTAGGTTGTCGAGCGGCACGGCAGAGATCATCTGCTCATAGCGATAGCTCCGGCCGTCGGACAAAAACGCCAGGTGTTCTTCAGGATCTACACCCGTCAGAGTCACGCCGAAATTGAGCTTTCCGGGGGGTACGCGCTGCGCGATCTGCCTCCAGATTTCGCCCGATCCTCCTCTGGGATAGGAAACTTTCGTGTCGGCGGTCCATCCCGGACTATCGCTGGAAGAAACGAATTGCCACGCCAGCCGCGACAGGCTTACGGTAGGCAGGTTGCAGGTTGCTGACCCCGACTTTTGCGCACACCAACTGGAGTCGAGTTCATCGGGAGGGTAAGCCCACATCTTATGGTTGAGCGGCCCAAGAACGATTTCTTTCAGCGGCCGGCCGAAGGCGCTTGCCAGATAACCGTCGAGATCGTTGAAGGGCAGATTCGAGAAACCTAGCCCCTGGGCGATCCTGCGGCCTGCGATTCCGGCGGAACACCGCAGAAACGCCGGCAGTGGAAGGCGGTGAATATTTTGCTGGACCGGATACGGGATGAATCTTTGGCGGGTCCAGGTCCCGCGCTCCGGGCAGGAAGAGGACCATTCGATCTGCAACTCGTTCAGCAGATCGACGAATGCCTGGTAATGCTTGTGCGGAAACAACACGTGTCCGCCAAAGTCGAAGGTGAATCCATGCTTCGTAACAGAACGGGCCCAGCCTCCGGGGCGATTGTGGTTGTCGAAGAGAAGGAACGAAGGCGAATTGCCCCATGATGCCGGTGAACTGCAGCGCCAGGCCGCGCCCATCCCGCAGGGGCCGCCGCCCACGATCATTACGTCCACCTTAGCGTGGGACACGCATCGCCTCGCCGACTCGCTCGCTCATGTTAAGCGCCGTAAACCCGAACAAGATCTCGGCGTCGAGCTGTTCGGCTTGGAACGCCTCGCATTTGCCGCCGGGGTACCGGGGCCAGGCGCGATAGGCCGACGCGGCCTGTGCCCAACGCAGCAGGTTTTTAGGGCCGATTTGCGAACGATGGCAGAGCAGCGCTCTCTCCTTGATCTCCCAGGTTGCGGAAATATCCACCACCAGGTTCGGACAGAACTGGCGTGTGCTGGGGCCTTCGTAAAAGAGGATGTCACGCCGTTTCCAGCATGCGCTCTGCACGGCGGCGCTCGTCGTAGTGTGGTCCTGATGGCTGTCGGCGGCGACGGGCGCGAGCAGAAGGCAGGGATCAACCTGCTCAATCGCACATTCGACCACCTCGATTGCGCCGCGCAGGGAAATCTCGGCGTCCGGCAGTATACCGAAGCGGGGAATGGCGCCAATCGCGGCGGCGCCGGCCCGCTCTTCCTGCTCTCGCAGGTCCGGGTCGCCGCAAAGTTCGCCACGGCTCAGAGTCAAGAGGTGAACGATCCAGCCGGAGGACGTCAGACGGGAAGCCAGTCCACCCATGCCAAGAATCACATCGTCTGGATGTGCGCCAACACACAAAGCAACTTTGGGCTTCAAGGAACACTCCTCAGATACTTTTGTCCGGGCATCTCCCGGCCTTGCGGTAGGGATGACCAACCCTCAGAGTTTGTGGGGGACTACTCTGCGTGAAGTTACGGGCCCAAAAAATGTGCGGGGGGATAGCGGGGGATGAAGAAGTTTGCGCCGGTGAGTTCGCGCGGTCAAGATGAAAAAAATTGCAAACTGTTTTGTTGGGACCTTTGAGGGTTCTCAGGACTGCGAGGAGGCAACAATGGCGATTTCGGCTGACGATTTCGGGAAACTAGGCAGCCGGTTGCGCGAGCCGGTCATGCTCGACTGAGACCGCTTTGCGATCTACTGGTGAAACCGTTCCGGGCAAGGCGGAAACCGCTTGCCGGAACTTGCCGCGCGTCACATTTTGCAGCGCGGCTACCAGGGAAGATTGGTTGATTTCCCCAAAGTGATCGACGGCCACGTGGGTGAGCAACATCCAGTCGTGCCAGTGGCCGAGCGCATCCTGGAGCTTCTTGAGGTGACCGATGAATTGCGCCGTCTCGGTGGAGGCGGACGCCAACTCCGCAGCATAACGGGCGTGCTTTACCGCGAGGCGGTATTCGTGAAGCGCGTCCTCCCGGGGCGGCGCGGAAATCGCAACCGATTCCAATAGCTTGCGGGCAATGGTCATCGGGTCTCTTGCGGCATCGAAGTCCGCTTCCTTCCCGGCTTTCCTGGTTCGTCTTTGGATCTCTTTGATGTCGCTATGTTTCAGTAGTTTCGCCAGCTTCTTCTCGTGTTTGGTGCGAAGGTCAATCAGGCTTTCCAGCAACTGTGTCTTGCGCCGCGGCTCCTGGGAGCTTTTCAGCGTTCGGAGCGCCCCAAGCTGTGCGTCTACATCGCGTACCTTGCCGGCCCGTTTGCGGATCGGGCCCAGCAGTTGCAACAGCTTTTTCTGATTGCGGCTCCGCGCGGGCAGAAGCTCTTCCAGGAGCGTTTGCAGGCGACGGCTGGTGGTTCGAAAGCGGTGAATGGCCTCGGGATTCAGGTCGGAAGAGATACGCTGGAGTTGCCGCTCCATCTTCGTGAAAACTGCCCTGCCGCGCTGCGATGAAATTGCCATACGAAAAGATAGCCGGGCCCAAATCGATCACTCCCAGACGCAGGCCTGAGATCGTCCACTAAGGGTGATCGGGGATCCGCAAAACCGGTTGAGGAGGCTAACTGAAAAAGCCCTTTGATTTTAACATCTTTGTAACAACTCTCTGCTAGGTTTGTGGCGATGGCCAATCCTGCATTCTCCCGGCCTGATATGCCCGGTCCCCAAGCCGTTGAAGCTACGAAAGTTACGTCAGTGACCGCGCAGAGCGCACCGCTGCTGAAGGCCTCGGGCGGGGAGATTCCAGATCGCATTTTCAAATCAGCCATGACCGCATGCGGGCTGGCGGTTCTGGGCATATTGGTACTGATTGTCTACGAACTGGTTTCACGCTCAGGCCTCTCCTGGCACGCCTTTGGCTTCAAGTTTTTTGCGTCCAGTGACTGGGACCCTGTCAACGAACAGTTCGGGGCGCTGCCGTTTGTTTATGGGACGCTGGTCTCGTCGCTGCTGGCGCTGCTGATCGCCGTCCCACTGGCGATTGGCGTGGCGGTATTCACCACCGAGATGTGTCCGAAAGCCCTCCGCGGACCGCTATCGTTTTTTGTGGAATTGCTGGCCGCAATCCCCAGCGTGATTTATGGGCTGTGGGCGATATTCGTTCTTGTGCCGCTTTTGAGCGGGTATGTTCAGCCATTCCTTGCCAAGACTCTCGGCTGGACGGGCTTGTTCTCGGGGCCACCGTATGGCATCGGTATGCTCGCCGCCGGAATCATCCTGGCGATCATGATTATCCCGATTATTTCCTCAATCACACGCGAAGTTCTGATGGTGGTGCCGCAGCATCAGCGTGAAGCGGCGCTGGCATTAGGTGCTACGCGCTGGGAGATGATTCGAATTGCCGTGCTGCGCAATGCGCGAGCGGGAATCCTCGGTGGAATCATTCTGGGCCTGGGACGTGCTCTTGGGGAAACCATGGCCGTCACCATGGTGATCGGCAACCGGCCAGAGATCGCCAAATCGCTGTTCGCTCCCGGATACACCATGGCCAGCGTCCTGGCGAACGAATTCAGCGAAGCTACAGGCGACGTCTACCTTTCGGCGCTCATTGAAATCGGATTGGCGCTGTTTCTGGTCACAATCATCGTGAATGCCCTGGCGCAATTGTTAGTGTGGACCGTAACCCGCGGGCAGCCTGCGAGGGGAAATGCCTGAGACTCCCGCCCCCTACGTTCAGCAGGCGGTCCAGCCTCTCAGCTTGCGCCGACGCATCACCGACAAGGCGATGACGTTTGTGGCGGTTGCCACGGTTGTGATTGTGCTTGCGCCGCTGGTCGCGATCTTCAGCTATCTGGTGTACAAGGGCGTGGGCTCGGTCAATTGGGCATTCCTGACACAAACTCCCAAGCCGGTCGGGGAAGTCGGCGGTGGTATGGCCAACGCGATCGTGGGATCGCTGTTCATTCTCGCCATTGCCAGCGTCATCGGCGTGCCGCTCGGAGTCGGGGCAGGGATTTATCTCGCAGAATTCGGGCGCAATCGCTTTGGCGCGGCCATCCGTTTCACGGCCGACGTTCTGAACGGTGTCCCGTCGATTGTGATTGGCATCGTCGGATACGCCATCGTGGTGCTTTACCAGAAACATTTCTCTGCGCTAGCGGGTGGCGCCGCGCTGGCCATCATGATGGTGCCGACCATCTGCAGGACAACCGAAGAAATGCTGCTGCTGGTCCCGCAGGCCCTGCGCGAGGCTGCTTATGGACTGGGGGTCCCGCGCTGGCGGACGACATTATCAATTACCTTAAGAACGGCGACATCGGGAGTGATCACCGGAGTCATGCTGGCTTTTGCCCGCATTGCCGGCGAGACAGCGCCCCTGCTGTTTACCACGCTGGGCAATCAATTCTGGAACCTGAAACTGAACCAGCCCACCGCAGCCCTGCCGCTTCAGATTTATACCTACGGACTTTCTCCGTATGACGATTGGCACCGCCAGGCGTGGGCGGGCTCGCTGGTCCTGATCGTCATCATTGTTGGCGCAATTTCGGCGGTGCGTTACGCGGTGCGTCGCGGATCATTCGGAACGGCATAACTTATGGGCGTTGGGGTCCAAGTCGAGAATCTGAATGCCTGGTACGGCAAAGGCCAGGCCCTTTATGACATCAATCTCAAAGTGGCGGCGAATCATGCCACCGCTCTGATTGGTCCTTCGGGCTGCGGAAAGTCGACGTTCATCCGTTGCATTAACCGGATGCACGAAACCATTCCCGAGGCGCGGGTCGAAGGCCGTATCCGTATCGGCGAGATTGACGTCTACAACGGGACTTCACCCACGCAACTTCGCCGCCGCGTGGGCATGGTGTTCCAGAAGCCGAACCCCTTTCCCACGATGTCGATCTATGACAACGTGGCTTCCGGCCTCAAGCTGAATGGCTTTCGGGACCGGCACAAGCTGGATGACGTGGTGCAGCGTTCTCTGGAAGTTTCGGCGCTGTGGACCGAAGTGAAGGACAATCTGCACAAGAAATCCGGGGCGAGCCTCTCGGGTGGCCAGCAGCAGCGTCTCTGCATTGCGCGGGCATTGGCAGTGGAACCGGAAGTACTGCTCATGGACGAACCCTGTTCCGCTTTGGACCCGATCTCGACAGGAAAAATTGAAGAGTTGATCTTTCAGCTGAAAGAGCGGTATACGATCGTAATTGTGACCCACAACATGCAGCAGGCGGCGCGGGTCGCGGAGTTTACTGGATTCTTCCTGCTGGGCAAGCTGATCGAGTTCGACAAGACAGAAAAGATTTTCACCAAGCCGTCCGACAAAAAGACCGAAGATTACATCACCGGAAGATTCGGATGAGCTTGCGTTGAGAATTGCTTTTGAGTGGGCGCGGCTTCAGCCGTGCCGTTGCGGCACCCGGTGAGGGGCTTGAGCCCCTGCGGGAAAAGGGAAGGTTTTCATGCGCACGCGCTTTCAACAAGGGCTGGACGATCTGCGGGAACGGTTGCTTCGCATGGGAGGTCTCGCGGAGCAGGCGGTCGACCGCGCTCGTCAGGCGTATGTTGAGCGCGACCTTACCCGCTGCCAGATGGTTCTCGAAGGAGAGAGCCAGATCAACACGGCCGAGCGTGAAATCGATGAGGAGGCCTTCGACTTGCTGGCCATGCAGCAGCCGATGGCGGTCGACCTGCGATTCATTCTCGCGGTCACAAAAATCAATTCAGACCTTGAGCGCGTCGGCGATCAGGCCGTCAATATCGCTGAGCGCGTCATGGATATGGTCGAGCTCCCCACCGCTGATTTGCCCGTGGATATCGCTCGCATGGGCTCGGCAGTCAGTGCCATGGTGCGCCGGGCTCTGGAGTCTTTTATTGAAGGCAAGGTTGAACTGGCCCAGGCCGTTCTCGAAATGGACAACGTCATCGACCGCATGCGCGATGACGCCTTCATTCAACTCGTGAAGGCGATGAACGAACGCCCCGAGGTTGTCCGTCAGGCGCTCGACGCGTTGCTTGTAGCCAGGAATCTCGAGCGGGTGGCCGACCACGCCACCAACATCGCCGAAGACGTGATTTTCTGGGTGCAAGGCTCCGACGTCCGCCACAATGTGCACACGGACGAAACGCAGGCTGCGGAAGCGCAGCAGCCGACCACTCGAGCCTCCGGGTTATAGCAATCAGTCATTGGTTGTCTGCCGGGAGCATCCGCCCGCATAGCTGTCCTTGGTTGCTGTCCGCCTTCCATTCCGTTACGCTGATTCCTTCTCGATGTAAATAGAGAACTCCGTTCCGGAGGGCCCGTGAGAGCGATCGCTTTTTGTTTTCTTTGTTGTCTGTTCTTTTCAGCCGCCACAATTGCGCAGGCTCCATCGGATCGTCCCCCCGTCCCGCTTCCGAGCAGCAAGATGCTTGCAGTTCCTTCCCCGGGCAAGATCGGCAGCACCAACAGCTTTCCCGCGACGATTGTCATCAGCCCCGACAGCCACTATGCCGCGCTGCTTAGTGACGGCTACGGGACGCAGGAGACTCTGGCCCACCAGTCAATTTCGGTGCTGGACCTCAGGACGAACCAACTCGCAGAATTTCCCGACGCGCGCCTCAGCGACGAATCGCACCAGAGTTATTTCATCGGATTGAATTTCAGTTCTGACGGCAAACATTTGTATGCGTCGGTTGGCTCTCTCAGCGACCCGACCGGAGCGAAATCAGGCAATACGGGCAATGGCATTGCCGTTTACACCTTCACTGCTGGAAAAGTCGTACCCGAGCGTTTCATTCCGATCGCTTTGCAGCCTTTATCCATCGGGAAAAAACTTGCGGTTGGCTTGCACGCGCCTCCCAATCTGGCGATTCCATATCCGGCCGGGATGGCGTTGATCGCGGACGCGGGCCATGACAAGCTGTTGATCGCCAACAATCTGTCCGATAACGCAGTGCTGCTTGATCCGGCAACCGGCAAGGTCCTTCAGACTTTCGATTTGAGCGCGAACAAGCTCGTGCCATCGTCTTACCCCTACACGTGTGTCGCGACAAAGGACGCCCGCCACGCCTGGTGCAGCCTGTGGAATGACTCGGAAGTCGCCGAACTTGACCTGACGAGCGGCAAAACCACGCGCCGCATCAAGGTCGAGCATCCGGGAACACCATTGGCACCCGGATCTCATCCGACCGCGCTTCTCCTGAGCCCAGATGAGAAAACGCTGTATGCCGCTCTTTCGAACAACGACGAGGTCGCGGCGATCTCTGCCGCGGACGGCGTCGTCGTGCAGATGTTCTCCACGTCCGCGCCCTCGCAGAAATATGCCGGCAGTTATCCCTTTGCACTGGCGCAATCCAAGGATGGGAAATATCTCTTCGTGGCGGCTTCTTCGCTGGATGCGGTAGCTGTGTTTGATCTCTCCGCAGCGGCCAGTCCCGCGAGCAACAAGGCGGATCAGTCGCCCTTCCTGCCGCCTGCACGAACTGCGCTTGGTTTCATTCCCACCGACTGGTATCCCAGCGCTCTTGCCGTGCAAGGCGACGATTTGCTGATTGCCACAGCGAAAGGGGAAGGCTCGCGTTCGAACAAGGGGATGGGCAAGACATTTTACGAGAAGAGGCACCGCGATCACCCCTATATCCCGACGCTTTTGCGGGGTTCGATCGCTCGCCTGAAGATCTCAGACCTCCTCGAAAAGTTGCCGCAATATACGCAGATGGTCGAGCGCGAGAATCTATTTCACAGCGATCCGGGCAAGATTACCTTTGCCGGCGGACAGAACCCGATCAAACATGTGATCTATGTCATCAAGGAAAACCGCACCTACGATCAGATTCTCGGCGACCTGAAGTTTGGAAATGGGGACCCCTCGCTGACACTTTATGGGGAAGACATCACACCCAACGAGCATAAGCTGGCGCTGCAATTCGGAGTGCTCGACAACTTCTATGACAGTGGCGAAGTCTCCGGCGACGGTCATCTTTGGTCGACGGCTGCGATCACTTCCGATTACAACGAGAAGACGTGGCAGATCGCCTACCGGGGGAAAGAGCGCACTTACGATTTTCAGGGACAGAACGCGGATGAATATCCCCTGGAACACAATCTGCCTGATATTGACGATCCTTCGACCGGATTTCTTTGGGACAATCTTGCCCGCAATCACCTCAGTTATCGAGACTACGGAGAGTTCGTGAGCGCCGAGTGGTGCAATGAGAAGCGGAAAGCGGCCAGCCCGAAGCAGGGAACTCCATCCGGGCAGGAAACAAAGTGCCCGCGCTCGGTGTTGAATCAGGGGGACACGCTTCCGCCGAACGTTGGCGAATCACACGGCGGACCAAGCCCGTGGCCCTGGTCCGTTCCGCTCTTCAGCGGAGTCAAGCCGTCAAAAGCTTCGCTGCGTGATCATTTCGACCCGCTCTATCCTGATTTTCAGACCGATTATCCCGACCAGCTTCGCGCCGACGAATTTCTCAACGAGTTTGCGGCGTATGTTCGAGCCCGGGAGAATCACGAAGCGGCGGAGCTTCAGCTTCCGCAGTTCGTCCTTCTGTATCTGCCGGACGACCACACGGGCGGCACGCGGCCAAACTATCCGCGGCCGGCGGCGTCGGTCGCCGACAACGACCTTGCCGTGGGACGCGTCGTCGACGCGGTGTCCCACAGTCCCTACTGGGATGACACAGCGATCTTTATTCTCGAAGACGACGCCCAGGATGGCGCCGATCACGTCGACGCACACCGCTCGACTGCATTCGTCATCAGCAAGTATGCGCCCGGATCGGCGGTAAAGCCGAATGTCGAGCATCGTTTTTATACGACCGTGAATGTGATCCATACGATGGAGATGCTGCTGAATCTTCCTCCCATGAATCAGAATGACGCCTATGCGCCAGTGATGAGCGGGCTCTTTTCGGGGGCGGGAGATCAGGCGCCGTTCAAGGCTGATTCCCGCAATTTGAAGAACGGCTTGATCTACGAGACGAATCGAAAAGAAGCGCCGGGCGCGAAGATTTCTTCCCATATGGATTTCTCCCGGCCCGACGCCGCCGGCGCGGCGCAACTGAATCGGGTGCTCTGGCAGGACCAGAAGGGGACAGCTCCGATGCCCAGCTCTCGGCACACCGTCTTCCCGGCGGGCGGGGATGACTAGAGCTTCCGGGGTGCCATGAACTCGATCGAAATCTCCCCCGAGCAGTTCCGTCTTTTGGCGGAGCGGGTTACACGGCTTGCGACGGAATACCTCGAATCGCTGGACTTCCGTCCGATCGCTCCGCCAACGACCGGAGCGGAAACCGTCAGGCTCTTTGAGACGGACATGCCTGAAAAGGGAATCGGTGAGGCCGCCTTCGACCTCTTGCCGGAAGTGATCCGGTGCTCACGGGCACAGAATGGACGCTTCTTTGCCTATGTGCTCGGCTCAGGCGAGCCGGTGGGCGCAACCGCAGACTTACTGGCCAGCGTGCTGAACCAGAATGCGACAGCGTGGCGCTCCGGGCCGGCTGCCATGGTGGTCGAGAGAACAGTTGTCAGTTGGCTGGCCGAGGCAATCGGATGTAAAGGTTTCGGCGGGCATCTCGCAGGCGGAGGTTCGTCGGCGAATCTGATGGGCCTGGCCATGGCGCGCGAGGCAAAAGCGCCCGCGAACGAAAGCGGCGTTGTCGGCAAAGGCGTGGTCTATGCATCCGAAGAAGTCCACATGTCGATTCCGAAGAGCGTGGCGCTGCTCGGTATCGGGCGCGAGAATCTGCGGCTGATTCCGACTGATCAGTCGTTCCGGATGAAAACAGAGGAACTCGAGGGACGGATTGCGGGCGACAAAGCCGCTGGAAAAATTCCCATTGCAATTGTCGCATCGGCGGGAACCGTGAATACGGGAGCGATTGATCCCCTGCGTGAAATTGCGGAGATCGCCCACCGGAACAATGCATGGTTTCACATTGATGGGGCTTATGGGGCACTGGCCGCGATCGCCGAGCCGGGCAAGTTCGACGGAATTGAACTCGCTGATTCGATTTCGCTCGATCCGCACAAGTGGCTGTACCAGCCGCTCGATTGCGGATGCCTTCTCTATCGTTCGGCTGAGGCAGCGCAGCGGGCGTTTTCGCACAGCGGCGACTATGCGCGCGTGCTGAATGCAGATCCCGTGGAAGGCTTCGCCTTCTTTGAAGAGTCCATCGAGTTGTCGCGCCGCTTCCGGGCGCTGAAACTCTGGCTTTCGCTGCGGTACCACGGGATCGACGCGTTTCGCGGGTCAATCCGGAGCAACCTTGCGCATGCGCAACGGCTGGCACAGGCGGTGCGCAATCACTCTCATCTCGAATTACTCGCACCGGTGGAACTGAGCGCGGTGTGCTTCCGGCATCGCGCTTTAGGAGGGGTGTCCGAAGAAAGACTGAACGAATTCAATGCGGCCGTGCTCCAGCGCGTCGTACAACGCGGCCGCGTTTATCTCTCCAACGCGACATTGCGAGGGAAATTCTGCCTGCGAGCCTGCATCGTAAACCATCGCACCAAAGACGCCGACATGGAATCGATTTTGCCGGAGCTGGAGGCGGCGACTATCGACCTCGCCAACGCGCCATCGTCACCTTAGCGGGCCGGCTCTACTTCAGTGTCAGCGATGCTTTCAAGGGCAAGCTTTGTGACGATCCGCCGACCATGAATCCATATTCGCCCGGCAATAGCTGCCATCCGTTCTGTTTCACATCGAAGATGGAGAGAAATTTCTGATCGACGTCGACTGAAACTTCCTTGCTCTCTCCGGGATTCAACTGCACTTTGCTCCAACCGACGAGCCGCTTGGGAGGCTCGCCGGCCGCAGCGGGCAGCGAGGCATACACCTCGGCAACTTCGGCCCCTGCACGCTTTCCTGTGTTTTTGACTGTAAATGTAACGTGGGGAGTGTTTCCGCCCGCCACCCGCAGATTCGAGTAGGAATATGTCGTATAGGAAAGCCCGTAGCCGAAGGGGAAGAGCACGGGCTTATTTTCCGCGTCGTACCACTTGTATCCGACCTTTACGCCTTCATCGTAATTCACCGGAAATGGGGCGAGGCCGGCGGCAATCTGTTTCCACGGTTCGCGTGTCATGAAGTTGGGCCGAGATTCCGCGGGCGGCTTCACCAGCGTCGGGTGCGGCAGGTCGTTATCGCTGCGGGGGAAGGTCACCGGGAGCTTGCCCGTCGGATTCACTGTTCCGAACAGAACGTTCGCGACCGCGTCCGAACCTTTACTGCCCGCATACCAGGCTTCCACGATCGCGCTGGCCTGTCCCGCCCAGGGCATAGTCACCGGGCCTCCACTCTCGAGCACGACGATCGTATGCGGGTTGGCGGCGGCAACTTTTGCGATCAATTCGTCCTGGTTTTCAGGGAGCGAGAGGCTGGGGAGGTCCATGTCCTCGCTCTCCCATTGGTAGGCGAAAACAATCGCCACGTCCGATTTCTTTGCCAGCTCGGCAGCTGTCGACGGATCGGATCCCGAATCAAACTGAACATTCACGCCCGGGGCCTTTGCCCGGACAGATTTCAACGGCGACGTAGGGAACCAGACCGGGACCAGCCACTGCGTCTGCCCATGGCCGGGTGGCATGATGGCATTTCCGGCCGGCGGATCGACCTGCGCCGAACCGCCACCGGAGATCATTCCGACGTCGGCATGCGGCCCGATGATCGCAATGCTGTGCAGCTTCGTGGCATCTAGCGGCAGCTGAGACCGCTCGTTTTTGAGCAGCACGATGGCCTTTTCTTCGATGCTTTGCGAGACTTCAAAACCGCGTTCGACGTCGACAACACTTTTCCTCGGCGGATCGTCAACGACGCCTGTCGCGAACATGGAACGGAGAATGCGCTGCACGTGATCGTCAAGCTCCGATTGAGGCACCGTTCCAGCCTCTACTGCTTTCTTCATGTCATCGCCGTAGAAAAGTTCGCCCGGCTCTTCATGGTCCAGTCCGGCAGCGGACGCCTTGGCGGTGCTGTGTGTTCCGCCCCAATCCGACAGCACAAATCCCTTGAACTTCCAGTCATTCTTCAGAAGGTCGGTGAGCAGATATTTGTTCTCGCAGGCGTAATCGTCATCCACGCGGTTATACGAGCACATGACGGCAGCGATGTCGGTCTCCTGCAATCCGATCTCGAAGGCGAGCAGGTCGCTCTCGCGCGCCGCGCGCCGATCGATGGTGATGTTCACGGCATTGCGGCCGCTTTCCTGATCGTTCAGCGCATAATGCTTGATATCGCCGATCACGTGCTGCGCCTGCAATCCCTTCATGACGGATGCGACCATCTTTCCGGCCAGCACCGGGTCTTCGCCCAGGTATTCAAAAGTGCGGCCGTCGCGCGGTTCGCGCGTCAGGTTCACTCCCCCTCCCAAGGTCATATCGAAGCCTTGCGCCCGCAATTCGCTACCGATCAGCGCACCGTATTCGTAGGCGCCTTTGAGGTCCCAGGTGGCGGCGCCGGCGATATCAGAGGGTAGGGCAGTGGAGTATCGTCCATTCTCTCCACTGCTGCGCACGCCATAAGCAGCGTCCGACATCTGGATCGCCGGAATGCCCAGCCGCGGAATTGCCGGCACGTATCCCGCGCCGCCATCGGAATGAATGGCCAGCGGACTCATCGGACTCAATCCGGCCATGCCTGTTCCGTGGAGCATGGAGATTTTCTCGTCGAGCGTCATCTCCTTGACCACCATGGATGCGCGTTCGTCAGCCGAGAGGCTGGTGTTCATCCAGGGACGGTCTTTGCTGTGCGACTGCGCAGCGCAAGGTGAGAAAAACGTGAAGACCGCAATACACGAGGAAAGGAATGCAGCCAACGAGCGCATGGTCAGACCTCCGTCTGCAACAAAATCGTTATTGTAGCAGGTGCCCACAACGCCACTGGAGAGAGCGAACATAGTTCTGGGCTGCCGCCGCTGCCCTGGTCCGGTGCAAGATTCCGCGCGCCACTTTAAACTGGAGGGGTGAAGATCGCGCTCGGGCAAATCAATCCCACAGTCGGAGACTTCTCCGGCAACGCCGCCAAAATGATTGACTATTCCCGCCTGGCGAAAGCCGCCGGAGCGGGGCTGATTCTTTTCCCGGAATTGTCGGTGTGCGGTTATCCACCCCGGGACCTGGTCGAACGATCATCGTTCGTCGTGCGCAATCGCGAAACCGCTGAGCGCATCGCCGCCGAGACTGCGGGCATCGCAGTGATCTGTGGCCTGGTGACGCCGGCATCGTCTGAGACCGGCAAGAGTGTCATGAACTCTGCCGCGCTGCTGATGGATGGCAAGATCTCATTTATCCAGTCGAAGATGCTGCTTCCCACTTATGACGTCTTCGATGAGATGAGAAACTTTGCGCCCGCCAGAAGCCAGGAGCTTTTCTCCTTTTGCGGCAACCGCATGGCGCTTACGATCTGCGAAGACGCATGGAACGACAGCGTCTTCTGGCCCAGGCGTCTTTACACGGTGGATCCAGTGGAATCGCTCATCCAGGCCGGCGGCAATTTCGTGCTCAACATCTCAGCTTCACCCTTCTGGATCGGCAAGCGCGAATTCCGCCGCGACATGCTGGCCAGCATCGCCCGGCAACACAAAGTTCCGGTCGCGCTGGTGAATCAGGTCGGCGGCAACGACAGCCTCATCTTCGACGGATCGAGCGTCGTACTGAACCGCGAGGGCCAAATCATCGCCCAGGGCCGGTCGTTCGAGGAAGACCTGATCTACTTCGACTCGCAGAGCCTCACCGGAGACATGCACGACCAGGTAGCGGGAGAAGAAGGCAGTGCCTACGCAGCCCTGGTGCTGGGGACTCGCGACTACATGCATAAGTGCGGATTCCGGAAGGCCATCGTCGGTCTTAGCGGAGGAATCGATTCCGCGCTTACGGCGGTCATCGCGGCCGACGCCGTCGGGCCGGAAAATGTGATTGGAGTTGGAATGCCGGGGCCGTATTCCTCGCAAGGCTCGGTTGACGATGCGCAAGCTCTGGCCGCAAATCTCGGCATCCGGTTTGAGCTGATCTCGATCAATGCCGCGTACGAAGCCTATCGGGGAATGCTGAAGGAAGTATTCGCCGGACAAAAAGAAGACGTTACGGAAGAGAATATCCAATCGCGGGCCCGCGGCACGCTGTTGATGGCGCTCTCGAATAAGTTCGGAGCGATTGTGCTCTCCACCGGAAACAAGAGCGAACTGGGAGTTGGCTACTGCACGCTTTATGGCGACATGGCGGGTGGATTGGCAGTGATCTCCGACGTCCCGAAGACGCTGGTCTATCGCATCAGCCGCTACGTGAATTCGCGGCGGCCTGCGATTCCTGAAGCTACGCTGGTGAAGCCGCCTTCGGCAGAGCTGCGGCCGGACCAGAAAGATAGCGACTCACTGCCTCCGTACGAAATTCTCGATGCTGTGCTGGAAGACTATGTGGAAGATTCGCACTCCCCGGAGCAGATTGCCGCCGACCGCGGATTCGACATCGAGATCGTTCGCCGCGTGGTCCGCATGGTTGACCGCGCTGAATATAAACGGCAGCAGGCTGCACCGGGGCTGAAGATTTCTCCGAAGGCATTCGGCTATGGACGCCGTTTTCCCATCGCCGCCAGATGCGACGTGTAGAACGCCGCCGGAAGTACAGTATTCTATTAAGCATTCACCTGAAGATCGCCGTCCCGGCCTCAGGCATAGCAAGCTGAAAGGATTCCATGCGCGGTTTATTGAACGCAATCTTTGTCTTTGTTGTCGCGATCAATCTTGTATATTCGCAGGCCACGCCAGCGAAATCGGCGGATGCGCCAAAAGTAACGTCCGCCTCCAAAGCAGCGTCCGCTGTTGACGAGCTTCCCAGCGAAGAAACGGTAGATTCTTTCCTGCACCAGCAGTTTGGATATCAGCCGGGTTTGAGCTGGAAAATCTCCAGCATTCGGCCTTCGCCCATTCCTGGGCTGGCGGAAGTGAATGCCGTGCTGGCGGGCGAGCAGGGACAAAGCGGAACCCGGTTCTATGTCTCGCGCGACGGCAAGCACGCCATCGTGGGCGAAATCATTCCGTTTGGCGCCAGGCCCTTCGATCCGGTGAAGAAAATTCTGGACAAGGGCATTACTGGACCCTCGAAGGGGCCAAAAGACGCGGCGGCAACGATCGTGGAATTCGGCGACCTGCAATGTCCCGCATGTAAAGGGGCCCAGCCCACCATCGAGGCGTTGGTCAAGGCCGAGCCGGATGCGCGATTCGTCTTCCAGAATTTCCCCCTGGAAATGCACAATTGGGCGGCGAAAGGGGCAGCTTACGCCGATTGCGTGGGACGGGCCTCAAATGACGCATTCTGGAAATTCGTTTCAAAAACCTATGAAACCCAGCAGGACATTACTTCCGAAAACGTGGATGAGAAGCTGACGGCGATTGCCGACGGAGCCGGACTGAAAGGGACGGAAATCGCCGCCTGCGCGGCCAAACCCGAAACCAAGTCGCATGTGGACGCTTCCATCGCGCTGGGAAAATCGGTTGAAGTCTCCGGGACGCCGACGCTCTTCATCAATGGCCGCAGGATCGGAAGCGTCGAGAGGCTGGACCAGAATCCGCATATCGTCGAGGTCTACAAGGCACTGGTGGATTTTGCAGCGAAGAACTAGCAGCCTGTAACGAGGTACTGCGGACCGGAAAAGCGCCGGCGAGGACTCGCTCCTGTGTGGCGTTCCGGGTCAAGAAGTACGCGGACAGGAGTGTCCGCGCCACATTTACCTGCTTTCAACCTGCTTGGAGAGCCATATCTCGGGCGTATCACGCGGGAAGTTCGAGAGCACATGTGGCGTGATGGCGATCAGCAGTTCGTCTTCGTCTTGTTCCTTCGTATTGTTGACCATCGCGGCGTTCAGCCCGGGAATGAACCCCAGGCCGGGAATGCCGCTCATCGAAAGCGTATCGGTGCGCGAAATTTCTCCGGCTACGAAAGCCGGCTCGCCATCCTTCAGGTTGATGCTGCCTTTGTACTCGCGGTTTGAAATGACGGGCACGCCATTGTCCGCTTGTCCCGTAAGCGACCGCACCTGCATTTCGAGGTTCAGATTGATGGTTCCGTCGCCGTGCACGACCGGTTTTGCTTTTACACTGAGCCCCAGGTCTTCGTAGCTGACGGAGGGGAAGGGCGGAATATAACTCTGATTGCCCAGCACCTGGGAAATCTGCGGAGAGTTGAAGATCGGCGCGTAGCTTGCATTCTGGATGGGAAAGCGCTCTCCCAGATGAAACGACGCGTCCGATCCTTGCCCGGCGCGCATGGAAAGATTTTCCAGGCTGCGCACCCAGGATTCGTTCACCGACAAGGCCGCTGACAACTGATCGAGGCTCAGGCCCATGAATGTCAGGCCGCCGCCAAACGTTGCGAGTGGCTGGCTGAAAATAGAATTCGACTGGCCTCCGAGCTGCGCCAGCAATCCGGAGAGTGCCGTGTTGCCTGCCTGGTTGATGCCTCCGGAGGCAATCAGCTGGTTGATCAGTTGCTGGATGTTCTGCCCGCCCAGTCCCGCCAGCGCAATCGCCGGGATGTTGAACATATTGAAGGTGTTGGGAACGTGCAGGCCGATGTTGCGGGTGAGCTGATGGCTGATTTGAAATACGCGAACATCGAGCATTACCTGCGGGCGCTGGTTGTCGAGTTGTGCCAGCAGTTGCGCGCTCGCGTCCAACGCGTCCTGCGATCCGCGTACTTCCAGGGTATTGTTCGTAAGCCCCGAGGTGATGTACCGCAAGTCGAACATATTGCGCAGCACATTCACGAATTCGCTCGCTTCCTGGGGAGTGGAATGTGGCGGCAGAATGAACGTCCGCAGCGACATACGGTCGAATTGCCGATGGCTTGCCGCGCTGTCTTCGGCGATGAGCATTTGTTTGCCGCTTAAAGCCGCCCACATCGTCTTGCTTACCTCGCACGCCAGTTGCAGCGCGGTGAAGAAATCGACATTATCCACATTGAACCGGACCTGCCGTTCGCGTATCGAATCGTCGAACTGCACTTTCATCCCGTAGGCGGCCGCGAGTTGCTCAAACAGAGAATGGACAGTGCCGGTGAAATGAAAAGTCGCATTGCCGTCGGAGGGTTGGAGGCGAATCTCTTCCGACTCGGCAATGCGGGCCACTTCCGGATTCTCTTCGGTTGCCATGCTGGGCAGCGGTACGCGAGTCGACTCTTCCAGTCGCTCGCGTACGAAGTCGTTATTGGGATCCAGATCGAGGGCGGCCTGGAATTCCGCGGCAGCGCGCATTCGGGCATCTTCCGCAAGAAAAGTATTTCCGGTTTGAACGTGCCTGAAGACCAGCTGCGACTTCAACGTCTCGCGGGCCGTCAAGAACTGGGGATCTTGCGGAACCAGCCGCAGCGCCCGATCGAATTGCGCATACGCCTCTTCAATCTGCTTGTGTTCGTTCAGCTTGAGGCCGCGCGCAAAGGCTTCGCGCGCCTCCTTTAGATCTTTTTTCGAGGGAATGCAATTGATCCCGCCGGCGATACCGTTGGCGCATGAGATGGGTGGGGCGGCGGGATCGTCTTCGGCGCGGGCGGGAAGGGTCGAGAGCGCGAGAAGCACGAGCGCAAGATTGAGATGCCGGCGCAGCATGGCTGTTAATTTTATCGCGGTTCCCGCCTGATCCCGTTCGCCAACAGGACGTGGTACCTTCGTTCGCACTGCCCTGAGGGAACGAGCAACTTGCCTAAGCTTGCGGAATTACTTGTACGACAGGTTGTTGCGTATCCACAGGCCAAGCCGCTCGGGCCCTAATCTACCATCAAACGCTCGATCGATCGCGCTTTGCCGGTATTCTCATCGCAATCGATCACCACCGCACACAGCCGGACATCGCCCGTTGCCGGCTCAAAACGTACCGGCATGCCGTTCAGAAACTTGCCGACAACCAGCTCTTTCTTTACCCCGATCACGCCGTCATAAGGACCGCTCATGCCAACGTCGGTGATATAGGCCGTGCCCTGGGGCAGCACGCGCTCGTCAGCCGTAGGAACATGCGTGTGTGTGCCGACCACGGCAGTCACCCGTCCATCGAGATACCAGCCCATCGAAATCTTTTCCGATGTGGCTTCGGCATGAATATCCACCAGGATCAGCTTGGCCTGAACCTTCTGCAAAAGCTGGTCCGCTACGCGGAAGGGATCGTCGTTCGACGCCATGAAAACACGGCCCTGCAAGTTGATCACGGCGTACGGAATTTTGCCCTTGAAGCCCTGATACAGGCCCGATCCCGGCATGTCCGCGGGATAGTTCGCCGGCCTCAGCACGCGCCGCGCGGGGCCATGTCCGTTGCCTTCGACCATTTGGAAGTAGTCGACGATTTCGCGCTTGTCCCAGACGTGATTTCCGGTCGTGATCACGTCGATATTGAGATCGAACAGCTCCTCGGCCAGAGCCGGAGTAATGCCAAAACCGGCGGCTGAATTCTCGCCGTTGGCAATGACGATATCGATGCCGCGTTCGCGCACGATTCCCGGCAGCCGTTCTTTGACGATGTGCCGTCCCGGCCTTCCAAAAATGTCGCCGATGAAGAGAATTCGCATGGTGGGAAGCTGAAATTCGATGGTAACACGCAGGAACGGCCGGAGCGGCAGTAGGGGCCCTTGCTTTGGAATCTCACTATGGAGAAAGTTGAACAGAGGGGGTACTTTGTGAATCTTCGTGTCCTCTGGGATTGCGCGGAAGACTACTGCTCCAATTCGGCGGTGCGAAGAAAGTCGAAATTCCCCGCCGGGTTCAGCTTGAGATTCTTCACCCGCCGGGTGTGGACCAGGACATTATCGAGATACCACAAATTGATGTACGGCAGGTCCCGCGCCAACAGCGTCTGTACCTCGTCATACAGCGGCTTGCGGAGCTTCGGGTCCACTTCGCGGCGGGCCTGGTCAATCAGTGTGTCGACGCGCGGATCGGAATAGTAATTTCGATTCGCTCCGTTCGGCGGAAACTTGGAAGAATGAAAGGCATATTCAAAAATGTCCGGATCTTCGTTGCCGCCGATCCAGCGTAGGCCATACATCTGAAATGCGCCATGCTGAACATCGGAAAAGAAAGTGGCAAACTCAAAGCTGCGGATGTCGAGGGCGATTCCAACCCCGCGTAATTGCTGCTGCATCACGGCCACCATCAGGCGCGTGTTGGCGTCTGTCGAGGTCTTCATGGTGATGTGGAAGCGTATTCCGTCGACCGGCCGATAACCCGCGGCATCGAGAATCTCTTTCGCTTTTTCCGGATCGTAATCGTAGGCCGGGACGTTGCCGTCATAAGCCCAGCTTTGGGTGGGAAGAATGCTGCGCGCCGGCTGGGCTTCGCCGCGCCACAGGTATTGAATCATCGGCCGCCGGTCAAGCGCATACGCGATCGCCTGGCGCACGCGGACGTCCTTCAAAATCGGGTCGCGCAGATTGAATCCCAGATATGCGAGGCGTGTTCCGGGGCCAGTCTGCACCGCCAGGTTCGGATCTCGTTCGAGGGTATGTACCGTGTCGGGGGTGAGCACGTTGATCGCGACATCCCCGCTGCCTTTGCGTAGCTCAAGCGCTTCGGTGGTCTCATCCGGTACGACGGCAAACCGTACGCGTGCAAGTTTTGCTTTTTCGCCCCAGTAGCCGTCATAGCGTTCGAGGACCACATCCCGGTCGGTCTCGGCGCTAACGAACTTGAACGGCCCCGATCCGATGGGATGCTGGGTCATTTCGTCGCCGCTGCCGTAGGGCACGATTCCCATCGCGCCGTCGGAAAGATTCCAAAGCAGGGTCGCGTCGGCCTCCTTCATGCGAAAAACCACCGTGTCGTCGTCCGGCGCTTCGATATGGTCCACGAATTTGTAGACCGCGGCCTTGGTGCTGCGAATCTTGCCCTGGAGCAACGAATCGAAGGTCCATTTCACATCGCGGGAAGTCAAAGCGCGGCCGTCATGGAAATGCGCGCCGTGATGCAGGTGGAAAACGTAGGTCAAAGCATCGCGCACTTCCCAGCGCTCGGCGAGACCCGGAGCGACATTGAGATCGTCGCCCCGCGAAAGCAGGTCGTCGAAGATGAGATTGTCAATACGCTCCGATTGCGCATCGATACCGACTCTCGGATCAAGGTTCGTGGGGCTCGACTCAATAATCATTACCAGCGTGTTGGCGTCCGGTCGGGGGACACAGGAAAGGCAGGGTACGAGGCCCGCGATCAAGAGAGGGATGAAGATTCTTGTCGCAATCCATCGCATACGCGCGAGATCGAGACTCTCAGTTTTGCTTCCCGCTTCAAGATGCATGCGAAATCTTTCCTAGAATGGCTGGCCGTTTCGCCCCCGTGGCCGAGGGAACGTTCGACGGCAGGCCGTGCCATGTTTCATAGGCCAGCAACGCGAAAGCCACAGCTTCTTTGGCCTGGGAAGGCAAGCCGAACTCGTCGGAAAAGCGCACGCATATAGTCATCGGAGAGAGTTGTTCTTCAAGCATCCGCACCAGCGTGCGGTTCTTCGCGCCTCCGCCTGAAAGGATGATCTCGCGAAAGTTGCCGGGTTTGGAAACCACGAATCGCCGCACCGAATCCGCAATCGAGCGGGCGGTCAGCGCAGTTGCGGTCGCGACCACATCCTGCTTTCGGGCAGGGCCGCAGGCGCGCAGAAACTCGCGGACGAACTCACGCCCAAACTCCTCGCGGCCGGCGGTCTTGGGCGGCTTGGCGCGAAAGAATTCGCGCCGCAATATCTTTTTCACCACCGCATCGCTGACCTTCCCGGACGCAGCTATCTTTCCCCCATGATCGAAGCGGCTGCCAAAAAGGGTGTGCGTGACCGCGTCAATCACCATGTTCCCCGGCCCCGTGTCGAAAGCGAATATCTTCTCCACTTTCGTGCCGGCCGGAATCGCCGTAAGGTTTGCGATTCCCCCGATGTTTTGCGCGATCCGCCCTATCTTCTCGTCGCGGAACCACATGTAATCGAGGTAGGGAACCAGCGGCGCTCCTTTGCCACCGGCGGCCATGTCGGCGGGGCGAAAATCAGAAACCACCGGCACACCAACTCGCGAGGCGATCACGGCCGCTTCGCCAATTTGCCATGTGGCCGCGATGTTTCGTCCTAGAAATGGGCGTGGGTTTCCCTGGTGGTAGAGGGTTTGCCCGTGGCAGCCGACCAACTGCGTCTTCGCTCCAAACTTTCTCTGCGCGGAATGAATGGCGTCGGAATAGAGTTCAGCGAGAAGAAAGCCGAGGCGCGCCAGATCCGCGACACCCATGGACTCCGCATTCATGGCAGACAAAACGGCGGCCCTAATCTTAGGAGCATAGGGAAACGCGCTATGCCCGATCAGCGAGATTGTGTGACGCGGGCTCTGCTGCCCGCGACTGCGTGAACCGACCCTCTGCCCGCGGCCTGGCCGAGCCTCAGCCACAGAAATTTTCACCAGAGCCACATCAATGCCATCCGCGGAAGTGCCGCTCATCACGCCGGCAACGATCATCTCTCGCTGGCTCATGCGCGCCGCCGGTCTTCCCGCCGGCTGAGCGGTCCCAGCCGCACTTCTTCAATGAACTCCCATAAACGCCGGGTCAGTTTCTCGATGACTGCCTCCGATGGCGGCTTCGTAAGGCGCAAATTCTTCGCCCACTTTTTCTTGAATGCCTGCACGCGGCGCAGCGATTCGGCGGCACGTTTCGCGAAACGCTTGTCATGTTCGCTCGCCCGCGTAACTGCCTCGTAAGCCTGAATCACATAGTCCTCGCGATGACATACCAGGCAAACATCTCCGCCTGCGCGGACAAATTCAACGGCGGCCTCGCCAACCGGCGCTGCCGACAAGACCCCGCCCATTTCCAGATCGTCGGAAAGAATCAGGTTCTTGTATCCGATTCGTTTGCGCAAGATAGCTGAGATCCATTGCTCGGAAAGCGATGCCGGAATGGCTTTCTTTGTCACTTGCGGATAGGCCGCGTGCGAAATCATCACCATCGGCAATTGGCGGCGCAATACGCGGTAGGGAAGCAGGTCCTCATCCCACATTTTCTTCAGTGTTTTTTCGATCACCGGCAATTGGTGATGGCTGTCGAGCTTCCCTTCTCCCAAGCCGGGGAAATGTTTGCCGCAGCCCTGCACTTTCGCGCTGGCGAGTCCTGCCAGAAACTCACGCACATATGTAATTGTCTGGCGTGGATCGTCGGATACCGCCCGGGTCCCCATCACCGTATGCGACGCCTCAAACGCCAGATCCAGTACGGGAGCGAAGTCCACATTGAACCCGAGGGAGCGGCAATTCTCGCCGATGATCCGGCCATGCTTGCGATAAAGGCGCAGGTCGTCTGCCGCGAAAACGTCTGCTGCTGACGGCGTCGGACCCAGAGCATCGCGAAAGCGATCCACTGCGCCCCCTTCCAGGTCGACGCAGGTGAAAAGCGGAGCCGTCACGCGCTTCTGGCAATCGCGCAGCAAACGCCAAGTCTGGTCCGCGCTTCGAATATTGCGCGCGAACAGAATTACGCCGGCCGGCTGCACGCGTGAAAGCAGGGAACTGAGCTTTGGCGTCATCTCCGTGCCATCGAAACCAATGATCAGCAATTGTCCGGGGTGCGGCGCCAGAAGTCGTCTCCTGTCCCTCTCAGCGAGCCTTCAGATTTCCTTCTTCAATTCCGCCAAAAGATTGAGTGCTTCGAGGGGAGTAAGGCGATTCAAATCCACCTCGCGGAGTTTGTCCAGCACGGGTTGCGAAAGGGGAGTAAAGATCGTCAACTGCGCCGCCGGCGGGGTGGCGCCGGGCGAAAGATGGGCGGTGGCCTGCTGCTCTGCGAATTCGTGTTCCAGCAGCACTTCACGGGCCCGCTCAACAACTTCGTTCGGCAATCCGGCGAGCTTTGCCACTTCGATTCCGTAGCTGCGGTCTGCGGCTCCGGGTTCCACCTTGCGAAGGAATACGATCCCGCCGCCAGTCTCCTTGACCGACACGTGATAGTTCTTCACCCCGGAAAGCTGCGCGGCGAGTTCGGTCAATTCAAAATAGTGTGTCGCGAACAAAGTCTTTGCCTTGACTCGTCCGTGAAGATACTCGACCGCGGCCCAGGCGATCGCCAGGCCGTCATAAGTCGATGTTCCGCGTCCGACTTCATCGAGCAGAACCAGTGAGCGTGCCGTCGCGGTGTGCAGAATCGCAGCCGTTTCGGTCATCTCGACCATGAACGTCGAGCGTCCGCGCGCCAAATTGTCACTCGCTCCGATTCGTGTGAACACGCGATCGACGAGACTGAGCTTCGCCGACCGGGCGGGGACAAATGATCCCATCTGCGCCAGAATCACCATCAGCGCGCTCTGGCGGAGGTAAGTCGACTTGCCTCCCATATTCGGCCCGGTAAGCAGAAGAATATTGTGCGTTGTGCCGTTGAGATAAAGATCATTGGGCACGAAACGATCACTTCCGCCCGCCATCTCCTGCTGCTCAATGACCGGATGGCGGCCTCCGACGATCTCCATTTCTCCGTTCGTGCCGAATTCCGGACGGCAATAATTCCGCAGCACCGCGATGTTGGCCATTGAGGCCAGGACATCGACTTCCGCCAGGGCAAGCGCCGTCTGGCGGATACGCCTGGCTTCAGCCGCGATGGCCGTACGCAACTCCGCAAAAAGACGCCGCTCGATCTCGACGATCTTTTCCTGCGCGTCGAGAATTTTGGCTTCATACTCTTTCAACTCGGGAGTGGTGAAACGCTCGGCCCCGACCAGTGTCTGCTTGCGCTCGTAATCCTGCGGCACGAGATGAAGATTCGACTTGGAAACCTCGATGTAGTAGCCGAAGATTGAGTTGAACTTTACTTTCAACGAGGTGATTCCCGTGCGTCCCCGCTCGCGCTGCTCAATCTGCGCCAGAACCAACTTGCTGTTTCGTGAAAGCAGCCGCAATTCATCGAGATCGCGATCGAGACCTTCGGCGATCACGCCGCCATCGGCGAAAGTCAGCGGTGGTTCTGGAACAATGCTCTTTTCGATCCGCTCCCGCAGATCGCCCAGTTCGTCGATCTCAGCATGAAGCGTTTGTAGTCGTAGCGCTTTTAGCCGTCCCGCCGCCGCTCGCACCGCGGGTAGTTTGGCCAGCGAAGCCGCCAGGGCCAAAACGTCGCGTGGATTTGCAGTTTCCAGTGTGACCCGGCTGAGCAGGCGCTCGAGATCAAAGACCCCATCCAGGGCCCGCCGCAACTCTTCGCGCGCGACCAGATCTTTTATCCCGGCCTCAACCGAGTCCAGGCGCCCCTGGATTTCCATCAGATCGAGCGAGGGCCGAAGCAGCCAGGCGCGGAGTAAGCGCTTGCCCATCGGCGTAACCGCGCAATCGATGGACCGGAACAATGTGATACCAGCATCGCCGGAGGCGAAAAGAGGTTCAATCAATTCCAGGTTGCGGACGGTTACAGCATCGAGCACCAGGCAGTTCTGCCGCTCGTACCAGCCGATCCGGTCGACATGATCGAGCGATCCGCGCTGCGTGGAGCGAACGTAATAAAGTATCGCGCCCGCCGCCGATGCAGCCGCAATCTTGCCCGCCAGCCCGAAGCCTTCCAGCGAAAGCACGCCAAAATGGTTTTCCAGCAGCGGCAGCGCGTGATCGGGAGAAAAAATCCAATCGTCCAGCGGCGTTTCGGTGAAAGGACGCCCATGTGGAGACAGCCGCCCGCGGCTGTCGGGCCGGGCGAAGCCCGGCTGCTGGCTGGGAGCCTCGCCCGCACTCTCAAACAGCGGTGCAGCCGATCCATACAGCAACTCCTTCGGCCGCAATTGTTCCAACTCCTCCTGCACTCGACGCATCGCGCCCTCACCGGAGAACTCCGTCGCGCGAAACTCACCCGTGGACAAATCCAGCGCCGCAAATCCCACCCGGTCGCCGATTTGCGCCATCGCCGCGAGGAAATTGTTTTCCTCCGATCCCAATGACGAATCGGCAGCGGTTCCGGGCGTGACCACCCGTGTGACCTCCCGCCGCACTAACTTTTTTGCAAGCCGGGGATCTTCCATCTGCTCGCAGATCGCGACTTTGAATCCCTTGCGGATGAGTTTGCCGATGTATCCTTCGGCCGCGTGATGGGGCACTCCGCACATCGGCACGGCGATGCCTTTTTCTTTATTGCGCGAGGTGAGCGTGATTTGCAGCTCTTTCGATGCCACCACCGCATCGTCGAAAAAAAGCTCGTAGAAATCGCCCAGCCGGAAAAACAGGAGCGCAGTGGGGTGTTCTTTCTTGACGGCGGCATATTGCCGCATCAACGGCGTGGACGGCTCGGTCATTTCTCTCGTAGAAATCCGGCAGGCTTCGGCGGATTATAACAAAGCAGGAGGTGCGGACACCGTAGTCTTCGTACCGCGAGGTTCCGCACGAAAGGACGCGGGCGCGAGAGTCTCCGTACATCTACCCATTCTCGCCTGTTAAAATCGCGCTCTCATGAGAATCATTGCCTTGACACTGTTGCTGTGCGGTGCAATTTCGGTTAAGCCTTGTGTGGCTCAAACTCCTGCGTCCTCCGCCAAGCAGAAAATTCTGTGGCAAAAACTGGAAGCTTCCATCCAGGAAATCGACCAGCATCTCGACGGCGTAATGGGTGTCGCCATCGATGACCTCACCAGCGGCGAGCACTATTTCCTGCACGAAGATGAAGTCTTCGCCCAGGCCAGTTCGATCAAAATCACCGTCCTGGCCAATCTTTACCTGCAAGCTCAGCAGGGAACACTGAAGCTTACCGATCCCTATACGGTCACGGCAGCCGACCTGGTTCCCGATAGCGACATCATGAACGGCCTTACCCCCGGGGTCACGCGTATCACATTGCGCGATCTTGCCACCATGATGGTCGCGGTCAGCGACAACTCCGCCACGAACGTTCTCATCGATCGGGTTAGCATGGCGAAAGTCAATGCAATGCTGGACTCGCTTGGCCTCAAGCACACTCGCCTGCGCCGCAAAATGATGGACCTGCAAGCGGCAAAAGAAGGCCGCGAAAATATCTCGACTCCGCGCGAGATGATGACCTTGCTCGATGCGATCTATCACGGCAAGCTGCTGAACAAGGAATCGACCGATGATTTCTTCAAAATGCTCAGCACCAACAAGGCGTCGTTCATTCCCCGAGACCTGCCGCCGGGCCTGAAAATCGCCAACAAGCCGGGGGAGCTCGAAGCGGTGCGAAACGATTCCGGCATTGTTTTCGTCGAAGGCCGTCCTTACGTGATCTGCGTAATGACCGCTTTCCTGCGCAACGAGAGAGACGGAGAAGACGCGATCAGCAAGGTCTCGCTTGACGCCTGGCAAATGTTCGATCGCCTGTCGCGCGCCACCGAATATGGGAGAGTAGTGTCTGCGGGAAATGGCACGCGGTAAGTTTCGTTCGGGGAGAGAGCGAAGATCCAGCGGCGACGATCGCGCGCCTGTGACCGCGCAACACTCAGGTTGTCCCAGCTTTGGCGGCAGCGACTTGCTGCCGCATAAATGCCAGGGCCGCTCTGGACTCCAGCGGCTGCGAAAAATAGTAGCCCTGCCCGAACTGGCACTTCAGCTCGACCAGTCGCTCCAACTGCCGGGAAGTTTCGATTCCCTCCGCGATCACTCTGAGGTTCATTTTCTGCGCCATGGCCATGATCAATTCCACAACCGTGGAGGCCGACCGGTCCGCCTGCATTTCGCTGACCAGAGATCGATCGATCTTGACAGCATCCAGCGGAAACTGGGTGAGCCCGCGCAACGAAGCGGCGCCCGTTCCGAAGTCGTCCAGGATGACGCCAATCCCCAGATGTTTGAGATGGGAGAATACGGTGACTGTCAACTTGGGATCGGCCGCAGCCGCCGATTCAGTCGTCTCCAGTTCCAGGAGCGATGGATCGATGCCCGTCGCCTGCAAAGCGTCCTGAAGGTCGCGCGGCAGGCGCGCATCGGCCAATTGCCGCGCCGAGATATTGACCGCCATCTTGATGCGCGGCCCTGTCTGGCTGCCGGCCTGCCAGTCGCGCAGTTGGCGGCAGGCCTGCACCATGAGCCATTGCCCGATGGAGACAAGAATGCCGGTGTCTTCCGCTGCGGCAATGAACCGGTAAGGCGAGATTAATCCCTGCGTCGGATGCTCCCAGCGCAACAGCGCCTCAAAGCTGACGATCTGCCGCGTATTGAGGTCCACCACAGGCTGGTAATAGACGCGAAACTGCTTTTCTGTCAGGGCGGTTCGCAAATCCATTTCCAGCTTGAGGCGTCCGACGGCGCGCAGGTGCATGGCCTCGTCGAAGACCTCGCAGCGCGATCCTCCCAGGGCCTTTGCCCGCCGCAGAGCGGCGTCGGCATCTTCCAGGATGCCTTCCGCGCGGCTGTGCGCGTCGGTGCTGAGGGCAATGCCGACGCTCACCGACGCGCGTATCTCCTGCTCGTTCACGGAAAAAGGTTCGGCCACGGCCGATTGGATCTTCTTCGCAACCCGCAGGGCGTCGCTCGGATCCCCGACTCCGTTGAGCAGGAGCGCGTATTCATCTCCGCTGAGCCGAAACAGCGCAATATCCGCCGGCACGTTCTTTCCGTCGCGCCGCGACACCAGGTGGTCATTCCGCAGGCACGCGTTGCAGCGGCGGGCAATCTCGGTCAATACATGATCGCCATTTGCCGTTCCCATGGCCTCATTGAAGGCCTTGAAGTGATCGACATTGATCAGCATGAGCGCATGCACTCGCTCTGCATCGCGGCGCGAGTGTCCGTAAGCCTCCTGCAAGCGATCCAGGAAGAGCCTTCGGTTGGCCAGTCCGGTCAGTGGATCGTGAAAGAGATGGTGTTCGAGCTGTTGTTCGGCGCGTTTACGTTCGGTGATGTCCCGGTTGACGATCACCAGTTTGACCACGTCGCCTTTGTCGTCCCTGACGCTGCTGGCGACCGACTCGAGCACGCGCCAGCTCCCGTCTTTATGCTTGATGCGGTATTCCAGGCGCTTTCCGATTCCGCTCTGACGCGCTTCCTGCGCCGCCGCCAGCACCCGCAGGCGATCGTCCGCATGGATTTGTTCGAATGCCGAAGTCTCGCTCAACTCCGCTGGAGAATACCCCAGGATTCGCTTGTAAGACGGGCTGTTATAGAGACGGCGGCCCTTCACATCGACTAACGCGATCATATCGGCCGCGTTTTCGGTAACGATCTGAAAAATTTCTTCTTTGTTCCTGGCATCGCGGCGCAGCCGGTAGAACCGGAACTGCTGATAGGCCAGAAGCACGCCAGGCGGAATCCATAGCCAATTTTGCATAGAAACAAATTCGCCGAAAGAGACTCTATCGGCAGTATGCAAAGGGAGCTTGCTATGGCTAGCGCAAGTTACTACCCGCCGGGCGCATGCACTGAAACGGAGATCGTTCCAGAATGAAACGATATCGTCGTTGACCTAAGCCAGTATCTTCATCGCATCGGGGTCCCACTTGACCACCGTGCTGCGTTCCGCGCTCAGGTTGCTGAGCAGGGCCGCTCCGGCCGCCCGGAAGCCGAAGACCGCATCTTCGACCACTGGTTTGCGCGCGCGAATGGCGGAGAAGAAGTCTTGGAAGTGGTCGTAGCTGTCGCTGTATCCATGCGGCGCAACGTATTTTTCGTATCCAGCCGGAAGCGGGCCCGAAGGGTGCGAAGGCGGGTACTTTTGGAGGTAACTGGCCTTCAATTCTTTCTGCATTGTCTCGGTGAAGGTCCCGATCGTGTATCCGGGCTCCTTTTCGCGGGGTGTGCGGTTCACACTGACATAGTTGCCGGCAATTTCCATGGTGCCTTCCGAACCGGTAAAGATAAATCCTTCGCTCTCATCCCCGCCGTCGACGAAGTTCACGCGCAGGTTCAGGTTGAATCCCTCCCGGTAGTCGAACAATCCGAGCAGCACGTCATAGGCATTGCGCCCGTCCTTCCAGAAGCGCAATCCTCCTGTCGCCATCGCGCGGGTGGGGCCATTGCTGCCGGTGATGAAGTGGGTCCCGCTGAAAAGATGAACGAAAAGATCTCCGGCAACGCCGCTGCCATAGGCGTTCCATTTTCGCCACTGGAAAAAGTGTTCTGCGTTAAACGGGATCTTCGGCGCGGTGCCCAGGAATCGCGGCCAGTCGCAGGTTTCAGTCGAAGCGTCCAACGGGACGGTGTAGTTCCACGCGCCCAGGGAAGAATTGCGGTCCCAGTAGGCGGTGACCATGTTGAGCTGGCCAATGGTGCCTGCGGCGAGCAGTTCCTTCGCTTTCGCATAAATAATCGAGCTCACGCGTTGACTGCCGACCTGAAGGATGCGCTTGCTTGCGCGGGCGGTCTCGATCATCTCTGGCCCGTCGGCGTATATGTGGATCATCGGCTTCTCGCAGTAGACGTCCTTGCCGGCTTTCATGGCGTCCACGGCAATCTGCTTATGCCAGTGATCGGGTGTGCCGATAATCACCGCGTCAATGTCTGTGCGCGCGAGAACTTCTTTGTAGTCACGCGTCGTGAATACGTCGTTGCCCCAAACTTCTTTGCTATGGGCCAGCCGTCCGTCGTAGCAGTCGGCCACCGCAACCAGCTTCACGCCCGGGACCTGAAGCGCCGTCTTCGTATCGAACTGTCCTTGCCCGCCCGCCCCAATTAATGCGATCTGGATGTGATCATTGGCTGTGGGCGCGGTGGCGGGCGAGTTCTGAAGCGTTGTGAGGGCGTGGATCCTGGTCGTAACGGCTGCGCCGGCGGTGGCGGCGCTTGCCGCTTTAAGAAACGTTCTGCGATTCAACATTGCGCGCTATCTCCGGATTTTGATGTCGGATATTGCCTGCAACGATAGACCTTTTGCCGGATTCTTGTCTTGCCCGCACGCATTCAGTTGGGCTGACACGACAATCACGCCACAGTCGTCCATAATGTCCCCATGACGAATGTCGCAAAGCCGAACCTCGCAAAGACGGTTCGGCGGCTGAAGACCTACACCAGCGCGACGGGATACGTCTATCAGTACTATTTCGTCGGCAAGCGTGAAGCGTTGGCAGATGACCCCGAAGCGCCGGCAGCTGAATTCATCTTCGATGTGACCTCGGACCGCAAGCTGACCTACGCGGTCAGCGTCTTTCTGCCGCAAGCGCCTCTGGCCGCCTGGAGCGAAGCGCATGGGCGTCCGCTGACCGATGCCGAGCAATATGCGGCGGTGAAGATGAGGCTGTTTCGTGCCTTCGATGACGTCGAAGATGTGAAGGGCGAAGGTCGTCGCGTGAGGATTGACAGCGCGCTGCTCGAAGAAGCACTTGCGAGTCTGGGTGTGGAGTGAAAAGTCTGGTCCGCCGCCGAGCACGCCGGGAGCGTGGAGAAGTAATCAGAAGTTTTTCTCCGCGTCCTGTGCGTGCTCGGCGTAAGGAATTTCTTAAGGGAGACGGGTCGATTGAAAGCACACAAATTCAGTGTTGTAGTCCTGCTCGCATTTCTTTGCACCGCCGCATCTGCACAAAACCAACGCTGGTCTGAGGCGAAAGCCAACGACTGGTACGCGAAGCAACCTTGGCTGGTCGGTAGCAACTACGTGCCGAAGTCGGCCATTAACCAGCTTGAGATGTGGCAGGCGGCGACGTTCGACCCTGAGCAGATCGACCTGGAACTCGGCTGGGCCGAAGGGCTGGGGATGAACACGATGCGGGTCTTCCTGCACGATCTTCTCTGGAAGCAGGACGCCGCTGGATTTCAGAAGCGCATCGACCAGTTTTTGACGATTGCCGCGAAACACCACATTCGCCCGATATTCGTGTTATTCGATTCCGTATGGGACCCGGCACCAAAGCTCGGCCCTCAGCACGCGCCAGTACCAGGCGTACACAACTCCGGATGGGTGCAAAGCCCAGGCGCAGCCGCGCTCGCCGATGAAAGCCAGGTGCCACGCTTCAAGGCCTACGTGCAGGGAGTCGTTGGGGCATTCGGGAAAGATGACCGCGTGCTCGCCTGGGACGTTTGGAACGAACCTGCTTCCGACAATACGGGCAACTACCCGAAGACAGAGTTGCCCGCGAAGCGGAAGCAAGCGCGTGTGGCCGCGTTGTTGCCTCAAGTGTTTGCCTGGGCGCGCGAGCTGAATCCTGCGCAGCCCCTGACCAGCGGCGTATGCTGCGTCGATCAGCAGCCGAACGGCGATCACCTCGAGGAGATTCCGCAGATTCAACTGCGCGAGTCCGACATCATCACGTTTCACAATTACACCTGGCCGGAGTTCTTCAAACAAGAAATCGCATGGCTAAAGAAGCTCGGTCGTCCGGTAATCTGTACGGAATATATGGCGCGCGCTGTCGGCAGCACGTTCGACACGATCTTGCCGATCGCCAAAGAGGAACACGTAGGCGCGATCAACTGGGGCTTCGTCGCCGGCAAGACGCAGACGTACTATCCCTGGGAGTCCTGGGACCACCCGTACGTAAAGAATCAGCCGCCGGTCTGGTTTCACGAGGTGCTGCATCCCGATGGCAGGCCGTATCGGCAGGCCGAAGCCGATTTGATTCGCAGGCTGACGGGCAAAGAGTGACCGGAAAAGTGGTGCGGGCACTCCTGCCCGCGGGCCGGGTTGGCCTGATTGCCCTAGTTGGCTGCGGCTGTGGCCTTCTGCTTTTTCTCCTGCGCCCGCTTGACCAGTTTCTTCAATTTGCCTTCGATGGCGGCGTCTCCAATGTGCTCGTCCTGCAAAATACCGTCGGCGTCGACGGTGAACGTGTGTGGAATCGCCTCCACGCCGAACGACTTGGCAACCGGCCCGGTAAAGCCGTGATCGAAATATTGCGGCCAGACCATTTCATTCTTGGCGACGAATTCCTTCCACTTCGCTTCGTCGGTGTCGACGCTAACGCTAAGCACAATCAAAGGCTGCCCATCAAACTTCTTCGCAATCTCGCGGACATGAGGCAGGGCTTCGCGGCAGGGACCACACCAGGTCGCCCAGAAATCGATCAGCACGACTTTTCCCTGCAGGTCGTCGAGTGAAATTTGTCTGCCGTCAAGCGTGGTTACGGTGAACGGCGGAGCCATCAGCGCCCGGGCCAGTTCGGGCTCGCTGATATAAAGCAGGGCGCGCTGGCGGTCCGGGCTGTCCTCCGGCTTCATTTCAACGAAATGCTGGAACTGGACCTTCGCGGCGTCGTCTTGTTTGAGATGGGCCAGCGCGCGCCCGTCATCGAATACCGCCGCGGGAAATTTTGGGACCGATGCCAGAGCTTTCGTGAACTCTTCATGCGCACGGCTGAAGAATTCGTCCTTGCGGCGATCCGAGCCCTCGTTAAACAGCACCAAACCGAACTCGTAGTGAGCGAGTGCAATGTCCCGGGGACTTTGCGCCTCCGCCACCATCTCGGTGGCAGCACTTTCTGTCGGCTTCCAATCACGGAACTGCATTCCGTACTGAATAATCTTTCTTTGGCAGGCCAGGCAGTGCCCGTCATCCTGTTTATCGGCCTTTCTGAAAGCGTCGAACGCCTCCAGAGTTCTGCGCTGATGCAAGTCGTCGAGAGCTTCTTCATAAGTCTTCTGGGATTTTTCGTTGCTGGGCCCGTCGTTGATCTTGTCTTTTGGTTTGTCTTGCGCTGTCAATGTGGCAATCGAGAATGCCAGCGCCAGCACGATCCATCGAGAATGCATAACGCCTCCGGCCAAATGCTTCGGCACAAGCTACCATGGGAAATCGTGGCGTGTCAGTAGCTTTTAGGCATACGGGTAACTCGTGCCGGTTTTGGGGAGTTTGCCCTGAGAACAGCTGTAAATGGCTCATAGTGCGGACGTTAGCCGAATTCTTCCCACGGACCGAAGAGAACCAAAGACTAGTTACCAGAGTGGAAGGGCCTCTGGCGAGGCATTTGGGGTACACTCGTGGCATCCCCCACGTCTGAGTCCCACATGTCCTTGCTTTGGCTGCGGTTTGCGCTGGCTTGCTACTTCATCGGGCTGGTCTATGCCTTCGTGGCGCTGACCCGCACCAGTGATCTTTTCAGCCGCATCGCCCTCCATGCCGCCAGCCTGGGGATGGTCTTCCACTTTGTCTCCCTGATCGAGTTGTTTCTGTCGAGACAGGTCGTGTGGGCGTCGATTCACAACGGCGAATCGCTGCTGGCGTTTTTTTCGATGGCCTTTTTTATGGTCGTCTATACCATCTACAAGACGACCTCGCCGGGCGTGGTGGTTTTTCCGATCGTCTTTTTCCTGACCTTCATCGCCGCGGTAGATGAGCAGCCGGTCCTGCTGACCGCATTCGTCTCGAACAAAGGCTGGCTTATTGCCCACATCATCCTGATCTTTACCGGCTATGCCGCATTGGTCCTGAGTTTTGGCGCAAGTCTGCTCTATCTGATCCAGGAGCGGCGCCTGAAATCGAAAAAACCGACCAACCTGATTTCCTTCCTGCCAGCCCTCGAGGTGATCGACCAGATCGGATATCGCTCTCTGCTGTTCGGCTTCCCGTTCATGACTCTCGGCCTGCTGACCGGCTCGGTCGTCGCAGTTACAACGTACGGGCACGTCGATTTTCTGGATCCCAAGATTCTATTGTCGCTCTTGATGTGGGCCGTCTACATGGTGATGGTCTTCACCCGCTGGAACTCGGGATGGCGCGGGCGCCGCGCGGCGTTTCTGGCAACGTTCGCGTTTGTAGCGGCGCTGGCTGCTTGGGCCGCCAACTACTTCTCAACCATGCACAGGTTTGTCGCTTCATGAGATATCAGCTCATCGGCGTGAATCACCGGAGCGCGCCGCTCGAAGTACGCGAGCGGCTGGCGATCCCCGAATCGCGCCTGCCCGAGGTCTGCCGCGAGCTGACTACGTTCCCCGGCATTGAAGAGGGCATGGTGATCTCGACCTGCAACCGGGTCGAGATCGTGACTCACACGACCAACGGCCACGCCGATCTGCGCGGCTTTCTGCGCGAACATTTTCATGTTGCGCCGGAAAATCTGGACGCGCACTTGTATGAGCTTCGTGACAAAGATGCTGTGAGGCACTTATTCCGCGTGGCTTCGAGCCTCGATTCGATGGTGGTTGGCGAAGCGCAGATTCTCGGCCAGGTAAAAGAAGCCTACGCCACCGCGCGCGCCGTCGGTGCAGTACGCGGACAACTCGATCAGCTCTTCAGCCGCGCCTTTGCCGTAGCCAAGCGCGTGCGCAGCGAGACCGCCGTCGGCTCATCCTCGGTCTCGATTGCCTCGGTCGCGGTGGAGCTGGCTAAGAAGATTTTCGGGACCCTGCAAGGCAAGAACGTCTTTCTGGTCGGGGCAGGGAAGATGAGCGAACTTGCCGCCAAGCACCTGATGGCCCACGGCTGTGCTTCGATTTTTGTTTCGAACCGTACTTACGAGCGGGCGGTCGGCTTGGCGCAGAAGTTCGACGGGCAGGCCATCAAGTTCGACGATCTCTACGACATGTGCGACCGCGCCGACATCGTCATCACCTCGACGGGAGCGCCCCATGCCATTTTCCGCCGTGAGCACGGGGAGCAATTCCTGTCACGCCGCAAGAACCGTCCCATGTTTTTCATTGATATCGCCGTGCCCCGCGACGTTTCGTCCGACATGGGCAAGCTCGACGGCATCTTCATCTACGACATCGACGACTTGCAGCAGGCGGTGGCCGGCCACGTTGCCGACCGCGGCAAAGAGGCCGAGCGCGCCGAAGCGATCATCACGGGCGAAGTCGAACGCTTCGAAGCCCGCCTGAATACGCTCGACGTGGTGCCCACGATCGTCTCATTGCAGGATCATCTCGAGACCATCCGCCAGGCTGAAATCGACCGCGTCCGTGGCAGGCTCGGCCAGTTGAGTCCCGAGCAGGAGATCGCTGTGGAAGCTCTCACGCGCGGGATTATCAACAAAGTGATGCACACCCCGATCACGACGTTGAAAAATGCAGCAAAGGAATCTGAGGCAACGACCGTGGTGGATGTGATTCGGAGGCTTTTCAACCTGCAAGTCAAGGCGAACCAGGCAGCGGAGCCCCTGGCGAAAAAGAAAGACGAAGTCGGGACGCGCCATTGATGTCCCCACTAGGGGCTTCCGTGATCAAGATCGGCTCAGCCCGCCGCTGCCAATCTGGCTACACCCTCGCACCCGACTAAGACGGGACCAAAATGGAACGGGATTCTGCACGTTTGGATCGAATTGCTGCGAGTTGGTGCCTGGTCATCGTACGCTGGCCTGGCTCAAGTGGGGCTTCGGAGAGTACTACCAGTGTGGGTACTGGGCCGCGCTTGAGAACCGTGGGTCGCGGCTGTCCGCAGCCGCGAGGGGTTCGAATCCCTTACTCTCCGCCGGAGTACGCGACTCACGGGCAACTGAGGCACTCAAACGCGACAATGGTTCTTGACGAACCTTTCGCCAGGATGCTAACTTCAATTTGGTTCTCAAGCGCGGCACAGACTTACTGTTAGGCGGCCCATACGGCCGCCTTTTGCTTTTGTACGATATCCTGCCTCGAATCGTCCATGTCTAAACTCCGCATCGGCTCTCGTGGCTCGCAACTGGCCCTCTGGCAGGCGAACCATATCTCCGCGCTACTCCGCGCGCGCGGCCACGAAGTCGAAATCGAAATCATCCACACCACCGGCGACAAAATCACAGACGTCGCCCTCGCCAAAGTCGGCACCAAGGGAATGTTTACCAAGGAGATCGAAGAAGCACTCGCCGCCGGCCAAGTCGATCTCGCCGTGCATTCGCTCAAAGACCTGCCGACTGAACTTCCGCGCGGTTTCGAACTCGCCGCGATCACGGAAAGGGAAGACCCTCGTGACGCCTTCTGCTCCCCAAATTACTCGAACATTGAAGATCTGCCCCAAGGCGCGCGGGTGGGAACATCCAGCCTGCGACGGCAGGCCCAACTGAAAGCGATCAGGCCGGATCTCGATGTGCACCCGCTGCGGGGCAACGTGGATACGCGTCTGCGCAAGCTCGAGCAAGGAGAATACGACGCCATCATTCTGGCTTCCGCCGGGCTCAATCGCCTCGGCAAGACGGAACTGGTCAAACAGATCATCCCCGCAGAAATCATGTGTCCCGCCGCAGGACAGGGCGCGCTCGCGATCGAAATCCGCGCGGGTGATGAAAAAATGCGGGCAATACTCGCCTTCCTGAACGATCCCAACGCCCGCGCCGCCACCACCTGCGAACGGGCCCTGCTGAACAGCCTCGGCGGAGGCTGCCAGGTCCCGATCGGCGCTTATGCAGAAATGAAAGCCGGCAAACTCCACCTGGAATCCATCGTTGCCGATCCCGACGGCTCCAAGGTTTTACGCGACTCCCGCGATGGGAGTGACCCGGAAACGCTTGGCAAAGAAGCTGGTTCCAGCTTGCTCGGCCGCGGCGGAGACAAAATCCTTCAAGCCGTCTACAGCCGTGGACTGGCCACGCCGCCTCAGCCATAATTTGACGGCATGATTCACACCGCACTCTTGAGGCTGCTCGGCGGACCCGGAAATTCCCAGGCCCTGCGCCGCTGGATCAATCTCTGGCCGCCATTCCTGGGTGCGGGAATCCGCGTCAAGCACATCTCGCCCGACATGATGTCGGTTGATGTCGAGATGAAGCTGCGCTGGTGGAACGCGAACTATGTCGGCACCCACTTCGGCGGATCGCTCTTTGCCATCACCGACGCTTTCTATATGCTGATGTTGATGTCGAAGCTCGGTCCTGACTACCTCGTCTGGGACAAGGCAGCGACCATCCGCTACCGCAGGCCGGGCAAGGGCACAGTGCGGGCGGAGTTTCGCCTGAACGAAGCGCAGGTTCAGGAAATCCGCGAGCAGCTGAAGACTCTGCCCAAGTATGAGCCCCTGTTGAAAGTAGACGTGAAGGACGAAGAAGGAACAGTTATCGCGGAAGTCGAAAAGTTGCTTTGGGTCCGCCGCAAGGATGGCCCGCGGTAAATCCGAGTCTAAAAGGCGCTCCTTGTATATTCCTGAACATTTCCGGGTCCGCAATCATGCCGACGCGATCACTTTCATGCGGGCCAACCCGTTCACGATTCTGGTTTCCAGCACCGATGACGGCCCCTTCGCCACGCATCTTCCGCTCGTCATCCGCGAAGCCGGAGATCAACTGTTCCTGCGCGGGCACGTGGCCAAAGCCAATCCTCATTGGAAATATCTCGAGCAGCAACCGGCCTGCCTGACGATCTTTCATGGCCCGCATGCTTACATTTCTCCCGTGAACTACACCACGCGCGAAACGGTTCCGACATGGAATTACGGCGCGGTCCACGTTTACGGAAATGCCAGGGTGTTCGCGGAACCGGGCGAGATGCTCGACCTGCTCCACCAATTGATTCCGATGTTTGAACCGTCCTACGCCGATCAGTGGGCATCGCTCGCCGAAGCCTACCGCACGCGAATGCTGGGCCATATCGTGGGATTCGAGATCGCCGTGACGCGAGTCGAGGCCAAATTCAAGCTCAGCCAGAATCGCACTCCGGAAGAACAGCAGAATGTCATTGAGTCCTTGGGTCAAGCCACCGATACGGCGGTCTCCAGCACTGCCTGCCTGATGCGCGAGCAAGGGTTGGGAGCGAAAAAGTGAGCCCAGACGCCTCGAATATTCCGCTCCGCCAAAGACGGTCATGAGAAAGTCTTCCCAAAAATCAGGCCAGCCTCTGCGCGGAATCCGGGTGCTGGTGGGGCGGGCGCGGCACCAGGCCAGCGCCCTCTCGCAGGAGTTGCGCCGGCACGGGGCGAGCGTGATCGAGATTCCGTTTATCGAGATCCGGGCCCCGCGCACGTTCAAACCCCTGGATCGCGCTCTCAAAAACATCGGCGGCTATGACTGGTTGATCCTGACCAGCGTGAACGGCGTAGAAGCCATGTGGATCCGCATGAAACGAATTTTGCCTGCAAGTGCGAGTAGTCTGCCGCGGATTGTCGCCATTGGTCCGGCCACCAGGAAAGCGATTGAGCAGCGCGGAGGAACCGTAGACGTTGTTCCCAGGGAATACGTCGCCGAGTCGGTGGTGCGGAGCCTCCAGAAGAAAGTGAAAGGCAAACGCGTCCTACTGGTTCGCGCCAAGGTTGCTCGCGATGTGATTCCACGCGAGTTGCGGCGCGCAGGTGCCAGAGTCGACGTGGTCGAAGCCTACGAAACCGTGCTTCCCGCGGCGTCTCGCTCGCGGCTGCGATCTGCTTTTCGCAGCAAGTCGAACCGCCCGCACGTCGTTACCTTCACCAGTTCCTCGACAGCTAAGAACTTCGCCAGCCTGCTGGGAAATGCTCTCCGGAGCCCGAACGTTCTTGAAGAGGTTCTGTTTGCTTCGATCGGGCCCGTAACCTCGGCCACTCTGCGCGATCTGGGCCTGCCGATCCATATTTCCGCCGCGAAGTACACCATTCCGGGATTAGTCCAGGCCATTGCGAAGCATTTTCAAGAAAAATAAGTGACCACCAGGTCAGGTACTGCTCAAGAGAATGACCACTGGTTTTTTTGCCCAAAGAAATGCCCCGGCGATAAAATCTCCGGGGCAACCGCTATCGGATAAGTTGTATTCGCCTACCGCACGCGCGCGCTCGCACCCTGCGATGACGCAATCCGCTCCGCCTCTTTCAGGTGGTCTTTCAGGGTCGGAAGGGTCTGCGCGGCGAAATTCTTCACGCCAGTATTCTGGGCTGAGTTGCTTTCTTTCTGAAACTCGGCAACATCCTGCTTGTGGTCCTTGACCATATCATGCATGTAAGCACGGTCAAATTCAGTGCCGGAAAGTTTTTCAAGGCTGGCCTTCGTCGCGGAATCTTTGGCATTCAAGTGGCGAGGCAACGTCACGTGCTCTTCCCCGGCGATTTGCTTCAACTGGTCATTGGCCTTGGTGTGGTCGTCGACCATCCGCTGGCCGAACTTCTTGACGTCGTCGCTCGCTGCTTTCTGGACGGCGAGTTGTCCAAGTTCCACCTCCGCCATTCCTCCCTGCGCGGCCTTCTTCATGAAAGTGGTATCCATAGCGGGTGTGCCCGCCGAGCTTTTGGCTGGGGCCATGCTGGATTGCGCGTGCGCGGCCGTGATCAGAAAGGCCGCCCCCAGCAGCGTCAGAAAAAAAGCATTCACTATGCGGTTCATAAGAACTCCCAGGCGCTATTCTTGGGCGCCGATGTTCCCAGCCTAAATATCCCTGCAGGAAGCGGGCATCGGGAATATCTGGGCAATCCGCGCCGGAATTGCTGTAGGAAGGAACTCGCTGCCCACGCACGAAAGGTCCAATACTCTCGCCTCTCCAGCCCATCATTGCTGCTGTCGGGGTCTGTGGTACTTGCATCCAGTAATACTTTAGGAGTAGGCTACAACGCCAAGCAGGAAATGGTGAAAAGGAACTGCTGGCCCAGTTCCAATTCAGCCGCAGGGTTCCGTGGAGCTTTGTCTCCCCTTTTCCCAATGCGGGATGAAATGAGAGGTTGTAGTACCACTGAGTGCATTCGCGTGTTGATGTGGTAGTAGTATTCGTCCCGTAAGAGGCTCCGATCCTTGGGTTTACGCCACTAGTCTCCCGCTTTAAACAAAAAATTGTAAGGAGTTACGATGAGAGCGAAGAACTACCTCGCGTCCCTTCTGGTTTGTCTTTTTCTGTTGATGAGCGCCGCCATTCTGGTCGCGCAAGACGACGATTCCGCTAACGTCGGTTCGATCGACCCGCAGTCGGTCACCTCCACCAGCGTCCCCGCCACATTTTTCGGCATGTCCGCTCACGATGGCGTTCTCTTTGGTACTCCGTGGCCAACCATGGCAATCACGGGAATGCGCCTGTGGGATTCGCACGTCGCCTGGGGGCAACTTAATACTGCCAAGGGCGTTTACAACTGGTCCGATCTGGACGACTGGACCAGTAAGTCGAGCAGCCATGGCACAACCCTGGTTTATACCTTCGGCTGGACGCCGGGGTGGGCCAGTTCGAAATCCAGCGATTCAAGCTGTGATATGGCCAAGGGCGCCTGCGATCCGCCCAGCGATTTGAACAGCGATGGTACCGGCAGCGACCAGCATTTCATTGACTTCCTCACTGCCATCTCAAAGCACGCCCCAAGTATTACTTACTGGGAGATGTGGAATACCCCTCACGACATCAAGCAATGGACCGGTACGTACGCGCAGCTCGTGCGTATGACCCAGGACGCCAATACCTACATCAAGAAGAACATTAAGAGCGCCCAGATCATCTCTCCGGCAAACGGGCAGCTCAGCTACACCTATCCCAATGCCAACTGCACGATGGCCGACCGCCTCGGCTCGTTCCTTGCCGCTGGTGGCACGAAGTACATCGACATCGTTGGCTTGCACACCTACTACGATACGGTTCCGGAGCACATTGTAGGGGTAGTGCAGTGCTACCAGAGCGTCATGGCGACCTACAAGATCAGCACGATGCCGATCTGGTCCACGGAAGGTGCCTGGGGCCTGGACAGCGCTCTTTCTGGCGGGACCAATCAGGCTGGCTTTCTCTCCCGCTTGTACCTCTTGCTCTGGTCGAGCGGCGTTGCCCGCCACTACTGGTACGACTGGAACGATCAGCGCACCGGAACGCTGGAAGCGAATGGCAAGGCAAACACCGCGGGAACCGCCTATACGCAGGTTGAATCCTGGATGAAGGGCCGCACCATGAACACGCTTTGCGCGGAAACCAAATCGTCCGGCATCTGGACCTGCGGCTTCAGCGGCTCCGGCGGCTACGCGGCGCAGGCGGTATGGCACCCCGGCAGCAACAAGAGCTACACCGCTCCCACCAAGTACAAAAACTACCTCGATCTCTCCGGCACCAAGCACACCATCAAGTCGGGTGCGACGGTCACGGTGGGGGTTGAGCCGATTCTGTTACAGAACCAGTAGACCTTAATTTCTAGGAAGAACCGCGGGCCTGGACCAACATGGTTCAGGCCCGCGGGCTTTTTCGCCAGGCTCTTTCGCTAGAATGAACGCGGCATTGGGAGACCGCATGAGAACCATTCAAAGATTCGCGAGCTTTATCGGAGGCGTCGTCTGCTCACTCTGCCTCGCCCAGGCGCAGACCATCAACCTCTGGCCAGGCCCTGCGCCCGGTTCGGAAAACTGGACCCAGCAGGAAAAATCTTTCGACAACACTCCCGTCGGCAAGGTCGTCATCAATGTCGTTACGCCGACGCTCACCGCCTTCCTGCCGGAAAAAAACAAGGCTACTGGCACCGGCATCATCGTTGCGCCGGGCGGCGCTTGCGTTGCCCTCGCAATTGACCTCGAAGCGAACCTCGTTGCTCAATGGCTTCAAAGCAAGGGCATCGCCGCGTTTGTTTTGAAATACCGCATTCCCGAGAAAAAAGGCGAAGGCATGCCTGCCAACATCAACTTCGACGAGGCTTGCAAATACGGAATTGCTGACGGCATTCAGGCAATCAAGGTAGTGCGCCGGCGCGCGGCGGAGTGGAACATCTCTCCGGAGCGCGTCGGGTTCCTGGGATTCTCTGCGGGAGCGATGGTGACCAGCGGGACTCTTCTCAACCCGGACGCCGCAGCCCGCCCTAATTTCGCCGCGCCGATTTATGGGGCACCGTTTGGAGCCATGCCCCCGATTCCAGCAAGCTTGCCGCCGATTTTTATGGCTTGGGCGCAGGATGATGAACTCGTCCTCGATCCAGTCGTAAAGTTTTACGAAGCGCTCAAAGCAGCCGGAAACAAGCCCGAAGTCCACATTTACAGCGCGGGGCATCACGGCTTTGGCATGAAGAAACAAGGCACGACCAGCGATCACTGGATTGATGAGTTCTACTACTGGTTGGAAGCACAGGGTTTGACGAAGTCTGGGAAGTAAGAATCGAAATTTTTCTGCCGATGGTCGTTGCCGGAAACGATCTATCTGCGCTAGTCCGACGTCTGAGATATCCTTCCAACAATATGACGAAACAGTTTCGTGTGTTCGCGACGTGTGATATCGGCGAAGCCATTGATGTGCTCAGGAAGCGGGGATACGAAGTTGAGGTCTATCCCAAGCCCGAAGCGCCGCCGAAAAGCCTGATCCTCGAGAAAGTCAAGTCCGGTATCGATGGCCTCATCACAACGCTGCGCGACCCGATCGACGCCGAAGTCTTTGAAGCCGGCAAGGGGAATCTGAAGGCGGTGGCGCAGATCGCTGTCGGCTTCGACAACATCAATCGTGCCGATGCCAATCGCTATAAGGTTCCATTCACCAACACAGCAGACGTTCTCACAGAAGCAACTGCGGAATTCGCTTTCTTCATGATGGGAACGCTGGCGCGTCGCATGTGGACCGCCGAGCATCTGACCCGCGATCAGAAATGGGGTTTCTGGCATCCCTATTTGCCATTTCTTGGCGACGAGGTCACCGGCAAGACCGTAGCTGTAATCGGAACCGGACGCATTGGACTGGCATTCATCAAGAAGTGCGCCGGCTTCGATATGAACATGCTCTGCTACGATCCCGCCTATGAGAACCACGCTTTCGTGAACACGATCCGCGAGATACAGGAACTGCGTCATGCCCGCGGGCTGATTCGGGAAAAATCCTGGATCAAATATGTTCCCTTCGAAGAAGCCCTGCGCAACGCCGATTTTGTCAGCGTACATGTGCCTCTTTTGCGTGAGAGCGAAACCAAGACGCCGACTTTTCATCTCTTCAACGAGCAAACTCTTCGGCTGATGAAAGCGACGTCTTACCTGATCAATACATCCCGGGGACCGGTGATCGAAGAAGTGGCGCTTGCCCGGGCGCTGCGCGAGAACTGGATTGCAGGTGCGGCGCTCGACGTCTACGAGAAAGAGCCCCTGCCCGCCGACTCGCCCCTGCGGGATCCGGCAATCGCCGATCGCTGCCGTTTGATGCCGCACTTCGCCAGCGCGGCCCGGATCACCCGGCTTTCGACCGATCCGGATCGAGGCATGGCTGGCCGTTGCGTGCAGGGACTCATCGATGTCCTGGAGGGAAATTATGGCGGCGATGTCACGAAGATGCCCTATGTGGTTAATAAAGAAGCATTTGCAAAGTAATTGAAATAAATTGAGGAATCAGGCGCGGCAACGGGTTCTAATCTGTTGGAGAGGTTGCTCTCGCAGGTACAATAGGTATCGATGTTCAATCTTATGAATAGGCGCGTTGTGGGAATGGCCGTGGTTGCGCTGATGCTGGCTCCGGGCTGCTGGGCGCTGGAGTCGCCCACTTTCATCGCGTTGAAACTGGAACCCGCGCCCAAAGAACTCCAGCTCCGCAATGGCAGTTTTAAAGTAGGACCGCGAACCAAGATATTTGTGCTACTCGGCCATCAGTCCGAGGACCGGATCGCCGCGGAAACCTTGGCGGAAGAAGTCGAAGAGCAGTCAGGGCTGAAACTCGATATTCTCGGCATGAACCCCGGAGGCAAAGCGGAAGACGGCGCCATCGTTCTGGCGCGCCTCCAGGATGAGCGCGTACGCCGGTTTCTGGCGCGGAACGGACTCAAGGCCGACAACGAAATCGGCGAGGACGGGTATCTTCTGTTCTCCGACAATTCCCATCTCATCGTCGCCGCCAACAGCGGACAGGGAATCTTCTATGGGGTGCAGACCCTGCGGCAGTTGTTGCGCCCAGCGGGCAAGGGCCTGGCGTGTCCGGCGCTGGGGATCCGCGACTGGCCGGCCCTCCAGCGGGCTGATTTTTCCGGCGAGGGCCAGGAGAACGGTTCAGAATTGGCCCACAAAGGCCCGCCGCCTACGAAATAACAAAGCTTCCGAATTGAAACCAGGGCGTCCGTTTCGGACGCCTTTTCTCTTGCAATCGCATAGAATCCAAGGTTCTTCACTGGAATGTTTTCTGAGCGCACAAATTGGAGATTGTCCCAGAATCTCTTCACCCAGGCGGTCGAAGCTGCCCGTGCGCGAGGCAGAAAGCTTTTCGATCTCACCATCTCGAATCCGACACGCGTGGGGCTTCAGTACAACTCGTCGGCGATTATCGAAGCATTCTCGTCAGCGAGAATTCTCGACTACGATCCCCAGGCAAAAGGTCTTCTTCAGGCCCGCCAGACGGTCGCTGCGTACTACCGCGAACAAGGCACGCCTTCTACGGATCCCGAGAATATTGTCTTAACCACCAGCACGAGCGAAGGCTACTCATTCGTCTTCCGCCTGCTTTGCAATCCTGGCGATGAAATATTGGTTCCCAAGCCGAGCTATCCCTTGTTTGAATTCCTGGCTGATTTGCAGGACGTCAAGCTCGTCCCATATCCGCTCATCTACGACCACGGCTGGCAGATTGACCTTCATTCGCTGGAAAGCGCCGCCAGCGCTCGCACGCGAGGCATCGTGCTGGTGCATCCGAATAATCCCACGGGATCGTATGTGAAAGCCCACGAAGTGCAGATACTCAATTCCATCTGTGAGAGGCGCAATCTCGCCCTGATCGTCGATGAAGTATTTCTGGATTACAAGCTGGATGCTGCGGAGACATCCGCTTCGCGCTCTCCAGTCGAGCAACGTTCGACGGCGCAGGGCGGCCTGAGCGCGAGACCCGATGCCTATGGCACCTTCGCGCAAAATCAAGGCGTCCTCACCTTTACTTTGAGCGGCCTCTCCAAAATCTCCGCGTTGCCGCAAATGAAAGCGGCATGGATCGTGACTGCCGGGCCCCACGCCCCGGTCGCGGCGGCGATGGAGCGCCTCGATGTAATCGCCGACACATACCTTTCGATGAATGCCCCGGTTCAGTGGGCACTCCCAACTTTGCTGGAAGGGAAAACGCGCGTTCAGGAGCAGCTTCTGCGACGTGTGGAGACCAATCTGAGAGAACTGGATCGTCAACTGTCTTCCCAGAAAACATGTGAAAGATTCATCGTCGAGGGTGGCTGGTATGCGGTGCTACGGGTTCCGGTGATCTGCTCAGACGAAGAACTGGCCGTCGCACTCGTCCGCGAGCACTCCGTGCTTGTGCATCCCGGCCACTTTTACGATTTCCCGAATGACGGATACCTGATTTTGAGCCTGATCGGAAATCCGACCGAGTTTCAGCAGGGAGTCTCGTGCGTGCTCGACCACTTCAAAGCATAGTGTTCGTTTGGGCTCGCTCCGGTGGTCGGCGGATCGTCGCTTTCCATTTCCGCTCCAACCTGGTTTACTCCCGCGGCATCAGAGCAACGACTCACAGGAGGATCAATGCATCGAACGAAAACTCTTGTTTCTTCCCTGGTTTTATCTGTGGCGCTCGCCGCGCCCCTCGCGCTGTCTGCAACTCCCGCTGGGCAAGACGAGCATGAAAAGCGCGAGCAGGAGATGCACGAGCGCCGGGTGTATGACGCCACCCACAAGCAATATCGCAATTGGGACGCGCATGAAGACGAGGCTTACCGCCGGTGGCTGGAAGAGCGGCACGAGAAATACGTAGACTACGGGAAACTCAACAAGAAGCGCCAGGAGGATTACTGGAAGTGGCGCCACGACCACGAAGATCACCGCTAAATCAGTGCCGGAACGATGGGAACGGCGGATTGTTTCCGCCGTTTCGTTTTTCTGGAGCCATCTAGCGCTTCACCAGGAAGGGATTGCTTTCGCGCTCGTCACCGATGGTGGTGAGAGGGCCATGGCCCGGCACGACGACCGTTTCGTCCGGCAATTCCATCAGCGTCTCATGCAGAGATCGCAAAATCTTTTGCATAGATCCGCCCGGAAGATCGGTGCGGCCGATCGAGCCGGCGAACAGGGTGTCTCCCGCAACCAGCTTTCGCTCGACAGGAAAGTAAAGGCAAATACTGCCTTCGGTGTGTCCGGGCGTGTGCAAGACTTGCGCCGTATGGGAACCGGCCGAAATTTTGTCTCCCACGGAAATGCTATGGTCGATCTCAACCGTCCCCGGATCGGCCACTCCGATCCACGCGGCTTGCGCGTCGAGCATCTTCAACAGCTCATAATCATTTTGATTCAGTAGAATCGGTGCGCCAGTCGCTGCCCGCAGCTTCATCGCGCCGCCCACGTGGTCGATGTGCGCGTGGGTAATCACGATTTGTTTCACCTGAAGATGATGCTTGCGCACGAGGGCGAGAACATTGCCGATGTCATCGCCCGGATCGATGACCATGGCCTCGCGCGTGGATTCGTCCGCAATAATTGAGCAATTGCACTGAAGCGGCCCAACCGTAATGATCTCGTGAATCATAGGACTATTCTAGCGGCTGGCAGTCGCGGCAGGGCCAGTTGGTGACGCAACGTCGCCAGTACTTGCCAGCGGAGCAGCGCGGGTGCAGAATAACTGCCACGTGCTGGGAAGGATAGTGTGGCGAAATACCGTCAACACGGATATCAGGACCGCGATCGGGATGACGATCGCAAGCGCGCGCCAGAAAGATCCGGCCCGGGCGCCGCTCCGCCGTCCAGACACGATAACTCCTTTGGGCCTCGCCCGGTCAACATGCCGGGAACGCGCGCCGTTTCCCGTTGCGCACAGTGCGGCACGGTCTTGCAGGGAATTCCCAGCGACGGCAAATGTCCCAAGTGCGCCTTCGAACTTCATTCCTGCAAGCAATGTACATACTTCGATCCGGGCAGCCGTTTCGAGTGCATGCAGCCGGTGAAGGAGCGAATTGCCAGAAAAGACGCGCGTAACGAATGCGCGCTCTTTGAGATTCGCGTAACCCGCGAGAAGGAAACGTCGACTCCGGCAAGCCTGAAACCCAAGGACGCCCGGCAGGCGTTTGAGAATCTGTTCAAGAAGTAAAATCCGGATTGCGGCCAATACGCCGGTTCCACGCCAGTAATTCCCCGCTGTCCTGAAAACTCGATACACTGTCATTTCTGCGATGGACCGTGACATCCTGTGATGGATCAGAAAAAAAAGCACATTCATCTCATCGGTATCTGCGGCACCGCGATGGCGTCGCTGGCGGGAATGCTGAAACAACGTGGATTTCACGTGACGGGCTCCGACGCCGCCGCATATCCTCCGATGTCGGACTTCCTTCGCGATCTGGGCATTCCCGTCGCGCAACCCTTCGACGCAAAGAATCTTCAGCCCCATCCGGACCTGATCGTCGTGGGCAATGCGATGTCCCGCGGCAATGTCGAGTTGGAATACGTGCTCGATCAGCGAATACCGTTTTGCTCGCTGCCGCAATTGCTGCACGACGAATTTCTGCGTGGCAGGGAAGTGCTGGTCGTCGCGGGAACGCACGGAAAGACGACGACGACATCGATGCTCTCCTGGATCTTTCATTCGGCTGGCCTGGACCCTTCATTCCTGATCGGGGGGATCGCGGAAAACTTCGGATCCAGCTTCCACCTCGGTTCGGGGAAACACTTCATCATCGAAGGCGATGAGTATGACACGGCCTTTTTCGATAAAGGCCCCAAGTTCCTGCACTACTTTCCGCATTCGATTATTCTCACCTCTGTCGAATTTGACCATGCCGACATTTACAAAGATCTCGATGCTGTCGAAACTGCATTCAAGCGGCTGGTCAACCTGATTCCTAGCCGCGGACGCGTGATTGCATTCGATGGCGCTGCCGGAGGGGCATCCGAAAGCCCCAGCCTGGAGCGCTGTGTCGCCAAGGCGTTCTGTCCGGTCGAGCGTTATGGAGCAGGCGAGCATGCCAACTGGCGGGTCACGAATCTCGACCTTGGTTCGGCAGGGACCTCCTGGAATGTTCTTCGCGATGGCAAGCCCTGGACTCAGTTCGAGTTCGCCTTGGCCGGCGAATACAACGTGTGGAATGCCACTGCCGCGGCTGCTCTCGCATCGTCGTGTGGAATTTCAAAAGAAACTATCGCTGCCGCGTTATCGAGCTTCAAGAGCGTAAAGCGCCGACTCGAAGTCAAAGCTCAGGTCAATGGCGTCACCATCATTGACGATTTTGCCCACCATCCCACTGCGATTGCAGGCACGCTCAAGGCGCTGCGGGCGCGCTATCCCGGAGCGCGTTTATGGGCGATTCTCGAACCGAGATCAAACACGTTGCGCCGACGCATATTGCAAAGTGATCTGGCGCGCAGCCTGGCCCAGGCCGATGAGATCGTAGTTGCGAATGTGTTTCGTTCGGAAACAGTCCCGGAAAACGAAAGACTCGAATTACCGGAGCTCGCGGCCGAAATCAAGCAAAACGGACGTCCAGCAAGGCTTTTGGCCGATGCGGATGCAATTATTCAAACCATCGCGCCGGAACTGCGCAGTGGAGACGTCGTGGCAATACTTTCCAACGGAGGTTTCGGCGGCATCTATGAGAAGCTTCCAGCGCGCCTCCGCGACTTCGCAACCAAACAATGAAACTCTCTCTTGAACTTTCCAAGCCCAAAGTCCGACTCCTCGCCATTCTTGTTCTGTGCGGCGCAAGTACCTTGGCAGCGGCATCGGAGATCAGCTACACCGTGTCTCTCGTATCGCCTGAACAACATCTCGCCGAAGTTCAGATCATGTTGCCGCCGGGAGCCGCCGATCGCGACCTCCAGCTCCCAGTCTGGAATGCCCTCTATCAGGTCCGTGACTTCGCCCAATACGTGAATTGGATCCGAGCGAAGGACCGCTCCGGCAAGACGCTTGAGGTACATGAGATCCATCAGGGACTCTGGCGGATTACGGGAGCGGCCGCCGGCGCAATCGTTGACTATCAGATCTACCTTGACTCGCCCGGCCCGTTCGGCGCGCAACTGAATTCGCATCATGCGTTTCTCAACCTGGCGCAGGTTCTCATGTATGAGACCGATGCGCGCAATGCTCCTCTGGAAATTCATTTCAACCGGCTCCTCGCGGACTGGCACATCGCATCACCGCTGAAATCGCAGGACGGGACGTATCTCGCGGAGAATTACGATCGTTTGGTCGATTCCCCGGTCGAGATGGGAACCTTCCAGGAATCCGACTTCGACGAAGCCGGAGGGCACTTCCGCGTCGTCATCGATGGCGATCCGGCTGACTACGATGCAGCGGCAGTCGTCACCGAACTGCACAAGATCACTGCCGCGGCGATCAGTTGGATGAACGACCGGCCTTTCGATACCTACACATTCATTTATCACTTTCCCCGCGGGCCGGCTGGCGGCGGAATGGAACACGCTTATTCGACCGCGATCGACATCAGCGCCGACCAGATGAAATCTGGCATGGACGCGCTGACCGCCGTTACGGCTCACGAATTTTTCCATCTTTGGAATGTAAAGCGCATCCGCCCGCAGACCCTTGAGCCCATCGACTACACAAAAGAAAGCTACACGCGCGCTCTGTGGTTCAGCGAAGGAGTCACCAGCACGGCGGAGGGGATCATCCGCTTGCGCGCCGGACAGATCGACGAGCGTCAATATCTCGATGCCCTCGGCGCAGAAATTGCCGAATTGCAACGCCGCCCGGCGCATCTCACCCAGTCGGCGGAAGACTCCAGCCTTGATGCATGGCTTGAAGGCTTCGGATACTACCGCCGGCCCGAACGCAGCATCTCTTACTACAACAAAGGGGAATTGCTCGGCATCATGCTCGATCTGGCCGTGCGCGACGCCAGCCGCGGCCAGGCTTCGCTGCGCGAAGTGCTCCAGTGGATGAACGCGAATTACGCGAAGAAGGGCAAATTCTTTGATGACTCAAATGGCGTCCGGCAGGCAGCGGAAGCCGTCAGTCACGCCGACCTGGGATGGTTTTTCGACAAATACGTCGCTGGAACCGAGGAAATTCCCTGGGATAACTTTCTGCGTTCCGTCGGTCTGCGCGTGGAAGCCATCAGCAACAGCGTCGCGGATGCGGGCTTTGTGGCTTCGCGCAATTTTGATGGGCCAATGTCGGTCGTGGCCGTCACGTCTGGCTCTGATTCAGAGCGCGCCGGCTTACGGGCAGGCGACACAATCATCGAGCTTCAGGGCAAGCCCGCGGGCCAGGAATCCCGCCAGGAATTGGCGCGCCTGAAAGCCGGCGATACGGTTGATGTGCGGGTCCGCAGCCGGCGCGGCGTTGAGCAGGAATTGAGATGGAAGGTTGGCAGCCGTCAGGAGATTTCATATGAGGTGAAAGACATCGATCATGTTTCATCGGAACAACACACCCGCCGCGCGGCCTGGTTGAAAGGGGAAGCGGAAAACGCTCTGCCCGCGGGAGCACAGGCCAAATGATCCGCACCACGGTCATGCTGGTCTTCTGGGCGGTCGCGATGCCGTTCGCCGCGCTGATCGGCTTCTCGTGGAGATTGCTTACGGGGGATGTCAGCGTTCTCTACAAGCTTTTCACCTGGGGTGCGATCACTGGAGTACGCCTCACCGGGGTGCGCATCGAAACCGCCGGTCTCGACCGGTTTGACCACTCCCGCAGTTACATTTTTATGACGAACCACGTGTCGAACCTCGATCCGCCGATCCAGATTCCGCTGGTCCCCGGCCGCACGTCGGTGATGGTGAAAAAGGAACTCTTCAAGACACCGATCCTGGGCTACGCGATGCGCATGGCATCGCTCGTGCCGGTGGACCGGGGCAATCGCGAGGCGGGCATCGACGCCGTACGAACTGCCAAGGCCGTGGTCGAGCAGGGAATCAACATGACGATCTACGTCGAGGGCAAGCGCTCGTTCGATGGCAAGCTCCTCACGTTTAAGAAAGGTCCGTTTTATTTGGCGATGGAGTGCGGCGTTCCGATTGTGCCGATGACGATATTGGGCACGCACTACGCGATGCCGAAGGGTAGGTTTGCGATCAAGCCGGGGTTGGTGAAGGTAATCTTCCATCCGCCGATTCAGCCGGAAGATTTCGGTACGCGAGAATCCCTGATGGAAAAAGTACGGTCCGTGATCGAAAGCGGCCTGCCGGAAGAATACAGGGAAAAAGCGTTCACCACAGGCGACACAAAGGAAGCGCGTTTTCCCTGTGATCCCCTGTGTTCCCGGTGGTTAAGTTTTTGCCTTGCTCCGCACCGCCCGAGCAATTTCGGGCAAGCGCGGCAGGATCGCTGAATACTTAAGCCAGGCCCGGTGATCGACGGCAGGCGCGCCGCTGACCAGCGCCCCGGCCGGAATATCGGCAGCAACTCCACTTTGCGGTGTGACGATCGCATTGTCTCCGACCTTGCAGTGTCCAACCACGCCCACCTGTCCAGTAAGAATCACCCGCTTGCCGATCTCGGTTGACCCGGCGAGTCCAACCTGCGCGCACAGCAGCGCGTCTTCACCCACCTGCGACCCGTGGCCTACTTGTACAAGATTGTCCACCTTCACCCCGCGCCCAATATGAGTCTCTCCGACGCTGGCGCGGTCAATACAGGAATTTGCCTGCACTTCCACATCGTCGTCGATCACCACGGGCCCTGGTTGCGGGATCTTGTACCACTTTCCTTCGGCGGTTTTGGCAAATCCAAATCCGTCGGCGCCAATGACCACCCCATTCTGCAAGAGAACGCTGTTGCCGATGCGGCAATTCTCGCGGACTACCGAATGCGCATGCGCAAAGAAGTTGTCGCCAATCCGCACGCCCCGGTAGATGACAACATGCGCCAGGAGCACAGCATCATCGCCGATCTCGACGTTCTCGCCAATTACCACATACGGCCCAACATGCGCACCGGCGCCGATTTTAGCGCTCTCATGCACCACCGCCGTCGGATGCACTCCCGACGCATAGCGAAGCGGCGGATGGAAAAGTTCAAGGGCCTGAGCAAAACTCAGATACGGATCCTTCGCCCGCAGCATGGCTGCCGGAATAGCAGGGAAGTCTTCGGCCACGATGACGGCAGACGCCCGGGTTTTCCGTGCCGCGGAGGCGTACTTGGGATTGGAAACGAATGTCAGCTCACCCGGCCCGGCCTGATCGATTCCGTTCAGGCCGGTGATTTCGGTGTCAGGAGAGCCGTTTTCGAGGCGCAGGTTCAGAGCCGCAGCGATGGCAGAAAGTTTCATGGACATGGTGTTCGACTAAATCGTACACCACATCGGCGCGACGCTTGAACGCAGGGAATGCCCAATTTGAGATCGAAATCACCGTTGCCGCTATTGAATTACCAGTTCAAATCCCGTCGTACTGACCGTCGTTCCGCTCGTAGCGGTTACTGTTACGAGAGACGTACCTGTCGGCGTCCCGGAATCGGGAGGTGGGCCTTTGCTGCCACCACCGCCACCACTTCCGCCGCAGCTCGGAACAATAGTAAGCAGCAGGAGCAGAAACACGAGAACTAAACCAGAAGTGCCCCGTCGCTTTCCCGTAAGCAGCACTCCTGAGAAAAGCAGCCCAAAGCTCATCACAAAGGTTGCGGCAAAGAATTTGATGTTCGGGGACCTGGAGTCGGCAGTAGCAGCCTTTGTCGTCACAGTGACCGACGACGTTGCTGTAGCGGCGGACCCATTCGCCACGATCGAACTGGGCGAAAACACACAGGCTGCCTCTGATGGAAGGCCCGAGCAGGTCAGGGCAATCGTGCCATTGAATCCGCTGGAATTGGATACGCTCACTGATGTTACTCCCGACCCTCCTGGCGCGGTGACAACCACGGTTGATTGCGCCGAAGGAACCGTCGCAAGGAAGCCGGGAGTGATCGTGAACGTCTGGCTTTGGGTGGTGCTGCTCGGGTTGAAGCTGGGATCGCCGCTGTAGCTCGCTGAGATTGTATGAGTGCCGGCATCGAAAGTGAAAACGCCGTTCGGAGTGGCAGTGTTGCCCTGGCTGTTCAATGCGAACATGCCGCCTTCTGGAATGGCTCCGAAACTATCGGTGAAAGTTACGCTTCCAGTTGCGAAACCCTGGCTAGATTGCCCAGCGACATCCGCTCTGAGATAGACAAAGCTGCCGAATGGCCCGCCGGTAAACGGAATAGCGTTTCCGTTCTGGTCAGCAGTCAGAACTGAAACCTTCGTGGTGCTGGGCTCAGGACTCACAGTAAAAATGCCGGATTGCTGAGACATGCTCGGGGCATAAGTCGCATCGCCGCCATAGTTAGCAATCACGAAGTAGCTGCCTCCCGGTAAGCCCCTGGTAGAGGAAGAAACCGAGCCTCCGCTTAAGGTAAATGCCCCGAAGGCAGTGGGCAGCGCCGAGTTTTCCGCATACAGGAACGTATCTCCCGTCGGGACACCCGTCCCGCTGTTCGGCGTTACTGTGATCGTAAAAGGCATCGGAGATCCATGCGTGATCGTCGAAGCTCCCAGAGAAATAGACGTCGTGGTTGGATTAAACGTAACCGTATTCCACTGACTGACGAGATTGGTGACGTTCAGTGATCCAAGCCCGGTAGCCAGGTCGTAGCCGCTGCCGGCCTGGTAGTCCGTTCCTGTTTCTCCCGGAACCACATTGTTTCCAACTGTCACGTCGTTAAATATGCAACTGGCATCGGGAAAAGCGGAGGTATTCGAACCGTTGCATTGCGCAGGATAGGCGGCCTGCGTTGCAGCCAAGCGGTACAAAATGTAGTTCGGCAGGCCTATCCGCCCGCTGCCGATCACATTCGTCATGATCGCCGCAAATGACGGCGCGGAAGCGGAAGTACCGCTGATGAAGTAAACATAGATGAATCCATTGCTGTCAGGAGTACATGAACCCTCCAAGCACAGTAGGTAGGGGTCATGTGAAGCGGCTGTCAGTGACACGTCCGGAAGGTCACGGACTGAATCCGACGGAATGCCAGCCACGCCATACTGCCAGCTAGGTTTGGGCACGCCACCTGTCGTGCCAGCGCCCGATTGAATGTTCCCCGCGCTCGCGCCGCCGCTGCCGGCCCACAATCCGTTCGATAGGCTGCTCTCGTTCCATACGTTCTCAGGAATATAGGAAAGCGCTGTTTCAGAGATTGGCGCCGTCGATGTCCAATACTTGCTCTGGTTGCCATTCTCGTTGAACATCGTTCCACCAACGCCAACTGTGAAGGCCGTAGAGGCAAGGTAGTTCACCGAAGGCGGAAAGCTGGCTGGAGCAACATTCGGATCGTCACATCCGGTCGCTCCGTCGTCTCCGGTCGAAACGATGTACGTGATACCCTCCGCAGCCGCCTGCTCGGCAAGTGCACTCTGTCCCGCCAGCTGCGCATCGGTCGCATACAGCTCGCATGCGCTGAAACTCTCCGTCATGATCGCGGCCACATCGTGCTCGATGATGTAAACCTCCGACAGATCGATTCCGTCTGTGGTATCCGTGGTCGCGGACACGACCAGAGTAATGGTTGAGTTCGGGGCCAGCCCCGTTGACCAACTTGTGTCGAGCGTGGCTTCCGCTTCTTCGCCCCCGCCCAAGTCTCCCGGATCCGGACCATTCACGGTGATGTAAAAGATTCCTTGTCCTCCTTCGAACACACTTTGAAAGTTGCCTACGTCCTGACCGCCGTTGTACAGATTGCTGCGCCCCACGACAGCGATGCTGCTTATTCCGCTGATGAAATTCATGTTGTAAATCGTGCGAAAGTCATCCGGGGAAAGCGCATTCACTGTCCCGCCACTTTCTGGAAAACTTACCTGTGGCTTTTTTCCGGGAATTAGTTTCGCCGGAACGGCTTGCGGATTCAGATGGCTCGCCGGTTTCTTGATGAAATTATGCAGCGTCAGCACTCCAGCCACAGCCGGCGCCAAAGCGCTCGGGATCTGCGGATCGCTCGCGTTGGCCCAGTGCTGCTCGCCGTTTACTACATATTTGTGGATCGAAGTATGAAATGCCTCCTGCACCTGGCTCGCCGAGCCGGAAAATTCCAGGACTGTCCGGCCCTTGGTCGATCCCACCTGAAATCCATGCGATTGCAGCCATGA
>DASXDY010000016.1:0-20381 GCA_036490405.1 Candidatus Sulfotelmatobacter sp. | reverse complement strand
GTTACGTTCCTCCCATGTAAACACTGAACTTCCGGGTATGTTGCGGGGGGTAGACCATTTGGGATGAGGCGGTTAGAGCAAGCTTCGAGCCGCGAGCTTCCAGCCTGGAGCCAAACCAATAGGCACCGGAGGCCCACAATTTTACAGAAACCTGTTTACAAAACTTGAGTGGAGAAAATTGGACTTTCAGGAGAAGGGATGCGACTCGACTCATAGCTCGAGCCTCGTGGCTTTAACCTAATTCACTCTCTTGGCTTTGGCGATGCGCTCATCAATCGGTTTGCGGCCGGCGAAACCCTCCTGCGTTCCGTGCCAGTGGGTGATGGATTGCTCTCCCAGTCGCCAGCACAGCAGGATGGTCTGGCCCTCCACCTCGCAGGGAAAATCCAGCAGGCCCATGTCGATATCTTTGACCTGCACCCCAATCGAATCAATTTCCGCCAAAGCGTCTTTCGCGCGCTGTTCGGCTTTTGCGCGCTCCGCCCGCTTTCGGGCCATAGGCACGACATCCACGAAGGTCCCGCCGTTCAGGAAGATCCGTTGCTGAAGCGCCTGTAGATCGGCCTCGAATTCCTCAATCGCCTGCTTGTCATGAATCGTCGAGCGCAAGAGCGATTCCAGCACCGGCAGCAGAGACTGAGCTTCGTCGAGAGTGAATGTACGATCAGACATACGGTATCGACTTATTTTATCGCACGAACAGTGGCCCATGTTGAGACGCTCACTTTGAGATGCTCACTTGCTTAGTTCCGGCTTGCTTAGTTCCAACTTGCTTAGATCCAGCCGGACAGGCGCTCCCAGGCCCAGGTCTCGACCGCAATCGCTTACATAGACCAAAGCATGGGAGTTCTCCCACGATGGCGAAATCGCATTGCAGGCCCCTGAAGTGAACCGCACTTCCTCGCCATTTTGTAGATCGTGCAGGAAGAGGTGCCAGGAACCCGATTCCCGCCTGCTGAGCGCCAGCCATCGTCCATCTGGCGATAGAGCGGGAAATCTCACTGCCCCCTGGATCTCGCTCAGGCGTCGCGCAGCGCCCGAAGAATAGCCCCACAGCATCAAGTGCGGATCAGCCGCTCCCCCGGAAGCAAAGATCAAGCTTCCATCAGAAGAAAAACTCATCTCGAGGATGTCGCCGGTTCTTTCCGAATAACTCAGGGGCAAGCGATGCCCATCCTTCATCCCATGGATTTCAGTTTTTCCGCCGGCATCAGTCAGGTACGCGAGCCAATGCCCATCGGGCGACACGACCGGGTCGTATCCGTCCGCTACTTCGTCGGAGACGCCAGATTGCCCTCCGTTGGTCGCGGGAACACGAACAATTCGCGACCGTTCGCCCGCAATTTCGAGATAGACGGACTCTGGCGCGGCACTGACCGCAAGTACGTCCTGGTTCGCCGAAGGCGGTTGCAGCACTCCGCCGGGGACCGCAACCGCTCCATAACCGTTCGTCATCAGCTCATCGAGGAACAGGCGATCTCCCCCCGAGGAAACTGCCAATGTTCCGTAGCCCTCGATCGCAACGGGAACTCTGCGCGAGAAATCTTCGTCGCGGCTGTGCAGCGCACGCAGATTAGAAAAAGTCAGAAACGCGAAAAACACGAGAGCCATTGCATACCCAAACCTGAGCACGCGTCTACTGGCGCGGCCGGGCGCCTCCAGCAGCAGCAGAAAAACAATGAGCAAATCACCCACCAGCCGTGATTGCAGGTTGAGCCAGATGAACCGCGGCATGGGAGCACAGGCCAGCGCGAAAAACATCACCAGCATCACTGCGCTCCCGTGCCGCCCGCGCTTGAGAAGAAAGTCCACGCCCACGATCACGGTGAAGATCAGGACACAGTGGTGATAAGCCGTCGGCATGGATGAGAGCACAACCAGCAGCGCGAGAAACGTCGACCACTCCCAGGCCTGCGTCTCCCGCGTTTCGCTCTCGCCCGTCGAAAGCAGAAACGCGAACAGGAAAAAAGTCGCCAGGGCAGCCTGCACAATCGAGTAAGCGGCAATGGAATTGATCCAGGGCGCTGGATTCAACTCCGGCTCCGCCAGCAGGAATCGATGGCACAGGCCGGTAAACGAATTCCATTCCAGGGCGTAGGGTCCGACGAGATCTCCGTGCATGGCCCGCGGCAGGATTTCCAGCAGAAAAATCTTGTGGACGTTCCATCCGAACAGAAGCACCGATATCGCGGCCAGCGCCACCCCCGTGAGCACCAACCCAGCCGCCGCCCGCCAGTCCCGCTTGCGCAGAAACAGGATCAGAAAAAACGCGGGAAAGATTTTCAGGGAAGCGGCAACCGCCAGCCACGCGCCGGAGGCGAACTTCCATCCACGACCTGCGGCGAAATAGCCGGCACAAAGCAAAAGCAGAATCAACACGTAGTACTGGCCGAACAGGAAGTTCTGCCGCAGCGGAAGCAGGCAGAGAAAACAAAGCAGAAGCAACCGCCGCCATGGCAGGTCTGTCGTCCTCCGGAACAGCCACAACGCCAGGGCAAGAAATGCCAGGTTCAAAATCAGCCATACGCGCTTCGCCGTCAGCGGGGGGAGACTTGCGAGCGGTAGAACCGGCAGCGCACACATCGGCGGATGCGGCGCAAATCCCACCAGCCGCTGGTCGATCTGAAGATGATCTTTTTGTCTCTGAAACCACCTCCACTCATAGACGCGGTCCAGCGGAATTCCCCGGCTGTAGAGCGACGCGGCCAGGTAATAATTCGGGAAATCGGTGCGCAGCGTGCGCCAGGCCGGAACAAAACTCCAGATTGCAAAAACTCCGGCCAGCATCGCAGCCGCGATCCACTCGGCTGCAACCCCCCGCCGGAAGTGCTGGAAGAAGTCTCGCATCGCGCCGTTGAATCTTACCGAAAAGCTTCCGCGGATTTCCTGCGATGAGCCAACTGGGATTTAGCGCGTCCGGGCATGGGAGGGATCGGCCGAGTTCGCCGCGTTCAGATCAACATAAAGCCCCCGCGCCGCCACTCCGGGCGCATAGCAGTTGCCACGCGAGTAGTTCGTGCAATGCGCGGCCACATCCTCACGCTGCGGAGATTGCGCGAACTGCCAGACCTCGGCAAAACTCACTCCGCTCCGCGCCGGACTCGGCGGCCGAAACGAACACCCAGGCGACGGCGGGCAAGCGTCGTTAACGACCCAATAAGTGATATCGCGTCTGGCGCGGAGACTTCGGTGGACGTTCTCTTCAGGGGCCACCTCCCCGGAATGTTCCTGGATATCCACCGCCGTCACCACATTGTCGTCATCGGGGGCAGGCTGTCCCGAGCAATAAACTCCCGCGCGGAACCCTGCTGCCGTCACACCATCGACCCACGCATAGATATAAGCCTTCTGCTCGGGCAGCATGCGGCCGCCTTGCTCCTGATCGAGAAAGATGATTGTTTTCTCGGGAAATCCTTCGCGCCTTGCCGATGCCACCGCAGCCGCCGCATCTGACCTTCCGAGAATCTGCGCCCGCGCCTCAGTTTTCAGCTGTGCGTAGAGCCGCCCGTTGAAGAGCACAAGAAATCCAAATCCCGCGGACTCAACCGCTGGGCGGTGCCCCGCCCATGTATTTTTCGAGGCTCCCGGAGGATTGTTGAGCCAATAGCCGGCGTAAGAAAAAGTTTGCTTCAGGAGTTTAAGATTGGAATCCCCCGGATACTCGTTGCGGTCGAAGCCAAGAAATGCAGACTGCGATTGAGCAACCGACATTACTACGCCTGCCCCAAACGCCAGCACTATCCACGCGGTGCGTCTCACAAAATTGATGTTACCCGAGTCCTTTGACCCTCGGTTGAACTTTTCGTACCAGCGTATGATGTATGCATGCATAGCGGGATGATCATGCTTTTCGACCCTAGGCCCAACAAGGAAGAAAGATCGGCCTGGTCGGAATTCGTCACTTGTACGCTAGTCGCTCTCGCAGCGGCCGCTTATGTGCTCTGCATTCCCTTTCTGCCATTGGTCGCCTGGTGGGAAAGGCACAAGAGGAAACTCCTGACCGCCGGTATGACGGCACGAAATCGAGTGATGCCGTGGCCCGACTTTGTCCGAGCTGCCAAGGAAAAGCGTGGCACGCTTATCATCGAGGGCGACCCACGTAAGGGGCCGAACCTATGGTGGACTCCGGAGGACCTGTCCGCCGTCAGTCCGCATTCCTGTTCGCTTGATCTGCGGACACTGCTAGATCGAACTTACCAGCCGTTCCGCTTTTGGTGTTATGAACGCTATACAAGCCCGTCCACAGGAAGCGCGTCGCTGGTCGTCGGCGGAGAAGGTCAAAACCGAGAATTTGCGATTGGCAGCGACGAACCCGACCGCGGCACAGGCATTTTCCAAGACCTCCCCACAGTTCTGATTAGTTATCACGGTCGCAGATAAATCGCGCTGAGTTGATTTCGCCGCGGGACAATATCTCACCCTCCGATGTGCACCATGGTCCGCGACGCAGGCACAAAATCAGGCTCGCCAATGTGGTGCCGCTCTTCCTTCTTCGCCACTACGCCCCGGATAAATTCTTCCAGCTCTTCGTCGCTCGCGCCGCGCTGCATTTGCGCATGCAGGTCGTGGTCCCAGACGGAAAAAAGACAGGTGCGGATCTTGCCATCTGACGTGATGCGGATACGGCTGCAATGCCCACAGAACGGGTGCGAAACCGGAGCGATAATCCCGATCTCACCAATCCCGTCTTCGAAGCGATAGCGCCGCGCCGTCTCCGAACGCGCATGTGGAATTTCTACTAAGGGCCGGTACTCGGCCATGCGCTTGAGAATTTCATCGAGCGTCACCACGGTTGCAGGTGACCAGGAACGGTCCTCTTCCAGCGGCATGAACTCGATGAAGCGCACGATCACGCCTTCTTCGCGCGCAAACATGCCGAAAGGAATGATCTGGTCTTCATTGAAGCCGCGCATCAGCACGCAGTTCACCTTGAGCGGCCACAGCCCAGCACGCCGCGCCGCGCGGATACCCGCCAGAACATGATCGTATCCGTTAGGCACGCGCGTGATTCGGGCGAAGCGGTCGGGATCGACGGCATCCATCGAAACCGTGACCCGACTGAGACCAGCTTCCTTCAGGGGCTTCGCCAGATCGGCCAGGAGGTGGCCGTTCGTGGTAAGAGCGATGTCGAGCGGTTCGTGGTCGTGGAAGAGCGCGCCTTCAGCCGCGCGTCCAGAGTCCTTGAGAGAAACGGGCTTTAGCCCCAGCGGCCGCAACTTCGCCAGCTCTCGCACGAAATCGACAACACCGCCGCGCAATAACGGCTCGCCCCCCGTCAGCCGAACTTTCGTGATCCCCATCCCCACGAGAACCCGCGCCATCCGCAAATAATCGGCAAACGGCAGGTCTCCGTAGAGCGCGCCTTCATTTCCCGTCCGGCAATAAACACACTTGTAGTTGCAGCGGTCGGTAATGGAAATCCGCAGGTCGGTGATGGCGCGGCCGAATTTGTCGTGAAGGGTCAAAGTCGTTCGTCGATAGTGGTTAGTCGTTGGCGCTAACGACTAACGACCAAGGACTAACGACTATTTTAGCGCTTTCTGAATCGCCGCCTCAGCCATGGGAGCCATGATCTTGAACCCATCGGCATTCGGATGCAGGCCGTCGTCGGCAAGGTCCTTCTTCAGCAGGCCTTTGTCATCCACCAGTGCCGGGAAGTAATCGAGATAGACAATCTTGTTCTTCGCGCAGTAGTCCTTCAGCCAGACGTTCAGCGCGAGGATACGGTCCATCGGGCGCTGCGCAAAAAAGTCCTTCGATTTTTCGGTGTAGTTGTGGACGGGCAGCACTGAGGAATAAACCAGGTGAATTCCATTCACGCGCGCCAGTTCGGCGAGCGAAGTGAGATTGGCTTCAATGTCTTCGTTGCTGATTTTTCCCGTGTTCCCCGCAATGTCGTTGGTCCCCGCAAGAATGACGACAACCTTGGGATGCAAATCGATCACATCCTGCTGGAAGCGCACCAGCATCTGGGAGGTAGTTTGTCCGCCGATGCCGCGATTGACATAGGGCTTGCCGGGAAAATACTGGTCGAGATGCCAGATGTCGGTGATGGAATCTCCGAAGAACACAACCCGCTTCTCACCTGCCGCCGGCGGCGCAAGCTGGGCATTGGCTTCGCGATAGCGCGCCAGTTGCCCGTAGTCGTCGGTGAAGACGGCAATCCGTCGCGCGCGGTACTCGTCAAGACCCTTGAAACCTGTCGTAGGAATGCCGGGAGTGGCTACGGTCTGTTCCTGAGCTGTTACAAGCGGAGAAACCAGGATCAGCAGAACTGCAATCTTCACGATCAGATTGTTTCGCATAAGCCTCTCGTTTCTCGATCTATCCGCGTTGATCCGCGTAAATCCGTGGCAGAGAAGTTAATCACATGCCATCGTAATTCGGCCCGCCGCCGCCCTCCGGGGGCACCCACGTGATGATCTGGTACGGATCGGCGATGTCGCAGGTCTTGCAGTGCACGCAGTTCGACGGATTCAGGCTGATTCGTTTGCCGTTCGGCTGGCTGGCATCGTCGACCATTTCGTAGACATTTGCCGGACAGAAATTCTGGCAAGGGCTGCCGTATTCCTTCACGCAGCGCGAATTGCAAACGTCCGTGTCATGAATGATCAGATGCGAGGGCTGGTCTTCTTCGTGCTTGGTGCCCGAGTGATAAAGATCGGTGAGCTTGTCGAACGTGAGCTTGCCATCGCCCTTCGCAGGGCCCAGCAGATGCTCCTCCGGACCGCCATCAGCGGGCAGATCGGCGAGCTTGCGCATGCGGTCGTATCCGGCATGCCCCGGATAGCGGTTCCGCAATCCGCGGCCGCCGGTGATCATCTGCAAGCCGGTGTGGAACATGCCGGCGAACATGCCGCCTTCGAATCCCTGGTGCAGGTTGCGGACCTTCCAGAGTTCTTCCTTGATCCAGCTTGATTCGACTTTTTTCTGGAACTCGCCGAGCGTTGCCGCGGACGAATCGTCTTTCTTCAGCGCCTCGAACGCGGTTTCGGCCGCAAGCATGCCGCTCTTAATGGCGAGATGAATTCCCTTAAGGCGAGCCGAATTGACCAGGCCCGCAGAGTCGCCAAGAATCATCCATCCATTGCCCGCGACCGGAGGCACCGCCCACCATCCGCCGTACGGCATCGATTTCGCTCCGTAGCGAATCATCTTGCCGCCTTCGAGCAGCTTCGCCACGAACGGATGCTTCTTGAAATCCTGCAACACATGCTGCGGATCGAGCCTCGGGTCGGCGTAGTCGAGCCCGGTTACGAAACCAAGCGACACGATATTGTCTTTCGATCCGTAAATCCACGCGCCGCCGTATTCTTTTGTTGTTAGCGGCCAGCCCATGGTGTAAATCACTTCGCCCTTGGCGATGCGGCCGGAGGGAACTTCCCAGAGTTCTTTCACGCCGACGCCATAAGTCTGCGGATTCGCATTCTTGGCGAGGTCGAATTTCTCGATGAGCTGCTTGGTCAGAGATCCGCGCGGGCCCTCCGCGAGGATGACGACTTTGGCCTGCAGATCGTATCCCGGCTCGAAATTCGATTTCTGATGCCCCTCTTTATCGACGCCCTTGTCGTCGGTGCGGACGCCCGTCACCCGATCGCCCTCAAACAGAAGTTCAGACCCGGCAAATCCGGTGAAGATTGTGATTCCGGTCTCTTCAACCTTGCCGCCCAGCCACTTCACAAATTTATTCAGCGAGATGACATAGTTGCCATGGTCGCGAAGAAACGGCGGCGTGATAGGAAATTTGAACTTCGATTTCTCAGTGAGAAAGTAGACGGCTTCCTTTACGACTTCCGCGTCGAGCGGCGCTTCTTTTTCAAATCCCGGCAGCAGTTCGCGCATTGACCGCGGGTCGAGAAGCGCGCCGGACAAACAGTGCTGCCCGATCTCGCGTGCTTTTTCGAGCACGTAGATATTCTCTTTGCTGAGCGGCGCGTCAGGATTCGCCGCGTTATGCTGGTCGATCAGTTGCGAAAGCCGCAGCGCGCAAGCCATTCCAGCCGGACCTCCGCCAACGATAACTACATCAGCCGGCATCTGCGGCCGTTCAACGCCCTCGATCGGTTTGCGGAAGATTAACATAGGAAACCAACCACGTATTTGCGCAGATCGTCACGGATCAAACAATTCGAATGAGATCTATCCGTGAAAATCCGCGCGAATCCGTGGCGCTTTTATCCACCAGCCTTCGCCTTCTTCACTTCCTCGATCAGCGGCGGAACGATATCGAAAAGATTGCCCACGATGGCATAGTCCGCGATCTCGAAAATCGGCGCCTCGGAATCTTTGTTTACCGCAACGATTGCGCGCGAGCCCTTCATGCCGACAATGTGCTGGATCGCGCCGCTGATGCCGAGTGCCAGATACAGCTTCGGAGCAACCGTCTGCCCTGATGACCCGATCTGGCGGTCCATGGGCAGCCACCCTGAATCGCAAATCGGACGCGATGCGGCGAGATCTGCCCCCAGCGCGTCGGCCAACTGCTTCGCGATCTCGATGTTCTTCTGCTCTTTGATTCCGCGGCCCACGGCGACGATCACTTCCGCCTGCGTAAGATCGACCGCCTGCTTGGCTTCCTTGAAAACTTCCTGCGGCTGGTTGCGAATAACGCCGTCGGCGATATCTACATTCACCGTTTCGACCGGCGCAGCGTTCGCTCCGGCCTCGGCCTTGTCTCCCCGAAATGCGCCGTTCTGGAATGTGGCGAACCATGGAGCGTCGCTGGTAAAGCTCACGTCCGCCGCGAGTTTTCCCTGGAACATCTGGCGCGTGAACAGCAATTTGCCCGCCTCGTGCTTGAACCCGATACAGTCGCTGATGACCGTGCGCCCCATTGCAGTCGCGAGCTTGGGCACGAAATCCCTTACTTGATACGTGTGCGGCATGAGCACCAGCTTCGGCTGTTTCGAGCCGATGAATTGCTTCAGCGCCGTGGCAAAAGCATCCGGCGTATAGGGCTCGAGCTTCGCTGCCTCGATTGCATAGACCTTCGCAATTTTCTTGGCCGCAACTTCGTTCGCGATCGACGCCCCGCCGCCAACAACGGCGGCCTCAAGCCCCCATCCGGTTGCGGCCGCAATGGCCTGCCCGGCCGCGATGGTTTCCCACGAAACGCGATTCAGCTTGCCTTCGCGCTGCTCAACGACGACTAAAATCGTATCTTCCATAAATACCTAATCCCTTGTCATTCCGAACCGGGCCGAAGGCGCGGTGAGGAACCTGCTTGTCTTGCCTGTTGCAAAGTCATGTAAGGACAGCCGCCCTCGGCTGTCCGCCCCGCGCAGCGCGGCAGGCGGGCAAGAGCGCCCGCCCCGCACGATCACAGCACTCTCAACTCGTTGCGCATCTTATCTACCAGCTTCTTCGCGATCTCGGACGGCGACCCTTCAATGTGCTCCGTCTTTTTCGTCTTCTGCGGAACGTAGAGCTTCTCGATTTTTTGCAAATTCTCGGAAATCGCCGATTGCACTTCTGCCAGCGCGATTTTCCGCAGCGGCTTGTTTTTCGCCTGCTTGATGCCGATCAACGTGGCATAGCGCAGCTTGTTGATGCCCGACTGGATCGTCAGCACCGCGGGCGTCGGCATGTCGACAAACTGAAAATACCCGGCTTCAAGTTCCCGCTTCACGCGGATACCGCTGTCGGTCTTTTCGATCTGCATGATGATGGTCGCGTGTGGCCAGCCCAACAACTCGGCGAGAATGACGCCTGTCTGCGCGTATCCATAGTCATCGGACTGCAAGCCGGTGAAGATCAGGTCGAACTGCTCATCTTTGATCGCCGCCGCAAATGCCTTCGCCGTATTAAACGCGTCGAGTCCCACGAATTTGTCGTCTTCAAGATGAATCGCGCGGTCCGCGCCCTTGGCCAGCGCCTCGCGCAGCACCTGCTGCGCCCGCGCCGGGCCGCTGGTGATCACCACAACTTCGCCCTTGTGCTTCTCCCGCTGGCGCAGCGCTTCTTCCAGCGCGTAGGCGTCCGGTTCGTTCACTTCATAGGAAACATCTTCGCGGATCCACGTTCCGCTTTCATTCAGCTTGAGCGGCGCGTCTTTCTGCGGCACCTGCTTCATGCACACCAGGATTTTCAAGAAAAATGACTCCTTCGCATGGTGACCCGAGCCGAGTCACACGAAAACTTGTCAGTATAAATGAGCGGATTGCGGTGGGGGAAATGCGCCTGCCCGATGGTATCGGCACTTGATCCGGGGTGGGACGCAAATCCAAGCTTCACTTCTGCGCCGGGCTGCCCTTTGGCTTGAGATCAAGGTTCTGCTCGACCGCCCAAAACAGCTTGTCTTTTGACGAGAACGACAAGTAAATGCCTGTGTCCTGGAGGCTTATCGGATTCGTATCGTCTTTGCGAAAGATATATCCCCACTGAATGATGCAAACACGTCTGCCCGCCGAAGACAGGTCCTGCACATTCTCGAAATCCGGCTTGCCCATTATTTTCTGTACATCGGAGCGCGGCATTGCGATTTCGATTTTGCCGTAGGCATCGCGCAATTGCTTCTCGCGCTCGGCGGATGCGTGGTAGGGCCGATTGGGGGCGACCAGTGTCGAATTAATCCAAGCGCTTACTTCGGGCGCTCCTGTGGACGACACACAGCCAGGATTTCCAGGGGCCTTTTCTTGAGCGACGAGCGACACACGGAACGCCAATGACCAAAGCACGCAACAGAATCTCAGCATTACTTGCCTCGATTGACCGCCATCACCCTGGAGACTACTCCGTAATCACCGTCGACTGCCCGGTCAGTTCAAAGCGCTTGCGGCAGCGCATGTTCTTGCAGGCCATCATGTCGTCTTTGCGGACCATGTAGGAGCGGAATTTGGCGAAACGCGCTCGGTCCCGCTCATCGGCCCGTCCCGGAAGCTGGCGCTTCTTGGTGCGGACAATCCAGGTCACTTCATATTCGCCGGATTGGTGGCAATGCGGACAATTCAGCGAAGCCGGTTTCTTTTCCTGCTTCTCGTCAAAAAAATCGCGTTCTTCCATAAGATTCGGCGTGCTCGAACCAACCACACAACTGCTCAGCTCACTGAGATTATTGCACATTCGGACCGTGCCCGAGTCGTATACATCCGCGCCCGGACGCGCAGAGTAAACTCCTCATTAGGACAAAGCGATGGCAAGAAAGAAAAAAGTGAAGCGATTCCGAGCCGTGACCGCAGTCAAGGAACTGGCCCGCGAGCGCGTGGGCGCTCCTCCCGCCGAGAAGATTGTGCTTGAGAAAAAGAAGAAGCCTGAAAAGCACAAACCGACGCTCGGGAAACTGTTGGAGGGGTCCGAGTAGCGGCTAGCGCCTAACCGACGACAAGCTAATTGAACGTCGCAGTAAGGTTCACATCGTTTTCCAGCGTGACTGAGCAAATTTCGTTGTTGGTGCCGCTGGTCGAGTTACAGTTGTTCCAACCGCCAAATGTCGACGATCCTGTCGCCGAGGCGGTCAAAGTCAGCGTTGTTCCTGCCATGAACTGGTAGCTGCACGCTGTCGGCGAAGTACAGCTCACGCCCGAACCTGTAACCATTCCAGTGCCCAACCCCGCGAAGCTGATGGTAACCAGCGGTTGCGTTCCAGCCGGAGTGCATCCCTCGTTGGCAGGCCCCTCAACAATGATCGTCGCCTGGTTGCTCACAATATCGTTGTCGTGATCATGCATCTCGGCAAAAACCTGCGCGGTGCCGCAATTCGCATTCGGGGAGACGATTCCGGCACTCGTGACTTGCGCTACCTGAGCGACGTTCGACTGCCAGTTGACCTGATTTGTAATGTCCACCGTTTTGGGAGGGTGAATGTAGGTACCAAATGCCCTGAACTGAATTTGCAGGCCTGGGTCGACGCCGCCAAACGTGCCGCTGTTGGGCTGAATGGTGATCCCCGTGAGCGATGTGCCGCGCGCGCAACTGCCGAGGCTCAACAGCGCGGCTACCGAAATCAGAAGGGCGAAAACGCCGGCATACTTCCGAATCATGCGAACTCCTGGGACCGAGCGGCCAGCCCACACTGCGGCTGGAGGAATGCCGAAACTCTAGTCAATGCCACATCAAAAAGCAATAGCCGGCAAGAGGCTATGAAGGCGTGCAGGGACAGCCGCGCTGCCCGTCCGGCCAACACAGATCGCCCTTTTCCCGCGACCTTAGCCGCCGCCAACCACCTGCGCCACAAACTTTGCGAACGTTCGAACGTCTTCTTCCGTCGTATCAAACGAGCACATCCAGCGCACAATGCACTCCTCCTCGATCCACGGGTAAAAGAAATAGCGGGCCTTGATCCTCTCGATCGTCTCTCGCGGAATCTGCGCGAACACGCCGTTGGACTCAACTTTCCAGACGATCCTGACCTGGGGGATGCTTTTCAGCTCTGCCTCCAGCAGCCGGGCCATGCGATTCGCATGTTGCGCGCTGCGCTGCCACAAATCGTTGCTCAGCAGCGCCTCGAACTGTGCCGCGATAAAGCGCATCTTCGATGCCAGTTGCATGCCCTGCTTGCGCAGAAAGACAAAGTCTTGGCTCAACGCAGAATCAAAGAACACCACCGCCTCCCCGCCCATGATCCCGTTTTTCGTACCGCCAAATGTCAGCACATCCACGCCGAGATCGCGCGTGGCCTGGCGCAGCGTCTGGCCGAGGCTCGCGGCGGCATTGGCGATGCGCGCGCCGTCCATGTGCAGAAACATCTTGCGCTCATGCGCAAACTCCGCCAGCGCTCGAATTTCCTCCGCAAAGTAAACCGTGCCCATCTCCGTGGCCTGCGTAATCGAGATTACCTTTGGCTGGACGTGGTGCTGATCGCCGATCCCGTGATAGCCATGTCGCACCCCGTCGAGCGTGAGCTTGCCATCCTGATGCGCGAATGGAATCAGCTTGCTTCCCAGGAATTTCTCGGGTGCGGCGCATTCGTCGGTGTAGATATGCGCGTAGTCGCTGCAAAGCACCGCCTGGTGCGGACGGCACAGCGCCTGCAATCCCAGCACATTGCCGCCCGTTCCGTTGAACGTAAAGTAAACGGCGATTCCAGGTCCAAAGTGCTCTTCGAATTTCGCGACCGCCGAGCGCGTGTAGTCGTCGTTGCCATAAGCAATCTCGTGGCCCCGATTGGTGCGCACGATCGCATCGACGATCTCTGGATGCACCCCGGCATTGTTATCGCTGGCAAACCCCCGGAACGGCCTGGAAGACCCTTGTGGCATAGGAAAACTAATGTAGCAGAGTGATCGTAGGCGAGCGGCGTGAAAGAATCGCCGACCGCGTGCGAGAGCAGCGTGCAAGAGCGGCGCGGAAGAGCGGCGTGGAAGAGCGGCGTGGAAGAGCGGCGTGGAAGAGCGGCCCTTCAGGGCCGCGTTAGCAGGACAACAGGAGTAGGGCTTTAGCCCCCGTCGTGCTTGTAACGCTGGCACCCGTACAACGCTCCCATTACAATGCAGAATTCCCGATGCCACTCCGAACTACGCGCGCGATCTCAATTTTCCTGCTGTCATCTCTCGCATTCGCTCAAACCGCCGAGCAGAAAACCGCCCGTTATCTCGACTCCATCCGCTCGCAGCCACCTCTCTTGCTTGCTTTCCTGCACGACGTTCCCAAAGGTGGAGACCTTCATAACCATCTGGGCGGCGCGATTTATGCCGAAGACCTCATCGACTTCGCGTCCTCCGACAATTTATGCGTGGACCGCACCACGTCGCGTCTGATGGCTCCTCCCTGCGACGACTGCCAGCACTACACCCCCAGCCCCGCCATCCGCTGCGCCTACGACGATCACATCCTTTACAACCAGATCGTCGATGCCTGGTCCATGCGCAACTGGCGCCAGGAGGACGAGTCCGGCCATGACCACTTTTTTGCCACTTTCGGCAAGTTCTCGCTGGCTTCGGACAATCACGTCGCCGAGGCCGTTGCCAGCATTGTGAACCGTGCCGCGAAGGAGCACGTGCAGTACATCGAATTCATGCACACCGCCGACGGACGCGCCTCAGCCCAGCTCGGCGCAAAACTCGGCTGGAACGACGACTTCGGCAAGATGCGCGGCCAACTTCTCGCCGCAGGGCTCAAAGAGATTGCCGCTGCGACAAGCAAGACTCTCGCCCATGATGAGGAACACTCTCGCGGCGAAATGAAGTGTGGCACGGCAAGCGCCGATCAGGGATGCAACGTCGTAATCCGCTATCTCTATCAGGTCCTGCGCGGCCTGCCACGCGAATCTGTCTTCGCGCAAATGGTGCTCGGCTTCGAACTCGCCTCGGCCGATCCACATTTCGTCGGCCTCAACCTCGTCATGCCCGAAGACTGGTACGTACCCATTCACGACTTTAACCAGCACATGGCGATGCTCGATTACCTTCACGGCGTGTATCCTATGGTTCACATCGCGCTGCATGCCGGCGAACTGGCAGCAGGACTGGTCAAGCCGGAAGATCTCAGCTTCCACATCCGCTCTTCGATCGAGCGGGGACACGCCGAGCGCATCGGGCATGGCGCGTCTGTCATGCTGGAAAAGGATGCCATCGGATTATTGAAGGAAATGGCCGCGCGCCACGTGCTGGTCGAAATCAACCTAACCTCCAACGACCAGATTCTGGGCGTTAGCGGCGACGATCACCCGCTGCATGCCTACATGAAATACGAGGTGCCCACCGCAATCTCGACCGACGACGAAGGCGTCGCCCGTTCCGATATGACGCACGAATATCTGCGCGCCGTGCAGGGCTTTCATCTGTCATACCCGGAATTGAAGCGCATGACGCGACAGAGCCTGGAACACGCCTTCATTCCGGGCGAGAGCCTGTGGGCCGGAACTCAGGGATCGTTTCGCATGGTGGCGGTTTGCGCGAACGAACGTCCGGGAAAAGCCATGCCGCTGGCGCCGTGCCGCGACTTCCTCGCAGCCAGCGAGCGCGCCCGCGAACAGTGGAAGCTGGAGTTGGCTTTCTACGAATTTGAAAAGAGATTCTGAAACGGCATGCCGCGCAAGCGCACATTGATTCCCTCGCCATTGCAATGGACGGCGACTCCTTCGCCCGTCACCCATCCTCCGCTTCCCGTCCTCGCCCAGCGTGGCGGCACTCAGCTGCGCACTCCGCTACCCGTAGCAGTCATCGACACGCGCGAGCAAAATCCGCTTTCTTTCCGCCGCTTCAGGGGATGGTTTGCCAAGGTCGAGCATCGCGCCCTTAAGCTCGGCGATTATTCCGTCGCCGGGATGGAAGACTCCTGCGTCGTCGAGCGCAAAGACCTCGCCGATTTGATCTGCTCGTTTACCTCGAACCGCTCCGTCTTTATCAATCGCCTTCGCCGCATGGCCGAGTTACCCCACAGCCTGCTCGTGGTCACGGCATCGCTTACAGAGATCAAGTCCGAGTACCCGTATCGCGCGGCCAATCCAAACCGTATTACGCAGTCGCTCATCGCCGTTCTAACGGGCCTTCGGCTGCCATTTGTCTGCACCGACACGCACGAACTCGGAGAAGAAATCGTCGCGTCGTATCTCTACCAGACGTTTCTGTATGATTGGCTCGATCGCAACGGACATGGCCGCTACCTGGCCGACGGGGACTTGTAGCATCTTGCCGTAGAGACGTAGCTCGCGACGTCTCTACAACAAACTATGACCGATCAATTCACGCTTGCCGATGCCGCCGCGAACCTCATCCTGAAGCGTGCTTCCCTTCGCCCAACCATCGGCCTTGTGCTTGGTTCCGGCCTGGGAGCTTTCGCCGACTCCCTCACGAACGCCACAGCCATCGCCTACGCCGAAATTCCCTCTTTTCCACAATCCACCGCCATCGGACACGCCGGGCGCCTCGTCATCGGCAACGCCGGTACCGTGCCCGTCGCGGCAATGCAGGGCCGCGTACATCTCTATGAGGGATATTCCGCCCAGGAAGTCGCTTTCCCCATTCGCGTCTTTGCCCGCATGGGTATCCGCGCCGTCATCCTCACCAACGCCGCCGGTGGCATCAATCTTGGCTATTCGCAGGGCGCATTAGTGCTCATTCGCGACCACATCAATTTGCAGGGAACGAATCCTCTCGTGGGCGCGAACGATGACCGCTTCGGCGTCCGCTTTCCCGACATGACGCAGGCCTACTCGCGTGCCTGCCGCGAGATCGCGCGCGAAGAGGCCGAGAAGCAAAGCCTCATGCTGCATGAGGGAATCTACGCAGCACTGCTGGGCCCCAGCTATGAAACCCCGGCCGAGATCGAATATCTCCGCCGCATCGGGGCCGATCTCGTAGGCATGTCGACGGTAGCGGAAGTCATTGCCGCCCGCCACATGAGGATGAGCGTTCTGGCAATCTCATGCGTAACCAACATGGCCGCAGGAATCCTCGACCAGCCGCTCTCCCACGCTGAAGTTATGGAAACTGGAGAGCGGGTGAAGTCTACATTCGAAGCGCTACTGTGCGCGATAATCCCGCGAGTCGCAATGAACGTGTAGCAGGCCAACGCATCCATTCGCGACAGAACCGCGGCAGAACACAGTACAACGAGGGGCGCACTCAAGTGCCAGATTCCCTCGACTTGACACACGGTTCCGCCGGTGAGAGAGTCAAACTGTTCGGTCGTCTCCCCCCGTCGCGCCTCCCTCTATTCGACCGAACTTTCGACGGGCCTGGCAAGTCAAGTCATTTCAAAATCTATTGGAGGTTCGTCATGACACGCATTCGCGTCTCAATGCTGATTCTGTTCGTCTGTCTTGCAGCCGGGGCATTTGCCCAGAAGCCGGCAGGCACTCCCGCTAACAACTGGAGCGAATTCACCCGCACCAACTTCCATCGCTGGAACCCCTACGAGACGGTACTCGGGATCAACACCGCTAAGCATTTGCAACTGAAATGGAGCTACTCGGGCGCTCCCATATATTCCTCGCCAGCCGTGTTGAACAACGTGGTCTATGCCGGCGACTATGACGGCTATATGCGCGCCTTCAATGCCACCACCGGCGCCCCGCTCTGGAGCTTCTTCACCCAGGCCGGCAGTTGGATATACTCGTCGCCCTCCGTGGTGAACGGCGTGGTTTATTTCAGTTCGGTGTACCCCGGTGTCCCCGGCGTAATCTATGCCGTCAACGCCAGCACCGGCACTGAATTGTGGAGCTACCCTACCGTCAACGGATCGTATGCCACACCGACCGTGGCCAATAACGTGGTGTATTGCGGCGATTGGGGCGGCCGCATGTATGCGCTGGACGCAAAGACAGGCGCGGTAAAGTGGATCTATAACACCGGTGTCCAGATCTGGGGCGCACCCGCCGTGGTGAATGGCGTGATTTACTTCTCCTCCGAGAACAACAGCGTATATGCGCTGAACGCGGCCACTGGAGCGGTGATTTGGAGCTTTGCAACCGGCAGCCAAATGCAGACCACTCCGATGGTGGCAAACGGCATCGTCTACATCGGCTCCCTTGACAGCACGTTTTATGCGTTGAACGCTAACACCGGAGCGCTCGTGTGGAGCTACACCACCGGAGCGCAGATTTCCGGCTCGGCGGCGATCGCGCAAGGTATCGTCTATGTCGGCTCCGACGACGGGTACCTGTACGCATTCAAGGCCAGCACCGGGGCCGTGCTTTGGAAGTTCCTCACCCCTGGTGAGGTTTCGGGTTCCCCCGCTGTAGCCAACGGGGTGGTTTATTTCAAAACCGAGAGCAGCACCGGGAGCGACAACTTCTTCTATGCTTTGAACGCCAGCACGGGCGCAGAGCTGTGGAGCTATCCCGCCGGGGCCATCCTGGGCAATGGTTCACCGTCCGTTGCCAATGGCATCGTTTATTTCACCAGAGGAGATTGGGTCTATACCTTCACTGGAGAAATCTATGCCTTCGGCTTCAAATGATCAGGCTGCCCCACCTTGTCGTTTTCTTCAGCGATAAGGTGGGCCTTTCTTACTTCGCCCGTGGAATCTCAATCCTCGAAGGCACTTTCACCCCATAGGTCGCCGCAAAACTGTTCTGATTCACCGCCATCGCCAGCCGCCCTCTCGAATCGATATACAGCAGTGGCTGTCCGACCGGGACGTCGCTGAACGTTTTCACGAACTTGAGCGTCATCTCGCGTCCGCCGATGTTCACCGGAACCTCCTGCCCGCGCTGATATCCCAGCTTGAAGAAATCCTCCGCACTGATGTTGGTCACAAGATTTCCAAACGGTCCATCCGTCGCAATCACCGTCCCGTGCAATCCCCGATCGTCCACTGTCGCGGCCTTCATATCGAGCCGCACCAAATCCCTCACAGGCACTTCCGGACCGGCTTTGGTCCAATCGTCGCCACGCGCAACGTGGGCCCCGGCAGGAGAAAAAATATCCCGCCCGTGGAACGTCGAAGAAAGCTTGGCTCCGATCATCCACTCCGGATTCGTGATCTCCCGCACTGCGTCAATCCCATCACGCTGCTCGACCAGGGTTAACAGGCCATTGTCGGGCAGCACGAAGAACTGCCCGCGCTTCGACCGCGCCACAATCGCCTTGCGCGTGCTTCCCACCGTCGGATCGATGACGACGACAAACGTCGTTCCCGCCGGAAAATATGGCGTCGCGCCAAACAGAAAGCGCGCTCCATCTGCGATTGAAAACGGGGTCACCTCGTGCGTGAGATCCACGATCCGCACCTCGGGCATGATCGAATACATCACGCCGCGGCACAGCGCGACCGAGTCGTCGACCACGCCGAAATCCGTCATGAAGACAATGGTCGGCGGATATTTCTGCCCCGGTTCAGCCGCACAGGCTGCGGCAGAGACTAGAACCAGAAACAGGGTTATCATCCAAAATCTGAGGTTGAAGTTGTATTGATGTCTCATCTTGTCTGCCGTCAACTCACTTGTTGGGTATCGCATTCAATCAGGCCCAGTATTCTAAACGCAAGGGGGATCGCTGTCGTATTGCCATCAAAATCTCATTGGCCGATTACGCAAAAACGATTTCTCCCGCTTCCCGTTCTATAATCTGCTGGAACTTCAATTTGTAGACCAAATTTCGGAGACACTCATGTCGCAAGCCATCCCCGATAAGTACAAAGATCTTTTCCAGAAGCGGGCCTTCGCCAACCTCGCTACGCTGATGCCTGACGGCCGTCCGCAAGTCACTCCCGTCTGGATCGACTTTGACGGCGATCACGTCATCTTCAACTCCGCCCGCGGCCGCCAGAAAGACAAGAACGTTCGTCGCGACCCGCGCGTCTCGCTGGCTATCGTCGATCCCGAAAACCCTTACCGCTATCTCGAGATTCGCGGCCGTGTCGTCGAGATCACCGAAGAAGGCGCCGATGACAGCATTAACAAGCTCGCGAAAAAGTACCTCGGCGTCGACAAGTATCCTTACGGACAGCCCGGCGAAGTCCGCGTGCTCTACAAGATCAAGCCCGAACACACAACGGTGATGGGATAGCGGAAGAGCGGCGATTCATCGCCGCGTTAAGTGCTTACAAATCAGACCAGGGCCTTAGCCCTCGCGAGGAAATCGCATCCGCACGTTTAATCTCTGCTTCCTCGGCTTTGGCAATGTCAACCGCACGCTCGTTCGCCTGCTGGAAGAAAAGAAGCAGGACCTCCATGATCGCTACGCCATCGCCTTCCGCATCACCGGAATCGCCTCGCGCCGTCTGGGATGGATCGCCGATCCAAACGGCCTAAGTTGGCCCGCATCGCCGATCCACGAGCCGCCCGGTGTTTCCTCCGTGGCCTCTGTGTCCTCCGTGGCCTCTGTGCCCTCTGTGGTGGAGAATTTAGCCGGCGTAGATTCCTGGCTGAAAGCCGCCCAAGCCGACGTTCTTTTCGAAGCCACCTCTCTGAACATCGAAAGCGGCGAGCCAGCAATCTCTCACATCAAAGCTGCACTCGAGCACGGAGCCCACGCCATCACCGCCAACAAAGGCCCAATCGTCTATGCTTATCGCGAACTGCGCGACCTTGCGGCAGTAAAAGGCAAGAGCTTCCTCTTCGAATCCACGGTGATGGATGGCGTTCCCATTTTTTCGCTTTTCCCCCAACTCCCCGCAATCCGCCTGCAAGGCTTTCACGGAATTCTGAACTCCACCACCAACGTGATCCTCGCAGAAATGGAGCAGGGCCTTTCGTTCGATGAGGCTCTGAAGAAAGCGCAGGCCCTCGGCGTAGCCGAAACCGATGCCACCCACGACATCGACGGCTGGGATGCCGCCGTTAAAACCGCCGCGCTCGTCAACGTATTGATGCTGTCGAATGAGAATGACGTTCCGATCCGCCTCGATCAGATCGCCCGCGACGGCATCCGCCACCTGACACCGCAAGCCCTGCGCACCGCACGCCGCGACGGATGGGCCTTCAAACTCGTCTGCCGCGCCCGCCGCACCGCCGCTGGAGTCGAAGCCAGCGTGCAGCCGGAAAAAGTCCGCAGCACCGA